>CAZBTV010000011.1:0-73043 GCA_964494895.1 uncultured Steroidobacteraceae bacterium | reverse complement strand
CGCGAAGAAGTGTGGTCATATGGGTGGCAAGGTGTTGGTGCCTACCCAGGATGGAATCGCGAAGCTCATTGCCGCGCGTCTGGCGGCCGACGTGTGTAATGTGCCGACGGTGCTCATCGCGCGTACGGATGCCGAGGCGGCGAACCTTCTCACGTCGGATGTCGATGAGCGCGACCGCCCTTTCATCGACACAGCGAAAGGACGCAGCAGTGAAGGTTTCTTTTACGTGAAGGCGGGCTTGAAACAAGCTATTGCCCGCGGGCTTGCGTACGCCCCGTACGCGGATATGGTGTGGTGCGAGACCGCCAAACCCGATCTCGAGGAAGCCAAGCACTTTGCCGAAGGGATTCACCAGCGGTATCCAGGAAAGCTGCTGGCCTACAACTGCTCACCCTCGTTCAACTGGAGGCGGAAGCTGGATGACGCCACCATCGCGAGGTTCCAGCGCGAGCTGGGCGCGATGGGTTATAAGTTTCAGTTCATCACGCTTGCGGGCTTCCACGCGCTCAACTACTCCATGTTCGATCTCGCTCGTGGCTACAGGGCGCGGCAGATGACTGCATACGTCGAGTTGCAGCAAGCTGAGTTTGCCGCCGAGCAAGAAGGCTACACGGCAACCAAGCATCAGCGGGAGGTCGGCGCGGGCTATTTCGACGCGGTTACCCAGGCAGTGGCCGGGGGCACCTCGTCCATTACGGCTCTTGCCGGAAGCACCGAGGAACAGCAGTTCGAGCGGGCCTGACGGCCCGCTCGTCCGGGGGCCGTCACGGAGATTTCTTCAGAGCACGCGCGCGTTTGATTTCCTCACTGAGTTTCCGCATGTCGTCGAGGGTCCGGCGCGGTGTCTTCTCCGGCGTCCTTGGCGCATCGGCCGTACGGTAAGGATCGCCGCTCGGCGCTGGCGCCTGCGTGGCTTCTGGCTGCGCATCCGGTGAGCTCCGCAACGCTCGCATCTTCTGCGTATCGACATTGGGCTCGAAACTGCCGGTTTCGGTGCGCCACTCCCAACGGGCATTGCCGTGCTCGTCGAAGGCAATACGGCCGGGAGGCTGCCGTGGATCAAACTTTGTTGACTTGCTCATTCCTCGCTCATTCCGTGAGAGTTCGTGCTCGGTCGAATGTCTCTGCGGCTCGCGTGCCTTGCTTATGTAAGATAAATTGGCGCGCGCAACGACATCATCCACACTTATTGTAGGTCAAACCGCGAACCGTCTCACAGAATTCCCCGGATCGCGATGATAACGGGGCGGAGCCGAATCCATTGGAGGCCCAAAGTCCCAAAGGGGATGGAGCGTTGGTTTACTTATTCCAGCCGGACGACGGCAACCGCGGGCGTTCCTGCCGCTACGCAGCAGTCGCAGGCTATGGCACAACAGCCGTGGCTTCGATTTCAACTTTCGCTTCCGCTTCCATGAGCGCGGCTACCTGTACCACGCTCATGGCGGGAAAATGTTTCCCCATCACCGCGCGGTAGGCTTCTCCGATCTCGGGTAACTGCGCTCGATATTCGTCTCGGCTGGTGACATACCACGTCAGCCGCACTATGTGCTCCGGCTTGCCGTCCGCCTCCGCGAGCACCGTCATGACATTCTGCAAGGCCTGTCGTAGCTGACCGGCAAGCTGATGACTGGCGAACCGCCCTTCAGCATCCCAGCCTACCTGCCCGGCGATGAAAATCTGACGCCCCTGTGCGGCAATTCCATTGCTATAGCCCTTCGGGCGGGGCCACCCCTTTGGCTGCAGGATCTCGAACCCCTTGAGGCTCATGAGCTCGTCTTTTTCATGTTGAGAAGCTCGCGACCGATGATCAGCTTCTGGACCTCGGTCGCGCCCTCATAGATACGGAGCGCGCGGATGTCGCGATACAATTGTTCGACGGTTTCGCCGTGTACGACGCCGCGGCCGCCGAACATCTGCACCGCTTGGTCGATCACGCGTTGCGCGGACTCGGTTGCCGTCATTTTCGCCATGGCGACTTCCTTCGCACACGGGCGGCCACTGTCGTGCAGCCAGGCGGCCCTGTAAGTCAGGAGTCTGGCCGCATCCATCTGGGTCGCCATGTCGGCCAGAGCGGCTTGTGTGAGCTGGAAGTCCGCCAGTGTCTTACCGAACATCGGACGGTTGACGGCGTACTCCAGTGCCTCATCCAGGGCGCGCTGCCCGAAACCAAGTGCCGCGCCGGCCACGGAGGTCCGGAACACATTCAAGGTGCGCATCGCCAACTTGAATCCCTCGCCCTCGGATCCCAACAGGTGGGCGGCGGGAACCCGGCAATTCTCAAATGACAGGGTCGCGAGAGGGTGCGGCGAGATGACCTCGATGCGGCGAGTGACCGAGAGTCCCGGCGTGTCAGCATCGACAACGAACGCGCTGATGCCTCGCGCAGCCACCGTGCCGTCAGGTCGTATTTCCGCGTCGCTGGTTCTGGCAAACACGCAGTAGAACTCGGCGATCCCTCCGTTCGATATCCATGTCTTTTCACCGTCGAGGACATAAAACTGCCCATCCCGCCGCGCCCGGCAACGGATCGCAGCGGCATCGGAGCCGGCAGCCGCTTCGGACAGAGCGAACGCGGCGATGGCTTCACCCGTCGCAACGCGAGGCAGATAGCGCTCTTTCATTTCCGGCGAGCCCGCGAGTGAAATCGGGCCGCTGCCCAACCCCTGCATCGCGAACGCAAAGTCGGCAAGCGCATCGTGTCGGGCGAGAGTTTCCCGAATGATCGCGAGCGCACGGACATCAAACTCGGGTGGATGATCACCGGCGGAGTTGATTGGCTGGCCTGCGGCGGCGGACGGCGGGTGCTGCGGTACCGAATACTTGGTGAGCCCGGCGCGGCCAAGCTCATTCACCAGCTGCCGGCAGGCTCGGTCGACAGAGTCGCGACCTTCCGCAACTCTCCTGTTTGCAAAGTACGCCGTCGCCCACGCGTCGACATGGTGGGCGAGCTCGGCGTGAGAGGGCGTAAAAAACGGCCATTCCAGATAGCTGCCGGCATCCACGACGAAGTCAGTCCCCCTTGAATTCTGGCTTTTGCTTCGCGACGAAGGCGTGATAAGCGCGGTGGAAGTCCTGTGTCTCCATGCATACCGCCTGCGCCTCGGCTTCGGCGTCGATTGCCTCGTCAACCGGCATAGCCCACTCGGCGTGCAACATTCGCTTTGTCATGGCGTGAGCGGCCGTCGGCCCCTGCGCGATCTCGGTCGCCTTTGAGATGGACTCCTCCAGATCGTATTCAGGGGCGGACTGCCGATTGTTGTATCCCCAGGCCAAGCCTTCCTCCGCGGACATCGAGCGGCCCGTAAAGAGCAACTCCGAAGCACGTCCCTGCCCAATGATTCGCGGCAGAATTGCACAAGCCCCCATGTCACAACCGGCAAGGCCGACCCGGGAGAACAGGAAAGCGGTCCTCGCGCCGCTCGTACCCAGGCGAAAATCGCACGCCATCGCGAGGATCGCTCCGGCACCGGCGCAAACACCGTCAACCGCAGCCACAATGGGCTGTGGGCAGGCGCGCATGGCTTTCACCAGGTCACCGGTCAACTGCGTGAATGCGCGCAGTCCAGCAGCATCCATCCGTGTCAGGGGTCCAATGATCTCGTGCACGTCGCCGCCCGAGCAGAAATTACCGCCGGCTCCCGTGATCACCACCGCACGGATTTCCTTCGCCGCCGTGAGGGCGCGGAACAGGTCGCGCAGCTCCGTGTAGGATTCGAAAGTGAGCGGATTCTTGCGCTCGGGACGATTGAGCGTAATGACACCGACACGTCCCTCCTGCTTCCATTGAAAGTGTTGAGGGCGGAATCGCGCTGTTTCGATCGACGGGCTCATGCGGGCTCAATGGTCCGGGTTGCCTGGCAATGTGGAAACGCGAAACTTGAGCTCTCCCAGGAGGTCGACGAGCTGTTTTTTCTGTTTCTGGCTGAGGCCACCGAAGAGATCGACCACCCATTGCTCGTGTTCGGTGGCCATGCGTTGGAACTGCCGCTGCCCTTCCGCGGTCAGCTTTACGCGGAACACGCGCCGATCGGCAGGGTCGACCTCGCGCACCACGAGCCCCTCCTTCTCAAGGCCATCGGTGATGCCCGTTACATTGCCTCCGGTGACCATCATCCGCTGCGAGAGCTCGCTCATTTTCAAACCTCCTGGAGCGCGCTCGAGCTGCGCCATCAGGTCGAATCGGGGCAGCGTCGTATCGAAGCGCGCCTGGAGCTTCTGGCGAATGCGACTCTCGATCTGGTTCGTGCAGGAAAGCATGCGCAGCCACAGTCGTAATGACACGTGGTGATCGTCATGGACGCGTGTCTCCGCGTCGACCGGTGCGGTTGCGACGACCTTCAGCGCAGCTCTCTCTTTGGACGACGATTCCTTTGCCATCACGTCACCTCTCCACCCGCAAGGACGATACTTTGACCGGTGATGCTCTCTGTGCCGGGCATACAGAGCCACGATACTGCATGGGCAACTTCTTCGGGCTTGACCAGGCGCCGCTGAGGATTGGTTGCAAGCAGGGACTCCAATGCTTCGGCCTCGGTGCGCCCTGTTTTGCGTACGATGTTGGCGACAGCATCCCGCGCCATGTCTGTGTCCGTGTACCCCGGACAGACGGCGTTTACAGTAATGTTCTTCATCGCGAGCTCCAGAGCGAGGGAGCGCGTGAGGCCGACGACGGCATGCTTTGAAGCGACGTATGCCGAAATGTAGGCGCCGCCCCGAAGTCCCGCGACACTTGCGATATTGACGATACGGCCCGACCCGATCTTCAACATGTCCACCACCGCCTGCCGCGTGCAGCGATAGGTGCCGTCGATGTTGACGGCCATGATGCGACTCCACAGAGCCTCATCGGTATCCGTAAATTTCGCACTTGCCGCCTGTCCCGCATTGTTGATGAGAATGTAGACTGGGCCGAACTGCTCACGCGCCTTCTCGAAGGCCGCACTGACCGAGCCCGGGTCGGTGACATCCGCGACGACTGCGGCGGCCCGGCCCGGTCCGCCGATGACGCTGGCGACCGTGTTCAGGGTGTTGGCGTCGCGCCCCAGGAGCGTAACCTTCGCGCCCTGGGCCGCCAAAGCGGCCGCGACTGTGCTGCCGATCCCTCGGCTCGCGCCAGTGACGACCGCATGTCTGTCGGAGAGTTGGGTCCCGTGGCGATTCATGATGTGCCATCCGCGACGGCCGGGCCGGCCGCCATTTGAGCGGCGCGCTGCAAATTACGCTCGAGTTGGGCTTTCGCGGTGAGATACTGCTTCGGCCACCACTGCGCCTGATAGCCTTGCCGTGCGGCAGCCTCGAGCGTCCACGCGGGATTTGCCAGGTGAGGACGCCCTATCGCGCACAGGTCCGCGCGCCCGGCCGCAATGATGGAGTTGACATGGTCCGCGTCGTAGATGTTGCCGACCGCCATGGTGGCAATCCCGACCTCGTTGCGCACCTTGTCCGAGAACGGTGTTTGCCACATGCGTCCGTAAGCAGGTTTCTGCCAAGGGACCGTTTGCCCAGTCGAGACATCGATGAGATCGACGCCCGCTTTTTTCAAGGCGCGGGTCAGGGTCAGGAGATCTTCATCGCAAAGTCCGCTCTCGGCCCAGTCAGTTGCCGAGATACGTACCGAGAGCGGCTTTTCGGCGGGCCACGCGGCGCGGACAGCAGCCAACACCTCCATGGGGAAGCGCATGCGCCGGTGGATGTCGCCGCCATATTCGTCCGTGCGCCGGTTGGTCAGGGGCGAGAGGAACGAAGCCATGAGATAGCCATGGGCCATGTGCAGCTCGAGCATGTCGAAACCGGCCTCGTTCCCGAAATGCGCGGCACGGACAAAATCACTACACACCCTGTCCATGTCTGCTCGGGTCAGTGGGCTCGGTGTCTGACTGATTCCTTCGAGGTACGGCAGAGGCGAGGCGGAGACGATCGGCCAGTTGCCGGCCGGCAGCGGATGATCCATGGCTTCCCAGCCGAGTTGGGTAGACCCCTTGCGGCCGGAGTGTCCCAGCTGCAGACAGAAGCGGGCAGGGGTGCGCTCATGTACAAACTTCACGATGGCTCGCCAGGCATCGCGTTGTGCTTCGTTCCACAACCCGGCGCACCCTGGTGTGATGCGGGCCTCAGGGGACACGCAGATCATTTCGGTGTACATAAGACCGGCTCCGCCCATCGCGCGGTGGCCATAGTGAACCAGATGCCATTCATCCGGCATTCCGTCCTTGGCGCAGTATTGAGCCATAGGAGATACCACTACCCGGTTGGATAACTCCAGGCCGCGGAGCTTGAATGGTAGAAACATTGGAGGACGGGCCGTTTCCGTGCCGTTACGGCTTGCCAGCCAGCCCTCGTAATTCGTTACAAAGTGCGGGTCGCGCAACTTGAGATTCTCATGACCGATGCGCTGGCTGCCTGTCAGGAGACTGTATGCGAACTGCTCGGGTGGCAGGCGCGCGTGACGCGCGACGTTCTCGAACCATTCCATGCGATTGCGGGCCGCGCTCTGCAGTCTGAGCACCTCGAGCTGGCGCTCCTGATGGTACGAGGTCAGGGCACTTTCCAGGTCCGTATGTCCGCACACGTGGCGCGCGAGCGAAATCGCGTCTTCCATCGCGAGCTTGGTGCCCGAGCCGATCGAGAAATGCGCGGTATGCGCGGCATCGCCGATCAGGACCACTTTCCCATGATGCCAGCGCCGGCAGATCACACGATTGAAATTCAGCCAGGCTGAGCCGCGCGGATGGGCGGCGTTGCTCAGCAGGTGATGCCCATCAAGGTAACGGCCGAAGAGCCATTCGCAAAAAGCCACCCCTTGTTCAGTATCGGACCGATCCAGGCCGTGTGCCAGCCAGGTTTCCTCGCGCGTCTCCACGATCACGGTCGCCAGGTCCTTGCTGAACTGGTAGGCATGGATCTGGAACCAGCCGTGCTCGGTCCGCTCGAAGGCGAAGGTGAAGGCGGAGAAGGATTGCGTGGTACCTAGCCAGATGTAGCGGCATTTGCGCTTGTCGACGTCCGGCTGGAATATATCGGCATATCGGTTGCGCGTATGGCTATTGGCGCCGTCGGCGGCAATGATGAGATCCGCATCGGAAAAGGTGCCGTCGTCTTCCACCTCGTGGTGGAAGGTCTGGTGTACACCCAGGGCATGGGCGCGCTCCTGTAGGATCTGCAGGAGCTTCTTGCGGCCGATGCCGCAGAATCCGTGGCCACCGCTGACTATCTTGCGGCCCCCGAAATGGATGGCAATATCGTCCCAGTGATGGAAATTCGCCAGGATCGCGCCATGAGTCTCGGGATCGGCGGCACGAAAGTTTCCCATCGTCTCGTCGGAGAACACCACGCCCCAGCCGAATGTGTCATCGGGCCGGTTGCGCTCGTAGACCTCGATCCGCGTAGCCGGGAGCGCCTTGCGGAGCAAGATGGCCGAATACAGCCCCGCGGGACCGCCGCCCAGACAGACTATTCGTTTCATGCGGCCGTGCCTCGATCGTCTCATCGCGACCTGAATGCGCGTAGGTTATATTGCCGAATACTTGAAGTGTCAATTAAATTCCGTCACCAGGCTCAAGGAATATGGCCACACAAAACGCCCCCACAGCGCCGGAAGCGCTCGCCCAACTCGTCAGCGGCATCGTCGGCGGCGGCATTCGCGTCGTCGATTTGACAGTACCACTGGAGCCCGCGACGCCGACTATCCAGTTACCGCCGCCGTTTGCTCCCTCCAAGCCGTTCTCGTTGGAGGAAATCTCGCGATACGATGAGCGGGGGCCGGCGTGGTACTGGAACAACATCGCCTGCGGAGAGCACACCGGCACGCATTTCGATGCGCCGGTCCATTGGGTGACTGGCAAGGACTACCCGAACAATGCCACGCATAACATCCCTGTCGACCGTTTCATCGGCCCAGCTTGTGTCATCGATGTGTCCAGGCAGGCGGCCGCGGACCCGGACTTCCTGTTGACTCAGGCAGTGGTCGAGGAGTGGGAGGGAAGGCACGGCCGGATTCCGCCACACGCCTGGGTGCTGATCCGGACCGACTGGTCGAAGCACGGCACGGACAGGAAATTTCTCAACGCGGGGCCAGACGGAGCGCATACTCCGGGCTTCGATCCGAAGTGTGTGCCCTTCCTGGCGCACGAGCGCGACATTCTCGGAGTGGGGGTGGAAACGGTGGGCACGGATGCCGGCCAGGCGCATAGTTTCGATCCGATGTTTCCCTGCCATACCATCATGCATGGCTCGAACAAGTTCGGGCTGGCAAGCCTCACGAATCTCGACAAGCTGCCGCCGACCGGCGCGGTGGTGATCGCTCCACCGTTGAAAATCGTCAACGGCTCCGGCAGCCCGCTGCGCGTGCTGGCTCTGGTTCCGGCCTGAGGCCGGTCCGGGGGATTCGCCATGACCGAGCGCTCGTTCGCGAAAGAGGTCCAGTCGCTGCGCCTCGGCGCCGGCGCGGAATTCCGGGGCGAAGGCATTCTCGCCGTGACCAAGGCGCTGCTGCAGTCGGGAGTCGCCTATGTTGGAGGTTATCAAGGCTCGCCGATCTCTCATCTGATGGATGTGTTGGCCGATGCCGAGGAGATTCTCGATGAGCTCGGCGTGCACTTCGAGGCGAGCGCCTCGGAGGCGACGGCCGCTGCAATGCTTGCAGCATCGATCAACTATCCTCTGCGCGGCGCCGTGACCTGGAAGTCGACGGTAGGCACGAATGTAGCTTCGGATGCTCTTGCCAATCTTGCTTCCGCCGGGGTACTCGGTGGCGCGCTGATCGTGCTAGGGGAGGACTACGGCGAAGGCGCGAGCATCATGCAAGAGCGCACGCATGCTTTCGCGATGAAGTCGCAGATGTGGTTGCTCGATCCCAAGCCGCATCTGCCTGACATCGTGCGCGCTGTCGAACAGGGCTTCGAGCTGTCGGAGGCCAGTAACACGCCCGTGATGCTGATGTTGCGGATACGGGCATGTCATCTTTATGGCCGCTTCACGGCGAAGGCCAACAGGCGACCGGCGTTCTCGGCGGCCGAGGCGTTGGCGGCACCATCCCGCGACTACGGGCGCATCATCCTTCCCCCATCGACATACGCACAGGAGAAGGAGAAGGTCGAAAAGCGCTTTCCGGCGGCGGTGCGGTTTGTCGCGGAACAGCGGATGAACGAGCTCGTTCCCGGCACACGGGACGATGTCGGCATCGTGTTGCAAGGAGGGTTGTACAACAGCACCCTGCGGGCACTGGAGCTCCTGGGATATGCGGACATGTTTGGCAATAGCCAGATCCCGCTGTATTGCCTGAATGTGACGTATCCTCTGGTCCCGGACGAGTGGCTGCGGTTCTGCGCGGGCAAGAGGGCGGTGTTGGTAGTGGAGGAGGGGCAGCCCGAGTTCATCGAGCAGGCGGCGGCACAGATCCTTCGCAAGCACGACGCTCAGGCGCGCTTGATTGGAAAGGATGTGCTGCCGCTGGCGGGTGAGTACACGGTCGACGTGCTGCGCAGAGGCCTTGCCGAGTTCATTGCGCGATGGGCTTCACGGCCGAGCGGGGGTCCCCCCGAAAGTCACTTCAGACAATCATCCGCGACCGCCGCCCCGGGTGATGCGGCCGCGCAGCTTGAGGCCGGGGCGGATCACGCTCGAGCGGTTCCGGCATCGGTCGAGAGGGTCGCGGAGGCTCCTCTCATCCCCGCGGGGCGCCTTGCAGCGCTCGTTCCGCCGCGGCCGTCGGGTCTATGCACCGGCTGCCCGGAGCGGCCCTTCTTCTCAGCCATGAAACTGCTGCAGCGGGAGATTGGCCCGCTGCACATCAGCGCGGATATCGGGTGCCACTCGTTCGCGACTCTTCCGCCCTTCAACATGGGCAACAGCATCATGGGATACGGGCTCGGCGCCGCTGGGGCCTCCGCACTCGCCACGGAAGGTGGCAAGCGGGCCGTCGCGGTCATGGGCGATGGCGGCTTTTGGCACAACGGCCTGACGAGCGGCATCGGCAATGCGGTTTTCAACAAACATGATGGCCTGACCGTCATCATCGATAACGGTTACTCTGCCGCGACGGGTGGACAGGACATCCTCTCGTCGCGTGCTACCAACGTGCATCGGGAAGGTAATCACACGATAGAAAGCGCGGTCAGGGGCGTCGGCGTGCAGTGGGTGCGGCGCATTCGGACATACGACATGCAAGGGACCTTGAAAGTATTGCGTGAGGCGTTGCGCACCGGGTTCCGCGGGCCGAAGGTGATCGTGGCCGAAGGCGAGTGCCAGTTGAATCGCCAGCGGCGTGTGAGGCCGCTCGTGAACAAGGCGATCCGGGAAGGTCGGCGCGTGGAGCGGGAGCGTTTCGGCGTCGATGCCGACACCTGCACGGGTGATCATTCCTGTATTCGCTTGTCCGGATGTCCCTCGTTGACGGTCAGAAAGAATCCCGATCCGTTGCGCACCGATCCCGTAGCGCACGTTGACAATAGTTGTGTTGGTTGTGGTGTGTGCGGCGAGGTAGCCCACGCGGCGGTCCTCTGCCCATCTTTCTACCGCGCCGAGCTGCTCTACAACCCCTCGGGGTGGGATCGTCTCGTGGCCAGGGCGCGTAGCGCCGTCATCGGCTTCCTCCAGAGGAGCCGCGAGCGCAGACGGCTGCGATATGCTCTCTGAGCGCCCGATCAAGCTGACGATCGCGGCGCTCGGCGGGCAGGGCGGCGGTGTGTTGGCGAACTGGCTGGTGGAGATCGCCGAAGCCGAAGGTTGCCTTGCGCAGATGACTTCGGTGCCGGGCGTGGCGCAGAGAACCGGGGCGACTATCTACTATCTCGAGCTCTTCCCGCGGAAGCTGGCTGCGGAGGCCGGGCGTGACCCGGTCATGGCGCTCATGCCGGTTCCCGGCGATGTTGATTGTGTGTTGGCTTCGGAGCTTGCCGAAGCGGCGCGGGCCATTCAACGGGGGCTCGTCACGGCCGATAGGACGACCTTGATTGCGTCTGCGCATCGTGCGTACGCCATTAGCGAAAAGAGTGCGATGGGCGATGGCACTGTGGACGAGGGGCAGCTTTTGGAGCTGGTTCGGACACAGCCGAAGCGCGCTGTCGTGTTCGATATGGAGGCGGTCGCCGAGCGGCACCATAGCGTGATCAGCTCGGTCATGTTGGGTGCTTTGGGGGGCAGTGGAGCTCTTCCGTTCCGCAAGGCGGCGTTCGAGGCCGCGATCAGGAAGGGCGGCATCGCCGTCGACACCAATCTGGCGGCATTCGAGGAGGCGTACGAGCGCGCAGAGCGTGGTGGCGATGCCGGGCCGGGCAGCCAGGCAGAGGGCGCCCCGATGGCGGGTGGCCGGTCCGCCGTTGAGACGAGCGTTGCTCCGCCGGCCTCGGGCGCGCTAAGTAAAGCGCCCGAGAAGGCGCGTTCCTTCGAGTTACAGGCCCTGTTGGATCGTGTGAGGGCACTGGCAGAGCCTTTACAGAGGATCGTGCTCGAAGGGGCGCGACGGGCGATCGACTATCAGGACCCGGCATATGCTGGCTTGTACCTGGATCGGGTGGAGCGGGTGGCTGCGTTGGACGCTCAGTTCGCTGGCCGAGCGAGGGAGGAGGTGCGTGGCGACGAGTTGGGCGGCGGCGTGGCTGTGGGTACCGGTGCAACGCCGGGGTTTGGCGCTGAGCCGCTTGGTGGCCCGGCGATGGGTGGTGCGGGTGGCAGTCGATGGGCTCTCACCGAAGCGGTTGCGCGCGGCCTGGCGCTTTGGATGACGTTTGAGGACACCATTCGCGTTGCGGATCTGAAAACGCGTCCGGGGCGCTTTCGGCGCGTTCGGGAAGAGATTCGCGCCGAACCCGGGCAGTTGTTTGGTATCACCGACTTCATGAAGCCTCGCGTGGAGGAAATCGCGGGCACGTTGCCGGCCGGCATGGGACGGTGGGTTTTGCAATCTCCGCGAGTGTCTCGATGGCTTTCGCGCTGGACCGGCGGTAAGCAGATTCGGACAGGGACGATCGGTGGATTCCTCCTGTTGCATACATTAGGCGGCGTGAAGCGCTGGCGTCGTGCAACGCTGCGCTATCAGATAGAGAACGAGCGGATCGAGCGCTGGCTCAGTCAGATCGAGACTCTCGCGGTCACCAACTATGGGCTGGCTGTGGAGTTGGCTCGAGCGCAAAGGCTCGTGAAAGGCTACGGCGAAACGCACGAGCGGGGTTGGCGGAATTTCTCCTCGCTCGTGGACAGAATCGATGACCTCGCACCCCGGCCCGATGGCGCCGCGATTTTCGCGCGGCTCCATGTGGCGGCCCTTGCGGACGAAGAGGGAAAGGCACTGGCGCGCGAGTTGGCCGAGCTCGAGAGGGTGGTTGTCATGAAGGCGACAGCCGCGGAAAGCGTGCGCGCCAAGACCGGCTCAGGAGCGCATACTCGTCAGTGATAACGGGGCGCATCGATAAGCTTCGGTCAATAGGTGTCCGCGCTAGAACGCGTTGAATCCTGTCAGCGCACGGCCGATCGTCAACTGGTGGATGGTCTCGGTACCCTCATAGGTGATGACGCTCTCGAGATTGAGCATGTGTCGGATAGGGACGTATTCGGCGCTTATGCCGGCCCCGCCCAACAGGTCGCGGCAATCACGAGCGACATTCAACGCCATGCGGCAGTTGTTCCATTTGGCCAGGGAAACGTGTGCCGGCTCCATCGTGCCTGCGTCCTTCAGCCGTCCGAGCTGCAGGGCGAGCACCTGGGCGGTGGTGATGCCGCGGGCCATTTCAGCAAGGCGGATCTGGGTTGCCTGGTTCTGAGCCAGTGGGCGGCCGAAGAGGGTGCGATCCTTCGTGTAGTCCAACAGTTGCCCCAGACAGGCCTGGGCAGCCCCGATCACTCCCCACGCGATGCCGTAACGAGCTTGCGTGAGGCAGGACAACGGCCCTTTGAGCCCTACAACACCGGGGAGAGCGTTCTCCTCAGGTATCACGACGTCGTCGAAGAACAAAGCGGCGGTGATCGAGGCACGCAGTGAGAATTTGCGCTCGATCTCGGGGGCTGCAAAGCCGGGCGTGCCTTTTTCCACGAGAAATCCGCGAATGCCCTGCTCCGTCATGGCCCAGACAACCGCCACGTCCGCGATGGCGCCGTTGGTGATCCACATTTTCGAGCCGTTCAGGACCCAGTCCTTGCCACGTTTCCGAGCGTGGGTCTTCATGTTGGCGGGATCGGATCCGCCGTGCGGCTCTGTGAGCCCGAAGCACCCGATGACTTCGCCGCGCGCCATGCGAGGAAGGTACTTCTGTTTTTGCTCGTCGGAGCCGAACGCATAGATCGGGTACATGCACAGCGAGGACTGCACAGAGACGAAGCTGCGGATACCGGAGTCCCCACGCTCGAGCTCCTGGCAGATGAGCCCGTAACTGATGGCGTTGAGGCCCGCGCAGTCATAGCCCTTGATAGATGATCCCAGCAGGCCGAGAGCTGCCAGCTCGGGAATGAGCTCCTTGGGGAAGCGGTGCTCCTCGAAGCATTTCTGGATGATGGGCAACACCCTGTCATCGACCAGGCGGGCCACGGAGCTCTGCACCATGCGCTCCTCTTCGGAGAGCGCGCCGACGATGTCATATAGGTCTAATGGGTTCATCAGGGAAGTTTGATCGATAATGGTGCTTTCAGCCAGCCACGCCACTTGATGGAAGCAGGAGGTTCTCCAATGTCCCGCCCACCCGTTCCCCCTTTTACCGCTGAAACCGCTGCGCAGAAGGTGCGCATGGCTGAAGATGCCTGGAACGGCCGCAATCCCCAGGCTGTTTCGATGGCTTACACGGAGGACAGCCGCTGGAGGAACCGGGCGGAGTTCGTCCACGGACGCGCGGAGATCGTTGCCTTCCTGACCCGCAAATGGAATCGGGAGCTGGACTACCGGCTCATCAAGGAGCTGTGGGCCTTCACCGGCAATCGGATCGCGGTTCGCTTCGCATACGAATGGCATGACGACAGCGGTCAGTACTTCCGGTCGTACGGCAATGAGAACTGGGAGTTCGACGACCAAGGGCTGATGCGGGTGCGAATTGCCAGCATCAACGATCTGCCGATCGCGGCGGCGGATCGCAAATACCACTGGCCGTTGGGGCGGAGGCCGGACGATCATCCCGGGTTGAGTGCCCTGGGCTTGTAAATAATATAGAATTGATCAAATCGCCGGATTTGATCAGGTCTTTATTACCTTGATGCACGCTGACGCTTATTGAGTGGAGGCGTTCCATACACGGTCGCGACTGTGAAGCATCAGGTGGGCGTCAGGCTTGCCCTGGCTCCGGAATTGGGCCTGGCGAGCTTTAATTCACATACATGTTACCGAACGCCGCCATTTGGTAAATTCTTTGTTATTTGGAGGAGGGTCAGAGTAGATAGCATAGGATTGACCAAAAACGCCGAATTGATAAACTCTTTGTTACAGAACAGCGGTTGTGGCGAGTGGGAGACTGTCGATGCCTAAAAGTCCAGCGGCCCTGGTCACTCTGCCGCCGGCCGCGGAGCAGGCATTACGTGGCCTGGGCGAGAACCTGGCCATCGCCCGGGTAAGGCGTCGCGAGTCGCAACGAGCCTGGGCCAAGCGCCTTGGCTGCTCCGTGCCAACGCTCATTCGAATGGAGCGCGGTGATCCGGGAGTGGGGATGGGAATCTATGCGACCGCATTGTGGCTAATCGGACGTGCCGCTGCCCTACCTGAGCTCGCTGCTCCTGCCAACGACCGCGGCGCTCTCGAAAATGATGTGCGTAGCGCCTTGAAGCGCCGCGCCGTACGCTCGGCCGCCTTCGCCGAAGCTCGGCTCGCACGTGGCAAGTAGTGGAGAAAAGCCTACGTCCTCCTATCAGGTCACCGATCGCCTTTATCTCTGGCTTCTTACCCGCCCACAGCGGCCCGAGCTGATTGGTGAGCTCAATCTGGCGCGCTCGGTGCAAGGTGTGTCGCTCCGGTATGCACAGTCCTGGCTGCGCCACGGTTTCCCGCTGAGTGAGGATCTGCCCCTGATCGAGGAGGAGTTTTTGCCTCCCGAGAAGGCGGTGGCGGCGGGTGCGGTAGACGACGCACGGCCGGATCGATGGGGGGAGCGAGTGATTCGATTCATCGACAAGCCACCACGCCTATCGCTGCTCGAATACCTGTACTTCGCTGGTGACGATCGTTTTGGCGCCCTGGGTGTGTCCACATCGCAAGAGGAATACCTGCCGCGCCGGTTGGGTCCGTTACCCGCACTCGAAGAGGCAGAGGCAATTCATACACTCGTCCGCAAGGTGCAGGAGAACGAGCCTGTCCCGCCGGAGCAGAAGCGACTCATCTCGCCCGGTGTCACCATGGGTGGCGCGCGTCCGAAGGCGTTGCTCAACATCGGAGGGGATCAATGGGTCATCAAATTCTCTGACGGTGAGCCCACGGATACACCGTTGATCGAGCATGCCACGATGACCTTGGCGCAGAAGGCGGAGATTCGTGTTGCACCGACGATGGCGGTTGCTCTTACTGACGGCCATGCCGTCGCTGTAAAGCGCTTCGATCGGGTCCATGGAGAGCGTCTGCATTGTCTCTCCGCCTGCGTTGCCTTGCGCGCCGCCGCCGAGCGTTTCGGATATCCCGAGCTCGCCCAGTTACTCCGGCGCCGGGGCGTTACCGAGGGCGACGTCTACATAGGCCACATGCGAGAGTTGTTCCGTCGCATGGTTTTCAACATTCTCATCGACAATACGGATGACCATGAGAAGAACCACGCCATCATCATGACTGACGCCCAGCAGTACGAGCTGTCTCCGGCGTACGATGTCCTGCCCTCGGGGCAGGCGCTTGGCTTCCAACAGATGCGTGTTGGCGAGCACGAGGCCGATTCGACGCTCACGAATGCGCTCACCATGTGCCAGATGTTCGCGCTTCGCAAAGACGACGCCCTGAGGGAAATACGCAGCGTCGCCCGGGTCGTCGATGGCTGGAAAGAACATTTCAAGGCTTGTGGGGTCACTGCCGGCGACATCGATCTCTACTCCGAACAGATCGATCGGCCGTTTCTGCGCGACCAGCGCCAAGAGGTCAAGGGAGCACGCTCGCGCGCTCCCTGACCTCACCGTCAGCGGAGCAAGGTAATCGGGGGCAGCCGGCCGTCCGGGGTAAATCCAAACACCTGTCCATAGAACACCAGCTCCGATTCGAGCGTGCGCACGATGTTCTCCGCTTTGCGAAACCCATGCTGCTCGCCTTCGAGCTCGATGTAGGCGACCGGGACTCCTTTGGCTTTCAGGGCCGCCACAATGGCCCGTGACTGGTCTGGCGGAACGACCTTGTCCTCCGAGCCCTGAAACGTGATGAGCGCCGCTTTGAAGTTTTCCAGATGGCGGATCGGCGCGCGTGCCTCGTAGATGTGCTTTCCCTGGGGCAGCGGAGCGACGAGTCTGTCGAGGTACCGGGATTCGAACTTGTGCGTATCCCGCGCCAGCGCCTCGAGGTCGCTCACGCCGTAATAGTTCGCTCCCGCCCTGAACACATCATGAAATGCCAATGCGGCCAGCACGGTGAAACCGCCGGCGCTTCCGCCTCGGATCGCCGCGCGTTTGCCGTCGATGCGGTCTGCCGCGATCAGAAATCTCACGGCCGCCACTACATCCTCTACATCGACGATGCCCCAGTTGCCGTTGAGACGCTCACGATAGGCGCGGCCAAAGCCGCTGCTGCCGCCGTGATTCACGTCCAGGAACGCGAAGCCGCGGGAGGTCCAATACTGTGTCGCTAAAGTAAACTCGGGCTTTGAATGGCTCGTCGGGCCGCCGTGGACCTTGACGATCAACGGCGGCTTCTCACCCGCCGGTGCGGTGACGTCAGGATGGGTCGGCGGGTAATAGAACGCGTGGGCTGTTTGTCCGCCGGCCGTTGGAAATTCGATCGGCTCGGCAACCGAGATGAATGCTTTGTCGAGCTTCACTGATCCCGGCGCGCGCAGCACGGCATGACGGCCCGTTGCAAGGTCGACTGTTACGACGGCAGGCTCTTCTGTCGAAGAGGCGGCGATGGCGATCGCAGTGTCCGGTGAGATGAGCTGGACGTTCGATAGCCCCACAAACGGCAGGTCGATGGGCGCGAGCTTGCCTGACGTGAGATCCAACACGCCGAGCTTGTCACGAGCGCAGATCGTGTAGCGCACGACTGCGCGACCGTCGCCGGTGAGCGCATAGCTGGACTGGCCCAGTGTCCAAAGCGGGCTTGCGATGTCAGCCTCGATAGTCGTGACCGCGGTGATACGGTCAGCTGCGCAGCGATAGAGATTCCACCAGTTCGAGCGATCGGACACGAAGTACAGCGTGCCGTCGCTGGCCCACCTCGGCTCCATCACCGATTCCCGCGACCCGCTGGAAAGGGCCGTAATTCCCGAAAGCCCTCGGCTCGTCAGGCTCGCCACGTAGAGGGTGGTCGCATCCCACGGTAGATCGGGATGGTTCCAGCCGATCCAGGCAAGGCGGCTGCCGTCAGGGCTCACCCGCGGATACGCGACGAAGTCGCATCCATCAAAGAGTACTGTGCCCGCGCCTCCCATGGTGGTATCCAGCACGACGATCGTATTCTTTGGCTCACCGCCGCCCGTATGGTCTTCCCGTACACAAAAGAGTCTCTCACCACTCTTGTCGAGCTCGTAGTCAGCGTAGCGATAACCCTCGGGCGTAAATGCCACGGGTGTTTCGCCCGTGCGCTGCACATAGATCCGCTGGTCGGGAAAGTTGCTAAAGTAGATTGCGGCGTGCCCCACCGAGTACGGCGTCCCACCGTACTCGTGGACACGTGTTCGCGCATTGAAGCCGGGCGGTATCAGCTCCCGGATGGTACCGTTCGCGGCGGTGGTGACGAGCACATTGCGTCCGCCCTCGGCCGGGCGACTTTCCACCCAGTAGGGAACATCCTCCACAACTTTCACGTAGTTGAGGCCGATGGCTGAGCGGGCCAGATCGGCTGCCAGGAGGGGAGAGCGCCATGTGCCGTAAGGTGCTTGTTCCATATAATGACTCCACATGACCACACACAGGCTTTTCCCGACGCTCGTCTACTCGCGGCCGCTCAGTCGTCGCGGTGGGCGCGAGCTCAACGAGCGGCTGCTGCGCGAGTGTTTGCAACTGCGCCACGACGACGACGCGGGCCAGCGCTGGTCGGAAAAGAATTACCCCGGCGGGTTCACATCTTATAACTCCGCCAGCCGCATGCATCAATTGTCGCCCACTTTCGGCGCCTTGGAGCGCGAGCTGGATCGGCACGTCGCAAGCTTCGCTCGCGCACTCGAGCTCGATCTCGAAGGTCGTAGTCTGGCCATGACCGATTGCTGGGTGAATATCATGCCGCGACAGGTGGTGCATGGACTGCACCTGCACCCGCTCGCGACCATCAGTGGAACGTACTACGTCAAAACTCCGAAGGGATCATCGGGGTTGAAGTTCGAGGATCCGCGCCTGGAACGCTTCATGGCGGCGCCGCCCCGCTTGGCGCGAGCACGTCCGGAGAACCGCCCCTGGTTTCTCTTGCCCGCCGAGGCGGGAAACGTGGTGCTGTTCGAGAGCTGGCTACGCCACGAGGTGCCGCCGAATCCGGTGGCGGCGGAACGGGTCAGCATCAGTTTCAATTACAACTGGTTTTAGTTGGTCTAGAAATTCCGCCGCACCGTTACCAGCCATTCACGCGGCGCGCCGGGCTGGCCCTGCGTGACGGATGGATTCTGGGAAAACACCTTGTTGACGTAGTAGAACCTGCTCGTCAGGTTCGTCGCTGCCGCCGTGGCTTGCCAGTCACCTTGCGGCGATCTCCAGGTCAGGCGGAAGTCAGCGACCGTCCGGCTTGCTACCTGCCCCAGTGGATTGTTTGAAAGCTCGGTAAAAAAGGCTGACTGATACTGCGCGTCCGCGCGCGGGCTCACTGTACTGCCGTTGGGCAACGTCCAGGTGTACTGGGCGCCGAGGGAGGCCATCCGCTTCGGCACATAGGGGTCCTGTGTCTCGAGGCTTACACCGGGAATGGTTGCGGCGGATCGGTTGATCGAGGTGAAGTTGAAATTGAGGTAGCTCACGGAGCCCTCGATCTCGAAGCTCGCCACCGGCCGGATCACGAGCTCCACTTCCGCGCCCTTGATGTCGGCCGCGCCGACGTTCACCGGAGTCGAGTTCTGGGTAATGACGCCGTCTATGTTCAGCGGAGCGGTGTTGACCAGCAGAATGTCGCTGTACTTGTTGAAGAACCCGGAGAGGTTCAGGCGCAGGTGATTGTCGAGCAGATCGGTCTTCAATCCGATCTCATAAGCGCTCAGCTTCTCGGTTCCGAAAGGGACCTCCTCCTGCTGGACAAATGGGCGCGGGTTCACGCCGCCGCCGCGGAAGCCCGTGGACCATTCGGCGTACGTCATGAGATGCTCTGCCCACTGGTACTCGAAACCGAGGCGGTAGTCGACGTGGCTGCCCGAGTAGGTGCCGGTCGTGCCATTCAGCACTCCGACCGGATTGTAGCTCGCCACCGCCGGATCGTACGGGTCGAGTCGCGAGAACGTGTATTGCTTGTTCTCTTTCGTATAACGGATGCCGGTGATCACGCTCAGCTTGTCCGTGGCTCGCCAGACATCGTGCGCGAACGCCGACTTGTTCGAAGACCTGATCGGATCGTTGCCCGTGAACAAAGTCTCGTTGGCGAGGCCGGGGCTCAGCAGCTTCAGGCCACCGAACTGGGCGAATTCCTTGTAGTAGTAGCCGCCGATCGTCCAGTCGGCCCGACCGAAAGAGGTCCCGTTGAGCCGGATCTCCTCGGTGAACTGGTTGTCGGCCCAGGTGTCGTTCAACATCTGGATCGCGTAAGGCGAGTCACCTACCTCGATCGAGTACGCGCCACTGTAGCGCAGGTACCCGGTGATCGCCGTCAGAGTGTAGTGCTCGCCGAGCTTCCATTCCAGGTTGTCCGTGAGCCCGTAGTAGTTGGTAGGGTCGGTCACAGGCAAGGAGATTGCATTGTGCTGTCCGGCTCCTGGGGCTGCCACCGTCCCTTTCGTATACTTCGCGGGATCGGTGAATCCGGGATTCATGTACGTAGCGTAGCTGGTGTATGAGTGCGGCCCGGTGATGAACTCCGCGCCACTGGGGGGCAGGTTTGCCGGGAGAAACCCCGCGGGAAGGTTGGATTGGGTCAACTTCAGCGCCGGGACCTCCGACCGGTCCTGGCTGTCCGTCGCGACGAAGTTGTTCTCGAGGCTGCCGTTGATGATCCAACGCAGGGCCACGCGAATGGCATGCAGATCCGTGCCGCCCTCGGTGCCGATCTGGCACCCGTGCACGGGGATCTGCGTCGATCTGACGTCCTGGCCGGTGGCGCAGAAATAGTCCAGCCTCTGCAAATAGCCGTCCTGCTGCTCTGAAACCCCCGAGATGCGCGCGTACAGCTCATCCCTGACGAGCGTGAAGTTGCCGGCGGCCTTGATGTTGATGAGGTTGAAGTCGCCATAGGTAGCATCGATGTACCCGTCGCTGTCTTCGCTCGGCTTCTTCGAGAACAGCTTGATGGATCCGCCGATGGAGTTCTTGCCCGCCAGAGTGCCTTGCGGTCCGCGTAGTACCTCGACCCGATCCAGATCGGCCAGCTGCAGATCCGAGCCCAGCAGCAGGCCGTGATACACGTCGTCCACGTATATGCCTACACCAGGCTCCAGCCCAGGATGGCCGTCGCTCTGGCCGACACCACGGATGAATGCCTGTGCCGAAGGTCCATTCGTGTTCGTTCCCTTCGTCAGGGTGACGTTGGGCGCGAGCCCGTTGAGGTCGGTGAGGCTCAACGCATTGTGATCGTCGATCTGCTGGGCAGTGATCGCGGTGATGGCGATCGGGGTCGTCTGCAGGCTCTGCTGGCGGAACTGCGCAGTGACGACGACCTCCTCCAGCGCCGGCGCATCGGCCGTGGGCGCCGCCGCCGCGGCGGCCCAGGCGGGCACTGCAACGATGCTCAATGACATCAATCCAACTATAAGCGTGCCTGCGTCGAACGCGGCGGTGCCTGCCACTCTCATTTGAAGCTCCCCTTGACGATCCATTTCAACAGTGCGCGGTGATACCGTGCTCTCCCGCCGCGCGTTCATGTCGTATCGATTGCGAGCTACCTGCAGCCTGCCTGACTCGTACGGTTATCTGTTGAGCAACGGAATATCCTTTGCCGGCTTTCCCTCGGGAATGCTGCGCAGATAAGCGACGATGTCAGCGATCTCGGAGTCCTGCAGCACCGCCGGTGAATACACCGGCATCCTGCCGGAAGCTGTGCGCACTTTGGCTCTCACCCGCTCGAGTGGGAGAGGATCCGGCGCGAGGCGCGGGCCGGCATTCCCTCCACCCGCGCCGCTCGTACCGTGACAGTAAAAGCAGCCATCGGCGAAAAAGACGCGCTTGCCGTTGACGGGATCGCCGGTCCCGGTCGGCGCCGGGTTGGCGGCGAGCGCCGCAATCGCCGCTGCCGTCAAGGTAATGACAAGCAACCCGCGTGCGAAGACTGGCCTCATGTGCTTACGCCTTTCAACGCCCTTGCGAAATCACGTCCACGAGAGCGGGCTCGCCTCGCTTGACGACGGCAACCGCTCGCTGCAAGGCCGCGCCCAGGTCCTTGGGGTCCGTAATCGGTCCCTCGCCGTAGACTCCCATGCTGGCGGCCAGCTTCGCGAAGTCGATGTTCGGATCAGTGATCGTGTTGCCTATATGTGCGCGGGTGATACCGCGTTGCCGCTTTGCGGCCATGGTCTGCACGTACATGACTTCCTGGTGATAAGCGCGATTGTTATGTACGACGTACAACAAAGGTATGTGATGATGCGCGGCGGTCCACAGCGCGCCCGGGGTGAACATCAGATCCCCATCGCCGCCGATGGCCACTGCCAACCGGCCATGTCTACGATGTGCGAGTGCCGCCCCGACGCTCGCGCCGGGCAGGTAGCCGAGCCCATACGCTCCGGCATCGCCGATGTATTGGTAGTGGTGGTTGGCGGTCCAGAGTTGCTGGGGCCAGTTGTTCTGGAAGACAGTGCCGTTGCACAGTGCCCAATCCTCGTTGCGGATCTGCTCGTAGATCTCGGCGCACAGGCGCGCCGTGGTGATCGGTTGCAGGTCCCAGCCTACGGCGGCGGCCGCGCGGGATTGCTCCAGTGTTTCCTGATGATCCTTTGCAAGTTGCTCGCCACGGGCTTTGAGTACCGCCCGGCGCCGTGGCGTGATGAGCTTGCGGACCGCTTCGACGAGCGTGGGCAGTGTTGCCTCGGCGTCCGCGGCGATCGCAATATCCACAGGCGTGAAGCGTTCGAAATCCTGATAGTTGGATTTCATGTAGAGATCGCCGGCACTGATACTGATGCGCTTGGCACCGGCGGCCATTCGGTTGGCGGTCACCCCCCAGAAGTCGGTCAACTCCAACCCGAGAATGACATCCGCGTTACCGACCAGCGCGGCCTGGCGACGTGTCTGGTTGAGTGGGTGTCGCCATGGGAAGTTCATTCTGCCGTAGATATCTACCACGGCTGCCTGCAACTCCTCGGCCAACTCGACCAGCAGGCGCAATCCTTCAGAGGTGCGCGCCGCGCGGTCGGCGACGAGTAGAGGGTTTTCTGCGCCGACCAGGAGTCGCGCGGTCTCCTTGACAGCGGAGTCATCGCCACGTGGTGGGGCGGTTCGTGGCTCGTGGGGGATGACGAGACTCTCGCCGCTCCTGATCGGGTCCTCCTGCAACTCCTGATCGATCGCGAGCACGGTCGGCCCATATGGAGGAGTGAGAGAGAACTTATGGGCCCGGGTTGCCGACTCTGCAAAATGCCGCAGCGAGATGGGTGTGTCGTCCCACTTGGTGAAATCCCGCACGAGCGCGGGACCATCGAAAACCGAGTGGGCCCAATCGACATAGCTGGCTCGCTTTGAGGCGTCGAGTTGCGCGCCGACGATGGCGAACACGGGCACTCTGTCGGCCCAGGCGTTGTAGATCGCCATTGCTCCGTGCTGCAGTCCTACGGTCGAATGCATCATGCAGGCCATCGGCTTGCCGGCGATCTTTGCGTAGCCGTGTGAAATCGCCACGGAAATCTCCTCATGCATGCAGGAGATGAGCTCCAGCGACGGCGAGGTCGTCATGCCGTAGTTGATGACCGACTCGTGCAGCCCCTTGAAGGTGTTACCCGGGATGGCAGCGACGTATTCAATACCCAGGCCACGCAGCACATCGACCATGAAGTCGCTGCCACAACTGGTCTGGGTCGCGCCATCCCGAAGGGGTTCGCCCTGTTCGGCCCCCCGAGAAACGATCTGCACGGTATGGCGACTGGTCGCAACCGTGGAGGCGTCAGCGCCGGTGACAGGCGTCGCATCCGTCGGTGCAACTGCCTGTGCGACCGCGCCAGTACCGGCGAGTGTCGCCGCCTTGAGAAAGCCACGTCGATCGACCGTGGTCCGTTCGTCATCCGTAGGCTTCGTGCCGCGGGTCATCCCGTTCTTCTCCCCCAACATGACTTCATCATCCGCCGTGCGAACATGCCGCGTCAACGCGGCCTCGACCGCTCCGCGGGAAGGGCGGCGCCCCTCGCCCATGGACGGCCACCGCCCTGGCTTGCGGAGCACGGAATTCGCAGCGCAGTGGCCGCCCGGTGCGTTCCATGGACGCTACCACGAGTAGGTCCGCGCATACACACAGGCGTGATAGTTTGTTGCAAGCTCATTCGACTGTCCGCGCTGTGCGCGCTGGACGACGCCCTATGGTTGCCTGAGACTGGCGGCCTGCGTCGAAGAATTCACTGGCAGTCGAGTCTTTCTTCGACAGAGGAGATTTTCATGCAAAGCCCTGCAAGCGCGCGATCCGCGCCCGGCCCGGATTCGCAGACCACCGTGCGTGAAGCTGTGTTACGGCTTTTTCGTGACTTCCGGATGACCACCGTTTTCGGTAACCCTGGCTCGACTGAGCTGCCGATGTTCAGGCATTTCCCGCCGGACTTCCGCTACGTCCTCGGGCTGCAGGAATCGATCGTGGTGGGCATGGCGGACGGTTACGCGCAGGCGACTCGAAATGCCGGCCTGGTGAATCTCCATTCCGCCGTCGGCGTGGGCCACGCCATGGGCAATATCTTCACTGCCTACAGGAATCAGACTCCGTTGGTGATCACAGCGGGCCAGCAGGCGCGCGCGATATTGCCGTTCGAGCCTTTCCTGTTTTCCGCGCGACCGACAGAATTGCCCCATCCGTACGTGAAGTGGAGTTGCGAGCCGGCTCGAGCCGAAGATGTCCCTGCGGCGATCGCGCGTGCTTATTACATCGCCATGCAGTCGCCGCGGGGGCCCGCATTGGTTTCGATCCCGGTGGATGACTGGGACCGGGTGTGCGATCCCTTGGAGCGACGCCAGGTTAGTGAATCCGTACGGGGCGATCCTGTGTTGCTCGAGACCGTCGCACGCGAGCTCGCCGCCGCCGCGCTACCGGCGTTCGTGGTAGGCGCTGGCGTAGCGCGCGACGATGCCTGGGACGAGGTGATCGCGCTGGCGGAGCGGCATGAGGCGAAGGTTTGGGTGAGTCCGTTGGCGGCTCGTAACGCTTTCCCGGAGGACCATCGCCTGTTCGCCGGTTTCCTCGCCGCCGACAGAGCCAGGATCGTAGCGAGCCTCTCCGGACACGATGTTGTTCTGGTGCTTGGCGCGCCTGCTTTTACCTATCATGTCGAAGGAGTGGGACCACACGTACCGCCCGGTGCGAAGTTGTTTCAGCTCATCGACGATCCGGCGGTAGCGTCGTGGACGCCTGTCGGGACATCGGTGGTGACGAGTTTGAAGCATGGCGTTCGAGAGTTGCTCGCGGGGCCGCCGCCGCGTCACCGGGCGGTGCCACAGAGGCTCTCGACGCCACCGCGCTTGTCCGGCTCGCCGTTTACTGACAAATATCTCCTGCAGCAGCTCGCCGCCGTGCGGCCGCCAGAAAGCATCATCGTGGAGGAAGCGCCGAGCACGCGTGGACCCATGCACGATTATCTACCGATTCTCAGGCGCGACACGTTTTATACATGCGCCAGCGGCGGCCTGGGCTATGGGCTGCCGGCGTCGATCGGAGTCGCGCTCGGCCGGCCAGGCGAGAAGGTCATCGCGTTGCTCGGGGATGGCTCTACCATGTATGCGATCCAGGGCCTGTGGACGGCGGCGCAACTCAAACTCCCGATCACGTTCATCATTGTCAACAACCGCCGATACGAGGCCCTGCTGCAATTCGGCCGGCATTTCGGGTTGGCGCACACCGTGGGCACGAGCCTGGCGGAAATCGATTTCTGCGGTCTCGCTCTCAGCCAGGGATGTAAAGCGATCCGCGTCGAGCACGCCGGTGCTTTGGATGGCGCGCTGCGGACGGCCTTGGATGCTCCGGAGCCGACTCTGGTCGAGGTGGTTGTTGAAAGTTAGGTTACGGTGGCCCTGGCGCGGGTCCCTGAACCTGACATGAACGACCCTCGCGCAGGCGCCACCGCTCTTTTTTACAGTCAACGGACACAGCGGGCGCGCGTTGCGTTAAGCTGACGAGGTGCGAACGGAGTTTCCCGATTCAATACCCGCTGGGAGCGGTGTTCAGCAACCGTTCATGTTGTCGAGAGGGGATCAGTATGCGTAGAGAGTGGTTAAGGACTCTGATACCGGCGATGGCGCTCGTAGCCCTCCCGGTGCTCCCCACTGTATCGCAGGCCGGCGTTTCCATAGGCGTATCGATCACGCTCGCGCCGCCCGTACTGCCGGTGTATGTACAGCCTCCGCTGCCCGCTCCGGGGTATATCTGGATGCCCGGTTATTGGGCTTGGGGAGACGATGGCTATTACTGGGTTCCTGGCACCTGGATCCTGCCTCCGCAGCCTGGGTTGCTATGGACACCCGGCTATTGGGGATGGGCCGATGGAGTCTACCTCTGGCACGCCGGATATTGGGGACCGCACGTTGGTTTCTATGGCGGCATCAACTACGGGTTCGGATATACCGGTGTTGGCTTTGAGGGTGGTTACTGGCGCGGCGGCGCATTCTTCTACAATCGCGCGGTCATGAACGTGGGCTCGGTCCACGTCACCAATGTATACAACAGGACCGTCATCAACAACGTGACGGTCAATCGCGTTAGCTTCAACGGCGGTCACGATGGTATACAGGCGCGTCCCACTCCTCATGAGCTGGCGGCGGAACATGAGCACCACTTCCAACCGACGGTGGCGCAGAGAGAGCACGAGCATTCCGCCTTTTCCAACAGGGACCTCAGGGCTTCGGTGAACCACGGCAGGCCGCCGGTGGCCGCTACCGCGAAGCCGGGTCAATTTTCAGGTAGAGGAGTCGTTGCCGCGCGTGGCAGTCCGCAAGGTGGAGCCGCGCACGAACCGATGCGGAACGATAGACCGGGAGCGCATGGTGCCGAAGGTCACGGCGGCCTAACGCAGATGACCCACAACGCGGGTCCTGCCGCTCACGGTGCGGAGGGTCGTGGTGGAGCGCAGCCGGGAGGTCATGCCGGGACCTTCGGTGAGGCGCATGGACCGGCCGGAACAGCGGGGCACCCCACTCCTATGGTGCGTAATGACCGGCCTCCGAATGCCGGTACTGGGCACCCCGACCTTGGGCACAACGACTTCCATCCAGGCGGCAGCGCGGTCGGCGGCAGTCATTCCGCCCCCAACATGAGCGGTGGTCGTCCGGGCTCCAACATGGGTGGAGGCTTTCCCGGCGGTGGTCGCCCGGCAGCGAACATGGGTAACGGCTTTGCAGGTGGTGGTCATCCGGCCCCCAACATGGGTGGCGGCTTTCCTGGAGGTGGTCGCCCGGCGCCGAATATGGGTAACGGCTTTGCAGGCGGTAGTCATCCGGCCCCCAACATGGGTGGCGGCTTTCCTGGGGGTGGTCGCCCGGCACCGAACATGGGTAACGGCTTTCCCGGCGGTGGCCGTCCCGCACCGAATATGAGTGGCGGGGGGCGCCCGGGCCCGAGCGGTGGTGGAGGACATCCACAGCAACAGGAACGACGGCCTGAAGGTCATCGCTGACAGGCTGCAAACGCCTGGTGCGGGCGCCCGGGAGATCCGCTCGACGCAGAAGTGATCTGGGCAGGTAGAGTCCTCTGGGTGGAGCCGAGCGCTCCACCCAGATCGTAAAGTCAGTGGGCCTCTTTCGGCAGCACCCGCCGGAGCCACGCGGCGATATCGGCGACTTCCTGAGGACAGACCGAATGCGGCATGGGGTACGCGTGCCACTCCACGGAGTAACCCTCTCGTTCCAACATCTGCCGAGTCTCCTCTCCAAGGCGGAGGCTCACCATTGGGTCCTGTATTCCGTGCCCCATGAAGATCGGCGTCGCATGGTTCGCGGCAGTTCGCTCCGCCGAAAATGTCGTTTCGAGCAGCATGTAACACGAGAGGGCCAGCATGCCCGCAAGTTGCTGCGAATAGCGGGTGCCACTGTAGAGTGTCATCGCTCCGCCTTGCGAAAAACCGGCAAGCACAATCCGATTGCTCGGAATGCCGCGCTCGTTTTCGCGACGAATGAGCTTTTCCACCGTGGCGGCCGAGGCACGAATGCCGCTTTCGTCCTGTGTACCGTTACGCTCGATACTGATGATGTCGTACCACGCCCGCATTGGATAGCCGCGATTGAGCGTAATGGGTCGCACGGGGGCGTGCGGAAACACGAAACGCAACGCGCGCTCGCCGGGGCGTACGAGCTCCGGCACAATCGGCTCGAAATCATGGCCGTCCGCGCCCAGCCCGTGCATCCAGATGACAGTGCCGGTCGGATTCGCGCCGGTCTCTATTTCAACGATATCTTGAGACATACGCTGGAGCGTAGAGCGCGTCCGCCATGCGGGTCAACAGGTCGGGGTAGCGTCAAGCCCGTTCTCTTGCGATAGTGATCTGATGGCCTCCCGTTCCGCCGTTCGAGGTACTGCGAAAAAGCGACGCAGCAAGCGCAAGAAGCGCGCCACGTTGGCCAAGCTATGGCCCACCGCAACCACCCGCCGCCGTTGGTCACGGCACTTCCGTCGTGCGCCCGGTGCGCTCAGGATCATCACTGTGGCGGCGGTCGTCGTGGTTGTCTGGCTGGCGACCAACTGGATCTACCAGGTCATTCGCAAGCCCTCGGAGTTGTTTTTCCCAGTCAGCGGCACGCTCTTCAAGACGCCTCCAGAGACCTGGCGCAGCTACGCGCCGATTTTCCGCAAGCACGCGACGAGCACGATTTCGCCTGAATTGCTGGCAGCACTCGCGCAGGTAGAAGGCTCAGGAAATCCGGTGGCGCGCACCTACTGGCGCTGGTCCTGGAAATGGAAGCCGTTCGAGATCTATCGTCCCGCGACCAGCGCGGTGGGTATGTACCAGATGACCGACGGCACCTACGCGGAAGCCAAGCACTATTGCATTCACGATCACGTCGTCGTCACGGAGGGACAATGGGACGACTTGCATTCGTGCTGGCTCAACTCCCTTTACTTTCGCGTGATACCCAGCCACGCGGTCGAGCTCACTTCAGCCTACCTCGACGTGCATGTGGCAAGTACGCTCGCACGCTATCGGATTACTCGGGCGACGCTACATCAGAAGCAGCATCTCGCAGCGACTATTCATCTATGTGGCGCCGGGGCGGGCGACTTGTATGCGCGTCGCGGATTTCATTTCGCGCCGGAGCAGCGCTGCGGAGATCATGATCCTCGTGTCTACCTGGCACGGGTCGACGCAATGAGAGCAGTCTTCGCCCACCTCGCCGAGGCGGACGAGTAAGGCGCGATTCGTCAGTGGTGATGATGGTGGTCACCCGGGCCGTGCACGTGGCCGTGCTCGATTTCCTCTTGCGTCGCCTCGCGTACTTCGGTGATCTCGATATCGAAGTTGAGATTCTTGCCGGCTAGGGGATGATTACCGTCGAGCGTGACCATGTCCCCGACGATCTGCGTCACGGTGACGGCCTGCGGCCCCTGGGGGGTCTGAGCATGCAGTCGCATTCCGACGTTGACGTTCTTGATGCCTTTCAAAGCGCGGCGCGGCACGCGTTGCACCAATGCCTTGTCGAATTCTCCGTAGCCATCGGCGGGAGAGATTTTTACGCTCAGCTTGTCTCCAGCATTCTTGCCCGTCAGCTCACGCTCGAGGCCGGTTACCAGATTGCCGTGCCCGTGCAGGTACGCGAGCGGCTCTCCTGAGCTCGAGCTGTCGATGACCTTTCCCTCGTCGTCCTTGAGGGTGTAGTGGATGGTTACGACAGAGTCTTGTGTGATTGCCATGTTCATTGTCCTGTGGGACCGTCGCCGTCGGGGGACGGGTACGCTCGAGCACCTAGTGTACCGGGACAGGGCAGTTAATGGAAAATGCCAGCTTTGAAGCGGGATCAATCGCAATGATGGACAACCCCTTTTCGCATCCGAGCACGCTCCCGTACGAGCTGCCGCCTTTCGATAAAGTCAAGAATTCGCACTACTTGCCGGCCTTCGAAGCCGGCATGCGCGAGCAGCGCGCGGAAGTCGCGGCGATCGCCCGCAATCCGCAACCGCCGACTTTTGACAATACCATCGTCGCGCTCGAGCGCACGGGAGAGCTGCTCGAGCGCGTCAATACCGTGTTCTCCAACCTCAACGCGTCGAATACCGACCCGGAGATGGACAAGATCGATACCGAGATCTCTCCCCGGCTCACCGCGCACGAGGATGCGATCCTGCTCGACGGGGCGCTATTCGCTCGGGTCGACTCCTTGTATCGGGAGCGCGCGAGCTCGAGCCTCGATCCCGAGTCATTGCAGCTTCTCGAGCGCTATCATGTCATGTTCGTGCGCGCGGGCGCGAGACTGTCTGAAACTGATAAGGCGCGATTGCGCGCCTTGAACGAGGAGATCTCCTCGTTGATGACGCAGTTCCGCCAGAACGTGTTGAAGGCGAGCAAGGACGGTGCTGTTGCGGTGGACTCTCTCGAGGAGTTGGATGGGCTTTCACCGGAGCAGATCGGTGCGGCTGAGCGAGCAGCGGTGGAGCGCAATCTGAGTGGACAATACCTGATCACATTGCAGAATACGACGAGCCAGCCGTCCCTGGCACGTCTGAAGAACCGCGCTTTACGCCAAAGGATCTACGAGGCATCCATCCGCCGGGGCAGTGGCGGCGCTGCCGACAATCGCGCGGTCATTGCGAAGTTGGTGAAGCTGCGAGCGGAGCGTGCGCAGCTTCTAGGCTATCCAAATCACGCGTGTTACCAACTCGAGGACGAGTCCGCTGCGACGCCGACTGCTGTGCACGACATTCTCACCCGTTTGGTGCCGGCGGCCCTGGCGAGCGCCAGGCACGATGCTGCGGAGATGCAGAAGATCGTCGACGCCGAGGCCGCACGCAATCACACCCAGCCCTTCAAGTTGGAAGCATGGGACTGGCCGTTCTATGCGGAGGAGCTGCGTAAGCTCCGTTATGACTTTGACGAAGCGCGGGTCGCTCCCTATTTCGAGCTCGACCGGGTGTTGCATGACGGGGTGTTCTATGCGGCCCAGGAGCTGTATGGCCTGAAATTCAAAGAGCGCAAAGATCTGCCCGTGTACCATCCAGACGTGCGCGTTTTCGAGGTGTTCGATCACGATGGCAGTCCCCTCGCACTGTTTCTCGGCGATTACTTCGCACGGGACAACAAGCGCGGCGGAGCGTGGATGGACAACCTGGTACGTCAGTCGCGGCTGTTAGGGCGCAAGCCGGTCGTGATCAACACTCTGAATATTCCGAAGCCACAGCCAGGTCGCCCCGCGCTGCTGACGTTCGACGAAGTCACCACCTTGTTCCACGAATTCGGACACGCCGTTCACGGCATGCTGTCAAACGTGCGTTATCCAATGCTTTCGGGCACTGCCGTGCCGAGGGACTTCGTGGAGTTCCCCTCACAGTACAACGAGATGTGGGCGCGGGAGCCGCAGGTGCTGGCGCACTTCGCACGCCATTATGAGACTGGTGAGCCCATGCCGCGCGAGCTGTTGAGCAAAGTGTTGTCGGCACACAAGTTCAACCAGGGATACGCCACGACCGAGTACCTCGCCGCGGCTCTGCTCGACCAGGAGTGGCATCTCGTCGACTCGTCCCGCGCTCCCGGCGCCGCCGAAATCGCCAGTTTCGAAGCGGCCGCGCTGCGCAGGAACGGAATAGAGTGTCCGGAAGTACCACCACGTTATCATTCAGAGTATTTCTCGCACATTTTTGCGGGCGGATACTCCGCCGGGTATTACGCGTACCTGTGGAGCGAGGTATTGGCGCGCGATACGGGGCAGTGGATGCATGAGCATGGTGGTCTAACTCGGGCCAATGGCGAGTGCCTGCGCACGAAGATCCTGTCACGAGGCCGCACCCAGGACCCGCAGTCCATGTTCAGGGCGTTTTATGGCCGCGCGCCGGAGCTCGGGCCGCTCATCGAGTATCGGGGGCTGAGCTGAGCTGGCCCTCTATGCTCCTAGGCCGGCGGGTCCAGCCTTCCGGAGCCGCTGATCGCGGCTCCGCCGTCGATCACGAGGGTTTGTCCGGTGATGTGGCGTCCGGCCGGTGAGCAGAAGAAGACGACCGCTCCGGCTACATCGTCCGGCTCGCCGAGGCGCAGTAAAGGCGTCGCCGCCTCAGCCGCTTTGGCAAGCTTCGGGTTTTGCCACAGGGCGCGAGCGAAGTCGGTCTTGATGATACCGGGGGCGACACAGTTGATTGTGATGTTCTTCGGGCCGAGCTCCACCGCCAGGTTGCGCGCGAGCTGCATGTCTGCCGCCTTCGAGACACCATAGGCGCCCAGGAGTCCCGAGCCTTGCAGTCCTCCCACCGAGGACACGATCACAATAGAGCCGTCGCGGCGAGCGCTCATTTCCGGGATCACGAGCTGGATGAGCCAGTGGTTGGAAAGGATGTTGTTGTCGAGGATCTTCCGGAATTGCTCGTCCGTGATCGTGGACATGGACCCCATGTGCACGTTGGTCGCGGCGTTACAGACGAGAATATCGATCTTTCCGAAGGTTTCGCGCGTCTTTGCCGCGAGATTACGCAGGTCGTCCTTGGACGAGATGTTCGCGGGAACGGAAATCGCCGTTCCCGGCCCGCGCGCGGCGTTTATCGCATCCGCTACCAGTTGACAGGCGTCTGCCTTCCGGGAAGAGATGACAACTTTCGCGCCATGCTCGGCGAGCCGCTCGGCGATCGCACGCCCGATGCCGCGCGAGGAACCGGTGATGAGGGCTATACGGCCGGAAAGATCGAATAATGACATGCGATATCTCTTTATTACGAATGCAAGCGCAGACCTCGATCGCGCGCCGTCGAGCCGGAAACGCAATGTTACGAAATCCCGTTCGACAACGTCGAGATTCCCATTAACAATCGCGCACGTGAGGGAGGTGAAGGTTGGACCACGGGACAAATACCTTCACGGCCGGAGGCATGTGAACATCCGCGGGCGCTCGAATGAGACGCGAACCGGCTGTGCGGCCCGGGCGACTTTCGATCATCGGATCATCGCAGAAAGGTAACCGGCCATGGATTTTGAATTTACGGAAGAACAGACACTCGTGCGGGAATCGCTACGCCGGCTGATCACCCGCGAGTACGGCTTCGAGCGCCGCCGAAGTATTTCTGCAACACCCAGTTTCGATGTCGCGAGCTGGCGTCTGTTTGCCCAGCACGGCCTGCTCGCCCTGGGTTTGCCTGAGAATTTCGCCGGTTGCGGCGGGCCGCTGGAGATCATGGTGGCCATGGAGGAGCTGGGGCGTGGCCTGGTGCTCGAGCCTTTCCTCAGCACCGTCGTATTGGGTGCTGGGCTCATTCGCGAGCACGGCACAGTGGCACAACGAGCGAGACTGTTGCCGCGAGTGGCGGAAGGCGCGTGCCGCCTCGCATTGGCGCACCAGGAGTCGGGCGGCAGCTATGTTCTGGACCGCGTGAGCACGATTGCGCGGCGGGGCAGGGGAACATACCTGCTCAACGGCAGCAAAGCGATGATTGCTGATGCTCCTGTGGCTGACATGTTGCTCGTCTCCGCCAGGGACGAATCGGCGGGCGGCCTCTCCCTGTTCCTGATTGCGCCCGATACACCCGGAGTGAGGATGGCGCGATTCCGAACCCTGGATGGCCGCTCGGCTGCGGATATCAAGCTCGAAAATGTCAAGGTGGCCACGGCCGCACGCCTCGGATCCCCGGGCTTTGCGTTGACCGCGCTGGAGCAGACTGTGGACTGCGGCCTGGCGGCGCTGTGTGCGGAGGCGGTGGGCGTGATGGAGGCAGTCAACGAAACATGCATACGTCACCTCGACTCCCGCAAGCGGTCCGGTCAGCGCATGGCCGACATGTTTATTACTGTTGCCCAGGCGCAATCGATGAGTTATCTGGCGACGAGATGCTGCCGTGAGTTGGATCGCGCCGCGCGCCGTCGCGCGCTTGGGGCCTCCGGAGCGTTCGTTGGCAAAGCGGCGCACTTCATCGCGCAGCAGGCAATGCAGCTCTGCGGTAGCGTGACTCCGTCTGCACAGCTGAAGATCGGTGAATATGTGAAGCGCCTGACTATGATCAACGCCAGTTTCCGTGGCCTCGAGCACCGGACCGACACGCTGACCGGCTTACTACGTGCGGACGCCTGACACGCGGCCGCGGTCGACGATCACGCCGAGCGCATCGAGCGAGTTGTAGGCGATCATTACTCTGACAGGCTCCTCAGCCTCGTCTGTACACCACATTCCCGTTGCTGCGTTCCTATACCTGACGTCGTGAACCGCCATGAATGGCGAGGAGATCTATGCGCAACTGGCGCGTCTGGGTAAGAAATGCGGCGATCGTGACGGCTCTGGCGGCCGGGCTGAGCGGGTGCGTCGTGTATCCCGCCAGGGGCTACTATTATGTCACCCCCGCGGTGGCGGTCGCGCCACCACCGCCTGTGGTAGAGACCTATGGGGTAGCGCCGGCTCCGGGATATGTTTGGATCGGCGGCTATTGGAACTGGGTTGGAGGCCGTCACGTCTGGGTGGGGGGACATTGGGACCGCGGCCGCCCCGGATACTACTGGGAGCCGCATCGCTGGGTGCGTGAAGGGCCGGGATGGCGCCTCGCTGGAGGGCATTGGGTGCGGCGCTAGGCACGCCGCCCTTCACCTGCCGCGGCTCCGTGCGGCTGCGAATCTAACTCGCGACCGCGCGGAGCGGCTTTTGCCGCTGCGGCAGCTCCTGGTCGGCCGTGAGCCGTTTCCAGAGGCGTTGTATCTCGATTGCGGGCATACCGGCCACCGGCATCGAGATTTGCGCGGTGACATCATCCAGGGCCTTGTTGGTGTAGAGAACCGCTAGCGCGCTGGCGAGGCGTCCGAAGTTGAGTGAGCGTCCCAAGGCGGTTCTCTTCTCGGGGTCGACGGCGATGGTTTGATCGTCCAGCGCGGCGATGATCCGGTCCGAAAGGCCCCAGCTCACGGCGATGTGTTTCGCCACTGCCACGAACTCCATATCGAGCAGGGTAGCCATCACTCCGGGGTGGGGACGTAATTCCGGCCGGACGTCGTATTGATCGAGAGCGACCCGGAACACGACGATGCCCGCCATCCCTGCTACGAGCCCGAGCAATTGCGCGGCGAAGGGGTCGGACTTCTCCGCGATGGCGCTGTGGGTGACCGCCGCGCTAGCGGTGCGGAAGGTGTGCTCCCAGGCGATCTCAGGAAATTTCGGGAAATCGCCGCCGCGGATCTGAAAGATGGGCTGCGTGAGCGCCGCCGCGATGAGTGAGCGAATGCCGTCATTGCCGAGGATGACCACCGCGCGATCGATGCTTTCCACCGCCTGGGTGCTCACCCGGTAGAAAGGACTATTGGCCATCTTCAGGAGATTGCCTACCAGCGAGGGGTCTTTCGAGATGATGGCCACCAGCTCACGACGCGAGACCTCCTCATCGTTCACTGCACGCAAGAGCTGCGGCAGCAGGCTCGGGCGGCGGGGTGTGTAGCGGTCTTCGGTGGCCGCTTGCTGAAGTGCGTCGGCTGTCGCCGAGACGACCTCGTCGTGAGCGGCCGTCCAGGTTTCTTCCGTCGCTGCACCCAACGAGAGCTGATGCAGCCTGGCGAAGATCGCCTGGCTGCTCAGGGGCTCAATGGGGTCGGGAGTCGCGGAGGGCGCCGCAGGTGCGGCCGTCTTCGTCAGGTCGGGCACTCCACCCGAGGTCGTCGACGGTGAGAGTTCCGCAGGGTCGGGGAACACCCAGTTGGCTGTCTCCGGCGAGGCGGAACGGGTCTGCTCGCGTCGATGCGTCAATAGCAGGGCGGCCGCGCCAATGGCTAGGAGGGCCACAGCAATCCCTAAAGTCATTAGCATGAACCGACCCCCTCACGGCTCCAATCGGGGCGTAAGCGACATGAATCGTGTCTCATTCAAATCAACGGAAATGCCGGGCACCCTTCCGCTCGAGGTCAATAGGAGAGCGGCAGCGGCCCGATTAAGTGAATGCCAAACCCGGTCGAAGTGGGAGGCGCGTCACGAATAACCGCGGGGTCCACCCGCCTGTGCGCCCGCTATGCGAGCACATCATCATTTCCCTGGGTGAGCAGTCCCGGGACCACTGCTCCATTACACTGCTGACCCTTAGGCTCGTGCGGTGCGGTGGCGATTGCGGGGAGGTCAGGAATGAAGGCTGTAAGGCTCGGTGCTCCAGGGGGATTGGATCGGCTCACGCTCGTGGACATCCCGGAGCCGGCCCCACCGGGGCCGGGGGAGATCCGTGTCCGGCTGCACGCCAGCTCCCTCAATTTTCACGACTACGCTGTGGTTCGCGGCTTCATTCCGACCGCCGACGGACGGATCCCGATGGCCGACGGTGCCGGAATCGTCGAGGCGGTCGGTAGTGGGGTCTCCGAATTCTCGGTGGGAGACCGCGTCGTGTCGGGTTTTTTCCCGCTCTGGCACGACGGCCCACCCGTTATCGCGGATTTTTCCAAGACTCCGGGAGACGGCTTGGACGGCTATGCGCGTGAGATCGTCGTGACGCCGGCAACGTGGTTCACCAAGGCTCCAGCCGGATTCAGCCACGCCGAGGCAGCGACACTGACGACCGCGGGGCTTACTGCATGGCGTGCACTGGTCGTCGAGGGGCAGCTGAAGGCGGGTGACGCCGTTCTGGTTCTCGGTACCGGCGGTGTATCGATCTTTGCGCTCCAGTTCGCCAAAAAAATGGGCGCCACGGTCATCGCGACCTCTTCGTCTGACAAGAAGATCGAGCGACTTCAGGCCCTGGGCGCCGACCACACCATCAACTACAAGAAAGACCCCGAGTGGGGTGGCACCGTGCGACACCTCACCGGCGGACTGGGTGTGGATCATGTCGTGGAGACCGGTGGTCTCGGAACATTGCCGCAGTCGATCGCTGCCGTTCGGACGGGTGGCCGCATCGTCCTGATCGGCACTTTGACCCGCCAGCAGGGGGATCTGCCATTGACCCACATGATGAGAGAGCAGGCCCGTTTGCAAGGAGTGGTGGTCGGCAGCCGACGCCAGCAGCAGGAAATGGTGCGGGGAATCGAGGTCCTGGGCATGAAGCCCGTCATCGACCGCAGCTTCAGCCTGGAGCACCTGGCCGATGCGTTCAGGTACGAGGAGTCCGGCCAGCATTTCGGCAAGATCGCGGTCGAGTTCTAGGAGCCCGTCCGAGCCATAATGGCCCTCACCAGGGTGCGGCAAGCACCAGCCTGGTGCGCAATGCCCCTGGCTGGAGCCTGTATGTTAAGGTAGCGCTACCAACCAAGGTGATGCCACCGCAATGAGCCAACCCGGAGTCCTGCCCATCACGGCCGCGCGGGTGATTGTGACCTGCCCGGGTCGTAATTTCGTGACGCTGAAGATCGAGACGGCGGATGGGAGTTACGGGCTCGGGGATGCCACCTTGAACGGCCGTGAGCTCGCAGTAGCGAGCTATCTCACCGATCACGTGATCCCCACTCTCGTGGGCCGGGACGCCCATCAAATCGAGGACACCTGGCAGTTCCTCTACCGGGGCGCTTACTGGCGGCGCGGCCCGGTCACCATGACCGCGATCGCGGCTGTCGATACCGCACTTTGGGACCTCAAGGCCAAGGCCGCTGGACTGCCTCTCTATCAACTTCTTGGCGGCGCATGCCGCACCGGCGTGCGTGTGTACGGCCATGCGAATGGACAGACCGTGGAGGACACGATCGCCGAGGCGCGTCGCTATCGTGACCTGGGCTACACGGCAATCCGTTTACAGGCGGGCGTGCCCGGCCTCGCAACGACCTATGGCGTTTCCCGCCACAAAATGTATTACGAGCCGGCCGATAGCGATCTGCCGACGGAGAATGTCTGGTCGACACCCAAGTATCTCGTGTCCGTGCCTGAGTTGTTCGCGGCCGCGCGCGCCGCACTCGGCTGGGACGTCGACCTCCTTCACGACACCCATCATCGCCTGACACCGATCGAAGCTGCGCGGCTGGGCAAGGACCTGGAGCCGTACCGGCTCTTCTGGCTGGAGGACACCGTGGTTGCGGACAATCCCGAGTCCTTTCGGCTCATCCGCCAGCACACGACTACGCCGCTGGCCGTCGGCGAGGTATTCAACAGCATCTGGGATTGCCGCCAGCTCATTCAGGAGCAACTCATCGACTACATCCGCGCGACCGTGGTTCATGCGGGCGGAATCAGTCATCTGCGCCGGGTTGCCATGCTGGCGGACCTTTACAACGTCAAGACGGGCTGCCACGGCGCGACCGATCTGTCGCCCGTCTGCATGGCGGCGGCTCTGCATTTCAACCTGTCGATTCCCAACTTCGGCTTGCAGGAATACATGCGGCACACGCCGGAAACGGACGCGGTATTTCCACACGCCTACACGTTCTCCGGAGGCGCTCTGCATCCGGGGAACGAGCCTGGGCTGGGAGTGGACATCGACGAGACTCTCGCGGCACGTTATCCGTACCGGCGGGCGTATCTTCCGGTGAATCGTCTGGAAGACGGCTCGATGACGAATTGGTAGGAAATCGTGCGGAAGCTCACCGTGGCTCTGGGACTCGCCGCGGCTTGCTCGAGCGCGCTACCGGGCCTGGCAGCCGCACAGCAGGCTGCGACCTCACCAAAGGCATTCAGCAGCGCTACGCGAGCTCCCCGACTGACGCTGGCTCTGACCCAGGGCTGGCGCTTCAAACAGGACAACCTGCTGAGTGGAGTTGAGAGTCCCACGTTCGACGACTCTGCGTGGCCTGCTGTGGCCCTCCCGCATACCTGGAACCGGCTCGGCAATCCGGGGACCGAACGCTCGCCGCTTTCCAACCTCGTGCAAGGGGTGGGTTGGTACCGGCTGAGATTCACCATTCCCTCGACTGCCCAGGGAGCGAAGCGTTACTTCCTGCAATTCGACGGAGTCGGTGCGATCGCGGATGTCTGGCTGAACGGTCGCTACCTGGGAAAGCATGCCGGTGCCTTCTCGAGATTTCGTTTCGACGCGACGGAGGCGATCGTGCCTTCCGGCGAGAACGTCCTGGCCGTGAAGGCGGATAATTCGCGGCCACAGCCTGGATCGGCGACCGCCGACGTCATTCCCTTGTCCGGGGATTTTTTCGTCTCGGGTGGAATCTACCGCGCGGTGGCGCTGGTGGTGACCGACCCGGTGCACGTGGACATGTTGGATTACGGCGCCCCGGGTCTCTATGCGCACGCGCTTTCGATCGATTCCAAAGCGGCGGCGGTCGAGCTGTCGAGCCGGCTGGTCAACGACGGACACGAGCTGGCGGCGGTCCGCGTCGAAGCGACGATCCAGGACGCGGATGGCAGGGCTGTGGGCTCAGGCTCGAGACAAATGACCTTGCCTGCCGTCCAGGCCATCAGACCCGTCTCTTTCAGGCTCAAATTTTCCCATCCCCATCTTTGGCAGGGCACGAAAGACCCGTATCTCTACCGAGCCGTACTGACGCTCCGTTCCAGGAGTGGCGCCATTCTGGATCGCGTGGCGGAACCGTTTGGCCTGCGCACCCTGGCATTCGATCCGGACAAGGGCTTCTTTCTCAATGGCGAGCACCTGTTCCTGCGTGGGGTTTCCATGCACCAGGACCGCGCCGCGAAAGGCTGGGCCGTCTCACCTGAAGACCAGGAGCAGGATTTCGATTTCCTGACGGACCTGGGCGCCAATGCCGTCCGGCTAGCTCACTACCAACACGATCAACGTTCGTATGAGCTTGCGGACGAGCGTGGCATCATCACGTGGGCGGAGATTCCCCTCGTAAACCAGGTATCCTTCGACGGCGCACCCGCAAGCGCCGCGCTCTCGGCCAACGCCCATCAACAGCTCCGCGAGCTGATCAGGCAAAACTACAACCATCCCTCGATAGCGGTATGGTCCATCGCCAACGAAGTCGACTTGCGCGCAATGGAGGCTGGCGGCCCGAGCGCGCCTCGTGCGTTGCTCGAATCCCTCAATCGTCTCGCCAAGAGCGAGGATCCGAACCGCTTCACCACGTTGGCGGACTGTTGTGAATCTGGTTTGCCCCCTCACGCCAGCGGTCCGGTTTCACAGCGCGATGTCGTGGTAGGCGTCACTGATGTCGTGGGCTACAACCGCTACTTCGGCTGGTACAGCGGAACCTATGCCGATCTGGGGCCGATGCTCGATGCGGCTCACGCGCGCCATCCTAAGCTGCCGCTTGCAGTGTCAGAGTTCGGCGCTGGGGCCGCGCTGACTCAACACAGCGAAGATCCCAGCGGCGGCCCGGTCAATATCCGGGGGAGACCTCATCCAGAGGAATACCAGGGCCTCTATCACGAGGCTGCCTGGGATACTCTGCGGACCCGGCCGTATCTATGGGGCGTGTTCATCTGGAATTTGTTTGACTTCGCGAGCGACTCCCGCAAGGAAGGTGATCAGACGGATGTCAACGACAAGGGGCTCGTGAGCTACGACAGGACCGTGGCGAAGGATGCGTTCTATTTTTATCGTGCGAGCTGGAGCCCACAGCCAACATTGCACCTCGTCGGTCGTCGCCACCTCGAATGGACTCATGGCGTGGTCGATGTGAAGGCGTATAGCAATGCCACGCAAGCGCAACTCTGGGTGAACGGCGCCCCGCAGGGCATGGCCACGTGCTCGCGAGGCATTTGCCTCTGGCACGGCATTCATCTCATATCCGGAACGAACGAGGTACGGGCGACAGCCAACATCGACGGATCAGAAGTCAGTGACGCGCTACAGTGGACGTTTCATCAGAGCCCTTGAAATCCGTTCGCGCCGGCGGCGAGGCCGGTAGCAATCTCAAGCCGGCACCTCACGGCGGTGGGGTCGGGCGTTATCGCTGGACGATCTGTGCAATGCTGTTCGCCGCCACGGCAATCAACTATGTCGACCGGCAGATCCTGGGTGTGCTGAAGCCCTTGCTGCAGCACGAGCTCAATTGGACGGAGACCGCGTTCGCGGACGTCGTGTTCTGGTTCCAGGCGGCCTATGCGGCCGGCTATCTGGCGTTCGGCAGGTTGATCGATCGGGTTGGCGCGCGGCTCGGCTATGTCCTTGCGATGGTCGTGTGGAGTGTTGCTCACGTCGCGCACGCGCTCGTCACCACCATCGGCGGATTTATCGCCGTACGGGTGCTGCTGGGCCTCGGAGAGTCGGGCAATTTTCCGGCGAGCCTGAAGGCGGTCGCCGATTGGTTCCCGAAGCGCGAGCGCGCGCTCGCCACAGGCATCCTCAATGCGGGCTCCAACGTCGGTGCGATCGTGACACCCTTGTTGGTGCCGGCCATCACCGGCTGGCTGGGTTGGCGGGCCGCGTTCGTCGTGACAGGCTCGTTCAGCCTCGTATGGATCATCGTCTGGTCGAGAGTCTATCGGCGACCGGCGTCGCACCCTCGCGTGGGCAGCGCGGAGCTCGCCCTCATCAACAGTGATCCAGTCGAGGAAAACGATGTCCAGATACCGTGGCGAAAGCTGTTGGGCGTACGTGAGACCTGGGCATACGTTCTGGGCCGTTTTCTGATCGACCCGATCTGGTGGATGTTCCTGTTCTGGCTGCCGGATTTTTTTGCGAAGCGCTATGGACTGAATCTCGTGGAGTTCGGGCCACCGCTGGCGGTGGTGTATGTCGTCTCCGATCTGGGCAGTGTCTCCGGCGGCTGGCTGTCGTCGCATTTGATCCGCAAAGGGGCCGCAGTGAATACCGCACGCAAGCTCGCCATGTTGGTGGCGGCTGTGCTCGTGATTCCGGTGATGTTCGCGATGTACGCGCAGAGTTTATGGTTGGCCGTGGCTCTCGTCGGGCTTGCCACCGCCGCTCATCAGGCATTTTCCGCGAATTTGTATACCTTCCCCTCCGATGTCTTTCCGCGGCAGGCTGTTGCGTCCGTCGTCGGTATGGGCGGCACGGCGGGAGCGGTCGGGGGAATGTTGATGTCGAAGTACGCCGGCTGGGTGCTCGACAGCATCGGTAGCTACACACCGATCTTCGTGGTCGCCGGCACTGTATATCTGGTGGCGGTCGGGGTCATCCATGCGCTTTCACCGCGCATGGATGCTGTCAGAATGACGGTGAGCAGCGGCGTGGGCGCCTAACGCGGATATTTCGTGAAGATCGCCGCGACAGCCTCGTCGATCTTTCGTTCCGCGTCCGCACCTACCGCGCGCTCGAGGTTTTGATTGGTAGAGGCGTGCCAGATGGGCTGCTTGCTTCTGGCATCGTAGAGGTCCACCGCGATGATGCCTTCGTGGTAGATGTAAGGCTCGTCCCAGCCCCAGTAGCCTCCCCAGCCCCAACCGTATCCCCAGCCCCAGCCGCCGACTGGGTATGTTCCCTCGACAGAGGTGCGGGCACCGATTCCATAGCCGACCAGACAGTCGGCGGTCTGCGCAGTCCCCGCCTGTACACCGACCAGGACGAGTTGCGCCGTGATGGCGGTGCGGAGCCGAGCCTCGTTCACTGGGTTGGCGATGCTATCCCGCAACGGGCTATTGCCTTTGAACGATCCTGCCCAGGCGAAAGTGTGGCATTGAACCGAGCCGGCTACGGCTCTGTTCACATCGGAGGTCACACGCAGCGAAGTGCAGGCCGCCAGCCCGCCCACAACGGTAACGGCAAGGATGCCGGTGCGAATCAACTGCTTCATGGTGAGCAATTCCTCGAGCGAACCGTGTCTGGTGAACGCCTGGCGGGTATTTTAGTTGACCTTGGCAGCGGGCACGTCGTTCCTGTCGGCCTTTGGCGGCGGCGTGCCGCTTCGACGGAATCACAGGCTGCGGAACGCCCCGCGCCACGGCTCGGGTAGACTGCCACCTTCGAGACGCCCCGGAACCTGCGAACAACGACAATGAAAATCTACTCGTGGAACGTCAATGGAATCCGCGCCACTTTGAAAAACGGCACGTTCCAGGCATTCATGGTCGAGCACGAGCCCGACATCCTGTGCCTCCAGGAAACCAAGGCCGAACGGGGACAAATCGAGATCGAGCTGCCCGGCTATCATGAGTACTGGAATTCGGCCGTTACGAAAGGCTATGCCGGCACGGCGATCTTTTCCCGGCGTGAGCCACTCAAGGTGATCAACGGCTTTCCGGCGACGTTCGCCAGGCGCTTTCGGTTTGCGGACGAGCTGCAGCGGGATAGCGCCGAGGAAGGCCGGCTCATCACCGCCGAGTACCCGAAGTTCTTCCTGATCACTGTGTATACCCCCAACGCCAAGGACGATCTGAGCCGCTTGCCGTTGCGTTTCGAGCATTGGGATCCGGCATTCCTCGCCTACTGCCGGCAATTGGAGAAGAAAAAGCCGGTGATCTTCTGCGGCGACCTGAATGTAGCCCACACCGAGTTGGATCTCGCCAACCCCAAGTCGAATCGCGGCAAGAAAGGCTTTACCGACGAGGAGCGCAAGGGTTTCCAGAACATGGTCGACGCCGGTTTCCTCGATACTTTCCGCCTGTTCACCCAGGGCAACGGGCACTACACGTATTGGAGCCGCTTCGCGAACGCACGGGCGCGCAACGTGGGATGGAGAATCGACTACTTTCTCGTGTCGCCGCAGCTGCGCAAAGCGGTCAAGGCGGCGCAGATCCACGCCGATGTCATGGGGAGCGATCACTGTCCGATCAGCATCACGCTCGGGGGGAGCGTTTGAAACCGGCTGCTGTCCGCCGTTGCGCCCCGCTGCAGATTCAGAATGGATCGCCGATGCTCAGCCGCCACCCGGAAAACTCGCCCGCCACCCGATAGCTCACTCCGAGGCGGGGGAGCGCGAATCCGTGGATCGTCCACATGGGCGATACTCCAAACATAACACCCGTCTCGAGCTGCACGGCACGCCGGGCGATGCCCAGCGCGGAGGCAGAAGGCGGATCGATGTAGATGTCCGCTATGCCGTACGGCGAGATTTCCACGTGGCGATCGTGGATGGACCAGCCGATGTTCCGGCGCCACTCCACCGCGTCCCGGAGCCTCGAGAAGGAGTCGTTTCGTGAGATTCCGGGTGGCACGGTGCCGGTGTAGTGGACGCCGGCATGCCCGAGGTCCGCGCGATAGAGAACGGCGCCGCCTTTTCCAGGAAACAGATAATCACTGCGCAGGCCGACGTCATAGATCAATGCATTGCTACCGGCGGAAGAGGCGAAGGCCCCTCCGCCTTTCACGTATGGGAATAACCGCCAGGCTTCGGTGATGTGGTACTCGAGCTCTGCGCCTGGCTCGACACTGATCTCCCCAACCTGCGTGGGCACCTTGAGCTGCGTCACATCGGTGGTCTGGAAGTTGAAGAAGCCCACCGTTATCGGGAGGAGCAGATTGAGACCCGGCCGTGCTTCCTGCGGCGTGGCTTCCCGCAAGCTGTATGACAGCGGAATCTGATAGATCTGGACCGTACGGCCGGCGATGGAGTAAACGCCGGAGCCGAGCTCACTCGCGAAACCGTAGTTGGCGAAGGTGGGCGGCGGTGTGGTTGCGGCGGGGTCCGCGCCGAGCGCGGGGTTCCCTATTGCCGAGATTAGAGTCATCACCAAGGCACATCGAGTGCGCGCCGTCAGTCTCATAACCTCCCCATCCGATGTGGATGTATGAGGTCATAACGGCGGCGGAGGCGTGATGGGCTCACCGCCGCCGTTGGCAGCTTGAAGCGGAAGCTTGGGAGCCTGCTGTCCGCAGGCTCGTGGGCTACTGTGCCTGCAGTCGGAGTCGGTGTACGTCGTCCGCGGTAATCTGTGATCCCTTGGCTCCGAACCGTGCGGTCACATAATTGGAAACGGCTGCGATGTCGGCATCCGAGTAGGCCGAGCCGAATGCCGGCATGACCGCGATGTCGCCCGAGGCCGGCAGCGGCCCGGCGCCACGGATCACGGCCAGCGCTACGTTTGTCGCACTAGGGTCGTTCACCGCGCGTGTGCCGACCAACGTGGAGTGCGTGACGAGCGAGTTTGCGCCGCTCCACCCGTGGCAACCGGCACAAGCCCCTGCGAAAAATTCTCTGCCCTTCGCGTTCTGATCCATCGCCACTCCCTGTGACGGATCGGCAGGGGCTGCTTCCGCCTTGGGTGCTGGAAGGTCGGGGCTGGAGGTGGGCGGGATTGTACGCACGTAGGTGGCGATCGCTTTGACGTCGGAGGGCGTCATTTTCGCGAAGCTCAAATGGACCGCCTCCGCCATCGGTCCGAATGCCGAGCCGCGGTCCAGCGAGTGTCCGGTGCTCAGGTAATGCACCAGATCCTCTTCACTCCAGGTGCCGATCCCGGATTCTTTGTCGCTCGAGAGGTTGTAGGCACGCCAGCCCTCCGATTCGCCACCGGCGAACTTGCGGCGGTTGTCGAGCGACTGCAGCGGTGTGCGCGGTGTGTGGCATTCGCCGCAGTGGCCCAGCGCTTCGACCAGATAGGCCCCGCGGTTCCATTCCGGGCTCCGATCGGAATGCGGCTGAAAGCGTGAGTTTGGATCATACATTGCCGCCCAGATCCCCATCAGCCAGCGTTGGTCGAACGGAAATCTCAGCTGGTTCACGGGCGCGTTGCTCTTCACCGCGGGCTGGCTGAACAGATAGGCCTTGATGGCGAGCACGTCCTCGTCGGTGAGATAGGTATACGCGGCATACGGGAAGGCGGGATACAGGCGCACTCCGCCTTTGCCGACACCTTCGTGCATGGCTTTCAGGAAATCGGCGTCGCTCCAGCTTCCAATACCGGTCTCGGCATCCGGCGTGATGTTGGGTGAGTACAATGTGCCGAACTGGGTCTCGAATGCCCGGCCGCCCGCGAACGGCTGGCCTCCTTCGGTGGTATGGCACGCCATGCAGTCGGCAGCCTCGGCCAGATACTTGCCCCGTGCCAGAGGATCGGAGGAGTTGAAGTCCGCCGGAACTCCGGTTGGATGGCCGCTGTATGCGGACAGCGCCACTGTCTTGTCGCCGGCGAAGGCCAGCGGCCCCGGGCGAATCGCCGCCCAGGCGAGTACTGCCAGGCCGATCACCACAATGACGCCGATGACGATTCCAACACGCTTGCCTGTCGAAGATGAGCTCATGCTGATTTCCGCTCCACCAACACCATCGTTGTTATGGGTGTACGCGCACCGTTGCGTCGCTATATTCAAAATGATATAACGCGCGATCGTTCGCGCCGCCCCGCCGGGCGGGCCGTGCGCGCGAGCACGGAATATCCCATCCGCCCTCAGTGCCCGCAAGTTGCCGCGCTGGTTGCCCGACCTGTGGTTGAACTGCCCGGCCGGCGTGGTTCATCATCCGCCGCGCCACTTTGAAGAGCCCTGAGGCCGCCGGTCCGTTCGCGGGCTGCTCTATCCATCAATTTCCGGAAGACGAGTCATTGAAAGATCCGCTTGGGCTCGCAGAAGCACTTGAGTCCGGTGTGACAGCGCGGCGTCCAGCGCGCCTGGCTGTCGCAACCGCGCTGAGTCCCCTGGTAGACGCGCTCATCTTTATCGCGGCCATCGGTCACGGTACGTCCGTAAGCCTGGCGCACATCGCCAGTTTCGGATGTGCCGCCGTGGTCAGCTCTGCTTTCTGGGGGAAACAAGATCCGCGACTGTACGGCCGTCTGGTGCTGGTCGCGCTTGCCGCTTTGTTGCTCCGTGCCGGCGTACTGTCTCTGCTGATGGGATGGGGTCTACCAGCGCGATGGGCCATCGTGTTTGGCGCGGTGTCGGCGGCAGCCGTGATGCAAGCGGGCTACTCACTATGCATGGGGAGCGACCGCTGGACATTCGGCGCTGGCGCCCGCTGGCGCACACTCGCTCTCGGACTGGCTGGATGCGCGGTACTGCTGCGGCTGATCTATAGCAGTCAGGTAGAGCTCCTGCCGGAGGAGGCGTATTACTGGAATTATTCACGGCATCTCGACATCGGGTATCTCGATCATCCCCCCATGGTGGCGTGGCTCATCGGGTTGGGCACCGCTGTGTTCGGTAACACCGAGTTTGGTATTCGCATCGGCGCGATGTGCTCGGGGGTGGTTGCCTCGTTCTTTGTCTATAGGCTGACGCGCGAGCTGTTCGATGAGGCGAGTGCTCTGATGGCGCTGGTTCTGATGCAGCTCATGCCTTTTTTCTTCTTTTCCGGCATCCTGATGACGCCTGACGCGCCGCTTACGGCTGCCTGGGCTGCCTCTGTCTATTACCTGCAGCGCGCGCTCCTGGCGGGCCGGGCCTCGGCGTGGTGGCCGGCCGGATTGTCGTTGGGGCTGGGGCTTCTATCGAAATACACCATCGCCATGCTCGTTCCGGCGATGTTGCTGTTCATGATCTGGGATGCGCAGTCGAGACACTGGCTGCGACATTGGCTGCCCTATGCCGCTGGTGTGCTGGCGGTGCTCGTCTTCTCGCCGGTGATCTACTGGAACGCCACCCATGACTGGGCGTCTTTCGCGTTTCAAACTTCGCGCCGCCTGGCGGAGGCGCCGCGATTCTCACTTCACCGGCTGTTCCTTTCAGTGTTGATATTGCTCACTCCGGTGGGCCTGGTGAGCCTGGGCCGGATATTCTGGGGCAGCGATCCCGGGCCTCCGGACACCTATGGGGCGCAGGGCCGCCGCGGTCGACGCTTTCTGCTGTTGTGCATCCTGACGCCGCTGGCGGTGTTCTTCGCTTTCAGCTTGCGCCATGAGGTCAAGTTCGATTGGACCGGCGCATCGTGGGTCGCGGCCGTGCCCCTGTTGGCCTCCGCTGCGGTTTCGCGACGTGAAGGGGCTACTGCCACCGGGAGAGGTGGCTGGGGCCGTACCGGATGGGTGTCCACGTTGGTCATCCTTTTCCTCATCTACGGAACCGCTATGCATTACTTCGTGTTGGGCCTGCCCGGAGTGGGCTACAGCACTCACATGGAGCTCGTGCCGGTCGGCTGGCGCAGGCTCGGTGAGCAGGTGGGGGCCGTCGAGGACGATGTATGGCGCAGAACGGGCGCTGAGCCCCTCATCGCAGGCCTCGATCGCTACGAGACTGCCAGCGAGCTGGCCTTTTATGCGCCTGGCCCGAGGCGCGATGGGAATGCAACTTCGAGCGATGCCCTGTTTGGCGGCATCGGCCTGATGTACGAGCGTTGGGTTCCGGCGCAGGCCGCGCGAGGGCGGAACGTTCTGCTGGTCGGTTGGAACCCCAGGGATCTCGACAAGCCGGAGATCCATGCTCGGCTCCCCCGGCTGGAGCCGATCAGGGAGGCCACCCTGGCGCGCGACGGCCATATCATCCGGCACTATTTCTACCGGCTCGGCTATGACTACCAGGCCGCGCCCAACTCTCCCTGAGCGAGTATGCAACTTTGACCATCACTCTTTACGGCATCAAGAGCTGCGACACCATGAAGAAGGCGCGGACGTGGCTCGACAGCCACGCGGTGCGCTACGATTTTCACGATTACAAGGTTTCCGGAATCGATGCCGCTACCCTCGATCGCTGGGCTGCGCAGGTAGGGTGGGAAACGTTGCTCAATCGTGCCGGCACCACGTTTCGAAAGTTGCCTGAGGAGCGCAAAGCGGGCTTGACCGAGCGCAAGGCGATTGCACTGATGCTCGAGCAGCCCTCGATGATCAAGCGTCCGGTGTTGGAGATGGGGGCGAAGATCCTGGTGGGCTTCAAGCCCGAGGTGTACGCGCAAAGCGTGCGCGGATGATTCGTCCAGGGCGTCGAGTCATTTGACGATCGCGAGCAGAGTCGCTGTTGAATTGTCCGCCACCGGCCTGGTGGTCACGCCGAGAACGCCGCGATCATACGGCTTGGTGATCAGGAGAAAGTCGTAGTCGCGTGCGACGCTCTGCCAGTCGAGCTGCGGCCGCGGAATCTTGCCGTACCAGTCTTCGGGTGGATCGTAGGGCAGATGCGTATAGCGGAAGTACTTCATCGGGTTCCCGTTATCCGCGGCGAACACGTAGGGCTCGATAGCCGCCCGGTCTGTGCTGAGATAGCTGCTTGTATGGTAGAGCGGCACGACTGCGCCCTCACCTCCATAGGTGTATATAGGCAGGACGCGCGCGTGGAGCGGGAGGTGAGCGACGAGGGATCGGTATTCGGTGGTCCAGGCGCGCTCGGCCAGGAAGTGATGTGTCAGGTACGCGATATTACCGACCGCCAGCACGGTGGCCAAAAGCAGTGCAATGGGCTCGCGCTTCGCGCGAATCGCCGGACTCGGCCGTGGTAGCGCCAAGGAGGCGCAGATGAAGAAGAAGCTCGCGAACGGTAACGGGCGGGTGTCGACGTAGTAGGCGTCCGAGTAGCCCAGCGGCAATACGAAGAACATCGCGACAAAGGCGCCACTGAGGACCAACATTTCCACCACCAGCGGCCGGCGCAGATCACGCAGGCGAGGAATCCCTGCCCAGATGAGCAGGGAAGCCGCGAACAACAGCACCAGTAGCACATCCACTCGCGGCGTGAAATGAAAGAACTGGCTACCGATTCGGGCGAACTTGCTTCCCCAGGTACCCCAGAAGAATGGACTGGTGATCGGGTCACCCGGCTCGCGATAGGAGTTGGCGGCCGCGAAATGCCACGAGAGTGCCACGAGCACCGGAAGGAAGAGAGCGGTCTCCACTCGCAGGCGGGTGGTGCGCATGAAAAGCCGCACCAGCGCGGTGATGGCCAAGGCTCCCGCCAGAAATACGACCGGCGCAAGATGCATGAGGTAGTCGAGCACGACCGCCCCGATGTAGAGCGCGAAGAGCTGATATGACCATCTTTGGCGCAGCAGTTCCGCGACTCCCAGCGTCGCTATCAACATGCCCACCGATATCTGGAAGCTCAAAAAGCCCATGAGAAAGAACCAGTCGGTCGCAAGATAAAGGGTGAGCAGCAACATCAGCGTGCGCCCGTTGGCTTCGATACCGCGCACTCGCATGTAGAAAAGCGCTGCGCAGGGGAATGATAGAAAAACCAACAGAACCCAGAAGGCGGCGCCGCCCGTCAGACCCAACAGATTCACCGCCGCGGCAAGAATGAGGTCTCCGAGCAAGTATGGAATCCACAGCAGATGAAACTGGTACATTCCCGCGAAGCGTCCTCCGCCGTGAAAAATGAGGTCGCTCATCGCGTCCGCGCGGGCGAGGTGGCCTGGCAGGTCCTGTATGGGGAGCGGCGACAATACCAGGAGCAGTACACAGTAGGCGGCTGCCAGAACGATGCCGCCGGCCCACGCGATTCGCGCCAGGGTCGGCACCCCGCCACGCAAGGCGAGCTCCGGCAGTCGGCCCGAGGTCCCGGCCTCCATGTTCAATATCTCTTGCTGGCTCTCACGCATGCCCGTCCCGTGCAGCGACGATGGCGGGTGGGTCCCAGCCTAAGATGTGAGGTTCGCCGCGAGCGAGCGCGGAGTGAGCAATGGCCGTACCCGAATGCGCGGCAGTATGCGGGTCAGGTCCCGTACGCGCGGCTCTTCCAGCGCGCGCCCCGGCCCAACCAGTAGTTGAGTGCCGAGCCAAGCGTGGCGGCCATGTAGAAGGTCGCTATCAAGGGTAAAGCGAGCGACCAGAGGAGGTTGCGTCTATAACGCACCAAAGTGGGCATGTAGCTCAGAGCGGCAAGCACGAACGCGGCCAGCCCGGCAAGCTCTGCCCAGCCGTGCGCAAACAGAATGGCCCACGCGGGTACCAGCCAGACGAGCGTGAGGCCCAGCAGCGTAAGCAGAAGCAGTAGTGCCGAGTAGCGTAGCTGAGTGAACGCCGTGCGCGAGATCATCTGCCACAGATCGTTCCATCCTGGATACGGGCGTATGGAAGTGGCGAGACCGGAGTGACCGAGATAGACGGGGAAGTTTGCTCCTTTGACCGCTTTGGCCAGTGTGACGTCGTCAATCAGAGCGTCCCTGATGGACACGATACCGCCGATCCGGTCCAAGGCCTCGCGTCGGATGAGCACCGTACCTCCCGCCGCCGCCGCTACCCTCGATCGTGGATCGTTGACGCGAGCAAATGGATAGAGCATCTGGAAGAAATAGACGAAGGCGGGCACCAACGCTCTCTCAGCGATACTCGTGCAGTTCAACCGTACCATCTCGCTTACCATGCCGAGAGGCTGCCCGTTCGCGCACGGGTGGTGCAAGCGAGCCACCAGCGACGAGAGGTGTCGCGGGTCGTGGACGATGTCGGCGTCACAGAACAACAACACGGGTGCGCTGCTTGCGGCGATGCCTTGGCTCAGCGCCCATAATTTTCCGGACCAGCCTTCTGGCTTGGGTCGTCCGCTGATGACGGCCAGATTGGGCGCTGCGCCCGCACAGGCAGCCGTGCCGTCAGTCGAGTTGTCATCAACCAGTATGATGCGAAATCGGCCCGCGTAGTCCTGCGCGAGAAGCGAGGCGATCACTGGGCCGATGGTTGGCGCTTCGTCGCGCGCAGGGATGATGATGTCCACGTCGGGGAGCTCCGATGGCAATGCCGGAGGCAGTTCCGGAGTGGAGCTCCAGAAGCGGCCGTGCGCGAAGACGAGATACAGCCAGACGACCAGGGACAGAAGAACGATTGCCATCATCGCTTCCGCGAGAGCTCCGTATTACGCCGGGCGCATAGTGTAACCAAGCGCGCCGTCCATCTGTTGCCCTGGCTACGGAGATCAGAATCGCGCGCTTTGCGCGCCTCAGTGCCCCAATGCCCGGAGCAATGATTGACAGTCGAAATAACGAGCCGTCATAGTCACCCTCCGTTCGAGTACGGACATTCGGAAGCACAATGATGAATACCCGCATCGCAGACGCTGCCGAGACGTTCCCCGTAGAGAGGGTGCGTGCGCAGTTTCCTGCGCTGGAGCGCGCCGGCGAATTTGTGTTCTTCGATAACGCCGCGGGCGCGCAGGTGCCCAGCGTTGTGTTGGAAGCCGTGAACCGGCATCTCATCGAGCACAACGTGCAGCGGGGTGGACGGTACAAGCAGAGTATTGCAGTCGATGCGGCCATAGCCGACGCGCGCAACACAGTGGCGGCTTTCATCAACGCGCGGCGTGCGGAGGAAATCGCGTTCGGGATGAACTCCACATCTTTCATTCGGACAATCAGCCTCGCAGTCGGCCTTACCCTGCAGGAACGGAATGAAATCATCCTTACCGACCTCGATCACGCCGCCAATGTCGAGACATGGCTCGCCCTGGAGAGGATGGGCGCGAAGTTTGTCTGGTGGAGGATGCGCGCCGATGGTCGCTTGCACCCTGAGGATCTGAACGGGCTGCTATCCTCCCGAACGCGTTTGGTTGCTTGCACGCTCGCTTCCAACGCGCTCGGCTCTATCGTGGACGTGCGCGCGGTAGCGGATCTGGCGCATGCGGCCGGTGCGGAGGTCTTCCTCGATGCCGTGCATTACGGTCCGCATGGTCCGATCGATGTGCAGGCGTTCGATTGCGACTATCTCGTTTGCTCTGGCTATAAGATCTTTGCTCCCCACATGGGTTTCATGTGGGGCCGCTATGACCTGTTGGTCAGGCTCCCCACGTTTCGCGAGGAATTCATTCCGGATGAGCCGCCGGGCAAGATCGAGGCCGGCACATTCATCTATGAGCATGTGGCCGGGATGGACGCGGCCGTCCACTATCTCGCACAGCTCGGGCGAGCGCTTGCGGGATTGAGCGGTGCTCCGGACGCGCATTCTCTGCGGGCGGATGCGCGATATGCGATGAATTCCATTCAAGCCTATGAACAGACTCTTTCAGTCGAGCTCGGACGGGTTCTTCGCGAGTGCGGCGCGCAGATATATGGCATTGACGATGACGCGCGCGTTGCAGAGCGCGTACCGACGTTCTGCTTCAACTTGCCCGGTATCTCTCCTCGAGCGGTAACGGAGAGTCTGGCGCGCGCGGACATTGCAATCCGGGACGGTCATATGTATGCGCCTCGTCTCATGAGGCGCCTGGGTGTTCCCGTCGAGTCAGGAGTCGTTCGCGTCTCATTGGTCCATTACAACACGGCGGCGGAGATTCAACGGTTCGGTGAGGCGCTTTCTGAGCTGCGCCGCCGCGGTGGGTGAGTGAGGTGGAGGCGTCACGGACCATAACGAAGCTGCCGCGCAGCGGGGCTCGTGCTCTCGATGTGCGGGTGTTGCTGGCGTTTTTTGCCGTGTATTTCCTATGGGGCGCGACATTCCTCGCCATCCGCGTCGCGGTACTGGAGATTCCGCCCTTGTTCACCGCGGGTTTGCGATTCTTCACGGCAGGAAGTCTGCTCTACTCGTTTCTGCGCCTGAGGGGAGAGCCGGCTCCGTCAGCGGGGCAGTGGCGCGGGATCACAGTCATTGCCGTCTTCATGTTCGTGCTGACGTATGGCCCGCTGTTCTGGGCCGAGCAGTATGTGCCGTCGGGCGTTACCGCGGTGATCGAGGCAACGCTGCCCATCGTCGCGATGATCCTGGAGGTCTTTGTCTTCCGTCGGCAGCGGTTTCGCTGGCAAATGCTGGCCGCGGTGGTGCTTGGGTTTTGTGGGATCGCTTTGCTGCTCCTGAATGACACCGGCCGCTCTTTCGGTGTCTTTCCTTGTCTGGTGATCCTGGCCGGCAGCGTCGCTTGGACCCTCGGCGCGGTATTGACCCGCTCGCTGGCACTGCCCGGCTCCGTGCCGCTCGCGGCCGGAGCGGAGATGATGCTGGGTGGCGCGGTCTTGCTGGGGCTGTCGCTCATTGTGGGCGAGGTGCCGCCGCTTCCGCATGTCCCCATGCGTGCGGGTCTGGCGCTGTTGTATCTGATCGTCGGCGGCTCGCTCATCGGGTTTACCGCCTATGTGTGGCTTCTGGCCCGCATGCCGGCGACCCGGGTCGCCAGCCATGCCTATGTCAATCCGCTCGTCGCCGTGGCATTGGGATATTTCGTGGCGGGTGAGGAAGTCACGACGCGAATGCTGTTTGCATCGTTGTTGGTGGTGGGGAGTGTGTTTCTCATTCTCAAGGTAAGAGAGTAGGGGGTAATTTCTCCGACGCCGGGGCGCAAGACACCCGCCAACCGGAGACTCGGCCGGACCCGGTGCTTTTGCCCAGACTGATGCCGGCTTACCATGTCCAAGGTAAGCCACTGGACAACGCCATGACACAAGATCCCGGACGTGACCTGCTGCGACGCTTGCAGCTCGAGTTTCCCATCATTCAGGCACCGATGGCCGGCGTCTCGACGCCCTCGATGGCGGCGGCCGCGGCAAACGCCGGTGCTCTGGGGTCCATGGGAGTTGGGGCGACCAATGCCGAGGGGGCACGGAAGATGATCCGCGCGGCGCGCGAGCTCACCGACCGCGCGCTAAACATCAACGTGTTTTGTCATGCTCCGGCGAAAGCGAATCCGGCCATTGAAGCGGCCTGGATCGAGCGCCTGCGGCCGCATTTTGAGCGCATCGGAGCTACGCCCCCGGTCGCCCTCCAGGAAATCTACAGGAGCTTCGTTGACGATGACGCCATGCTGGAGTTGCTACTGGAGTGTAGGCCGGAGGTCGTCAGCTTCCATTTCGGCTTGCCGTCGGCTGAGCGCATACAGGCGCTGCGCAAGGCTGGCAGCGTGCTGATCGGCTCTGCCACGAATCTCGAGGAGGCCAGGCTTCTCGCCGAAGCCGGAATGGACGCGGTGATCGCGCAAGGTTATGAGGCGGGTGGCCATCGTGGGGTATTCGATCCGGCGTCGCGTGACGATTGCCTCGGAACACTCGCGCTGACGAGAGTTCTGGTTCGCGAGCTGAACGTTCCGATCATTGCCGCGGGCGGCATCATGGATGGAGCAGGCATTGCCGCGGCACTGCGCCTGGGTGCGGTCGCTGCCTTGCTTGGAACAGCGTTCGTCGCTTGTCCGGAGTCATCCGCCGACGAAGGTTATCGAGCTGCTCTCAAGAGCGATGCGGTGTTTCACACTACCATGACCGCTGCGATCTCGGGGCGCCCGGCCCGCTGCCTCCCGAATCGCTTCACCCGGTTGGGCGAGTCAGTATCCCGGTCGGACATTCCTTCCTATCCCATTGCGTACGATGCGGGAAAGTTGCTTCATGTCGCGGCCAAGGCGAAATCGGAGTTCGGTTACGGAGCGCAATGGGCGGGGCAGGGAGCGCCACTGACGCGCGAGTTGCCGGCCGGCGAGCTGGTGCGCGTCTTGGCTGCAGAGCTGGAGGCGGCGAGGGGGTGAGGGGCGCTGGGCCTGGAGCAGTCGTCTACTTGCCCACTTGGGTAGGGTAGGGCGGTGCGGCTTTCAACGGCAATGTCCTGGCGGTCTTGAGCTGCTCGAGGACAACGGCAAGAGCGGTGTCGAGTTGATTGTCCCTTCCCTGGTTTACGGCCGCGGGGTCGAGCTCCACCTCCAGGTCGGGTGCGACCCCCTCGTTCTCCACTCGCCACTCGCCGGAAGGTGTGAACATGCGGAAGAAGGGCACGCTCATGGATCCTCCGTCGATCAGCGGCGGATTCGTGGCAGAGCCGATCAAGCCACCCCAGGTTCGGGTGCCGATGAGCTTGCCGAGACCGAGGGCACGAAAGCTGAAGGGAAGATAGTCACCGCCGGAGCCCGCGTCCTGGTCGATCAACATCACCTTGGGGCCGTAGATCGCGCCGGCCGGAGTGTTGAATACCAGGCCGTCGCGGTCCTTCCAGCCCGACAGATACTTGCGGCCCAGCACATCCAGTATGTAGTCGGCCGCCTGGCCGCCGCTGTTGCGCCGGTCATCGATGATCAGGGCGTCGCGGTCGCTCTGGGCGAAGAACATCCTGTTGAAAAAGGCATAGCCATTGCCGGCTGTATCGGGCAGGTAGACGTAACCCACCCTCCCGCCACTCTTGCGGTCCACATATTCCTGGTTGCGCGCCACCCAGTCCCACTGGCGCAGCCCTGTCTCACTGCCGATCGGAATCACGGTAACGGTCCGGGCGGCCTGCGTACTGCCGTCGTGACTCACAGTGAGCGCTACCTGTTGGTCGACCGTGTTTTCGAGCAGAGAGAAGACGCTCACGGTGGCATCGAGGGCGTGCCCGTTGATAGCAAGGATGTAGTCACCTTCGTTGACGTTCACGCCGGGGACCGTCAGCGGGGCCACCAGGAAGGGGTTCCAACGATCGCCGCGGTAGATCTTCGTGATGCGGTAGAGTCCCTTGTCGACGCTGATGTCGGCGCCGAGCAGGCCTATGCCCGTGGGACGCTCCTGATGGATGTCGCCGCCGCCGGTACGGTTGTGGCCCACCTGCATCTCACCGATCATTTCTACCAGCAACTCGTTCAGATCCTCACGCCGCTGCACGAATGGGAGCAGCGGCTCGTAACGGGCGCGCACCGCGCGCCAGTCGAGTCCATGCATGTCAGGATCGTAAAAGTAGGCGCGCTCCATCCGCCAGACTTCGTCGAAGATCTGCTGCCATTCCTGACGCGGATCGATGAGCATGCGCAGCCCGCTCAGCTCGAGCGGCTTGGCATCGAGTCTCTCGTTGGCATCGGCGACTTCGAACCGGGACTCGCCCAGCCCGAGCAACAACTTGTTCCGATCGCGGTTGGAGCTGATGTCGGCCACCGCCGAACGGAGCTGCTTCTCGGTGCGATCCTCGAAGTTGTATCGGTAGAGGTCTGCGTCGGCGCCGTGCGTCCCTGGCGGGGGCTCCATGCTGGAGCCGGGTTGTCTTCTGGCGAGATAAAACAGAGAGCCATCGGCGGCGGCGATCAGCCCGGTATAGTTGCGTTCGGCGACGGGAATCGGCACAAAGCGCTGCGACAGCCCTTCCAGGTCGATGCGGGTGGGCGTGAGGATTGAGCCGGGTTGGCCTGGCCTGGAGTCCTTGCCTGGTCCCGGTCCCACAGGCCTGTCGGCTTCGTGTCGACCAGACGCGTAAGCCTCTCTCTGGCTTTCCCAGGCTTGCTTCTCATCCGGCGCCTGGTTGCTCTTGCTCTTCGCGGGTAGCTCCTCGTCGCCGCTCTTCGGCGGCAACGGGGAATGGCCATCAGCGGCAAGCACAGCCGCGAAGATGGCCTTGCGCAGCGGTCGCTCCTGAGTGGACATGTCCAGAGGGCTGCTTGACGGTCCGGAGTCGATCGACGCTGTGAAGTACAGAAGATTGTCGCCGCCGAACACGGGGTTGTCAGTCTGAACGAAACGATCGGCCAGGTCTGTGCTGTGCCCGGTGGCAAAGCTGTAAAGCCTTATCTGGCTGAAGTAGTTTGCACCGGTGACGGTATAGGCGATCCACTGGCCGTCGGGCGAGAACGCGGTCTCGAGTGTGTCGCGTCGCTTGCTGGTATCGACAAGGGTGATGACGTCCGTTCTCAGGTCGAGAGCGTAGAGATGGAGATGGTTGTCCTCGAAAAGGATGCGCCGCTCGTCCGGCGACCACCGCAACAGTGTGAAATAACTCGCAGCCGCAGGCGCGCGGCCCGGGGCGGGCACCAGGGCGTGACGCACGGGCTTTTGCAGCCCGAGCGCATCCCGTGTCAGCAGAGCCTGGGATCCGCCATCGTCGCTCAGATAGGCAATCTGCTGGCCGTCGTTGCTCCAACAGGCATCGGCTTCCCGCACGCCTGATGTTGCAGTCAGGTTGCGCACCACCCCGTCTTTGACCGGAACACTGAACACATCGCCGCGTGCCGTGACGAGGACTCGCTTGCCGGTCGGGGAAAGCTGTGCGGAGGTGATGTTCTTGACGGCGTCTTTCCATTGCGGCCGCGCCTGAATCGCCTGGGCAGCCAGATGGATCGGTATTGGCCGGATCTGCCCGCTGTCCAGATCGAGGGATTTCAGCAGCCCGCCGGTTTCGAACACGATAGTGCGCCCGTATGCACCAGCGTTGCGGACGTCCCATTCGGTTTCATGGGTCAGCTGGCGCACCGCGCGTGTCTGCCCGTCATAAAGAAAGAGATTGGCCGCATTGTCGTTGCGATCGGAAATGAAGGCCACGTCGGAGCCGATCCACATGGGGTTTTTGTCAGAGGCGTTCACATGTGGAATCTTCTCGAGCGCGCCGCTGCTGGGATCGATGATCCAGATCGGGGGCGTGTCGCCTCCGCGATGTTGGCGCCATCCGTTGTTGCCGGTGTAGGCTAACGTGTAGGGACGGTAGGCGAGCCTTTTGCCATCCGGCGACCAGACGCCTTCGACGGCGACTGCCTGCATGACCTTGTGCTCATAGCCACCTGCCAGCGGCACTTCGTAGAGTTGGCCGCTCCTGCTGTTGGAGACCTCGCGATCGGATTCGAACAGCACGCGCTTGCCGTCCGGGCTCCATCCGGTAACCATGTCCGCCGATGGGTGCCATGTCAGGCGCCTCGGCTGGCCTCCCTCCACCGGAATCACGTATACGTCGGTGTTGTTGTCGTAGCTCGCGGAGAAGGCGATCCAACTGCCGTCCGGAGAAAAATGAGGCGCGTATTCGGAGGCTGGGTGTGTCGTAAGCCGGATCGGGTGCTGGCCATCGCGATCGCTCACCCAGATATCCCCTGCGTAGACGAAGGCAAGATGGTCTTTGGAGATCGCAGGCTGCCGTAACAGGCGGGTTCCTGCATCCTCCGCCGCCATACCGCCAAGGCAATGCAATAGACAGGCAAGGGCGGCTGCCTTGGCCGCGATCCCCCAATATCGCATGTCGATTCCTTGATTTTTGATGCAGTGCCGTCTCTGGCGCAGACATTAGCAAGCTGGAGCAGTGCTCTGCTGAACTTTTGGGGACGGATTGTCGCTTCTGTTAAACAGACGATCGCATTCGCTCGTGTGGTCATCCGATGCGAAGCCAGCGCGTTCCGAGGCTGAGCGCATCCTGGCCAGGGAGATCTGCAGATGAATTGCCTGTTCCGCGGCCTGTTATGGGGGAGTGCACTCTCGTTCGCCTTGCTTGCGGCAAGCCCGAGCCGAGCGGATGTGCTGTTCGCGGTGAGGGCATTACGGGAAGGGGGTTGCGGTGGCGTGCTCCCCGAAGCCCAGCCCCTTCATCACAATGGAGTGCTGGACCGGAGTGCCGAGGAGTGGGCGAACGGGGGTACGTTGTCGGCAGCCTTGGAGCGTAGCGGTTATCGCGCGGTCTCGGCAGCGGGGGTACATGTTCGCGGTCCCGACGAGGAGATGCTCCAGCTACTGAAGCGTTCTGGATGCCGCACGCTGGCGAACAGTGAGCTGCACGAAATGGGGCTCTACCGCCGCGGATTCGATGCCTGGATCGTGCTGGCGACGGAGCACGAGCTGTCTGCCGCCAGCAGTCCCGAAGCTGCCTCAGGCGGGCGGGGGCTCGCACGGCGCGATGCGGAAACGACGCCGCAGTCGGCATTGCCGGAGGAGGCGGCGGTTCCAACACCGGCGCCTGTCAGGGTGGCGAAGGCCGCACCCCTGTCGCCGATTCTCGCTACTCGAGCGCTGCAGCTTGTGAACAACGTGCGGGCTCTTGGGACTCGTTGTGGAGGCGAGTTGTTTGGGCCGGCGCCGCCTGTGACGTTATCGGGTACGCTTTCGGGAGTTGCATTCGGGCATGCGAGCGATATGGCCGAGCATAACTATTTCGAGCATCAGGATCTGCAGGGGAAGTCACCGTCTGATCGCGTTCGGGCCACTGGGTATCAAGAGAAGCTGGTGGGGGAAAACATTGCTTATGGGCCGAAGACGGTGGATGAAGTGGTGCAGGGATGGCTTGATAGTCCTGGACACTGCGAGAACATCATGGATCCGCGGTTTGCGGAGATGGGGGTGGGGTATGCGGCCAGCCGGGATTCGAAGCATGCGTTGTATTGGGTGCAGGTGTTGGCGGAGCCTCGTCGGCTCGCGGTTAGGAGCCTGTCCGAGTAATCATCGCCTACTGCGGCCGCCCCTGGCGGCATCTTTTTTGCGATCCTTTCGCTTACATAGTCCGTGCTATGCGCGCGAAACGATCGCAAAAAATATGCTCGCCAGGGTCGCCCTCGTAACGGCGATCATTACTCGGACAGGCTCCCGCCGTTGATGGATGCGTAGCGAGCGTGGCCTGAAGCTGGCGCCTTTACCGCTGGACCGGCACAATCCGCCCTATGAAGGGCGTCGTAGTCATTACGGGTACCACGCACGGCATCGGCTTCGTGACCAGCCGCGAGCTCGCCAGAGCAGGGCTCACGGTGGTCATGTTGTGTCGCGATCTGGAGGCTGCCGCCCGAGTACGCGAGGCGATCGTGGCTCAGATCCCACAAGCCGACGTGCATAGCGTGCATTGTGATCTGGCAAGCCTGGCCTCGGTGCGCGAGAGCGCGCTGGCGGTTCGGCGTGATTTCGGCCGGATCGGCTGGCTGATCAACAACGCGGGGATGGTATCGACCTGGCGCCGTATGTCCGTGGACGGTTTCGAGCTGACTTTTGCGACCAACCATCTGGGGCCGTTTCTACTGACCAGACTGCTGTTGGACCGTATGGCTGATGATGGTCGGATCATCAATGTCGCTTCGCGAGCGCATTATCGAGGGAAGCTCGATCTGGCCGGCGTCGCCGATCCCCGGGCGCGCTACAAGGGCACGGCCGCTTACGCGCAATCGAAGCTCGCGAATGTGATGCATACGTTCGCTCTCAGCCGCCGGCTGGCGGCGCAATCCTCGCACGTGACCGCCAACTGCCTGCATCCGGGAGTCGTGGCGACGAATCTTCTGCCTCGCTGGCTGCGGCTCATCAAGCCTGTCCTGAGCCCGAACATCATCGACGCGGAGCGTGGAGCGCGCACCACGTTGTACCTGGCTTTGTCAAAAGACGTTTCCGGAGTCAGCGGCGGTTATTTCGATGAGCACCAGCAGGAGCAGGCAGCGTCGGCGCTCGCGAACGATGTCAGGATGCAAGAGGCGCTGTGGGAAGCCAGTGAACGTTGGGTTGCTCCCTGGGCGGGCTGCTGAAAGCGCCGCAGCCTGCGCGGCCCGGGCAGACTCTCAGTCAGATCAATCCAGAGTCAATAGCGCCTGGCCCATCTTGATCCGCCGGCCCTCGTGCCACTGCTCATCCAGAGAGATCCCCGGGGGCGCCAGCACGATGATCGTCGAGCCGTGCTGAAACCAGCCCAACTCCTCGCCCTTGCTGAAACTCGCGTCGCAGGGGATGACATTCGGTCCCCGGTATTTGAGATGCAAGAGGACATCCAGAAAACGCAGGCGTATGCTCGCGACCAGAATTGCCGCCACCGGCACCAGTGTGATGAGGTGGCCCGACGGATTGAGCCTGCAGCGGATCACGGCACGCTCGTTCTTGCAGAACAACTGCTCGATCCGTTTCAGTGCGATCGGATTCACATTCCACGTGTCTCCCGAGATGTAGGTTACCCGCTCGACACGGCAGTCATAGGGGGCGTGGAAGCGGTGATACATACTCGACGTCAGACGCAGTGTGACGTATGAGCCACCCTGGTACTGGGGGATCAGATCCGGGTCGGCGACCAGAAAATCCTCGAGCGTGTAGGGGAAACCTTTCGCCTGCAGGAGGCAGCCGTCGGTGATCGTGCCGGAGGCACCGACAATGGCATCGCAGGGGCTCACGAGGGCCGACGGGCTGGTGTCCAGCGGTCGCGCTCCCTCGCGCAGCTCCCGTATGAAGCACTCGTGCAGGCTTTTGAAATGGCGCTGCCTGGCCTCGCTCAAATCCAGATCGGAGAACATCCGCCAAACGAACAGGCTGAAGTCCCGGATCAAGGGCTGCTCGAGCTTGCTGAACCAGCCGAGGAACAGGGTCAGCCAGCGGCGTGGGATGCGATTGGTCAGCAGGAAATTCAGGTCTTCCTGCTGAGTCAGGGCTGCCAGCGTTTTTTTGAGCTGGCCCGGCCGTGATTTCATGCTGCTGTCATTCATTTGCAATACGGTGGCAGCCGAGGAGAGTTATGAGCTACACATACATTGTTTATCCACTGGCGGCCCTCGCTGCGATCTTTCTGCTGCTGAAGTTGAAGACGCGCCTGGAGCTGTCGCTTGCCAAACACCGCTCGCTCACAGGCCACGCCCGTTGGTCGCGTCGCATGGCGCGGCTCGTGCCGTTTTACGAGTATGGTGAGGACCGTTTTTTTCGGGCCGATGGCGCGCCGGAGGACGTCGCGGCTGCACGCCGTAACGGCTTCATGCGACTGGCCGCGGAATTCGCGCAGCGTTTCGCCAAGACCGCTGCACAGACTCGCGAGATCGAGTCTTCGATCTCCGACTTGCAGTTCACCTCGCGCTACCGCGTGCCGTTCCAATTCAGCAGCTTCGTACGCCAGCACCTCAAAGGCGGCTCCTTGCTGCAGTCTTCGAGCGGGCGCACGGTAACTGATCTCGACGGCAACCACCTTTTCGACCTGACCGGATCGTACGGAGTGAACCTGTTTGGGTATGACTTCTACAAGGAATGTATCCGCCGCGGCAGCGAGCGCGTAGCAGACCTGGGACCGGTGCTCGGCTCCTATCATCCCGTCATCGGTTACAACGTGAAGCGCTTGAAGGAGATCTCGGGCCTGGACGAAGTCTCCTTCCACATGTCCGGCACCGAAGCGATCATGCAGGCTGTGCGCCTGTCTCAATATCACACCGGACGCCGTTGCCTGGTGCGCTTCTGTGGCGCTTATCACGGGTGGTGGGGTGATGTTCAACCCGGTGCAGGCAATCCCGTGGCGGCTCGCGACACCTATACCCTGAACGACATGAGCGACGCCGCGCTGCGAGTGTTGCGCACTCGTCGCGATATCGCTTGCGTGCTGGTCAATCCGCTGCAAGCTCTGCATCCGAACTCGGCCGCGCCGGGTGACTCCTCTCTCGTCGACAGCGGCCGGCGCGCGCACTTCGATCGGGCCGCATATTCGGAGTGGCTGCGGAAGCTGCGTGAGGTGTGTACACGACGCGGCATCGTGCTCATCCTCGACGAGATCTTCGTCGGGTTCCGTCTCGCTCCGGGAGGTGCGCAGGAGTATTTTGGCGTCCGCGCCGACCTGGTCACCTACGGGAAGACTCTGGGCGGAGGGTTGCCGGTCGGCGTGTTGTGCGGCCGTGCCGATCTGATGAAGCGATTCCGGACAGACCGTCCGGCGGACGTCTGCTTTGCCCGCGGCACGTTCAACTCTCATCCGTACGTAATGGGTGCGATGTGCGAGTTTCTCGAGCGTCTGGATACGGCACCGATCCAAGCCCTCTATCAGAACCTCGAAGAGACCTGGAATCGGCGCGCACGCGAACTCAACGAGCGTCTGCGCGCCGAGAGCCTGCCGGTGCAGGTATCCAACCTCTCTTCGATCTGGACGGTGGGATATCTGCGGCCGTCCCGGTACAACTGGATGCTTCAATACTATCTACGCGCCCAAGGTCTGGCGTTGAGCTGGGTCGGGACCGGCCGCCTGATATTCAGCCTCGACTACACCGAAGCGGATTTTGCAAACGTCGCGGCGCGGTTCGTGGCGGCCGCGCGCGCGATGGAAAAAGACGGCTGGTGGTGGCCCGGCCACGCGCTCTCAAACAAATCCATCCGCCGCCAGATTCTCAGGGAGCTGTTTCAGGCGCGTTGGCGCACGGCTTCCATGCGAACGTCTTCCATGGGATCGATCAGCTCACCGCGCAGCACATAAAGCGGAGCTTTGTAGTAGAGCATGACGTCATGGAATGGATCCGTGATGATCTTTGAAAGCCATACGATGCCGGTCTGAACGTCTTTGATGAACATCAGGTGGATTGTCCTGAACAACAATCCACCCAGGCCGATCGCAAGCCACAGCTTGCCGACGTGATTGATGAACTCAGCGCTGTTGGTCGGAGCCTGGAACATTCCCAGAAAGGTGGGATCCAGCCAGAGGGCGAACGGTGACAGTGCCCAGATGGCGAGCAGGATGACCTTTCTGCGCAGGTTATACCCCACCTTGATGTCTTCCTTGTGCTCGTGGGTGGCTTCGTTGACCTCGTCGTAGCCCTTGGGCTCGAAGAAGAAGTGGCCGGCTTGACGACTGACCATTGCCACCAGCCAGCCGATCATGGCTGCCGGTGCCGGAGCAGTGAATACCACGGCGTAAGCGGTCAGGAAGCTCAGCGCGCTGAGCAGGTGCAGCGACTGATTGACGCGGCTGTGGTGATAGTAACGATGGTCGTCCCAACGCTGGATCCGCAGAGCCTCGAAGAAACTGTGCATTCTCAATGTCGCCTTTGTCATGGAACCGCCATTCGGGCATGGAGGATTTATATCAGGATGGTTGCGGAATCATGACAAGAGAGCGGATTGAGTACGATTCAGCCGCCCGTTTGTGACTGCCATCCCAGTCCGAGGCTCTTTTGCAGTGCAATGTAATCCTTGATCAATTCGGCGTCGCCCGCAATCCGGCTCTGCTCGGCCGAGAAACGGGTCCGTTCCGCGTCCAGCCAATCGAGCGCCGAAGTCGTTCCCGCGCGATAACGTTGCCTCGTGAGCTCTGCCGCGCGGGTGGCGGACGTTTCCACGTTGCGCAGGCTGATGACGTTGTCGCGCTGATGCCCATAACGGGATAGTGCCACGTTCGCATCCTGTAAAGCGTTGAGCACTGTGGTTTTGTATTTGGCTTCCGCTTCTTCATACCCGGCCCTGGCCTGATCGACCTGAGCCCGTGTGCGGCCGAAGTCCAGCGCGTTCCATTGGAGGAGGGGGGCACCCACCCACAGGAAGCTGTTCGACCGGACCAGATGTCCCGGGCTGGTCGCGCTGAACCCCAACGCACCCAGCAAGGTCAGCTTCGGAAACCAATTCGCTTCGTGCTCGCCGATCTGTGCGTTGGTCGATACGAGATGCCACTCGGCGGCCCGGATGTCGGGACGTCGTTTCAGTAACGCGGCTGGATCGCCTACCGCGACGGTTTCGGGCAGCTTTGGCAGCGTGCCCACAGTGGACAGCTCGGCGTCGAGCGCGCCGGGCTCCATTCCAGTCAGGACAGCCAGCCTGTCCAACGACTCGGTGATCTGCGCGTCCAGCGGAATGATGGACTGCCGCGTGTTCTCGACCTGAGTGCGGATTCGCTCCACATCGAGCTCGGAGGCGACGCCTTGCTCCCGGCGCTGTTGGGTCAGAGTCAATATCTGCTCCTCGAGCTCCGCCGACTGGCGAATGAGCGCAATGCGCTGCTGTTGGTCACGCAGATCGATGTAGGCCTGTGCAACTTCGGCCGACAGTTGTACATGGGTGTCGGCAAGGCCGGCCTCGACTGCCTCGGCTTCGGCGGAAGCAGCCTCGATCGCGCGCCGGGTGCCGCCGAACAAATCGACTTCCCAGGTCGCATCGAACGCAAGGTTGTAGAGGTCGGCCGATCCGAGGTTCAGAGGGCTGCTGGGCAGGTGGGCATGCAGGTAGGCTGCGCTCCCCGAAACGTTGGGGGCTTCGTTGCGTTGCTGCTGACGCAGCCCCGCCCGTGACTGTCGCAGACGTGCCTGAGCGGCATGGATGTCAGGGCTTTGCTTCAGCGCGGCCTGGATCAACTTGTCCAACTCAGGGTCGCCCAAAGACTCCCACCATGCGGCGGCCGCAGGGGGGCTGGGTGCGACATCCGTCGGGGCGCGAATGAAGGCGCTCGCGCTACTCGCATTCGGAGCAGCTACAGGAGGTCCATGATAGTCGGGGCCCACCTTGCAGCCGGCGAGCACTGCGGCGCTGAGTGCTACGAGCGTGCCCGCGCGAAATATTACCCAGCAATATGACATCCGCACGCTCCTGCTCTAATGACCGCCGCCAGGCGCTGGCGCTTGCGTTGGCTTTCTCAGAAACAGAGCGAGCGGAATGCAGAGCAACAGGGCTACGCCAAGCATGTAGAATGTCTCGGTAAAGGTGATCACCGATGCCTGCAGCTGAATCTCTCCCGCCAGTTGGCCGAGTGCCTGCATGTGCGCGAACGCCCGGTCCCCATGTTGTGCCAGAAAGCCGGCCGAGGTCGTAGCCAGGTGGTCCTGTCCGATAATGGAGTTGGCCGTGACCGAGTCGCGGATCACGGCATCGTGAAAAGCGTTACGGCGGTCGATGTAGACGCCCACGAGGGCGAGGCCGACCGAACCCCCCAGGTTGCGCGCCATGTTGTAAAGCCCGGCCGCATCGCCAGCTTCTTCCCTCGTGACGGCGGACATCGATATCTGGTTCAGCGGCATCAACACCAGCATCTGGCCGATACCGCGGCATATCTGCGACGCGTAGAAGTCGTGGCCGACACTCTGGGCGGTCAGCGTGATATCGAGCATGCAGCTTCCGGCAAAGAACAACAGGCCGACGATGATCATCAGCCGTGAATCCACTTTCGACAACATCCGCGGCAGGACAGGCATCATCGCGAACGCGGGCAGGCCGACCAGCAGCATGATCGCTCCGGACTGTTCGGCGTTGTAGCCGGCGATTCCGGCAAGAAACTGCGGCACCAGATACGCCACGCAGTAGAGTCCCGCGCCAGCCGTCAACACTATCAGAATGACGCTCGCGTAGCTTTTGTTCGCCAGGAGCTTGAGACGTACGACCGGGCGTTTGGCTACAAACTGCGCCCCGATCAAAGTCGCGATGCCCGCGACGGCCAGGATGCTGAGCCAGAAGATCATGCGTGAATCGAACCAATTCTCCCGCTGGCCTTCCTCCAGCACCACTGTCAGTGAGCTCAGGCCGGTGGATAGCCCGAGTATGCCGAGCCAGTCGGCGTGGATGAACTGGTGCCAGTCGATCTTGCTTTTCGGCAGGCCGACGTACAGCAGTATGACCAGCGCCACGCCAACGGGCACGTTCACGAAGAAGCACCAGCTCCAGTCGATGTTTTCCGCCAGCCATCCGCCGATGACCGGACCGAGCAGCGGGCCGATGAGAACGATCAGGCCGAACAGCGTCATCCCGATCGGCATCTGGTGCGGTGGCAGGCGCATCCTGACGATGGTCTGGGCGGTCGGAATCATGGCGCCGCCGGTGAAGCCCTGGCCGATGCGGCCGATGATCATTTGCGGCAGGCTGTGCGACAGGCCGCACAACATGGAGAATCCGGTAAACAGTATGGTGTTGGTCAACAGGAAGGCGCGCAGCCCGAAAACGCGCGTCAGCCACGCCGCCAGCGGGATCATGACGATTTCCGACATGAGGTAGCCGGTGGAGATCCAGGTGCCCTCGGTGCCGGTGGCGCCGATCGCGCCCTGGATCTGCGGCAAGGCTGAGTTGGTGATTGAAATGTCCAGCGTCGCCATCAACGCACCGAGAGCGCCGCCGACCACTGCGATCCAGTCGGTTACAGAAGCGTTGTGATGTGCGCTGTCGGTCGCCGGAGATCTTGCGGGCGCGGAGGCGGGGCTCGTCGCGCCGGATGCCTGCTCAGCCACGACCATTCTCGCGTGCGAGGCGCTCTGCCGACTCCGCGCCGTTGCGAGTATCCACGCGTACGGTGACCGACAGGCCTGGCAAGAGGAGGTTACGGGTCTCCTGGTTGGCATCGACGCGGATTCGTACCGGCACTCGTTGCACGATCTTGGTGAAGTTGCCGGTCGCGTTCTGGGGTGGCAGCAATGCGAACTGCGAGCCCGTTCCAGGGGAGAAGCTGACAACCGTTCCGTGCAGGTCGCTACCCGGCAGGGCGTCGACGTGGATTGTCGCGGGTTGTCCGGGGCGCATCAGGCCGATCTGGGTCTCTTTGAAGTTCGCCTCCAGATAGATATCCTGCACCGGCACGATGGTCATCAGCCGTGTGCCCGGCTGCGCGTACTGTCCGACACGCACTGTGCGATCACCTACACGGCCCGCGATTGTCGTGCGTATCACGGTGTCCTGCATATCGAGTTGCGCCTGGCGCAGGCTCGCCTCCGCGGCTTCCAACTGGGCACGGGCCTGATCGAGTTGTGCCTGTGTGGTGGCAGGCTGTCGCTCGGCGGCCTCCAGCGCCGCGATATCCGCAGCAGTGGTGGCCGAAGCCTGGTTGCGCGCATTACGCAGATCGGCAAGACGCTCGTTCGGCTCCGCGCCACTTGCCACGAGCGGCTCGTAACGCTTCACCTCCTCGATAGCGTGTGACTCGCTTGCCCGGGCGCCTTGCAGCTGCGCACGTGCCTGCGCGATGTTGGCTTTCTGTTGGAGCAGCTCGGCCGCCGCACGCTCTATGTCCGCCTTACGCGCGGCAATCGTGGCTTTCGCCTGCTCGAGCACGGCTTCGTACTGCCGGCTGTCCAGTCGGACCAGGGGCTGCCCGGCCGTGACCGGCTGGTTATCGGTGACGTATACCTCCGCCACATAGCCGGAGACCTTCGGCGCAACCGTGACACTGTCGGCCTGGAGGTAAGCATCGTCCGTGCTTTCGATGAAGCGGCCGACCGTCCACCAGCGAACTCCCCAGATCCCGGCGATGAGGAGCAATAAGAGGCCCGCGGACAGCATCATCGTCCGCCGGCTTATCTGGGTCGCGGGCTTCGCCTCGACGGTCGCCACGGTGTCCATGGAGTTTCCTGACAGAATTGCTGCCTCAATAATATTCCACTTGGAAAAAGTTTGCCATCTGGAAAAGATGTGTCAACTGGTATATTTTTGCGACGGTAAATTCATCACATGCAGGAATTAGATGGCGGGCGCGAAGAATCCGACGGCCGGGGCGGCCAGGCATCGACATCCGGTGGATACCGGATATGCCCGGGGCGAGGAGACGCGCGCCCGGATCGTTGGTGCCGCGCTGAAGATGTTTGGGCAGCGGGGTTTCGAGGGAGCATCGACGCGTGATATCGCCACCGCCGCTGGCGTCAATGCGCCAGCACTGCAGTATTACTTTGACAACAAGGAGGGCGTGTATCTCGCCTGTGTGGAGCATATCGTGGCGCGCATGTGGGAGCACATGTCAGAGGTGACGGAGCGTGCGGAGGAAGCTCTTGAGCAAGAGGCGGACGATGCCGCGCTCATCGAAGCATTCTGTGAAATCCAGGCGCGCCTGGCGGAATTCCTGTTTACCGAGGGGGACGCCGCCGAGTGGCGTCTGTTCATGGCCCGGTTGCAATCCGGGGAAGGGCCGCCGGCAAGCTTTCAGATCTTCCAGCGGAGTATGAAGAAACGGATGTCCGTCGTTACTTCCGCCATTGTCGGTCGCCTGCTGGGGCGGCCGGCCAATGACGAGGAGACAGTGCTTCGCACCTTGACGCTGACGGGGCAACTTACCGTATTTCAATGCGCTCCGCGGAGCGCGCTTGCCCGATTGAACTGGGACGCTGTGAATACTGAGCGCCTCGCACTACTGAAGCGCGTGATCCGCGACCAGACAGCCGCTCTGCTGCGATACCTGATTGCCTCTCGCGAGGCCCGGGCCCATGGTCGTGCAGTGAGGAGTGGTAGTAGCTTCGTACGACGTTGATTCGCGTACCTCGGCCCCCTTGATCTGACTAGCCAATCCAGGTGTCTCCGGACGGTGAGGCGCTTAGATTGGGCAGATCCCGGGAACCCGCGCGCGCCAGCCCCTGGCCAGAGAACTGTCCGCGGGCGTTGCGGAGCGCCATTGGTCGCCAGTTGATTTGAACGAAAGCAGAGTAGCGCGTGTTCGCGCTGCTGCCCTGACGCGATCGATAGCCACACTGGTTGATGCGAAGCCAACACTGCGCAACACTGGCTTGAGGCTTAAGGATGGGCGGGTCAGTGTGTGGCGGTTCACCTGGTTTTGGCGGGCTTCAGTGCGCTCTTGCCGGAGCCGCGGTTACGCGGATTCGGGGCTCTCGTGCGTGCCCGGCGAGACTGCGTGGTCGTGCTTGCCGGTTGCGCTTCGTCCGTGGATGTCCGGTCGCTGGGCACGACGCGATGCGTGTCGGTGTCAGCGCGAAGTGTGGTCTGCTCCGCGTCGGCGCGAGATGATCTGGCTTTCCAACCGAGGTCTTCGCTGATCCGACGTGCGGTCTCCACCACGTCGCCCGTTAGTGTTTGCATGCGTTGGTCGCTCATGTATTGAGCGGCGCTTGACACACTGATGGCCGCGATGAGGCGGCCCGCGACATCGCGAATTGGCGCGGCAACGCATCGAATCTGCTCTTCATTCTCCTCCAGGTCGAAGGCGTATCCCACTTGCGCGTAGTGGCGCATTCGCACGAGCCACTCATTGAGTGATATTGATGTCAGGCGCGCCCCGTTCTCGGCGCGGAAGAAGCCAGTCCACGCCGCCTCGTCGAGATCGAGTATCAGTGCCTTTCCCAGCCCGGTGGAGGAAACAGGCTGCCGCTCGCCGATGCGGGAGCGGATGTTGATACGCCGCTGCCCGGGGATTTTGTCGAGATAAAGCACTCGTCCGTTATCGAGAACGCCCAGATGAACGGTGTCCTCTGTCAGGAGCGCGAGGCGTTCCAGCCGTGGCGCGGCAACGCGCGGCAGATTCAATTCATCGCGCACGCGGAATCCGAGCTCGAGCAGCTTCGGGCCGAGGCTATATCCGCTTCGGGGTACGAATGTCAGGTAACGACGATCAACCAGGGCCGATGCCAGGCGATGAGTCGTGCTGCGGGTGAGGCCCAGCCGGTCGGCGAGATCTCCGAGGGTTACCGGCCCTTCCGCAACCATTTCGATGACATCGAGTCCGCGAAACAGGGTCTGGCTTCCCAGGCGTGCCGGCTCGACCGGCTCGGCCCCCTCGGATGCCGCCGCGGCCGTCGGCTGGATTGAAGATGTTCTTCCCATCATGTGGTACCGATATTAGTATATGGGACGACTCCGGTCTCGTCCGCTCTCCGACCGCCCCGGTTTCGGTGTGGTGCTCACCCGTGACAGCGCACTCCACGGGCCGTACAACCACCGACAAATTTGGCTGCTCGTATCACGAGGGAGATTGATCATGAAATTGTTACGTTACGGTCCCGTCGGTGGGGAACAGCCGGGAATTCTCGATGCCCAAGGCAAGATTCGTGCGTTGTCGGGCCACTGCGCGGATATCGGCCTCGGGCAGCTCCAGCCGGCCGGCCTGGCCGCGCTCGCCGCGATCGATCCAACCACACTGCCGCTCGTTCCGGGCACCCCGCGTCTCGGTCTGCCGTTCATCGGGACCCGCAAGTTCATCGCCATTGGACTCAACTATGCGGATCATGCCGCGGAATCCAATCTTCCGATCCCCAGCGAGCCGGTCATCTTTACCAAGGCAGTGAGTTGCCTGCAGGGGCCGAATGATCCGGTGATGCTCCCAAAGGACTCGAAGAAGACGGATTGGGAAGTCGAGTTGGGCGTCGTCATTGGCCGCACGGCGCGATATGTCGAAGAGAGTGCCGCGTTGGAGTATGTCGCCGGCTACGTCGTCGTGAACGATGTTTCGGAGCGCGAATATCAAATGGAGCGCGGCGGAACGTGGGACAAAGGTAAAGGTTGCGACACCTTCGGCCCGGTCGGGCCTTGGCTCGTGACTCGAGACGAGGTTCCCGATGTGCAGAATCTCGGGATGTGGCTCGACGTCAACGGCGAGCGCATGCAGAAGGGCAGCACCCGCACCATGATCTTCGGTGTCGCGATGTTGGTGAGCTATATCAGCCGGTTCATGACTCTGGAGCCTGGCGACATCATCACGACCGGTACTCCACCTGGTGTGGGCGCCGGGAAGAAACCGCAGCCGGTGTTCCTGAAGGCGGGCGACACCGTGCGTCTCGGTATCGACAAGCTCGGCGAGCAGCAGCAGGAAGTGATTGCATGGCGGCGGCTCGATTGAGGGTGTGAGTGCCCGGTGAGCGGGCAAGGCCCGCGCAGAAGGGCGCGACGCATGCGTCGCGCGGGATGGCCGCGAGGGTGCGATGCATGCATCGCACGGGTGCCTCGCGAGAGGCACCCTGGGCAGCCGGTGAGCACGCGATGCGTGTGTAGCCGGATGTCCCTGGACCGACGGCGAGCGGGCAAGGCCCGCGCAGAAGGAGGATTCTTGTATTCCGAGCGATTCAAAGATCGGGTAGCGGTGATTACCGGTGGCGCCTCGGGTGTCGGGCTCGAGGTCGCTACACGCATCGTGGCGGAGGGCGGCAAAGTCAGCCTCTGGGATCGTGATTCCGGCACCCTGGCCAAGGCGGCTGCCGCCCTGGGCCGTGACCATCACACGGTGGAGGTCGACGTGACGAATGCCGCCGGGCAGGCGGCCGCGGCGGAGACCGTCTACAACAAATTCGGCCGGATCGACGTCCTGGTTGCCAGCGCTGGCATCACCGGGCCCACGGTGAAATTGTGGGAATTCCCTGTCGAGGAGTGGCGGCGGGTCATCGACATTGATCTGAACGGGATCTTCAACTCGTGCCGCGCGATCGTGCCGTTCATGTTGAAAAACGACTATGGACGCATTGTCAACATCAGCTCCGTCGCAGGGAAGGAAGGCAACCCGAATGCCTCCGCCTATTCGACGGCCAAAGCCGGCGTGATCGGCCTTACCAAGTCACTCGGCAAGGAGCTTGCGGGAACCGGCGTGCGCGCGAATTGCGTCACGCCGGCGGCCTTCAAGAGCCCGATTCTGGCGCAGATGCCCCAGAGTCATATCGATTACATGAAGTCGAAGATACCGATGGGGCGACTGGGTGAGGCGAGCGAGGTCGCCGCCCTGGTTTGTTGGTTGGCCAGCGAGGAGTGCTCTTTCTCGACCGGCGCGACGTTCGATATCTCAGGCGGCCGAAGCACTTACTGACAGCTGGGAGCCTGTCCGCGGATCGTTGGCAATCCGGTAAGCCGTGGCGGTGCTGGGTGAGCGGTTCGGGAGAAAGAGTTGGATCCGCGCGGAAGGGGGTGTCGTGCAGGAACAGATTGCCGTGCTCGCCGACCCGGCATGGGAGAGCGGATTCATACTCCTGTGTGAGTTGGTCTCAGGACGCATTCCTCTGTAGTATGTACAGGCTGCAGTGACTTGTGGTGGGAGATGGAAGCCCGGCAGCCGTCGGATTGAAATTGCTTGGCACGCCATACTTCTGGCGGGCCGCCCTGCCGCCGCTGCGAACCACTTCACGGCCGGCGGCGAATGTTGACCTCCAGCGGTTGATGAGGACACGACAAGATGAGTAGTTTGCAAGGAAAAACTGCCTTGATCACGGCCGCAGCGCAGGGAATCGGGCGGGCCAGTGCGGAAGCGCTTGCGCGGGCGGGCGCGCGCGTGATCGCCACCGACATCAATGAGGCCAAGCTGGCCGAACTGCAGGGTGTCGCTGGGATCCAGACTCGCAAACTGGACGTTCTGGACACGGCGGCTGTGGATTCGGCTGTCGCCGAGATCGGCCAGATCGACGTGCTTTTCAATTGCGCCGGGTTCGTGCACAACGGCACGGTGCTCGATTGCACTGAGAAGGAGTTGGATTTCGCCTACGACCTGAACGTGAAGGCGATGGTCCGCACCATCCGCGCGGTATTGCCGGGGATGCTGGCACGGGGCGACGGAGCCATCATCAATATGGCCTCGGTCGCGAGCAGTGTGAAGGGTGTGCCCTCGCGTTTCGTGTACAGCACGACCAAGGCTGCCGTGATCGGGCTGACCAAGTCCGTGGCTGCCGATTTCGTGGGCCGCGGAATCCGCTGTAACGCTATATGTCCTGGGACCGTCGAGACGCCCTCGCTGGATGATCGCTTGCGGGCGCAAGGTGACTACGAAAAGGCTCGGACGGCTTTCATCGCCCGCCAGCCTGTCGGGCGCATCGGACGACCCGAGGAGATCGCCGATCTGATCGTCTATCTGGCGACCGCAACCTACACGACCGGCACGATTCAGATCATCGACGGCGGCTGGAGTCTTTAATATGACGCTGGATCCGGGCATCCATGCCCGGCCCAGCGTGGCCTGGGGCAAAAAGCGTGTTTTTTGCCCAAGGCCTCCGCCACCTGCGGCGGCGGGGCACATCC
>CAZBTV010000010.1:18034-75332 GCA_964494895.1 uncultured Steroidobacteraceae bacterium | reverse complement strand
ATAGATCGAGCACCTGTGGATCCAGCGGCAAGCCCGCCTTGGTGGAGAAGAACAATTTGACTCGCGGCTTGGTCAAAGCCGCGGGATTTTGTTCTATCACTACAGCCAGGCGGCCCGAGCGCATGCGGACAAGGGAGCCGGTCGGGTAGATGCCCACACTCTTGACGAACGTCTGAAAGACCACGGTGTCGAAGTGGCCCTTCCAGCTAGCCATCTGCGATAGAGCGTGCGCCGGGTCCCAGCCCGCCTTGTAGGGGCGGTCCGAGGTTACCGCGTCGTAAACGTCGCAAACGGCGCCCATCCGGGACAACAGGCTGATTTGCTCTCCGGAGAGCGCATGGGGGTAGCCCGTGCCATCCACGCGCTCATGATGATGGAGGCAGACATCCTTGGCGCCCTCGCTGACCTGTTTTCCTTCGAGTAGCATCTCGTAACCGCGTACGGGGTGCTGTTTGATGATGTCGAACTCTTCGGGAGTCAGTTTACCCGGCTTGTTCAGGATTTCCTGCGGCATGACCGCCTTGCCGAGATCGTGCAACATGCCGGCCAACCCGGCATCCCGGCACTGCGCATCGTTCAGACCCAACTGCCGCCCCAGCGTCACCATCAAGGCGCACACCGCCACTGAATGCATGTAGGTATATTCGTCGGCGGTCTTCAGCCGCGCCAGGCTCACGAGAGCGTCGGGGTTGCGGTCGATCGATTCGACCACGTCGTCGACCAGGGAGACGCACTCGCCGGGTGCGATGGCGTTGCCGAGCCGGACCTCGGCGAACAAGCGGCGCATCGTCTGGGCGGATCGTGCCCGAAGCCTGGCTGCTTCCTGCAGTTCCTCTGAGAACGGCTTGCGCTCACGTGATAGAGCTTCAGCGTGGTCAGCGCCGTTGGGCGGTGGGGACTGCTCCGCGGGTGCCGTCCTGGCCGCCACGTCCTGGCCTTTGGAGGAATCGATCCAGCAAGTCTGAACCCCGCTTTTCTGGATCTGACGCAGCGTCGCGGAATCCTTGATGGGGAACCGGGTGCGCCAGAAGGGATGTTTGAGCCAGCTCTCGTCGAAGCGGTCCACGAACATTCCGACTGTGAGCTGATTCACAGCGATTTTCTTCAACACCCGTGTGTCACCGTGCAGCGCGCATTGCAGTGACTGTAACGCCGGCTTGCCTGCCCGGCCGTGCCTGCATCACAGGGGTGGCAAGTCGCGGCGACATCTTGTCAAATCGAATGGCCGCCACCGGGCGCGGCCGCAAAAGGCGCTCATTGCACGGACAGGCTCTAATGGAGGCCTGACTGTTTTCCCCAATCGAGGCGGCGGCCGAGGATGGCCTTCACGATGAGGTGATCGGTTGAGCCGGTGGCGCCGATCCCAACCCCGAAGTTGACCTCCCACAATGGCGAGAGGTTGAGGTCGGTTACCAGGAAGATCTGTTGCTGTTGGTCATGCACGGGAGCGAAATCGCCGAGCGTGCCGTAGTCGGCATAGTACTCGACTCCCCCGCTGACGATCCTGGTGAAGTCGTAGCTGATCTTGGCGGAGGGAGCGAAGCCATAGCCGCTGCGCACGTCCGGTCCGTGGAGTGTGCGCTCGAGAGCGGGATTGATCGCGAAATACCAGGGGCCGATTTTTTTATCGACGATGGGGCGGATCTCCCACGTCCAGATGTCGGGTGAGTATACCGAGCGTTGGTAACCGATCTCCATGGACAGGCTGACGCCGACGGGCCAGCCCCACGACTCGGGCACCATGATCCGTGGACGAATGTGATCGCCGACCCATTGCACGCCATGGCCGTTCTGCTCGCTGGTAAAGACATAGAAACCCACTTCGGACCAGCTGTTCACGCCTGCAGTGAGCTCCAGCGTCTCATGGAGCTGATGATCGGTGGGGTAGGCGCCATCGATCACCTGTTTCTGCCCCTCGGCGGTGAAGTTGGAATGCAGCTCGACCATCAGGCTCTGTGGTGGAACGGTGTCCGACCCGTAAACCTGGATCTCGAAGTTGCCCTGTGCCCGGGCGACGGGGAGCCAGAAGAGTGCGAACAAAGAGAGGCGCGCCGCGTACCGTGCGCTGGTTACACATTCAAACAGCATGTGAGGAAGTTCAGCTCGGGCTGCGAACGGGGGGATGGATGCCGTGATTCGGCTCGAGATGATAGCAGTGGGCCGTCCGTGGATCCTACCCTGCCGCGACGATGCCGGATGCTGCAAGGGTCTGCCGTCCGGCGGACATCTAACGATTCCATAACACTTTGGATGCTAGGCTAGCCGCATGAAAGAGTTCACCAGGAGCCTCTGGATATCCGCTGTGGGCTCCGTGATCGCGGCGTTCTGTGGCGCCTGCGCGGTGAAGCCGATGCCCGTCCAGAAGCAGGTGGACAGTGTTCCTGCGAGCTGGACATCGGAAACGATCGCGACGGGTGCCGCGCTCACTTCCGATTGGTTCCGCGGGTTCGGTAGTGAGGAGCTCGACGATCTGATTGCCAGTGCCTACAGCAACAATTCTGATCTGCAGGCGGCTGCCGCTCGTCTTCGCCAGGCGGACGCCCGGGCGCGAGCGGCCGGTGCAGCACTTCTGCCGGACCTCAGCGTGGGGACGAACGGGACGTTCTTTGCGGGCCATTCCAGCAACGGCTCGGTAAATGAGACCGATTACGCCGCGTTGCTGTCAGCGAGCTACGAGATCGACTTCTGGGGGAAGAACCGCGCTGGACAGATGTCCGCGCGTGCCTTGCGTGAGGCGAGTGACGCGGACAAGGCTGTCGTAGCCTTGAGCACGGTGACCGGAGTGGCCAATACCTACTTCCAGATCGTGGAGCTACGGGAGCGGCTCGAGCTCGCCCACCAGGATGTGACCAACGCCAAGCAGCTTCTGCAGATCGTCGAGGCCCGGTATGCCGCGAAGCTGGCGAACCCTGTTGAAGTGGCTCAGCAACGGTCGGTCGTAGCCGCGGCTGAAATTCATGTGAAGGAAGTCGAGCAGCAGCAGCTCGAGCAGCAAGCCGCGCTCGCCATCCTGACGGGAAAGATGCCTGGAGCGGTCTCCCTGGCCGTACGGCATCTGTCCGACTTCTCAGTGCCGCGAGTCTCGCCGGGCTTGCCGGCCGAGCTGCTGAACCGGCGGCCGGACATCTTCTCGGCAGAGGCTAGCCTGCAATCCGCGCATGCCGACGTCATCCAGGCCCGCGCGGCGTTTTTTCCGTCACTCACGTTAACCGGAAGCGCTGGGTTGGCAAATCCGTCGGTAGCAGCCGCGGTACAGACCCTGACCGGGCTCGGTCCAACAGCGACGCTGGGCGCCGACCTGGTGCAGTCGATTTTCAACGGCGGACGCTTGCGCGCAGTGCGCGATGAGGCTTTGGGTAAAGAAGAAGAAATGCTCTGGCACTATCGCGGTGCTGTGCTCACTGCGCTCTGGGATGTTGAGAACGCGCTCTCGGCTATCGAGCATCTGGATCAGCAGGAGAGCGCGCAAAAGCAGAGTGTGGAGCAGAGCGAGCGCGCGCTGGAAGGTGCGCTGGCGCGCTATCGAGCAGGCTCAGGAGACTTCCTGACGGTGCTGGAAGCACAGCGTGCGCGCGTGTCCGTCCAGGAGCAATGGAGTCTATACGAGTTGGCCCGATTGCAGGCGGCCATCGGCTTGTGCAAGGCCTTGGGTGGTGGATGGGTACAAAAGCATTGAGGATTCTCCTGTGCGCGGCGATGTTGGCCGGCTGTTGGAGCTGCGCCAAGACCGGCGCGGAGCAGGTGAATGCTGCCGCAGCTCCGTCCGCGGACGCGGACGCGAAAAAAGGTGGTTCGGGCGAGGACGATGCGAAAAAGGGGGAGGCCCGTGAGTTGACGCTCACGCCGGAGCAGGTCGCTCGGCTTGGAGTCGCCACCACCGCCGTGAAGGAGGCACGTTACTCGCCTTCCTCGGAAGGTTTTGGTGTAGTTGTCAGTCATGAGCTCATTGCACAGGCGGCTGCGGATCTACATACCGCAGCGGCTGCGGTAAAACAGAGTGAGGCTGCGCTATCAAGGGCGCAGCGTCTCGCCAGCGGACCGGGCGCACTCGGCACCGACGTTCTGGAGAGCACGCAGCGCCAACACACCGCGGACCAAGCGGCCGTCCAACTTGCGCGCCGTAAGCTGACGTCCCTGTTGGGTGTCGGATTCCCTTGGCGCGGCGAGTCGGACAGCGAGCTCGCAAATCTCGCCGACGGTACTCACCGGTTGTTGCGCGTGACATTTCCTCCTGATTCTTCGCTAACCGGCACACCCAAGACGTTGCGCGTGTCATCCATCGATGCGCCCGCCACGGCCTGGGTCGCCAGCGCGGTATGGACTGCTCCTGCGGATCCGACACTGCCTGGGCGGAGTGTGTTCGCGGTTTTGACGGACGCGTCTCTCGCGGAAGGGACTCATGTGCAGGCATGGTCCTCGTCGGATTCGTCCACCCCCGGCGTGGTGGTGCCTGAGACCGCGGTGGTCATCACCGATGGAGAGTATTGGTGTTATCTCAAGAAGAAGGAAGGCGTGTATCAACGCATGGCTTTTGATGGGACTCGTCCGTTCGGAAACGGATATTTTGTCGCCGAGGGCATTGCCCCGGGCGATGAGGTGGTGACGTCGGCGGCCGGACTGCTGTTGGCGCGTGAGCTGAATGCCGGAACCGAGGCCGGAGACTGATCATGCTTTGGCTGGTGTCATTGTGCATCCGGCACTTTGGCGCGACGACGGCGTTGGCCGTGCTGGCGCTGGTTCTCGGATGCCTCGGCGCGGCTCGCGCGCCGTTGGACGTATTTCCGGATTTCGTGCCCACGCAGGTGGAGATCCAGACCGAGGCCCCTGGCTTTGCACCCCAACAGGTGGAGGAGTTGGTCTCCAAGCCCGTCGAGAACGCCGTGAACGGGGTTACAGGCCTGGCGACGCTGCGCTCGGAATCGATCCCTGGCCTGTCGGTCGTCAACATCACCTTCAAGGATGACGTCGATCTGCATGTAGCCCGGCAGCTCGTATCCGAGCGCCTCTCAGAGCTAGGTGCTTCTTTGCCCGCGGGTGTGGGCGCTCCGAAGTTGTCGCCGCTACTGTCGAGCACCATGGACCTGTTGAAAATCGGCCTGGTGTCCGACAAGGTTGACGCCTACGCGCTGCGCGATGCCGCCGATTGGGTGGTGAAGCCCCGTTTGCTGGCCGTACCTGGCGTGGCACACGCCATTGTGTTCGGTGGCAAGGTGCGGGAGATTCAAATCGTTCCGGATCTGCACCGCCTGGCAAGCCTGAATCTGACACTGACCGACATTACCGATGGTGCACGGGCCGCATTGGCGTTGCGTGGCGCGGGATTCGTCGATCAGACAGCGCAGCGCGTCTTGCTGAAAACACCAACACCCGCGCCGAGCCCGGACCAGCTCGGAGCCGCGGTCATCACCGTGCGCAACGCGGTTCCGGTCAGGCTGCGCGATGTCGCCCGAGTCGAGCAGGCGCCCGCATTACGCTCCGGCGACTCGCTGATCATGGGACGGCCGGGTGTACTGATCTCACTGGCCAGCCAATATGGCGCGAACACGCTTTCGACGACCCTGGCGGTCGAAAAAGCTCTCGCCGAGCTCGGGCCGGTGCTGCGCGCTCAGGGGATCACGCTCTACTCAGGCCTGCATCGGCCGGCGAATTTCATCGAGCGCGCCCTGGAAAATCTGCGCAGCGCCTTGTTGATCGCGGCCGTTCTGATCGCCCTGGTCCTGTATCTTTTCCTGCGCGATGCGCGCGCGGCGCTCATTGCCTTTACGGCGATCCCACTGTCCCTCCTCGCGGCCATCTGGGTTTTGACTCGAATGGGCCAGACGCTGAATACCATGACGTTAGGTGGTTTCGCGGTCGCGTTGGGAGTACTCGTGGACGATGCCATCATCGACATCGAGAACATCATGCGCCGGCTGAGAGCGAACCGGGTTTCGGCCGCGCCGCGGCCGCGCCTCGAAGTCGTTCGCGAGGCGTCGCTGGAGGTGCGGGGCCCGGTCATCTATGCGACCGCGGTGGTCATTCTGGTGTTTGTCCCCGAGTTGTTTGCTTCCGGCGTCCAGGGCCATTTTGTCGGTCCACTGGCCTTGGCTTTCATTCTTGCCGTCTCGGCCTCTCTGCTGACGGCCATGACGGCCACTCCGGCGCTGTGTGCTCTGTTGTTGCGCTCGAGCTCCTTCAGGGAGGAGCCGCGCTGGTTGTCGGGATTGAAGGCATGGCAGAGTGAGGCGGCTCAATGGATCGAGCGGCATGTCCGCTGGGTGCTGTCCGGTATCGCTGTGCTCGTCGTCGGCGCCGCATGCCTGGTGCCTTTTCTCGGCGGGACCTTCATGCCCGACTTTCGCGAAGGGCACTTCGTCGTTCAGGCCACGAGCTCCATCCCTGGGACCTCATTGGACGAAATGCTGCGCGTGGGACAGCGAATCAGCGCTGATATCCTGAGACTGCCCTACGTCCAATCGGTCGAGCAACAGATCGGACGCGCGGAGCTCGGTGAGGACACCTGGGGGCCGCACCAGAGCGAGCTGCATGTAGAGCTGCGGCCGCTTGCCACAGTGGACCCCGAGGTCGCACAAGAGGCTCTGCGCAAGATCATCTCCGCCTACCCGGGAATCCAGGGGGAAGTTGTTACGTTTCTGGGCGATCGGATCAGCGAGAGCCTGAGCGGCGAGACCGCCCAGGTGGCCATCAAGGTGTACGGTGACGATTTGCGTGCTCTCGACGATGTTGGCAACCGGATCGTGGCGGCACTCACGCGCGAAGCGGGTGTCGTGGATTTGCAGTTCAAGCCTCAGGACAACACTCCGGTGCTGAGTATCGAGCCGCAGGCCGACCGGCTCGCCGCCACGGGCCTGAAGGCGCAGGACGTGCTCGATACGATCGACGCGGCCTATTCAGGTGCGATCGTCGGGCAGACCTTCAGCGGCGTGCGTACTGTCGCGGTCGTCGTGCGGCTGTCGGAGGAACAGCGCGATCGCGTCCAGCGGGTCGGCCAGCTTCTCGTCAGTGGCCCTTATGGGCCCGTTCCGCTGGCACAGGTGGCGCGGCTGAGCCTGTCAGCTGATCGCTACAGCATCCAGCACGAGGGTGGCCAACGCCGGGTAGCGATCACATTCAACGTGCAGGGACGCTCGCTGCAAGATGCTGTGTTGGAAGCCAGGAATCGGATAGCGCATTCGGTGCAGTTACCTCAAGGAGCCGTGCTGGAGTTCACCGGAGCAGCCCAGGCGGAACGACAGGCGCGTCTGGAGCTCATCGCCTATTCGCTCGCCGCGCTTGCCCTGATCGTCCTGATTCTGTTGGTTGCGTTTCGCTGGCGTGCGAACGGCTGGCTGGTTCTGGCCAATCTTCCGTTCAGCCTGCTCGGCAGCGTGCTCATCATGGCGGCGACCGGTATCGGGCTGTCATTGGGTTCCCTCGTAGGCCTCGTTACCGTGTTCGGGATCAGCGCGCGCAACACTATTTTGCAGCTCGCGCATTATGAGCACCTGGTTGTGCACGAGGGCGCTCACTGGAGCCTGCCCACGGTGCTGAGAGGGGCGAACGAGCGCCTCATTCCGATTCTGATGACAGCCGCCATGACGGCACTCGGCCTGGCGCCGCTGGCTGCCGGGCTGCATAGTCCCGGGCAGGAAATCGAGGCCCCAATGGCGATCACCGTGCTGGGGGGATTGCTCTCTTCCACGATCCTCAACCTGTTGGTGATTCCGGTGCTGGCCTGGCGCTACGGCGGCCCTGGACGGGAAGCAGCGCTGGCGGCGGCTTGAGGGCGAAACCGGCGCGACGGTCTGATGCGCTTCTTTCCCGTCCGAGAAGGCGGCGCGCGCGTCACATTTGACGCTCTGATTCCAACGCGAGTAGCATCGATGTCAACGCTCCGGTCGGCGCGCGGGAACGCGCGATCGCGGCTCAACAACAAACTCAGGGAGAACGGATATGGCATTCCGCCGGACAGGATGGATTCTGGTTGCCGCGTTGTTGTTTTCCTGGCTGCCTGGCGCGTGGTCAGCCAACGGTGATTCGCCTCGGGAGCTTCGATTCGCATACAGCGAGGCGACCGTTGCCGAGCTTCAGGCAGCCATGGCTGCCGGAAACCTGACATCGGAACAGCTGACGCGTGCCTACATTGCCCGGATTTTCCAGTTGGACCAGGGTGGCCCCGGAGTCAACGCCATCATCGAGCTGAATCCCGACGCGCTCGCGATGGCGCAGCAGGCGGATGTCTTGCGGAGACAGGGCCACGTGCTCGGCCCTCTGCACGGCATTCCGGTTCTGTTGAAAGCCAACATCGACACGGGCGATAAAATGCAGACGACGGCCGGCTCGCTCGCCTTGCAGGGGACCCCGGCGTCGCGCGACTCCACTGTAGCGGCGAAGCTGCGCGCCGGCGGGGCGGTCATCCTCGGCAAGACGAATCTTTCTGAATGGGCCAATTTCCGTTCCAACTCCTCCGTCAGCGGATGGTCGGCAATCGGCGGCCAGACGCACAACCCCTACAGCATCGATCGCAATCCCTGTGGCTCGAGCTCCGGCTCCGGCGCGGCTACCTCGGCCAACTTCACCACGGTGTCGTTCGGCACCGAGACCGACGGCAGCATCGTCTGTCCGGCCAATGCCAACGGCGTGGTGGGGATCAAGCCGACCGTGGGCCTTACCAGCCGGGCTGGAGTGGTGCCAATCTCGCATACGCAGGATACCGTCGGCCCACACGGTCGTACCGTCGCCGACGCGGCCGCTGCGCTCGGGGTCATCCAGAGCGTCACATTCGATGGCCGCGATCCGGCGACCGGGTCGGTGCCCCTTGGGTGGAAGGGCCGCGCGCGGCCGACGAACATTCCCACCGAGTACACGAAGTTTCTCGACCCTCATGGCCTTCGGGGCGCCCGTATCGGTGTGACACGCCAGGGAGTCGACAGCGCGCCGGCCCCCGTCGTGGCGGCCTTTGACGCCGCGGTGGCCGCAATCAAGGCGGCCGGTGCGACCGTGATCGAGCTCGATGGTCCGAACGGGGCCGGATTCAACTTTCCCTCTCCAGACGGTGAGTTGCTGGTTCTGGAGTATGACTTCCGGGACGATGTGCGCAGTTATTTCGCCAGCCGTGTTGGAGTGCCCATGGCCGGCAAGACGTTGGCGGACGCCATAGCCTTCAACAACGCGAATGCCGACGCCGAAATGCCTTTCTTCGGCCAGGACATCTTCGAGCAAGCCAACGCCCTGGCGGTGGGCGCGGATGCCGCGCAGCCGGACTTCAACGGGATGACCTACAACCAGGCGTTGGAAGTCGATCGGCTCTCGGCGGTGAACGGAATCGACAAGGCCCTCCACGATTTCAACCTCGATGCGATCGTGGCGCCCACAGACAATCCGGCGTGGGCGACCGATCTGTTATACGGGGATCACATCCTGTTCGGGACCTCCAGCCTCGCTGCGGCGGAGGGCTATCCCGTGGTACAGGTTCCCGCGGGCGAGGTATTCGGCTTGCCGATGGGCATCAGCTTCTTCGGAACGGCATTCAGTGAGCCGACACTCATCAAAGTTGCTTCCGGATTCGAGGTGGTCACGCAGGCACGCGCCAAGAACCTGCCGACGTTCGCGCCGACCCTTCCCAACGATCACATCAGGGGAACAACACTGCAATGGCCTCGCCATACGCGCCCCGCCGACGGCAAGAATCCGCCGCCTCGTCACTTGTAACCGGGGAAGGCGGCCGGGTCGCAGGTTGCGAGTGTCTCGAAACGGAGTCATGAGCGGGGTTGGACAGCTTGAAAAAACCGCTCGTGTGATAGAGTTCTTCGCGCTGTGGAACGGACCCGTTGCGGGTTCCTGGAATTCGATCCAGTGGAGGAGCCAAGCGCGATGGAGGGAAAAACCGTTGTCATCACGGGCGCGACCTCGGGAATTGGCGAGGTCGCGGCTTCCCGCCTGGCGGAACGGGGGGCACGAATAGTCCTCATCGCTCGTGACCGCAGTCGCGGTGAGCAGACACTGCAGCGGCTGGAAGCTATCGCGCCGGGCCGGAATCACACCGCTCACTACGCCAACCTTTCCCGACTCGCGGAGATGAAGCGGGTTGCAGAGGCGATCGCGGCAAGCGAGCCGCGAGTCGATCTCCTCATCAACAACGCCGGCGCCGTCTTCGCGAAGCGACAGGTCACGGGGGATGCCCTCGAGATGACCTTCGCCACCAATCATATGGCGTATTTCGTGGTGACCAACCTGCTGCTGCCGCGGCTGAAAGCGACGGCCGGCGCTCGTATCGTGTGTACGGCGTCAGACGCTCACAGGCGCGCGAAGCTGAATTTCAGCGACCTGCAGTCGGAGAAGGACTACAGTGGGTTTGGCATGTATGGTCGCTCCAAGCTGATGAACATCCTCTTCACGCGCGAGCTGGCCCGGCGCCTTGCGGGAACGGGGGTGACCGCCAATTGTCTTCACCCGGGATTCGTTGCAACCCGGTTCGGGGACGAGAGCGGCGGCTTCAGCTCCTGGATGATCAAAGCCGCCAAGAAGTTCGCACTGACTCCGGAGGAGGGTGCGGAAACGATCGTCTATCTCGCTTGCTCACCGGAAGTCGCCGGTGTCACGGGAAAGTACTTTTACAAATGCAGGGAAACGGCGCCGACGGCGGCAGCCCTGAACGATGTGGACGCGCGGCGCCTCTGGGATACCTCGGCGCAGCTGTCGGGTATAGGGGCCGAGGTATCGGGCGTCGCCATGGCCGCCGCCACCTAGGAGCCTGGGCGCAACTTCATCCAACACGCGTTGGATACGTTCGACGCAGATTGCGCTCGCCGATATGAGTAGGCTCGGCTCCGCGCCCCCCTGGTGATCCAACACCTTGATCAAACGGCCAAGCTTTGGCAGATTCCGTTGCGAAGTCCGATTATACTGGTTGGGGCGGCGTTCGTCCGATCGGTGGCCCGTAAGTAGTAGTAGGGTTGTGTCTCCATGCGGCGTCGTGCGTATTTGTACAGTGCGCGCTGCCAGCTACATGTCGGTGGCGTATGAGCGTGGAACCAAGTGAATCGTTGAGTGAGTCGTGGGCGAAGTGGCAGGGATACGTGGTGAACGGCACGTTCCCATTGCACCGCTATCTGGGCAGCTCGGATCACAGCGGAGTCTTCCTCATCGAGTTTCCCGAGAGAGACCCTCCGCAAGTTTCCATCAAGCTCGTTCCGGCGAACACGGCGCTCGCCGAGTCGCAACTCGCACTGTGGGATGCGGCGGCCGGCCTGGCGCATCCCCATTTGATTCGGATTTTCGAGACAGGGCGGTGCCAACTGGGGGTGCCCTGTTTGTATGTGGCGATGGAGTACGCCGAGGAAAGCCTCGCCGGTCTGTTGCTGCGGCGGAGCCTGACGGAGGCCGAGGCTCTGGAAATGTTGCTGCCCACCCTGAGCGTTCTGGGGTTTCTACATAACAGGAACCTGGTGCACGGCCAGTTGAAGCCGGCGAATGTCATGGCGGTGGGAGACCAGCTGAAGCTGGCGGCCGACACCATCCGGCAGGTCGGTGAAGCGATGACCGGAATCAACATGGTGTCCGTGTACGATCCTCCGGAAGCGCGCGAGGGGAGTTGCTCCGCTGCGAGTGACGTGTGGGCACTCGGCCTGACACTCTACGCGGCGCTCACGCGCAGTCTGCCTGCGGGGTTGGAGGATCGGCGGGGCGGCGTGGTGTTGCCTCCCGATTTCTCTCCCAGATTCCGGGAGATCATCGCCGCATGCCTGAGCCGCAGGCCCTACGACCGGCCCAAGCTGGCCGAGATCGAAGCGTGGGTCCGGCGGCAATCCGAGAGGTCGCCTCCGGCCGAACCGCCGCAAGGCAATACGACCGTATCGTCTGAAGCGAGACTGTTGGAGCCCGCGTCGGCGGAGCCATATTCGGAGGACGCGGCGCGCCCAGCGGCTGTATCAGGGGTCATCACGAGTGAGCCGACTCGGGCAGAGCTCGGACTTGACGAAGTCGTTGGAGTCGGGGTGCCTGCTGCGTCAACTGATCCATCGTTGGTTCAAGCGAGGGCCGCGCAAGCTGCGGGAGGCCGATCAACAGCGGCCCGAACGGCGGGGGCGCAAACCGCGTCAGTGGGTGCAGCGACGCCCCAAGTAAGGGTGGCACATAGCTCGGCAACCGGACCTGCCGCGAGCCAACAGGCGACGGCTCAAAGTGCGGCAAGTGATCCAGCGGTACCGCAAGGGACGAGGGCACAAACTGCAGTACCCAAGGGCGCAGGGATCCAGAGATTGACGGGCCAAGCTGCGGCAAATGGTGCAGCGGCATTGCAAGCGGCTGCCCAGGCTGCAGCAGGTAATTCGCCGGCTTCGCAGGCGCCGGCCCAGGCAGTAGCCCGAACCGCGGCGACTCAACAGGGGACCGCTCCGGTTGGAACAGGAAATTCACCAGTTTCGCCTGGGGCAGCCCAAACAGCAGCCCGATCTGCGGCGACCCAACAGGGGGCCGCTCAGGCTGCAACAGGCAGTTCATCGGCGTCGCAGGCGGCGGCACAAACAGCAGCCCGATCCGCGGCGACCCAACAGGGGGCCGCGCAGGCTGCAACAGGGAATTCATCGGCGTCGCAGGCGGTGGCACAAACAGCAGCAGCCCGATCCGCGCCGAGTCGACCGGTGGCCGCCCAAGCCGTAGCGGGTCCAGGAGGGGTGTCGCAAGCGAGTGGGGCACAAACAGCGGCGGTTAGATCCACGGCAACCCAACAGACAATAGCCAAGACGGCAGAGAGATCAGCGGCCCCTCAGGGCGCGGGCGCACGTGGTGCGGAAATCCACTCGGGCGCGTCCTATATTGCGGGGACACAAACGGGGGCCGCAGCATCGGCCGTGCCGCAGAGGGCCCCAGCACAAACTGGGGCAATCGATCCTGCGGCAACCCACATGTCAGCCGCTGAAGCAGGGGCTGCCAGGCTCGTCGCCGCAACGAGGGTGGCGGCGGCGCAGGCAGCGGTGGCGCAGTCGGCTGCCGCCAAGATAGCTGCTGTTGAAGCCGCTGCGCGCGAGATAGCAGCGTCTCGTGCGCTCACGCCGGAGTCAGCCAGCGAATCCGCTGCGCCGGAAGTTGCGAAGCTGGCAGAGGATGACGACACGTTGGCGCAAAGCCCCTCGCCATGGCGGCGCTTGTTTGCTCTCACCTTTGGAGCGGCAGCGATATGCGCGCTCATCTGGGCAAGTGTAGTCGTATTCGCAACGCATCCGAAACCAACCGCTCCTCCTCTTCCCGCTCAGGCCGAGGAGGACACCGCCGCAGTGCAGGCGCCGCCGCCGTCCGAGCCAACGCCGCCGGCTGCGGTCGAGGAACCCCCCGCGCCTCCACCTGCCGTCGAATCCACTCCCGCGCCAGTCCCGGTTGCTTTCAACACGCAACAGGCACCTCCACAGCGGGTTGATGAGCCGTCGGGTATCCATGAGGAAATTCCGACCGTTCCGGGCCGCGTCCTCACAACGATCCATGGACACGTCAGAGTGTCGGTACGGGTGATTGTTGACAAAGGAGGTACGGTCTTCGCCGCTCTCGTGGATGCGCCCGGTCCGAGCAGGTATTTCGATAGGCTAGCCCTGGAATCCGCCAAAAAGTGGACCTTCCCTCGGGTGAAAACGGATGTCCGGCGTCTGGAGCTCGTGCGTTTCGACTTTACTCGGCAGGGGACGACGGCGGATACCATCCCGATCCACTAGCTGCCACGTGGCGGACAGTCAGCGCCGCGGGCCGCGGGCGCTGCGGAAAATGTCGCTATGCTGTCCGTCATCTTGCGGGCGCCAGGCAGGGGTGGGTGCTGTAGCATGTCATGCAGGTTTCGGGCCGGCCTTTGCGCCATTCCGGTTGCCATCCTGGCACTGGGCGCGGTGGCCACTTCTCAGGCGACCGACAGCACTCCCCCGCAATGGAGTGTCATCCAGCACTACTGCACAGACTGCCACAACGTGACCGATTGGGCCGGCGGTGTAGCGTTCGATTCGATGTCTCCCGAGGAGATCCCGGCGGACGCCAAGGTTTGGGAAGATGCGATTCGCAAGCTGCAGGGCGGTTTCATGCCGCCGCCCGGAAAGCCACATCCCGATCAGCATGCCGTAGCGGATCTCGTCTTCTGGCTCGAGAGCACGCTCGATAGTCATGCGACCGCAACCGCTGGCCGCACACAGTTGCGCCGTCTGAACCGGCGCGAGTACACCAACGCGATACGTGACCTGTTGGCGCTCAACATCGACTCTGCGACTTTACTCCCCGACGACCATCAAAAGACCGGGTATGACACCGATGCTGCGAGGCTGCAGGTCTCGCCCTCCTACGTCGATCAGTACGTAAATGCCGCGCGTATTGTCGCGACACAGGCAGTGGGCAATCCCAAAGCTCCCGCGATCACGACCACTTATGGCAACCTGGGAGACATGGTGATCTCGTTGCAGGTGCGCGGTCACCCTGGCGAAGGCAATCAGCAGCTTTATCGGGACGGCATGCCCTTCGGTACCCGGGGCGGTATGAGTGCCGAGTACATCTTCCCCGCGGACGGGGAGTACACCCTCACCATCGGTGACCTGGCGTTGGGGCGCGACGTACCGCTCATGGAGTTCGACAACACCGTCGTGGCATTGCTGGACGGCAAGGAGTTCTTCCGTACGCACATCGGCGGGGAGCTCGACCAGAAGGCAATCGACCAGCAGCAACAGGTGGCGGTGAGCGAGATCAACGGCCGCCTGCGCAACATCCACTTTCATGCCCCGCAAGGGCAGCACCGCATTGCCGTCACCTTCGTGCATCGTGACTTCGCCGAAAGCGACGAGCGCCTGCGTGTCAACACTCTGGAGGGAGGACAGGAGCGCGTGCAGCTCATTCATGCCTTCCAGATTCGCGGCCCGCTCGCCGTTACCGGCATGACCGATTCGCCCACGCGGGCGAAGATCTTCCTGTGCCATCCGGCGACCCTGGAAGAGGAGGCCCCGTGCGCTCGCCGTATCATCGCGCATCTCGCACGGGTCGCCTTCCGGCGTTCCGTCACCGAGCAAGACCTCCATCCGCTGTTGGGCTTCTACGAAGCCAGTCGCCGTAACGGAGGTTTCGAGGCGGGCATTCGCGACGCGCTTTCTGGAATCCTTGCGAGCCCCTGGTTTCTCTACCGCGTGGAAAGCCCGGCAGAACAGGTGGGCACGAGTACCGCGGCCGTGGGGACACTGAGCGACCTGACGCTCGCCTCGCGCTTGTCGTTCTTCCTTTGGAGCAGCATTCCGGACGAGGAGCTGCTCGGACTCGCCGAAGAGAACCGGCTGAGCGATCCGACGGTGCTGGAACATCAAGTGCGGCGCATGCTGGCGGATCCGAGGGCGAAGGCCCTCGTGGAGGGCTTTGCCTTCCAGTGGTTGAATCTCGCTAGACTCGACGAAATCGTTCCGGATCGCGCTCAATTCCCCTTCGCAACTGGCGCGCTGGATCCGCGTCCCCTGTTCAGGCGGGAGCTTTCGCTGTTCCTCGACAGCGTGCTGCGTTCCGACCAACCGGTCACGGCACTGCTGACCGCTGACTACACCTACCTCAACGAATCGCTGGCCATGCTTTACGGCATGGAGGACGTGAAGGGCGGCCAGTTCCGCCGGGTCCAACTCGCTGACTCAAAGCGCTGGGGCTTGCTGGGCAAGGGCGCGATCCTGATGCTCACCGCCAACCCCGATCGCACTTCCCCGGTCTTGCGTGGCGCTTGGATCGTCGAACGAATACTCGGCTCACCGGCGCCCACGCCGCCGCCGAACGTTCCCACGTTAGGACAGAACGTCCATGGCAAGCCGCCCAAGACACTGCGTGAGCGAGTCACGCTACACAGTACGAACCCAACTTGCCATGGCTGCCACGGCGTCATGGATCCACTCGGTTTCGCGCTGGAGAACTTCAACACCGTGGGCCAGTTCCGGGAGCTCGATGGTTCCACACACACGCCGATCGATACCACCGGCCAGCTAGCCGATGGCACGGCGATCAGCGGTCCTGACGACCTGCGGCGGGCCTTGATGGCACGGTCGGAACTGTTTGTGCAGACCCTGACCGGGCAGCTCATGTCCTACGCTATCGGCCGCCCTCTCGAGCCTTATGACATGCCCGTCGTACGTCGCATCGCGCGCGATGTGTCGAGCGACCACGACCGGTTTTCCTCCATCATCCTGCGAGTGGTGGAAAGTGACGCTTTCCGCAGGCGTGAGCCGCCCGCGCAGGGATCGCAGGCCGGCGTAAAAAGCGCTTCACTTGCCGCTCCCAAAGACAACCAACTCGGAGGTAACTGAGTCGTGTTCCTCACCAGGAAGCACCTCTCGCGCCGCACCGTACTCAAGGGCGCTGGGGCATCGATTGCGCTGCCTCTGCTCGATGCCATGATTCCAGCCGGCACGGCGCTGGCGAATACACCTGCCGCGGTGAAACCGCGCCTCGGGTTCGTCTACTTCCCGCACGGCGCGATCCAGAAATTCTGGACGCCGGAGGGAACGGGCCGGGATTTCAAGTTCTCGCCTATCTTGAAGCCGTTGGAATCACTGCGCGACTACGTCACCGTCGTGACCGGTCTGCGCAACAAGGGCGGGGAGAGCTCCGATCCGCACGGCATCATCGAGAGCACCTGGTTATCGTGCGTGCACCCGCAGGACCGGAAGCCAACGGGCGACGCCGGAGTCACCGCCGACCAGCTCGCCGCGCGACACATCGGCCAGGACACCTCGCTACCGTCGCTCGAGCTCTGCGGAGAGCCTGGCGGCTACAGCTCGGTTTCCTACCGCACGCCGCTTCAGCAGGCACCGATGGAGAGCAATCCGCGCAAGGTCTTCTACGGCATGTTTGGCCAGGGCGATTCCAACGAGGAACGCAGCGCTATCATCAATTCCCAGGGGAGTCTGCTCGACTACGCTCAGGAGGCGACCGCCGACCTCAAGCGCCAACTCGATGGCGGGGACCGTGCGATCGTGAGCGATTACCTCGACTCGGTGCGTGAGATCGAGCGTCGGGTGCAGAAACTGAAGGTGGCCTCCGAGTCCTTCGGCAACCTGCCGAATGCGCCTCTGGGAGCGCCGGAGGACTTCACCGAGCTGCTCGATGTGCAGTTCGAGATGATGGCGCTGGCCTGGCAAACCAACCAGACTCGGGTGGTGACCTTCAAGCTCGCCAACGAGGCCACCATGCGCGCGTATACCATGCTGAATGTCACAGAGGCTTTTCATCCGCTGTCCCACCACGGTGAGAAGGAGGATGCCTTCGAGAAGCTGCTGCGTATTCAGTCCTACCACACGGCCCGCATGGCGAAGTTCGTTCAGCGCCTGAAAGGGATGAAGGAGGGCAGCGGTAGCGTGCTCGACAGCTCCGTGATCCTGTTCGGCAGCAACATGGCCAACTCCGATCGGCATAACAACGACCCGCTTCCACAGGTCGTTATCGGGCACGGCGGCGGCATCAAGGGCGGCCAGCACCTTCACTACCCGCAGGACACACCGCATGCAAACCTCCTGGTCACCCTGCTGCAGAAAGTGGGTGCCCCCGTGCAGAACTTCCCTCTTAGCACGGGAGTGCTGGCGGAGATCTGAATGCGGGCGCTTGCCGGGATTTGTGTTGCGGGGCTGCTCTCTTTCGCGGTGGCTCACGCTGCCAGCGGCGACCCGTCGGCGCCGGGTGCGGCGCCGGATGTGCGAGGTCCCGACGGCAGCACGCCGCTGCAGTGGGCTGTGTATCGCAACGATATCGTCGAACTGAAGCGCCTGCTCAAGGCGGGCGCGAAGGTTGGCGAGGCAAACAACTACGGCGCTACGCCCATGCAAATGGCGGCAGCGACTGGCAACGCGCAGATCCTGAACCTGTTGCTCGCTGCGGGGGCGGATGTGGATTCACCCAATGCGGAAGGCCAGACAGCCCTGATGGCCGTTGCGCGCACGGGCGACATCGAGGCGGCGACGCTGCTTCTGAGGCACGGTGCTCACGTGAATGCCCTGGAGCATTGGGGAGGCCAGACCGCGCTCATGTGGGCGAGCGCGCGCCGCCATCCGCAGATGATGGAGCTGCTCATCTCCCACGGCGCCAACGTCAATGCGCGCAGCGCATGGCGCAACTGGGAACGCCATGTCACCGCTGAAAGCCGCGCGAAGCGTACCAACGCCGGCGGGCTCACCCCGCTTATGTATGCTGCTCGCGAGAATTGCCTGGAGTGCGTAAACGTCCTGCTCAAGCACCATGTTGATGTTGATTTGCCTGATCCGGATGGGGTCGCACCTCTGACCATAGCCATCATGAACGACAATTGGGACGTGGCCACGCGGCTGATCCAAGCGGGTGCCGATGTCAACCAGTGGGACATGTATGGCCAGAGTCCGATTTATGCAGCCGTTGTGAACAGCGTGCCGCGGCCGCCTGGGTTGTTCGGCGGCGGGCCGGTTGCCAATCCGCTCGATCCGCCTGACAAAGCGACTGGGAAGGACGTCGTCGCACTGTTGCTGGACAAAGGCGCGAATCCGAACATGCAACTGTTCTACCGTCCTGCCGGGCGCGTTGCCGGCGGTGCGGCTCGTGGGGCGACGCCGCTGATCGCGGCGGCCGCAGAAGACGATGTCGAGCTCGTGAAGCTGCTGTTGGCACACGGGGCTGACCCGAAGCTCTACCAGGCTGACAACCAGACGCCGATCATGGCCGCGCTCGGAGGCCGAGGCTCCTTCGGTGGGGGTGGTGCGGCCAACCCCCAGGCAGCTATCGAGGTGATGAAGCTGCTGCACGACGCCGGAACTGACATGAACATCATGTCCGTCCAACATCATCTCCTGCGCACACGCGGTGGCACGGCTCTGCACTTCGCGGTCCGCGCGGGTTCGGTGGAGGCAGTGAAGCTACTGGTCTCGTGGGGCATCGACGTGAACGCGCGGGATCCGGACGGCCTTACCGCGCTGGATTACGCCATGGCACGAGGCTACGTACCTTTCCTGCAGCAACGGCAGCCCGCTCAACAGGAATTGGTGAAGCTGCTGCGTGACTCCGGCGCGACGGTGGAGCTGTCGAAGACACCCGACTGGCCGCCGGTGGGTCCACCGATCGGATATGAAGCTACGATCTGGCCACTGCAGCCGAGCGATGCACTCAGGGCCGCCAGCACCAAGTATCCCCCCATGTATCCGCCCGGGGACCTGCCCAGGTTCCTGGCAGCCCAGGGTGGTTTGCGATGAATCCCCTGTCTCGCCGCCGCCTTCTGGCCGGCGGTCTTGAAGTGTTGGGAGCCGCATCCGCGGCCGGGATCGTAGGTTCCCTGGGCTTGCTGACGCCGGGGCGTGCCGCGCTCGCGGCGGGCGCAACCAACATCAGCGCCACGCCACTCGCGCCGAAAGAGAAGGGGGGGCTCATGCTGCTCCAAGGGGCTGGCTGCAACGTCGTGGCGATGCCAGGGCCGCACGGAGCGCTGCTGATCGATGGAGGCCTCGCCGTCAACTCCAAGGCGCTGCTCAAGGCCGTGGGGGAGGCCACGGGCAGCTCCCGCGTCAGCACGCTGATCAACACCCATTGGCACCCCGAGCAGACAGGTTCCAACTCGTCTGTCGGGAGTAAGGGAGCAGTCATCATCGCGCACGAGGTGACACGGCTCTATGAGGGGCGCAAGGCCACTTCGGTCTGCTACGAGGGCACTTACGGACCCTTGCCCGAGAAGGCACGCGCCACAATGACCACACGCACCTCCGGGTCCCTTGATTTCGCCGGCCAACACGTCGAGTACGATTACCTGCCAGCGGCTCATACCGACGGTGACCTCTACGTCCATTTCCCGGAAGTCAACGTGCTCGTCGCAGGCGGCCCGGTCTCTGGCAACCGCTGGCCTGTCCTGGATATCCACAACGGCGGCTGGCTGGGTGGGCTGGTGCGGGGGTACGAGAAACTTGCAACCGTGGTGAAGCCCGACACCCGCGTGGTTCCTGCCGACGGCAAGTTGCTCAGCGGCGCGGACATCGTCCGCTTCCGCGATATCTACCAGAAGCTCTTCGAGCAGATGTTCGTCTACTTCAACAAGGGCTTCGGCCCGTCGGACGCCGTCGTTGCGCGTCCGCTAAGGGAATATGAGAACGACCTTCAGGGTGCGTCGGAATTCATCGCCGGCGCTTACCGGAGCTTGCTACAAGCTTACGTGCCGGACTGAAGATTCGCGTGCCGGTGGGGTGCCGGTTGCCATCGGGCCTCTGAATGATTTCTCTGATCGCGCACCTTGCAATCGGCCGCGCTGCAGCATACGCTGCCGCCAATGATAACGCTAACATCGGGCCGCCGTAGGCGGGGCCGGGTGGCAGGACAAGTATCTCAGGGGGAGTGGGTCAGAAAGACTCCAATCGATTTGCTTTCGGGCTTATGGAAATGCCGCGACGGAAGTCGATACGCGCGCAGATGCGCCGCGGTGTCCGCTGGAGCAGCCGCTTACAGCGACGAAAGCCTGGAACATTGAGCTTAGGCGTCAAGCAGACGACTGGCGACGTCGCCGGATCCAACCCGGCGCGGTGCGCGACTGCGGCTACCCCTGACATTCGTGAGGTTTGTAATCGCGCCTGGCGCTGAAGCGCGGGCGCCCCACACGTACGACAGCATTCGTCGCCGTAGAGGTACCAGAGTGATGACCACCACAACCAGGAAGTTGAAGTTGTTGCGTGTCGCAGTGCCCTGTACGGCCATCGTGCTGTTGACCGCCTGCGGTGGAGGTGGGGGCGGGGGTGGGACCAGCGTCACAACTTACAGCATCAGTGCCACGGCCGGTACCGGCGGGACTATTTCGCCTCCGAGCGCGACCGTGAATTCAGGCAGCACGACGATGCTCACGGTGACACCGAATAGCGGTTACGCCATCAGCAGCGTGACGGGCTGTGGAGGGACGCTCTCCGGGAGCACCTACACCACAGGGCCGATCAGCAGCAGTTGCACGGTGACAGCAAGCTTCGTCGCGCAGTATGCGGTGACAGCAACGGCTGGCAACGGAGGTACGATATCGCCGTCCAGCGCGGCTGTGAATTCAGGCAGCACGACGACGCTCACCGTAACACCGAACAGCGGCTACGCGATCAGCAGCGTGACGGGTTGCGGCGGGACGCTCTCCGGGAGCACCTACACCACCGGGGCGATCAGCGGCAATTGCACGGTGACGGCAAGCTTCGTCGCGCAGTATGCGGTGACGACAACGGCTGGCGTCGGCGGGACAATATCTCCCTCCAGCGCGACAGTGAATTCAGGCAGCACGACGGTATTCACGGTCGCGCCAACGAGCGGTTACATCCTCAGCAACATGACGGGATGCGGCGGCAGTCTATCGGGCAATACCTACACTACAGGAGCGATCAGCAGCAGTTGCACCGTGACGGCAACCTTTTCCGCTACCCCCGATTTCACCTGGGCCAACGGCCCCAGCAACGGGCTCTTGAATGGCGTCTACGGGACCAAAGGTGTCCCCTCAGCCACTACGGTGCCGGGAGCTCGGAGTAGCTCAGCCGCTTGGACCGATACCCACCGCAACCTGTGGATATTCGGGGGATTCGGGATAGATTACGGCTCGACCGGCAATTCGGGGGTTCTGAACGATTTGTGGGAGTATTCCCCCTCGAGCGGCGAGTGGACCTGGGTGGGGGGCTCCAACACAGCGAATGCCGCTGGGGTGTACGGGGCCAAAGGTACGCCCACATCCACCAACATGCCGGGCGCACGTCAGAGCGCGCTCACCTGGACGGACACCAGCGGCAACGTGTGGCTGTTCGGAGGAAGCGGGTACGATTCCGTCGGTAGCAATCTCGGCGTCTTGAATGACTTGTGGGTGTATTCCCCCGTGAGCGGCAACTGGGTGTGGGTCGGAGGCTCGAGCACCTCCCTTGCCGCGGGCGTCTACGGTACCAAAGGCACTCCTGCGAGCACGAACGTGCCAGGCGCGCGTCTCGGTGCGGTCAATTGGGAGGACTCCGGCGGCAACCTCTGGCTGTTCGGCGGATGGGGCGCCGATTCCGCGGGCATACTCGGGTATCTCAACGATGTATGGGAGTATTCGCCCACGACCGGCGAATGGACCTGGGTCAGCGGTTCCAACACTGTGAACCCGGGCGGGAGCTATGGGAGCCAGGGAGCTGCCGCAGCCACCAATGTCCCGGGAGGGCGTTCGGACGCGGTGAGTTGGAAAGATGCCGACGGCAACCTCTGGCTGTTTGGGGGACTGGGGCCGGATTCAACGGGAACCGTTGGCTTTTTGAACGATCTGTGGGTGTTCTCGCACGCGAGCGGCGGATGGACCTGGTTGGGGGGTTCCAACACAGTACAGGCGGGTGGAGTCTACGGTACGCAAGGCATTGCCGCGGCCGCGAACGTGCCTGGCGCGCGTCGAGATGCCGTCGCATGGGCGGATGCCGCCGGTAACCTGTGGCTGCTCGGCGGTTGGGGGGCCGATTCCAATGGGACCGTCGGCCTTCTGAACGATCTGTGGGAGTATTCGTCCTCGAGCAGCAAGTGGGTCTGGGTGAGAGGATCCAGTACCGTCAACGCCCTATCGGTCCACGGCACCGAAGGGATCACCGCCGCGACGAACATGCCGGGCGCTCGTCAACAAGTGACCAGTGCGAAGGACGCCAGTGGCAACTTGTGGCTGTTTGGAGGTTTCGGGTACGGCTTCACCAATTCGCCCAATGAGCTGAATGACTTGTGGGTGTATCCCACTCAGTGAGATTTCCTGCGCGATGCAGTAAGACATCGCCACGGCCCGAAGGGCGCATTGCGCGACAAGCCTTGGCATCGGTGTGCTGCTGTGACCCGCCGACGCTCGACTAACGCGATTCCTGTGAGATTCCCGTCGCACGTTTCGCGGCCTCGTCGGTGAGGCCGCGTGTGTTGCGCCAGGTCGAGTTGTCGAAACGGGCTCCGTCCAGCCGTGCGGAAGTGAAATCCGTGTCGATGAAGGTCGATTCGCGCAGGTCGGCGTTGGAAAGGTCGGCGCCTGACAGATCGGCACCGGAGAAGTCGACGTGCATCGCTTTCGCCCCGGCCAGGTGTGCGCCCGACAGGTTGGCAAAGCTCAAATCGGCGCGGGAGATATCAGCGCCGGAAAGATCGGCGCCGTTCAGCGCGGCGGAGTTGAATCGCGCGTTCATCAAGCCCATCGATTGATTCTTCATGTCCGCCGCGCCGCGCAGATCTCTCAGGATCGCGCCGTCCAGTCGCGCGTGATTGAGGTCGCCGATGAGCCGCGCACCGGTAAGGTCGGCGCCCCGCAGGTCCGCTCCGGCGAGTTGCATCGAGAACATTTCGGCACCGCGGAGATTGGCCTGCCTGAAATCGGCGCCCTCGCCGAAACTGATGGTCAGATTGGAGCCTGCCAGGTTGGCCTGGCGCAGAATGGATCGGTTGAATACCGTCGCCCTGAGATTGGCGCCCTTGAAGTCGATGCCGGAAAGATCCAGACCCGACAGATTTTTCGACGACAGATCGGCGGGCGCCTTGGGCGAGCTGCGGGCAATGGCCGCAAGCAGTTGTTCCCGGGAAAGCCGCTCATAGCCCGCCCAGTCGTCAGCCTGCGTCGTCCAGGAAAATGCCAGCACACAAACGACATAGCCCACAAGGCGTGGCCGGGGCACACCGAACGCAAGATGCCTGAAGCCGGGCTGCTGCGGGTAGTGATTACGCATACTGTTGCCTCACAGGACCTGCGCAGCGTTGCGCTTGAGCTCGGTGCACACCAGGCGTAGGCCCTGGTGCTTTACGAGAAAATGAGATCATGGCGCTCACCCTCACCATCCAGTCTCGCTGCGCTTGGGTGGCGGAGAGCCGCTTCGGGCGCTATCCGCACCGTGGATTGACAGTATGAGCTTTCGATGAAGAACCTGGAATGACCGCACCTTCGAGGACGATCGAGCATGCCTCGCCCGGGCTCATGCTGCTGCTCGGCGCCATGTCCGCATTCCCGCCCGTCACCACCGATATCTACCTCCCGGCGCTCCCAGAGCTCACTCATGACCTTCGGGGCACCATGACGGAGGGACAGGTCACCCTGGCCGTATACTTCGTCGGCCTGGGATTCGGCCAGCTTTTCTACGGGCCCTGGTCGGACCGGATAGGCCGGCGGCCCACGATGCTGATCGGCGCCGCGATCTACCTCGCCGCGAGTGTGGGCTGCGCGGTCGCCGCAACCATGTCCGAGATGATCGTGCTGCGCTTTCTGCAAGCGGTGGGCGCCTGCTCGGGGGTTGTGATTTCCACCGCCGTTGTGCGCGATCGCTTCAGTCAACAGGAGTCAGCGCGGATTTTCTCGATGCTGCTCACTCTCCGGGGTGTTGGCCCGATCGTGGCGCCGCTGGCCGGCGGGGTCATTGTGACCTACCTGGGATGGCGCGCGATCTTCTGGGCGGTCACCCTTTTTGGCCTGACCCTGGGGCTGGCGGTGCTTTGCGGCTTGAGGGAGAGCCGGACGCAGGAAGTCGCGGCTCGCGCCCGCACCGAATCACCCCTGGGGGCCTACCGGGCAGCTCTCGGCAATCGACAGATCCTGGGTTACATGTTGACCAGCGGGTTGAATTTTTCATGCATGTTTGCCTGGATCGCGGCGGCTCCGTACCTGGTCATCGGCCTCTACAAGGTGCCTGCTTTGTACTTTGGCTGGATTTTTGGGGCCAATGCCGCAGGCTTCATGATTGCCGCACAAGTCAATCGACGCCTGCTCAAGTCATATCGCTCGGACGACATCCTCCCGTGTGGCGCCATCGGCGCGGTGCTCGCGGCCGCGGTGCTGCTCATCGACGCGCTGACCGGGTTTGGTGGAGCCCTTGGAATCTTTCTGCCGCTGCTCCTGGTCGTCTCCTCGCTGGGCTTCGTCTCCACCAATGCCATGGCCGGCGGACTGGCCGTGGATCCTTCCCGCGCTGGGGCTGTCTCCGCGCTGTTTGGTGTCAGCCAGTTCGCGGTCGCCGGTGTCACCACGGCGGCGGCTGCCTTGCTGGCGCGGGAGCCGGCTCTGGCAATGGCAATAGCGATCATGGCTTGTGCTCTGGGGGCTGTGGCTTTCCCGCTGCGCCTGCTGGCGCTGAGCCGCGGGTGGCTTATACTTCCGCACGTCGCGCGCAAGCGAATGCCCAACCGCAAGTCGGGTGTGCGCAGATGGCGACATGTTGGTATTCGGGTTGGGCACATGCAATCACCCATCGTTCACGACAATGACTTCATCACGGAGAGCATCGGGCTACGACCGACCCGCCTGGAGGTCAACCTTGCACGGCTGCGCGAGAACTACCGAACGATAGCCACGCACGTCGCGCCGGCACGTGTCATGCCGGTGCTCAAGGCGAACGCATACGGGCATGGGCTCGTGGCAGTAGCGAAAATGCTCGAGCGCGAGCGACCGTTTGCCGTAGCCGTCGCTTATCTGGAGGAAGCTACCCGCTTGCGCGAAGCAGGTGTGCGGACGCCCGTGCTCGTTCTGGGCGCCATAGTCGGTGAGCAGATTCCCCGTTTCATCAAGCAAGACCTCACCCTCACTGCGTCGTCCGTCGACAAGTTGTTGGCAATAGAGGCTTGTGCACTCGCGATGCGTGCCAAAGCGCGCGTTCATCTCAAGGTGGACACTGGGATGGAGCGTATCGGCACCCACTGGTACAGCGCAGAGCGGCTGTTGGAGACCTCCCTGCGTGTCCGGAATGTCGAGGTAGAAGGCATATTCACACATTTTGCGAATGCAGACGCGGCAGACCTGACACACGCGCGGCTGCAACTGGAACGTTTTCAAGAGGTACTGCGCTTCTACGAGCGGCATTCGCTGCCCACGCCTCTGCGGCATGCGGCAAATTCAGGGGCGATCCTGCAGCTTCCGGAAAGTCATCTCGATATCGTGCGCCCCGGAATCCTGATGTTCGGCAGCAGTCCTGACACCGGCCTGAGGCTGACGCTCGGGGTGAAGCAGGCGCTGCGTTGGTCGACCCGGGTTGTGTTCTTCAAGGTCGTGAAGGCGGGCAATCCGGTCAGTTATGGCTCCACATGGTCGCCTACCGTCAATACCCGGGTCATTACCCTTCCCGTAGGGTACGGGGATGGATACATGCGTGCCATGAGCGGGCAGGCACAGGTGATCGTGCGCGGGGTGCGAGTGCCCGTTGTCGGTCGGATCTGCATGGATCAGATCATGGCTGACATCGCCAACGGAACTGCTTATAACGGCGATGAGGTCGTGCTGCTCGGTGAGAGCGGGCAGGAGGGTGAGCCGGGTATCCGCATCGAAGAAATGGCCGCCTGGGCCAAGACCATTCCCCACGAGATACTCACCAACATCAATACGCGCGTGCCGCGAGTGTACGTGGACGAGGACCGCGGTACGGCCCAGGACCCTGTATGACTTTTCATCGGCGTCGCAGCAGGCGATGAATAGTCAGGCAGGCTCCCGGGAGGGAGGCCTGGAGTCCGACGGCCGAGCTGCCCATGTCGCTACCACGGCAGCGGCGCGTAGATCTGGATCCCTGCGGGCACGCCGAGTTGCTGGAGGCGCTTTTTCCAGGCGGTTTCGTCAAGGTTGGTGTCGAGCTGTCCGCTTGCGGTATCGAGAACGAAGTAGCGCGTGTCCGGTCCGCCGCTGAAGGGGAGGTCGTTGGTGTAGAGGCGGCTCGAGGGGGACGGCTCGCCCAATGCTCCGGCCACCACCTGGCCAGATACGACGTATGCCGCGATGGGGCCCGGTATCAGGCGTCGCCCGTCACGTCTTACGATTTCAGAGTGGGCGTTCTTGTCCGGCTCCAGATAGTAGCCGTTCGGCAAAGCGACCAGCTCTCGGGCTCCCGTCGAGGCGCAGGCCGTTACGAACAGCGCCAATGCGGCGGTCAAAAAAAGAAAGAGGGCAGTCGCTCGAGGACGCATGCTTCGCACCTGCTTTGCTGGGTCTCGAAACTAGGGCGCTGGCTTTGATTTTCAAGGAGTAAAATAAGTGGCGTCCGCTCACTGGACGGAAGGCACTGATACCGTATCGGCAAACGCAAGTGGCACCGCTTAACCTTATATTGGGTAGACGATGAAGACAGGTGCGAAGTCGCTGGCAAAAGCTCCCGCTCCACCCAGCAATGCGACACAAGAGCATGGCTTCGGAAGACCTCGGGACGAGCGTATCGACACCGAGGTGGTTTCGGCTGTTCTCAACGCTCTGCGTAGTGGTGGTTACGGTGCTGTGACCATCGATGGCATCGCGCGGAAAGTGAAGCGAGCGCGCACGAGTCTTTATCGTCGCTGGCCGAGCAAAAGGCACCTGGTTGCTTACGCTGTTCTCAGCGAGCTGGGTGACAAGCCCGCGGCGGATACCGGTGTGCTTCGGGACGATCTGGCGGCTGCCGTCGAGACGCTGCTGAATGCATTTGCGGGACCGTTGGGCAAAGCCCTGGCAGGGCTGGTGGCTGACATGGCGCACGATGAAGATCTGGCGGAAACGATCCGGCGCGAGGTTCTGGCCGCCAGGCGCAAGTCGATGCGTGAGGCCTTTGCAAGAGCGAGGGCGCGAGGAGAGGTCCGGGGCAATCTCGATGTTGAGTTGGTACTCGACATGTTGACCGCACCGTTCTACTTCCGCACTCTTTTCGGGCACGCACCCATCACACGCCGGACGGCTCGCGATGTCGTTGAATACGTGTTGCGGGCAGCCGCGCCATCTTCTCAGGTTCCGCAAAATGTATGAAGCACACGTTCCGACGGCTGCGGCGGCAACTTGTACTCAGCCGCGTCCGGCTGATCTTCATAGGGTCGCCGTAGAACGCCAAGAAGCCGGTGGAAGGGGGCGTAATCGCCGGCTTCGGCGGCTTTCAGCGCCGCCTCGACGCGGTGATTGCGAGGAATGAAGACCGGGTTTGCGCCACGCATGCTGGCGACTCGCTCCTGGTTGGTTTGAGGATCGCGCGCGAGCCGCTTCTGCCAGACTTCGAGCCACTTTTGCATGTCGGAGCTCGCCGCAAACAGTTCGAGCAGCCCTGGACACGCGCGGGGGTCTTCCGCCACGAGCGTGAGCTTGTAAAACGTGAGTGTAAAGTCCGCGTGCGACCGATGCATGGCTGACAGCAGGTCCCGAACGATACCCGCGTCTTCGCCAGTGGCTGATGAGATTCCAATCTTGCGGCACATCCCCGCGAGAAAGCGTGAGTCGAATTGCGCAATGAATTCGGCAATGACCTCACTGGCCGACGTCACCGCTTTATCGACATCGGGATCGATCAGGGGTACCAGCGTTTCCGCGAACCGCGCCAGGTTCCACTGTGCCACCGCGGGTTGATTGGTGTATGCGTAGCGCCCGTTATGATCGATCGAGCTGAATACCGTGTTGGGGTCGTAGTCATCCATGAACGCGCACGGGCCATAGTCGATCGTTTCGCCCGAGAGCGCCATATTGTCAGTGTTCATCACGCCGTGGATGAAACCAAGCAGCATCCAATCCGTGATGAGCGCGACCTGGCGTCGTGTGACTTCCTTCAGCACCGCGAGCGCGGGCGAATCGGCACCGCGAGCTGTGGGGTAATGTCGTGTAACCACATATTCCAGCAGATGCTTCAGAGCATCCTGGTCACCTCTGGCGGCGAAGTATTGAAACGTGCCGACTCTTACATGACTTTTGGCGACTCGCGTCAGTATTGCACCGGGTAACACTTCGTCGCGATACACCCGCTCGCCGGTTGCGACGACGGCGAGTGAGCGCGTTGTCGGGACTCCGAGTGCATGCATGGCCTCGCTGATGAGGTATTCCCTCAGCATCGGCCCGAGGACGGCTCTCCCATCGCCATTACGCGAGAAAGGCGTCAGGCCAGCGCCCTTGAGCTGAACGTCGCGAAGGGTTCCATCGCGCGCTTCAAGCTCTCCCAGCAGGATGGCACGCCCGTCACCTAGCTGCGGTACGAAGACACCGAACTGGTGTCCTGCGTAGGCCATTGCTATTGGATCGGCATCCTCCGGAAGCTGATTGCCGGAGAGGATTGCCGGGGCCTCAGGCTCGAGAAGGCTCGTTTGCAATCCGAGGTCCTCTGCCAGGGCCGTATTGAATGCCACGAGCTGCGGATTCGCCACTGGCGTGGGTGTTACGTGTGCATAGAACCGAGTCGGCAACGTGCTATAGCTGTGCTGGAACCCTAATCGCATTGGGGTCGATTCCGGTGGGAGGTATGGCCATTGTCCAGTCGTGCCTGCTGAGCGTCAAAGCCGCCTCCCTGGTGCCGAAGATGGATTATCAATCCGCTAGCGAACCCCCCGTCCGAGTGAGCGGAGCTCGGCAATGAGCTACCCTGCTGGGACCAAGGAGGCATCATGAAAGTGTCGATTCCCGCGCACGCGATGTTTTTTTCCCGCCGCCGGTTCCTCGCGGGTGCCGGGGCATCCGGCCTTGCGGGGCTGTTGGGTGGCGCTCACTCTGCAAGGAGTGCGGCCGAGCTGATTGGGCAGCCTCACCTCAGCGGAGACCTTCCGGAGAAACTCGTCCGGAATTTCCCGGAGAAGGGCCCGATGATCTTGCAGCGTACGCGCCCGCCGCTGCTGGAGACGCCTTTCGAAGTCTTCGACCGACAGGTGTTCACACCGAACGATCGCTTCTATGTCCGCTGGCACCTTCCTGGCATTCCGACCACGATCGACCCAGCGGAGTTTCGGCTCAATCTGCGGGGGCAGGTCCGGCGGCCGCTGTCGCTGACCCTTGACGAGTTGGTAAATGACTTTTCACCCTTTGAGATCGCCGCGGTCAACCAGTGCTCCGGCAACTCACGGCGTTTCTTTGAGCCGCGGGTACCGGGTGCAGAGTGGACGAATGGCGCCATGGGGAATGCGCTCTGGCGAGGCGTGCGCCTCAAAGATGTCCTCGACCGCGCAGGCGTTGCGGAGGGCGCCGTGGAAGTGCGTTTCAAAGGCCTCGATACCGGCGTAGTACCGCAGACACCCAACTTCGTGAAATCGCTATCGGTCGATCACGCCCGTGATGGCGATGTGATGATCGCATATGAGATGAACGGCGAGCCGCTACCGCTGCTGAATGGGTTTCCAATCCGACTGGTCGTGCCGGGTTGGTACGCGACCTATTGGATGAAGATGCTCGCTGACATCGAAGTCCTCGGCGGGAAGGATGACAACTACTGGATGAGCAAGGCGTATCTGGTTCCCGATACGCCGGGGGCCAGCATCACTCCGGAGCAGAAGGATGTCAGGATGATTCCGATCAGTCGCATGGTGCCGCGCTCGTTCTTCACTTACCCCACCGAAGGTGCAGCCGTGCACCGGGGCCAGCTTCTCACTGTGCGCGGGATCGCATTCGGCGGTGATGCCGGGGTTGCGCAAGTGCTGGTCTCGACAGATGGCGCACAGCAGTGGCGGCCGGCTCGGCTGGGACAAGATCATGGCAAGTACAGCTTTCGTCTATGGGAGCTGCCTGTGCGTTTCAGCGCGGCCGGTCCGCAGACACTCCGGGTAAAAGTGGTCAGCAGCTCGGGCGCTACACAGCCGGAGTCACCGAACTGGAATGCAGGCGGCTACATGCGCAATGTGATCGAGTCGGTTTCCATCCAGGTCGCGTGAGCGCCTAAGGAAGCGATGATGAAGCAGCGAAAACCTCCTCTGACCCGGGCATTGCTGATCGCATTGGCCGGCACGCTTGCTCTCGTGAGCATCCCGTCGAGCGCGCAAAATCCGCCTGTGGCACGGGCGGCTGCGCCCCGAGCTCCTCATTGGCACAAGGTCAGCGTCACATTGCCCGTCAGCACGGCGCTGTTTCCGGCAGGCGAGGGGGCGGATATCGCCAGCTCACAGTGCCTGATCTGCCACTCGGCCGGCATGGTGCTGAGTCAACCGGCGAGGACCGAAGCGCAATGGAAGGACACTATCAACAAAATGCGCAATGTCTACGGGGCGCCGCTGCCGGCCGAGCAGGTTGATGCGCTGGCCGCCTATTTCGCCCGCTCGGTGGGTCACGACGAGCGCGGCCAGGACGCTTCGCAGACGAATTGGTAGTGGAGCCGATTGATTTCATCGGCCGCCGCAGTCGCTCGATGAAGCACAACACCGCGGACCGTCCAGCCGGTAGCTTGAGAGCGCCATCAGTTGCTTTGATGTGACAGGTGCTGCTTGCGACAGCCCTGAGCTGTTCTGTTGTCCAGGTGCCTCATTTTTCGCTTGACCGCTGTGTGGAGCAGCAAGCTCGAGTCAAGCGGTTTGCCCATAACGCCTACCCCGCAGGGGTAGTGTGATCTTTGCCACACAAACATCCTGAGAGGTTTATTGCAACTGCTGGATTGGTAGCGCTATCCTCTGAAATAGTTCGAGACATGTACTATAGAGATGAAACCGACGCTTCCGGGGGGAGGCGGCAGAGTTTCGACGCAGTCCGACAAGAGGGGGGGTATTGTGAGACAGAAATCTCGTGCCTATGACTATCTGGGTGTTGTCGGCGTATTGATCGGCGCTGCATCGACGGCGCATGGGCAGCAAGCGCAGACACCACCGGAGAATGGCCCGCAGCGCCTGGCAGCAGGTCCGGACACAACCGCGGCGGACCTGCAGGAAGTCACCGTTACCGGATATCGCAAGAGCCTGACCGAGTCGACCGCGGCAAAGCGCGATGCCATCGGCTTCCTCGACCAGGTGAACGCCGAGGACATCGGCAAATTCCCCGACACGAACATCGCCGAGGCGTTCAACCGCATCCCGGGTATCACGATCACCCGCGACATCGATGGCGAGGGCACCGATATATCGATCCGCGGGCTCGGTACCAACTTCACCAAAGTTCTGCTGAACGGCGCGCCGGTCGCGGTCGCCTCCACAGGCATCACCGATGCCCAGAATACCAACCGGGAAGTGGACCTGGATCTCTTCCCCACGGAGCTGTTTACCCAGCTGACGGTAAAGAAGACGTCTTCGCCCGATATGATCGAAGGCGGCGCAGCTGGCACCGTCGATATGCGTAGCGCGCGTCCCTTCGACAGCCCGGGCGCGCACTTCACGTACACCGCCCAAGGCACGAAGAATCAAAGTGCTCCGGAGTGGGGGGAGCGTGGCGCTGTCATTGCGAGCGACACCTGGGATAACGGCTTCGGCGCCCTGGTCGGCGTCGCAGCCGTCGCCAACCGGATCGACGTGAGGGGATTCGAGACGATCGGCTGGACAAACGCCAACCTGAGCGCAGCGCAGTGCGGCGGTCCGGCCAACACCTGCAACCTGACCGGCGGCGGGAACTGGACGATTCCCGCAACGGTGCCCACGGGAGCCGGTAACGGACTCGTGGCCGGTACTCCGATCGACAATGCTTTTCTGCTTTCTCACAATCCCGGGCTGACGACGCAGCAGATCGACAACGCGATCATTCCACGGCTCGGCCGCAGCGCCGACGAGTTTGGCGCTCGTGACCGGGGTAATGCGATCGTCAGCCTGGAATACCGCCCCAACGACGCTCTGCATCTCTACCTGGACTCGATGTATGGGCACAAAAAGAACAACGAGCAACGCATCGACATGGACTGGGTTGGGCGCAATGGCGCGGCCATCCCGTTGAACATGACCGTAGACCGCACCGACTGCAGCAACGGATGTGTCGCGACCGGGGGTATCTTCGCCAACTCTCAATTCTTCCTGGAGTACCGGCCCTACATCGAGACGGTCAATTTCTACGGCCTCAATCCCGGGCTCACATGGCAGATCGCGGATGCCTTCAAGATGGACGTGCAGGCCAACAAGACCAGCAGCACCTTCCATCGCGAGGTGCCCTCGGTGGTCGTCAGCACGCCGCTGGGATCGGGCCTCACGGTCGACTACACCAACACTGGCAACATCCCGTCGATCCGCAGCAGCGTCGATCTGAACGATCCAGCAAACTTCGGCTGGAATGCAGGCTCGCGCGTCAATATCCAGGACGAGAGGCGCGACACGGGCACCAAGGGGGCGCGCACGAATTTCACCTGGGGCGAGGGCAAGGACGTCAACCTGCAATTCGGCGCGTCCTACGACGATATCTCGAGGGTGATCAGGGGATTCGACAACAGCCAGGCTTGGCAGAATGCGACCTGCGGCGACAACCCCAACATTTTCGTGATGAGCCCGAACCTGCAGCCGTTGTGCGCGGGTGCGGTGCAAGTTGGTGCGCCCGCCGGTTATCCCAATTATCCGGCCTATCCCGGCTACGGCACGGGGTACACCGCAGGCAAGTCGGGCCCGGTCATCTATCAGGGGTCGCTGGTGCCCAACGGCGCGGTTCCTTCCTACTTGAGGCCCGGCCCGGCTGGCTTCGTGACTCTGAACTGGCCTGCGTTCGCGGGCGCTACGAACTACAGCGGATTCCACAATACCGAGCCGGCCAATGGGGGGTCGAACACCGGCGCCAGCGCCGGTTTCGTCGAGGAGAAGAACACCGGCTTTTACGTCGAGGCCAAGGGTGATACGCAACTGCTCGGCAACCACCTGCGCTATACGGCCGGCGTGCGATATGTCCGCACCGACCAGACGATCGGCGGCTACGTCAGCATTCCGAGCAACCTCAATCCGCCGTTGCCGAAGAATGCGGAAAGCCCCGCTGACGGCGGCCTGTATCCAAACGCCATGAACTTTGTGTTCACACATAACACGTATTCCAATGTACTTCCCTCGGGAGAGCTGGCCTATAACGTCACCGACAACGCCATCGTCAGATTCGCGGGCTCGAGGACCATGACGCGACCCGATCCGAGCGCCATGCTTCCCGGGCTCAACTTCAGCTCACCTTCCGCGGACGTAGGGTCGGTCGGCAATCCCGCCTTGAAGCCGTTCCTGTCAACCAACTTTGACCTTGGGTTCGAGTACTACACGGGACGGGAGGGCTATGTTGGTGCGGCACTGTTCAGAAAGCAGCTCACCGGCTTCACCGTGACTGGCAACTCCACTGTGCCTTTCAATTCCCTCGCGGCGTATGGGGTGACTTACGAAACGCTGACCCAGCAGCAACAGCAGGCGATCACGGCCCGCGGCGGCCCCGATGCGACGACCGTCACTTTACAGGAGCAGGTGAACGCCAGCGGTGTGCTGACAGTGAATGGCCTGGAGCTCAACTGGGTCCAGCCGCTGGATTTCCTGCTGGATCGTTTCAACCTCGACGGGTTTGGCTATACCGCCAACTTCACCCGGGTCGAGCAGCATGGCACGGGAGCGGCTCCGGCAGTAGCCACGGGTGTCGCTCCACATACATACAACCTCACCTTCTATTACGAGCATGGGCCGGTGAGCGCTCGCATCTCGGATGTGTTCTACAAAGGATCGGTCGCTTCCACCTTGGGCCAGAACGGTATCACCAAGGCCGCCCTGTACAGTGCTGACTATGATCAGTGGGACTTCTCATCGAGCCTCGACCTCTCGAAGCTGCTCCATTGGCCGTACGAAGTGCAGCTCACCGCCGATGCGCTCAACCTGTTCGATGCGCGCCTGCGCACCTACTTCCAGTTCCCGAACGCGACGTTCACGGAGTACAACCCCGGGCGTGAGATCCTGATCGGCATTCGCGGAAAATTCTGATGTAGCGGCGCCGGTTGCCGGATGTTGGCCGAAGGCACGCCTGTTCCGCCGTAGCGGGCAGGCGTGCCCTGCGGTGCCGTGCGCGTGGCGAAAGCAAGAATCCTGCCATGCGGGCCGGAGTCATAACGCATGTTAAATATGGTCGCATGATGTTTGTTGACATCATGCTGGCCCACGCCTGGAGTGTGGGGCTGCGCGTCGCTTCGTGAAGCGCGGCCTGGATTCAACTACAACTCGGCCGATGTGAAGCTCGTGGGCTCTGATGTGCGCACATCTGGCCTGCCGTGCCTTCGGTTGCCGAATCCGTGGCCGAGAGCTCGCATTCGCTTGGAGAAGCGTTCCGGACAGCGGGCGCAACGCTCGCGCGCTGGGCCAAAGGGTCTTTGCGCGCTCCCGCGGCGCTGGCCTCCACGATTTTGCGACCGGCTCCGAGGACGCGAAGCGGTGGTGGGCTATGATTGAGGCTTGAGGGCACCAGGTGCAGGTGCGCGGGGGAGAGCGACATCAATTTCCTAAAGGCCATCCGTGCTGGGGCGCGGGCTTCGCAGTTGGCGGCACAACTGCGTGATCGCTTCATCCGACAGTCGAAGGGAAAGTCCTTCGTGGGCTGGCAGAGCTATTACCGCGCCTTTCTCGACGAGTCTTCAGGGGCCGCGCTGATCGATCACCGCGGTCCTTACGTAGGCGATGGGTCGCAGCAGGGGCGGCTCATCGACGCCATCGCTTCCGGCGGAAGGACCTTCCTGATCTCAGCGCCTCCCGGTTGCGGGAAAAGCCGTTTTGCGCTCGAGCTCGCGCGCCGGATAGGGCGAGAGCAACGTTCCTGGGAGGTGCGGTTTGTCCGCCATGAGCCGTGCTCCCCCGAGGAGCTGTCCGATCTCAAAGCAGAGCATCGGATACTCGTTGTCGACGATGCTCACGAGTGTCCGTCTCTGGTCGAGCAGCTCGCCTCCTTGTGCTCCTCCGCTGGAGCGGATCAGTCCCAGGTCCACCTGGTCTGTCTCACTCTCCCCTCGGGCCATGCCGGACTGATCCAAGCTCTCACCAGCCATTTCGCCGAGGGTGAGCCGCTGGAGCTGGATCTGGGGCGCCCCAATCCCAAGCTCGTGCGAGAGTTGATCGACAAGCTCATCCCGCAGCTGTCACCCCATCATCGGGACGTGATCCGGCGCTTCGTCCCCGACTCGTTCTTTGTCGCTGTCCTGTTGTGTTCGAGTGTCGCCCGGCAGAGGTCGTTACCACAGACCCTCAGCACGAAAAACCTGCGCGACTACGCCATTCGCCAGCCAGTCTCACACGCCGTTCGGGATTTGTGTCCCGCCGACAAGGCATTCCGCGCCCTCGCGGTGTACGTCGCCTGCGCGCCGGTGCGCTCTGGCGACACCACGATCCGCGCGAGCGCCGCGGCGCATGCGGGACTGTCTGTTTCCGACGTCGAGACACTGGAGCAGCGCGTTCTCGAATCCGGCCTGTTTCAACTGGACGGGCTCGAGGAGATCCGGCCTGTTCCCAGCCTCGTTGGCGACTTGATCCTGGAGGAGAGCTGCCTCGACGAGCAGGGTGGTCTGACTCCATTTGGCCGCTCACTCATCGGTACGCTGCTCGAGCAGGGGCGATACGAGCCGGTCATGCGCAACTGCAGTGACATCGCCCGGCTGTTCTCGACGCGCGTCAGCGTGGGTTTCCTGGCCGAGCTGCTGTTGGAGCGGGCCAGTGCGCTTGCCCCATCGGAGCTCTTTGCGCTGTTGGATAGTTGCTCGCACCTGGCTCGGGGCCAGCCGGCGACGATTGTACGCCTGGTCGAGGCTTTGACGGAAAAGGGCGTTTTACGGGCGAGCCCTCCCGCGCGCGAGCTGGGCCAGCCTGGTAATCCCGAGATGCGAGCACGGTCGCTTCTGTCACTGGCGGGCGAATGCGATCCTGCCTTCGTGCCCCGAGCTCTGGAGTATTCGCGCAGGTTATTTGCATGTGCTCTCCCCGACCCTGAAAGCTGTCGGGTTGTGCGGGATAGTCTGGCCGCATCCTGCCAATTTGCCGTTGCGCGCCCGCTGGCCCACGCGGCGGCAACCCTCGAGGTTCTGAAAAAATGGACGGAGGCCCCGGACGCCGACACGGCGGAGCTGGCCACCTCGCTGGTTCAGGGATTCCTGCGGCTCGAAATGTACGTGGAGCAGGACAACGCGCCGACTTCAGCGTCAGTCAGCCTCAACCCCGCTGGCGAGGTGTTGAAACTGCGCGATCGAGCCGTGGACATCCTCATCCGCTGCGCTTCGAATGCCACACCCGCGGTCCAATACGCTGCCGCTGATTCGCTCAGGTGGTGGGCTCACGGGTATGAAAGGCTTCCTCAAGAGCAACGAGAGCGTTGGCGGCCGCAGCTCGGCAAGGAGTTGGATGCGTTGGCCGAGACCTTCAGCAAGCTCGGCTCGACATCGCCTCATCTGCCCGTGCGAGCGGCCGTCGAACGCCAGGGATTGCGGTGGTGGACAGAGGGGGGCGACCCACTCGTAGGGGGCGGCGGCAAGCGGATTATCGCAGCGTTGCCACCGGCGGGCGCGTACTCGCTGTGGAAGGCCCTGTACGACCCGACGCTGCCGGTGTGTGCGATCCCACTGGATGAGTCGATCGAGGCGCAACATCGCCGGGAGCACGTGCTGGCTGTCATTGTGCCAGCCGCGGAACCCACTGCGGATCTTACCCGGGAGCTGTTCGATCAACTGGACCCGCTTTTCAACAATTCCGCTGCCTGGTCAGCCGCGTTTACATCTGTGTTGAGCGCCCTGCCGAAGCATTCGCTACAACCGAGGGCGCGCCTGTATCTGGCGGAGTTCGTCAGGCGTCATCCTGCCGAGAGCTGGTCGTTGATCAGCGAAGAGGCCGCGCAGGGGCCGCTAGGCACGATCTTGCCGGAGCTGCTGGTGGAGCTTCGCAAACAGGATGCGCCGCGTTGGCATGAGGAAATTCAACGCTCGCTGCCCGGAACGCGCTTGTTCGAGGTGGAGCTGCGTGCCCTGTGCGCAGTCGGCCAGTTGGATTCCGTCGAGCGGGAGGTGGTTTCGAAAGGTTTGGAGCTGGACGATGCGCAAGTCATCCATTTGTCCGCGCAGGCACTGTTGAGCGTAGCTCGCTCAGAGCTCGATGCCGGATTGGCGGCGGTGTTCGCGGTCCTGCCTGCGCGCCCAACGGACGAGCGGCTATGGGCGTTGGCGCTCGACGCGTTCGCACGATGGGGCGATCATGCATTGTTGGGCACTGAGGCCGAGGAGGCCGGTCCGCAGTTGCGCGCAATCTCGGGTGAGCTCCTGAGACTGCTGCGGACATATCGGAGCGCTCTCTCCTGGGCCGAGGGCGTTCATACCGAGAGGGTGGCAACCGTGGCGGCCATTTTTGCCGTTGCCATCCCACATACGTTGAAGTCCTGGCTACGTGAATTGTGGGCGCCCGCTGTCGATCAATCCGAGAGCGGGGCGCCGTTATCGGCGGCTCGGATGGTCGAGCTCGCGCGTCTCATAGCGAAATCACCTACCGCATCGTATTGGCATAAGCAATTTGTCGAGTGGATGACCGAGGAGCCGAATCTGGCCATCCCCGGGGCACGGTGTCTGGCGGAGCTGAGCGGGCTGGCGGATCCTTGCGTCATCCCTCTGGTAGCGCGAATCGCACGGCAGCCTGCGAGGTTTTCACTGGACGCCTTGGGTGAGTTCCTTCGCTGCCGGGACTCCCCGGAGCTCGTCGATGAGGCGCTGGCGTTGCTTGGCAATTTCCTCGACGCTCCGGAAGCCTATGCCTTGTTGGAGGCTGAGGTCATTGCAACTCTGGCGGGCTCACATTCCAACATCGCACGATCAGGAGCCGCTGTCCGCCGGCCCGCTACGCTGGACGCTATCGACAGGTGCACGCATAAGGGCGGCCTCCATCCTTCGCTCGTCGAAACGCTCGCACGCGCGCGGGAAGCGGTTCAGGCCGCCATCGAAGAAGACCTGCTACGCGGCGATATGCGTTAGAGGGAGGCGCGAGGGGCTCGTGAGCTGGCCGCCGGGAGTGCGTGCAGGGACTTCCGGATCAAACCCGCTCGAAGATCGCTGCGATGCCTTGTCCGCCGCCGATGCACATGGTTGCGAGGCCATAACGGCCTGCGGAGCGATGTAGCTCGTGAATCAGCTTGGTCACGAGAATCGCCCCGGTTGCGCCGACGGGATGTCCGAGCGAAATGCCGCTCCCATTGGGGTTCGTCTTCAGCGGATCGAAGCCGAGCTCCGTGGCCACGGCGCAGGCTTGCGCGGCAAACGCCTCATTCGACTCCACGACGTCAAGATCCGCGACGGTAAGTCCCGCGCGTGCAAGCGCTTGCCGTGTTGCAGGTACGGGGCCCATCCCCATGTAGGCTGGCTCCACTCCCGCATGGGCGTACGCGACCAATCGCGCCATAGGCGTAAGTCGATGTTCGCGCAGCGCGTTGGAACCAGCGAGCAAGACGGCAGCCGCGCCATCATTGATGCCCGAAGCGTTCCCTGCGGTCACCGTGCCACCCTCGGGGCGAAAGATCGGACGCAACTTTGCCAACTCCTGTGCAGTTGCGCTCATCCTGACATGTTCGTCGGTGTTGAAGCTGACTACCGTGCCCTTGCTCTCGACGGGAATCGCGACGATCTGACGCGTAAAGCGTCCTTGAGAGATCGCAATCGCGGCTCGTCTGTGGCTCTCGAGCGCCAGGGAGTCCTGTTGCTCTCGAGTGACGCGATGTCGTTCGGCCACATTCTCCGCCGTTACACCCATGAGGACGTGCTCAAACGGATCCGTGAGCGCACCGTTCAGCGCATCCACGAGTGCCGCATCGCCGAGCTTGTTTCCCCATCTCAGGGCCGGCGCGAGAAAGGGGGCGCGGCTCATCACTTCTGCACCGCCTCCGATGGCCGTTTCGCAGTCGCCGAGCGAGATTGCCTGCGCAGCGGAGACGATGGCCTGCAGGCCTGACCCACACAGGCGATTGACCGTAAAGGCGGGAACTGCAGTCGGAAGGCCGGCACCGAGTGTAGCGATCCTTGCCAGATACGCATCGCGCGGTGCTGTCGGGATGACTTGTCCAAATACCACATGGCCGATTGCCGCCGGCTCAATGTTGGAGCGATCGATCAGCTCACGGGTCACCCGTGCGGCGAGGTCGCCGGGCTCATACTTTCTCAGCGCCCCTCCGAACGAGCCGATGGCGGTACGCACGGCCGATACGACAAATACTTGTGACATCATTTCTCCTGCTGCGGGCCGCTCTGGCGGGCGCGTGCCACCTCGTACCGATATTGCTCAGAGCCGGTGGCCGGGACGATCTCGCCGGAGCGATCTCCTATGCGAGACCAGTCTTCGAGGAGTCGCTCGGCGCTCAATTCACTATCGGGCAGATAGATTCCCCGCGTCATGGTGACATGTGCCTGCTCGAAGCTGCCGGCTCCAGCCAACACGATGTGCCGGGTCGGCGCTTTTTCACTCGCGAGCGCCACCACTGCCGGGCTTACACGCCGGACATCCAGGGCGAGCAGATCTTCCTGCTGGAGCAGACCCTGGGTCATCTGAGTGGCGGCGCTCGGCGCGAGGCAGTTGACATGGATGCCATGGCGGGCACCTTCGAGGGCCAACGTCTGCATGAGGCCGACGAGCGCCATCTTCGCGGCCGAGTAAGGGGATTGGCCGAAATTTCCGTAGAGTCCTGAGGAGGAAGTGGTAAAGATGACACGGCCGTAGCCGCGCCCCTTCATGTGCTCCCACACGGCTCGCGTGCAATGGACCGAGCCCATTACGTGGACATCCAACACCAGGCGAAAGTCGGCCAGGTCGATCTTTGCGAAGGTGCGATCGCGGAGAATCCCCGCATTGTTGACGAGAATGTCCACTTGGCCCCAACGGTCGAGAGCTTGCGCGACCATTCCTTCGACCTCATTCATCTCCTGGACATTGGCGCGGCTGCTGATTGCCTGGCCGCCGCGCCCGGCAATCTCGCCGCAGACCTGGTCAGCCGCGTCGCCGTCCAGGTCATTGACCACGATGCGCGCCCCCTCATGCGCCAGGGCGAGGGCGTGCGCCCTGCCGAGTCCCCGGCCTGCGCCAGTGATGATTGCAACACGATCGGTCAGTAAGCCGCTCATAGGTTTCGCTCGTCCTTCCTCAGCACCAGGGCAGTGGCGGCCTGGAGCAGGAATATCAACACAAAGACAGGCGCCAGCCACTGCAGAGCGCCTCTGAGTGAATGCGGGTCTCCGTGGGCGGCAAGATAGTCGCTCATGCTGCCGACGAACAGCGGCCCCAGCCCGAGGCCGATGATGTTCAATGTAAACAAGAACATGGCTCCCGCGGTACTGCGGTGACGGGCAGGCACGTTGTTCTGAATGACGGTCAGGGCCGGCGCCAGGTAGATGTTGGTGAGGACGTATGGGCCTGCCAGAAATGCGAGAGTCATGGGCCACCCAGGCGCCCGGATCGTCAATAGAAGCAATGGCAGCGCGCCGAGGCAGGCGACACCAGGCACGATGGCGTAAAAAGCCGGCCGCTTGCTTCCGAGCCTGTCGGCGGCGTATCCGCCCAACCCGGTGCCAATGCCGATGGCGAGGCCCGCAACGACGCTGTAGTGAGTCGCTATCTGCGCAAGCGCCATCCCCTTTTCCCTGATCAGGAATGAGGGCATCCACGCCAGCATGGCGTAGATGGTCAGCGCGGTTGCGCCTGCGGCAATCGAGGTGAGCACAAGCCTCGGAGAACGGATGAAGAACCGGAGCGCCTCCGGGAGCGATGCTGGTGGCTCGGCCGGTCCACCCAAGGCCGGTACGCCGTCAAACCGACCCCGTGTTGGCTCGCGGATCAGGAAGCAAAGCAACGGCGCCAACACCAGGCCAACGCCACCCAGGACCAGAAAGGCAATCCGCCACCCATAGTGACTCGCTATCCATGCCCCGCTCGCCGCGCCCGCCATTGTGCCGAAGGGCACGCCCAGGGAATAGATGGCAAGCCCGATTCCTCGCTGGCGCGGAGGAAAGTAGTCAGAAATGATGGAGTAGCTGGGAGGCGAGCCGCCGGCTTCACCCGCGCCCACGCCGATCCGCGCGAGCGCCAACGACCCGAAGCCGCTAGCGAGGCCACAGGCGGCGGAAAACAGGCTCCAGACAGCAGCGGCAATCGCGACGATGCGCACGCGATTGTAGCGGTCCGCGAGTGCTGCCACCGGTATCCCACAAGTCGTGTAGAAGAGGGCAAATAGAAGCCCGGTCAACATGCCGAGCTGGGTGTCTGTCAGGTGGAGATCGAGTTTTACCGGCTGCGCGAGGATGGCGAGCACCTGCCGGTCGAGAAAGTTGAGCGTGTAGAGCACGCAGAGTATTGCGGCAACGAAATAGCGATAGCTGGATGGCGCAGGGGACGACTCAGCCACCGCAGGCGCGTACGGCGGCCCCCCTCCGGCGTCGTATTCCGACCGAATTTCACGTGCCATTTGCCCCCTCGTCCGAGCGGATGTTCGCCGGCGGTGCGCGCGCCCTTTGTCCGTCGTTGCCTGACCGTATCATATTAATTAATTATCGTGTTAGTGAATTATGAGATAGTGAAGCTGCAGCTACGAAGCGAAGCTTGCCCACGTAGTGGTGGCAGCTACCTATTTTATTAACTCACGTGTGAATGAACTTGACACGAGATGCGGTTGCTGAGAGCCTGCTGATACCGCGCCGCAGAGCGTGGCTGCGTGGTGAGGGGGGTGGATGAAAGTCACATCATTCGTCGGTGTTTCATTGGTCCTGGGGATGACCGGCGTCGCGGATGCCTGGGCGGTTCCCGACGATGAGGCGGGGGGCACTGCTCAAAACAGCGCCGTGGTGCTCGAGGAAGTAGTCGTTACCGCCGAGCGGCGCACCACCAATTTGCAGCAGACGGCGATTGCCGCCACGGTATTGAGCGGGGCCGATCTCCTGGCCAAAGGCGTCGTCACGGTCGATCAACTCCAGACGGTCATGCCTTCCGTCGTTGTCCAGAACTTCGGCCAGGGAAACGACTTCAACATCAGGGGCATCGGAAAGGGCGAAAACAATACCGCGACGACGACCGGTGTGATCACCTATCGCGATGGTGTGGCGACTTTCCCCGGCTACTTCCAGGACGAGCCCTATTTCGACATCGCCAGCCTGGAGGTGCTGCGCGGACCCCAAGGCACCTTCGCTGGCCAGAACGCGACGGGTGGGGCGGTGTTCATCACTGAGGCGAACCCGACGCTCGGCGGCGTAAACGGATATGTGCTCGGGCAGTACGGCAACTACAACGATGCGATGCTACAAGGCGCGGTCAATCTCCCGGTGAACGATACCGTGGCGGCTCGAGTGGCCTTCTACGACGAGTATCGCGATTCGTTCTATCACATTACCGGTCCATACACCGGGGGCAACGGTACTCTGAAGGAATCGAGCTTTCGGCTCAGCCTGCTCTGGCAACCGTCGGATGCATTGAAAGTCCTCTGGAAAAACGACTACAGCTACATCGATTCTGGAGGTTATCCCGCGGATCCCGCCACCGCGAAAAATGACATCTTCCATATCACGGCCAACGCAGAGCAACTCGCGTTCGACCAATTCGTGCGCTCGGTGCTGAATGTCAGCTATACGTTCGCCAACGGGGTGACGCTGCGCTCGATCTCAGGTTATCAGTGGGGACGGACGGCCTATGACGACGACCTCGACGGCACCAGCAGCGGCAACAACATTTTCAAGGATGCGGTCAAGGAGCGGGTCATTTCCGAGGAGCTGAATCTGATCTCTCCCGATCAGGGGTTCCTGACATGGGTGACCGGTCTTTACTACCAGAGCAACGATTACGCCTACCCGCTCGACAGCCTGGGCTTTCCGCCGGGCGTCTTTGACTACAATATCGGCGGCACGACTTTCAACAACACCGCCGCCGCCTTTGGCCAGCTCAGCTTCAACATGCCGGCAGACGTGCAGCTCCAGCTCGGCTTGCGCTACTCCCATAGCGACTCGACCAACCACGTGACGGCATCCATACCCGAGTTTGCCTTCGTGTTGCCGGATCATCAGTCCGAGCACGACGACAAGGTGACGGGCAAGGCGGCCCTGAACTGGTCGGTCAACCCGAACAATTTCCTCTACGCCTTCGCGGCGACGGGCTACAAGGCTGGCGGGCTCAACGTGCCGAGCAACACGACTCCGGCGCCGACCTTTCGTGCGGAGTACGTCGTCGACTATGAGATCGGCTGGAAGTCGACGGCGTTCGGCGGTCACCTGAAGACCCAGGTTGGGGGTTATTACAATGACTACCGGAACTTCCAGGTGACCGTGGACAATCCCACCAATCCCAGCACGCGGCTGGAGGTGAACGACCCTTCCACCAGCAAGCTCTACGGAATCGAGCTGTCGGCACAGGCGGCGCTGCGAAATCTGTCGCTCGACTTCGGAGCGGCGCTTTCGCACAGCAGTCTCGGAGCTTTCTTTGCCAACGACCCCAGAGTTCCCGCCACCTCCAACTGTGATCCACGGACCGGGCCGGGACTTGGCAGCTGCGTGAGCCTTGCGGGACACCCCCAGACATATGCGCCGACTTTCACGTTGAACGTCGGCGCACAATATGTGATCCGTCTAAGAGGAGCCGATACGCTTACCCCGGCCGTGAATTACGCGCATATCGGCCGCCAGTGGGCAACGTTGTTCGACAACGAGGCCCAGGGGGACCACTTGCAGGATCGGGATCTGCTCAATGCGCAACTAGCGTTCCAACATGGTGAATGGACGATCGCCGGATATGGCACGAACCTGAGGGACCAGCACTATGTTTCCGCCATCATTGCCGGCCTGCGTTTTGCGGGGGCGCCACGACAGTATGGGATTCGCGTATCAAGAGGGTTCTGAGTCGGGCGGTGGTAGTGTCGACAGCCGCGCCATTGTCGAGGAGCTCACGGCTTCCAAGGAATCATGACTCGCACGATGCAGCGTTACGGGCTGACGGTGGACAAGTTTCTCGACCACGCGGCGAAATGGCACGGTTCCGCGCATATCGTATCTGTGTCACCCGCGCGGGGAGTAACGAGGGTTACGTACGCCGAGTTGAGGGAGCGTAGCAATCTGGTTTCGGGCGGGCTGCTCGATGGCGGCCTGAAGGTGGGTGATCGGATTGCCACGCTCGCCTGGAACACCGTGGATCATTTGACCCTGTATTATGGGGCAATGGGGGCAGGGCTCGTCTGCCACACGTTGAATCCCCGCCTGAGCATCTCCCACCTCGCGTCCATGGTGAATGAAGCGGCGGACCGGTGGATCGCGGTCGGCTCGGGATTACAACCCCTGGTGCGGGCGATATTGCCGCTCTGTCCCACGGTCGAAGCCATCCTCCTGTTGGATGATCAGGCTCCGGAGGCACCGTATTCACCAGAGCAGCCGCATTGGACGATGAAGGAATTTATCCAACGTTCCGGTCGCGCAGTGCCGTGGGGCGAATTTGACGAAGAATCGCCGGCGGGCCTTTGTTATACCTCCGGAACGGTCGGAAAGCCACGCGGTGTCTTGTACACTCATCGTTCGAATTATCTGCATACACTGCGCGCGTTGCAGGCGGACGCTCTGGCTCTCACGGCACAGGATACGGTGCTCATCGCTGTCCCGATGTTTCATGCCAACGGCTGGGGATTGCCCTTCGCGGCGCCTGCTGTCGGCTCCAGGATCGTTCTTCCGGGCCGCCACACGGAACCGGCAAACTTGAGCGCCCTGATTCTCGGTGAGGGAGTGACTGTGGCGGCAGCCGTCCAGACGGTATGGTTGGGATTGGTGGAGTATCTGGAGAGTGAAGGGGGAGAGCTCCCTTCGCTGCAGAGAATCATCATCGGTGGCTCGCATTGTCCGGAGGCTCTTGCCACCCGCATCGAGGAGCGACTTGGCGCCAGGGTGCAAACCAGTTGGGGGATGACCGAGTTGTCGCCGATAGGCACGATCGCGGCACCGCATGGTGAGGCGCCGGCCCGCCTTCGGAGCTCCGGCCGACCGCCGGTCGGAGTCGACTTGAAGCTCGTGGATGAAAGTGGTGCAACCCTATCGCCCCAAAGGCAGGTGGTTGGTCGCTTGCGGGTGAAAGGCGCAAGCGTCGTGGACTGCTACTTCAACGAGCTCGAGAGTGCGCTCGATGGAGAAGGCTACCTCGATACGGGCGACCTCGCGATCATCGACGAAATGGGTAACCTGACAATCGCGGGTCGTGCCAAAGACCTGATCAAGTCCGGCGGCGAGTGGATCAATCCGAGTGAGATCGAGGAAATCGTCGGGAGCCTGTCAGTGGTCGGCCTGGCAGCGGTGATTGGCCGTCCTCACCCAAAGTGGGGAGAGCGGCCGGTGCTGATTGTCGAGCCACGCAAGAGCGACACCGTCGACGCACGAGTTTTCATCGAAGCTTTGCGCGGAAGGGTCCCCGATTGGTGGATTCCCGACGAGATCTTCGTCGTCGAGCGCATGCCGCTGGCGGCAACGGGCAAAATCGACAAGAGACGTCTACGCGAGGACTTCGCTTCGCGGGAGCCTGTCTGACGGTGTCGGCTGGATTGGTGGTAGTCTTTCCGCCCTCAGTGCCGCTCCTCCTGCAAGGTTGCGTTGATGCCGATCCGTCCCGCGAAAAAGCAAAAGCCCCGCACCAAGGCGGAGCGTCGCGCCGAAACTCTCGAGCAGATTCTTGATGCCGCCGAATACCTGTTTTCCAAGCACGGCTTGAACGGCGTGACCCTCCGGGACGTTGCTTTGAAGGTAGGCGTCCATACTTCCCTCATGCACTACTATTTCGTCGACAAGCGGCGGCTTTTCGAGGCTGTATTCGCGCGACGCGCGGGTATAACGAGTAGCCGTCGGATGGAAGCTCTCGACCGCTATGAGCGCGAAGCGGGTGGCTCGCCGACGGTGGAGGGGGCGTTGCGTGCATTCCTGGACACCGACCTCGATCTCTACATCAACGGCGGCGAAGGATGGAAGAACTTCGCGGCTTTCGCCGCTCAGGTGAGCAACTCCGCCGAGGGCGCTGCCATGATGGATCTGCATTTCGATCCGGTGGTCCTCAAGTTGATCGGCATCCTGAAGAAGGCGTTGCCAGGCTGCGCCGATGCCGACATCTTCTGGGGCTATGACTTCGTTACCGGAGCGCTCATGCACACCCTGGGAAGGACGGGCCGTATAGACAGGCTGTCCGGCGGGCTGTGCAAGTCGGAGGATTTCTCCGCGGTCAAGGAACGTCTGGCGAGCTTCATGGCGGCCGGATTCGCCGCTCTGTGCGCGAGCTCCCGGAAGCCGGCCACCTCCCGCTCGAAGGCTGCGCGTTGAGGATATTAACTCACGTGTGAATGAATATTGACATGGGCGCGAGTTTGAGAGAATTTGTCGGTCAGTGAGGGGATGGAATCGGTGACCCTGATGAAGTGGCGCGCCAATAGCTTGCTCCCGGTGGTGGCACTGACGGCCCTCCTGACGGTTGTGAGCACTTCACGAGCTCATTCGAGCGCTGCCTCTGTTCTGACGGTGCATGGGACGGTTGTCGGGCTTGGGCTTGCGGGCGGCGATATCACCGTGTTCAAAGGCATTCGCTATGCGCAGCCTCCGACCGGGGAGCTGCGTTGGAAGCCTCCGGTTCCCGCTGAAGACTGGACTGGCGAGCGTAGTGCCGGGGACTTTGGCCCGGCCTGCATTCAGCCTCCGTCGCTCGCGGGCAGCATCTATGCGGATTATCCGGCGCGCACCAGTGAGGACTGCCTGTTCCTCAATGTCTGGAAACCGACGCACGCATCGAAAGCTCCAGTGATGGTATGGATACACGGGGGCTCGCTGAGGTCCGGGAATCTCGCGAGCGGGCTTTATGACGGAAGCCAGCTGGCGCGGCGCGGTGTGATCGTGGTGACCCTGAGCTACAGACTTGGAGTATTGGGCTATCTCGCACACCCTGCGTTGACCGCGGAGTCGCCGCACGGCTCCTCAGGGAATTACGGGTTGCTCGACCAGATAGAAGCGCTGCGCTGGGTTCGGGACAACATCGCGCGGTTCGGTGGCGATCCGACCAACGTCACGGTGTTCGGAGAATCCGCGGGTGCATTGAGCGTCATCGAGTTGATGACGAGTCCTCTCGCCCGCGGACTCTTTCAGCGCGCCATCATGCAAAGCGGTTACATGGTGTCCAACATGGAGCTGAAGCGCCCAAGTTTCGGACAGCCAGCCGCAGAAGCCGTCGGTGAGCAGCTCGCCAGGAAACTGGGCGCTCCCGATCTGGTGGCGCTACGGGCGATGGATGCCGCGAAGCTGGGGCAAGACTCGCTGGCGGCGGGCTATGATCCCCAGGCAACCATCGACGGATGGGTATTGCCGCGCCAGATCGTCGAGTCTTTCGATCGCGGAGAGCAAGCCCGTGTGCCCATCATCGTTGGATTCAACGGCGGCGAGATACGTTCTTTGCGCTTCTTTCTTCCGCCCCTTCCGAAGAGTGCCAGCGAGTACGAATCCACAGTGCGCCACATCTATGGCGATCTGGCTGACCGGTATCTGCAGCTTTATCCCGCTTCGAATATAGAAGAGAGCGCCCTCGCGGCCGCTCGCGACGCTTTCTACGGCTGGACGGCGCAGCGGCTGGCGCACATGCAAACGCAGCTCGGTGCGCCTGCCTACATCTATTTCTTCGAGCATCGATATCCAGCCGAGGTTGCGTTGCACCTGGAGGCATTTCACGCGAGCGAGTTGCCCTACGAGTTCGGGCTCATCGGCTCGAACGACCGCTTCCCGCCCAACTGGCCCAGACCTCCTGACGAGCCCCGTGAGCGGCGGCTTTCGGAAGCGATCATCGGTTACTTCACCAGCTTCGCTCGCTCTGGAGTGCCCGTCGCGCGTGGCGAACCAACATGGAAGCCCTTCGGTGAGGGCGACGCGTTCCTCGATATCCGGGACGAGCCGTCCCCATCCAACAATCCTCTCCCGGGCACGTACGATCTGCATGAAGCGGTCATTTCGCGCAGACGTGCTTCCGGCACCCAGAACTGGTACATCAACGTGGGGCTGGCCTCTCCAGTCGTGCCACAGTAGTACATAACGCTGGATCCGGGCATTGCGCTACGCAGTCCCTGCTGCGCGCAAGCCCAGGGCGCACGTCCATGTGCGCCCGTGCGACGCATGCGTCGCACCCTTGCCCGGCCCAGCGTGGCATCCATGTGCCTGGACGCGCGCTCGGAGTGTGGGCGGCCCGCGTGCGCATTCTTCCCTGCGCTCGAGTTCCCTGCGACCTTTTGCCGGGGTGGCGCATCTAAATAGCCGTGAGGCTAGTCGAAATCGAAATACCGGACGAGCTGCTCCGGAGAGCGTGCGCCGGAGATGAAGCGGCTCAGGTGGCCGTCTACACGGCGACCGCGCCAGCCACTTTCGCCTTGATCCGGCGCCTCATCGTCAATCGGGCGGCTGCAGAGGATCTGTTTCAGGACACGATGATGGTGCTGTTCGAGCGGCTGTCCGAGTTCCGCCGGGAGGCTCCGCTCGGGGCCTGGCTCAGGCAGATCGCCGTTTCGAAGTGTCTGATGTTTCTACGCTCGCCGTGGCATCGGGCGCGGCTCCATCTCGAGACGGAGGGTGAGGGCGACATCGCCCACTGCCTGAGCGCGTCGCTCGTCACCGCGGCCCCGAGTCCTGAAGGCTTTGATGTCGAGAAGGCGCTCGCGAGCTTGTCGCCCACGGCCCGCGCGGTGGTGTGGTTATACGAGGTCGAAGGTTATTCGCATGAGGAGATCGGGCGTCTTTTTGGCCGATCGATCAGCTTTTCCAAGTCGCAGCTCGCGCGTGCTCACATTCGACTGCGCGAGTGGCTCGAGCCCAGCGGGGGCGGACAGACATGCACATCGATCCAGAGCAACAAGGTTTTTTAGAGCGGCAACGCTTGGAGCAACAGCAGAGCATCGCGCGGCACCTGCGTAGCCTGCCGCAAGAGGTCCCTCAACCGTACGACTGGGCGGAGTTCCGCCGCCGTGCGCACGAGCGAGTCGACGGCGGCGGCGCGCGAAGGACGATAAACATCCGAAGGTACGCGGCGTTCGCGGCGGCGCTCGTTCTCGTAGTCGCGGGAGTTGCTGCCTGGATTCGCGTCACAAGCGCGTCACGGTTAGCGGAGAGAGAGGGTATGCCGGCCATCGCTACGTGGGTAGCAGCGACAGGTGCGGGAGCGACCGGCTCCGGCGGTAGTCGGCTCGTTATATCTGGCGGGAGCCGGTCCTCCAAGCCCTCGGCTCCCGCTGACGGCGCGAACAGCGCGGAGCGGTGGCTTGCCGGCCTTCCCGATGAGCCCATCGTCGTACGTGTCGGTACGCGCGCCGCCGTCGCGGGACTTGAAGATCACATTGCGCAGCTCGACGACGTCCTGTCGGCGGCGCGAGTGGAGGGAGCACAGCCTGCAAGGTTGGTAGCCCTGGAAGAGCAGCGCGCGCGCCTGGTCAAGTCGCTCGTGCAGGTCCGGTACGCCGAGACGCTCGTCGCCGAATCACGTTAGGAGTTATAGCCGTGAATCCCAAGGTGATCCTGGTTTCCTCCATCTTCCTGGTACCCGGGTGCGTTTTCGCCGGGGAGCGGGATCTTGTTGCCGCGGGGTCGTTCGAGCTGCAAGGCACGGACAATGTGCTCTATCGCGCCGTTGCGGCCGAACCGCCGCCGCCACCCGCAAGTGAAACGGGTCAGTCTCGCGGGGACCACGAGGCGGATGTCCACGCGCAGCTCGAGGCGGCCCGCAAGAGGTTGGAGGAAGCCGCGCGTCAGGTGGCGGAGCTGTCCGCCGAGCTGAATGGGCCCCTCATTCAGAAATTTTCGAGATCCGACGGCTCATTCCGTCGAGGCATCATCGGTGTACAGCTCGATCCCGCAAGTGGCAAGGACGGGGCTCGCGTACTCGAGGTGAGCCCGGGTGGCCCTGCGGCCGAAGCGGGTATCCGATCGGGCGATGTGATTGTTGCCGTGAACGGAGCCGAAGTGAAGGGCGATGACACCTCGCGCCAGGTCATGAGAATGGTTCGTGACGTCAAACCGGATAGCAAGCTCAACGTGCGTGTATTACGCGACGGCAAGATACGAGAGCTCACTGTAACCGCGCGTCCAGGTCCGGGGTTCATGTTGTTCGGGGACCGCTTTCCGGATTTTGCTCAAATACCGCCTATGAGACAGCTATTCATGGTGCAGGGTCCGCTCTCCGATATGGAGCTGGCGACGTTGACTCCTCAGCTCGGAAGGTACTTCGGGACCGATAAGGGCGTACTGGTCGTGCGCGCGCCCGCGGAAGGAGCCTTGAAGTTGGAGGATGGAGACGTCATTCTGGCCATTGATGGCCGCGTCCCGACGAGCGGGTCTCACGCAACGCGCATCCTGAGCTCCTACCAACCCGGCGAGAAGATCACACTGCGGATCATGCGCCAGCGCAAGACGCTGGATCTCGAGACGAACGTGCCCGAAGTGCCGGCCGATCCACACAAGGCCAACATAATGGGCGGGCGCACGCACGGGCCCATTCAGTCACCGGAAAGGGTCGTCATCGGGCGCTTCGGGGATGAGACGATCTGATGTGACCTCTTTGCGGGAGGTCAGCATCGGCAATATCACTGAGTGGCCTGCTCGGCCAACAAAAAGGCGCCGGCGAGACCGGCCCGATCCCCGAGGCCCGGTGCGCAAACATAACGCTCGAGCGCGCCCGGGTCGTTCAGCGGGCCGATGTAGCCGTTCAGGAAATCGCGCACTGTGCCGCGGATATACGGTAGAAGGTGGCCGCCGCTCATCACTCCGCCGCCCAGAATCACGCGCTCGGGAGAGACCGCCAGCGCGATCGATGCCGCGAGCTGTCCCAGGTAGTTGCCGATAATCGACCAGGCGGAGTGGGAGTGGTCGAAGTGGTTGAGCTCGTCTCCCCAACGTGCGCGGATGGCCGGGCCGCTGGCAAGCCCTTCGGCGCAGTCTCGGTGAAAAGGGCAAACTCCAGCAAAATGCGTATCCCGTGAGTCGCGGAGCACGCGAAGGTGGCCGAGCTCGGGATGGAGGAGCCGTGCGCCGTCCCATGCCGCCGGCGCAAAGCCGCCACCGATACCCGTGCCCACCGTGACATACGCCAGGGATCTGACATCCCGTCCGGCACCCAACCTCAACTCCGCCAGCGCGGCGGCAGCTACGTCGGTGTCGATCACGACGGGTGCGCTGAACCGGGCTCTGAAGGCTCCAACGAGGTCCGTGCCGCTCCAATCCGGCTTTGGCGTCGCCATCAGCCGCCCAAACGTCGGCGAGTCGCGGCGCAGGTCGAGCGGGCCGAACGAAGCAATGCCAAAACCCCGAATCGGGCCATGCCTGGTCTGCTGGGTGCTGAAGAAGTCCAGTGCTGCTGTCAGGGTGGCATCAGGCCCCGCGGTGGGCAGCACCACTTGCTCTGCGACGCGCTCGGGGGAATAACCCACTGCGCACACGAATTTCGTTCCGCCGCCCTCGATCGCGCCAAGCAAGGGTTCGCTCACGTAGGTCTCCAGGTCCGCGTCCATTCGCCATCCGCATCAATGCCTCGATTTTACGACAACGCCGCGCGCGCCGGCTCCAGCTCTCCGGAAGCGGCTCGCGCGCCGGAGCGGCGGGCCCGGTTCGCCCCAGGAATCCCGGGTCGCAATCGGCTGGCGTCCGCTGCATAATCCGCGCTTCTATTTATCTGACAAATAGCGGAGTATATGATGCGGTGTCTGACATTAGGGCTTTTCGCGTGGCTTGGGCTGTGGACGGGAATGACCCGCGCTCAGGAGAGCGCGACTCCGTTGACCGTGACCCTTCACCCTGGCGCTCCTGGCCCAACGATCAACCGGAACATCTTCGGCCAGTTCACTGAGCATCTCGGGCGGGGAATCTACGAAGGCATCTGGGTTGGCCCCCATTCGTCGATTCCCAACACCCGCGGAATTCGCAACGACGTGGTGGCCGCGTTGAAGGCCCTGCACGTTCCCAACGTGCGCTGGCCTGGCGGCTGCTTCGCCGATGAGTATCACTGGCGCAAAGGTATCGGGCCGGCGAGCCGGCGCCCCGCTACGGTCAATTCGAACTGGGGCGGGGTGATCGAGCCGAACACGTTCGGAACCCATGAGTTCATGGATTTTCTGCAGCAGATCGGAGCCGAGGCTTACATCTCGGTCAATGTCGGCTCCGGTACGGTGCAGGAGGCTGCGGACTGGCTGGAATACATGACGGCGAGCCAGCCGACCGGGTTGGCATCCGAGCGGGCCGCGAATGGACATCCCGCACCCTATAAAGTGGCTTTTGTCGGCCTCGGCAATGAGAGCTGGGGATGCGGTGGGGCGATGTCCCCAGAGTACTACCTTAGCCAACTCAAGATATTCAGCCATTACGTACGCAGTTACAACGCGGGGCAACCCATACGCAAGATTGCTGTCGGGGCGGACGGAGGCGATACAGCCTACACGGAGACGATCATGAAGGCTTGGCAGAGCCACGTGTGGAGCTGGGACATCGACGGCCTGTCACTCCACTATTACACCGTCGGTAAGTGGCCGCCGTCGTACAAGGCGACCGGCTTCGGAGAGGCCGAATATGCTGCCCTGCTGAAAGAGACGCTGCGGATGGAGGACCTGATCCGGCTGCAAGGGGCGATCATGGACAAGTACGATCCTCAGAAGAAAGTCAGCCTCGCCGTTGATGAATGGGGCTCGTGGCTGGCGCCTACCCAGGGTACGAATCCCGGATTCCTCGAGCAACAAAACAGCCAGAGAGATGCGGTGATCGCGGCCCTCACGATCGACAACTTCGCGCGGCATGCCGACCGGGTGCGCCTGGCGAACATCGCCCAGATGATCAATGTCCTGCAGGCAATGATCCTCACCGACGGCAGCAAGATGATTCTGACACCCACCTACCACGTATTCCGCATGTATGTGCCGTTCCACGACGCCACATCCGTGCCAGTGAGCTTCGACCCGGGAGCTTACACATATGGGAATATCAACATGCCGCGAGTCGATGCAATCGCGGCCCGGGATGCCGATGGCAAACTCTGGGTTGCCGTCACGAACATCGACCCGGCGCGCCCGGTGAATGTCGAGATCGTCTCCGATCAGGGAAAGGTCGCCGCCGCGAGCGGGCAGACGCTGACTGCGCCGAAGATCGACAGTGTCAATACGTTCGATGCGCCTGCGACAGTCGAACCCAAGCCTGTCGTGACGAAGATCTCTGGCGGAAAACTCGGCTTGGAGCTCGCTCCGGCGTCCGTGACGGTCGTGAAGCTCGAGTGATCGAACGCGGCGTTCCAGCCGCATGAATCATGATCGACCTGAGTGTTTCCACCTGATGGAAACACTTTTCGCGTGCGCTCGGGATGGGTCGAGTCTTCCCTCCGGATGGAAACCCCGGTTGCATCCCTTGGCAGGATTCCCCTGCAGCAGCGCCGTTGCGCGAATGTTTTCCGTTGCCGCTCGGCTCGGTGCCTGGCTTCAGCTCCCAACATGATCCAAACCCGGAAGTCCCGCCGCGGCGGGCGTGGACGCCTACGCTGAGCGGAGTGAAGAAGTCAAGTGGGGTCGAGTTGGTTTCGAAGGTAGCGTGAGCAGATGTACGGATCGAGGCTTCCGTGCTGCTTTGCCATGAAAAGTCTGGTGACGACCGATGCGGGATTTTGATTGCCCCTGACCCCTGTCTTGCGACAAACTTGGGCTTGGGGTCGCGAGCACAACTCTCCACCGCCTTGGGAATCGTGAGGAAGGAGGTACCCGTGATCAGACAGTTATCTTCGCAGCAGCGGGATCACCATCTGGAAAGCGCCGTGCCGATGCTGGCTCAAGGTGAAAGTCTTCTCGCGCAGGCGCCCGTCGGCGTCTATATAGTGGATGCGGATTTTCACGTGTGCGACGTGAACCCTACGGCCCGCACCCTGCTGGGCGACGTCCCGGATCCTCTCGGACGCGATTTCGACGAGTTGATACACACCGTATGGCCGAAGGCATACGCCGACGATCTGATCCGGCATTTCCGGCTGACGCTGGAGACTGGGGAGCCCTATCTGGGGCTGGAGCAAGTCGGGTTGCGCCGCGATAGGGAGACTGCCGAGCATCATGAATGGCAGATTCATCGCGTGTGCCTTCCGGATGGCCGGTATGGGATCGTGTGTTACCTGCTCGACATCTCCGCGCATGTGCAGTTGCGTGAACGGCTGTTGGCCGCGGATCGGCAGAAGGACGAGTTCCTGGCCATGTTGGCTCATGAATTACGCACGCCACTCGCCCCGATCCAGAGTGCCACCGAGTTGTTGCTGCGCATTCGTGCCTCTGATCCGGAGATCCGGGAGATTGCGGCTACCGTGAAGCGCCAGGTCGGTCACATGATGCGTCTGGTCGATGATCTTCTGGACGTGTCGCGGATAACGCGAGGTCACGTCGAGCTGCGGTGTGAGCGGCTGCTCGTGAGTGAAGTCGTCGAGCGGGCGATCGAGATGGTGTCACCACTCGTCCGAGATAAAAAGCACACCGTGGTTCAAGTGCCCTCTCCAACGGCCGTGACCGTGCGAGGAGACCTCGTTCGGCTGACGCAAGCCGTTGCCAACATCCTTGCCAACTCGGCGAAGTACACGGATCCGGGCGGTGAGATCCGCATTGTGTGGCGCGCACTCGCCGGCGGTGCCGACATCGAAATCTCCGACAACGGCGCGGGGATCTCCGCGGAATCTCTGCCGCGAATTTTCGAGCCGTTCGTGCAGGATAACAGGACACTCGATCGTTCCGGCGGCGGCCTGGGCATCGGCTTATGCGTTGCGCGTCGCGTGATCGAGATGCATGGTGGGACTGTGACCGCGGCGAGCCCAGGAATTGGGCAGGGCTCAACGTTCAATATCAGGTTGCCATTGTGTGAGCATCCGATGGAGCAGCGACTGCGTTCGCAATCGCCACAGGCACGATGCCAGCGCGTACTTGTGGTCGACGATGATGCCGACACCGCGAATGTGCTCGTAATGCTGTTGAGGGAAGAGGGGCATGCCGCGGAAGCGGCCTATTCCGCCAGGGATGCGCTCGAGCGTGTTGCTGCGTTCGCTCCCGAGGCCGCTTTTGTGGATATCGGGCTTCCCGATATGAATGGTTATGAGCTTGCACGAGAAGTGCGGGCGCGGGATGGAAGGGTTCGGCTCATAGCTCTCACGGGACACGGACAGCGTAAGGACATCGAATGCGCCCGAGCGGCGGGATTCGATGCACATCTGGTGAAACCGGTAGACCTGTGGGAGCTGGAAGAGGAGCTCGCTCGGGCGTGATCGATCATCTCTGGCGTGCGTGCCGTGGGTCAGGCGCGGCGCGATGCGCCATTTGGGCGATTGGCCGGTAGCCCTGGGTTGAATCGCTCTATCCTGGCACGCGCGCGTAGACGAGTCAGCGACGGACTTTCCAGAAACAACCTCTTATAGTCGTTGGAGAATTGCCCCAGGTGGCAGAAGCCGCAGTCGAGCGCGACCTGAGAGATGCTGCGGTCCATGTAGCATTGCGTCAACAACCGCCGGTGCACTTCACACAGGCGGAGCATCTTGATGTATGCCATAGGCCGCAGCCCAGCGATTTCGCGGAAACCGTATTCCAGCGAGCGTTCCTGAACGTGCGCATGCCGGCACAGATCCGCGAGCTTGATCGGCTCGTTCAAGTGCTCCCGGATGTAGTTTCGTGCACGCTCGACGGCGATGTGGCGGCGACTGGGGTGTCTCGAATCCAGATCACCGGACCTGGCCGTCGTTGCCGTGAGGCTCGTCAACAACGACTCGGTCAATGACGCTCTCGCAATAATGTTGGGATAGCTGCCGGTCTGCGACAGATTGTCTCCGGCCTGCTCAATGCGGTCCGGCAACTCTTCGAGGCTCGATGCGGCAGCGCTCAGCAGGCGCGCCGTCCCTCTGACCGGTAGAAGCTTGCCGGAGCCTGTGGCCTCCGAGCCGGTCGGCACCTCTCCCCAAAGGGATATCGCAATAACCGAGCTCTGTCCCTGACAGAGGAGCTCGATCTCGGTTCCGGATTCGAGCTGGAGGTAATCCGAGTCTCGCAACAGGTAACCCGAGACGAAGACAGGACCCGAGCCGCGTCCCCTCATGAGTATCGTATGACCCTGGGCCATGCAACGCAGGCGGTGCAATGCCGGACGGTTGATGTTGATCCGGGCAACCCTGACGGGGTCGAGTTGCAGGACCAGCGCGCTGCCATGGAATTCACCTGCCTCGAGTTGATTGATCTCCCATTGCCAGTCATTGATGAGCGTGGCGATGTCGAATGGATCGAAGCAATGGAGGTGAATGAAGAGTGACTGTGGGCTCAACAGCGGAAGACCTGTCCTCAGGCGCAAACCCCATTCTCGTGATCCCGGACTGCCGGGAAAGAGCTCAGGACTGCGGAAGCGCAATATCGGCGGCGCCGAAGCGAGCGTGAAGCGAGGGTAATGACGTGCGAATTGTCGATAGCGGAACCAGCACTCTCCAAGTGAAATACCCTGGTGTGCTGGGGTGCCCGCCGCGGGCCACGGTTGCTCCGACGCGGTCGAGCTGTTCAGGACAGCCACGGAGGACATACGCATGCTCATCCTCACAAGGCGGGTCGGAGAATCCCTGATGATCGGGGACGAAGTGAAGGTCACCATCCTCGCGATAAAAGGGCAGCAGGTGCGGGTTGGAGTGCAGGCTCCGAACACGATTGCCGTGCACCGCAAAGAGATCTACGAGCGGATCAAGCAGGGCGAGTCGAAGGATGATCCTTCCGCCGATTGCGGGGGGCCGTTGCGAGCTGACTCGGCTGGCCGGTTTGGCGAGGTATAGCCAA
>CAZBTV010000010.1:0-18024 GCA_964494895.1 uncultured Steroidobacteraceae bacterium | reverse complement strand
CAACCCGGCCGCCGCAAGCTTACGGCAAAGGCCTGTCCCAATAACGTGGGGCCTTGTAGTAGTCGTAGGTCCTGTCCCGGAACTGCATGCCGTCATTGACGGTCAATTCCTCGATGGAGCCAGAGGGGGCGGCCTCGAGCTGCTGCTTCGTGTAGCTCACCACATAGCCGTCCTCGGCTGGGTCGTAGTCGAGCGCCGACCACGGAATCGGGTGGTATTTCTCGTTCAATCCCAGGAACCCGCCGAAACCCACGACGGCGAACATAATATTGTTGGATTGCTTGTCGAGAATGATATCCTCTATCTGCCCGATCTTGTTGCCGGCGGGGTCGGTGACCTTGGTGCCCAGGACCTTCTTCGCACGGATAGCTGACGTATGTCCGCTGACAGTTGGCATGAGCGATCTCCTCTTGGGCCTTGTTTATGAACATGAAGAGACTGCCGGAGAACGGCGGCGGCGTGAAATGGCCCGTATGCGGATTCGCGTGTAGGACTTTGCCGTATCGAGCCTCGGTGCGGACTGGCATAACCACCTGAAATAAGGACCCTGAAGTGCGGAGCAGTACTCTGTCGACGTTTATTGGTAGCGCTATCATAGGATTTGCAGGGTCAGCTCAGGTTACGGCCGCGCCGCCGGCCGCGACCAGGAGCCCGCCCGTGATCAAAAGTCATTCCGGGGACGGGGAGGGTGCGTACAAAACCCACCATTATCGTGATCTGTTTGCGGAGCAATTGGGGCGAGGCCCCGGCGAAGCCCACGCGAAGATCGAAAAAGCGTTTCAACAGTTCTTCCACGGTGATGGGCAGGAGGAGCGCGTCTATTTCGAGACCGGTGCGAATGCTGCCGGTCCACTGGCCTACATTACCGATTGGGCCAACAATGATGTCCGCACCGAAGGCATGAGCTACGGAATGATGATCGCCGTCCAGCTCGACAAGAAGCGCGAGTTCGACGCGCTGTGGAACTGGTCCAAAACCTACATGCTCAACACCGACCCGAAGAATCCCTCGGTGGGTTACTTTGCCTGGTCGATGAATACCGATGGCACGCCCCGTTCGACCGGCGCCGCACCGGATGGAGAAGAGTATTACGCCATGGCGCTTTATTTCGCGGCGCATCGATGGGGTAACGGCCAGGGTATCTACAACTATCAGGAGGAAGCCGACAAGATCCTACAAGGCATGCGCCACCATCCACTGCTGACTGGATCTCCGCCCTTCCGCATCCATCCGGACGATCCTCCCTTTATTCCGCCTGACAAGTCTTGGCCCAGTCCGAACAACCGCGCCGCAATGGCCGAGGCGGTCAAAGAGGGTAAGCCCTGGCCTCCTCGTCCTCCGAACCGAACACCGCGTCCCGTGACGGTGGGGCCGATGGTTGATGAATCGCATGCAATGATTCGCTTCGTGCCGGAAACCGGAGTGCCGGGCACCGATGCCTCGTATCACTTGCCGGCTTTCTATGAGCTCTGGGCACGCTGGGGGCCGCAGGAAGATCGTGCCTTCTGGGCCAGGGCCGCTGATGTCAGTCGCGAGCTGTTTGTTCGGGTGACCGGGCCGGAAACCGGCCTTGCGCCCGACCGCAGTAATTTCGACCTGTCGCCCGCTACGGGTTGGGATGGTCGGCCGGTGCAGTTCGCCTATGATAGTTGGCGCACCGTCAGCAATTGGTCGGTGGACTATAGCTGGTGGGGCAAGGATGCGCGCGAGTGGGTGTTGAGTGACCGCGTGCAGAAATTCCTGTTCGGCCAGGGCATTCACAGCTTCCCCGACCGCTACACGCTCGATGGCGAGCCGCTGTCGAAGCGTCACTCCCCCGGAATGCTTGCGGCGGCGGCGGTTGGCGGTCTGGCGGCCACGCCGGGCGAAGTATCGAAGGCGTTTCTGCAGGAGCTGTGGGACATGCCTGTGCCCGCGGGTGAGCAGCGTTATTTCGACGGCATGTTGTATTTGATGAGCATGATGCACCTGGGCGGTGAATTCCGCATCATCGAGCCTCCAACACGTGCGGCGGGTCCCTCGGAGTAGAGGAGGCGCATCTTGCATGATGCGTCTGCTCCAACGGAGGAGCGTGTCTGAGCAGGATCGCCTGCTGCGGCCGCCCCTCCGATCGAGCGACTGAGAGCGCGTGTAGTACGGCCGCCGCCACTGCGTGTCCGCATGGGTGCAGTGCGGCGTGTCTAGACACGGGACAGGCCGTTGCCTCGAGGTCGACGGTGGTCTGCGGCTTCAGAGCTGGTGCTCCGCACACGTTTCGATTCCGCACTGCGGTGCTCAATAACACACGGCCGCTACCTTCGCGCATAAAACAATCGAACATGCATAACATCGAACATGGACACCCTGCGGAGACTGGTGTAACAATACCGCTCGATCCCTGCGGAAGTAAGATGTGGCTCGCGATGGCGTTGCGTTGTGTTGCATTGCGTGCGTCACGGGCGGCATGAGCGCATGGGTACCGGATATCCGGTTGCTTAGCCGTAACTGGGAGTTTGTTTTGCAACCTCGGACTTGAGAGGTTGCACTTGGGCTGAAGGGGCGCGCGCCCATCGGGAGGACGTTTGGTGAGACCATTCGTGATGAATCGGCGCGGCCGGCTGGTGTTGCCTTCGCATTTCGCGCCCGAGATCGACTTCGAGCGCCTCGATACGCTCGAGGAGCTGACGACGGTGATCCGGCGCGACTTCGACGACAAGGCACCCACGGGTGCTGAGCTGCTGCGTCGGATCGAGGCGGGCGTATATTCAAATCGCTACGAATTGCTCCGCGACCTGGCATTGCACCTGTTCTGGGTCGACCGATATTCGATCACCATGTATGAGAAGCGGCCCACGGCGTGGCGCCACGTGCCGAAGCGGCGCGACGACGTGTTCATCCCTGTCGTCACGCCTTGGAGAGATCGGGAGCGTAAGGTGACTGCGGTCCAGGCGGAGTTCGCACGCTTGCCGACCGCCTGGAACCGCGACTCCGAATATCGGATCTTCGCGCGGATGTACGAAATTTTCAGCAACCGCCGCCATCATGCCCCTGGACAGGCGGCCATCATGCCGACGGTCTCTGAAATCCTCGAAGATCCAGAACATCTGACCTTCCACATCGCCCTGTACGATCCCGACTTTCCGACCTTTTCCTACGAGGATTTGCTTGACTGCCATGACGAGGTGCCGGAGCTCGAGGCGCTCCTGCGCTGGACGATGATTCTGCACAACCAGAATCCGTGGCATCGTCCGCACGTCCGCCTGATCCGAGTCGACAGGATCAATGATGACGATGTGGTGTTGTTGTATTACCCCCGCAGCCACAACGTGGAGCAGTTCATCCGTCGGGTGAAGTCGGGCCGTCACCGCTCGCGCGTGCCGGCCCCTGCGGAACCAGCTCCGCCCGCCTACAGTTGCCCCATGATTCTCGTGCCGAAGCAGTTTGCCGTACAGCCGCGCCTGGAATCCCTTGCCGCCGTGAAAGGCGAGGTTGCTTGTACGAACGAGGATCTGGTACGTAATGCCGCCTGCCATTGGAGCCCGATGTCGGCTGCGGAGATCTTCCAGAAGACCGGAATCGAGCGACGACTATACACCCAGCGTACGCTCGAGGACTTGTCGCTCGAAGCTGCCCGGCGCGCGCTCTTGCATGCTGGGCGCGATGCGCGTGAGATCGGCGCGGTGATTTGTTGCACGTGTACTAGCGCACGCCTGATGCCCTCGATCGCGACTCGGATATCGTCGCGGCTCGGGATGTATCAGACGCACGCGTCCTTCGATCTCGTCGCGGCCTGTGCCGGGATGGTATACGGATTGGCTGAGTGCGTGCGACTGTTGCAGGAGATCCATCGTCCTGTCATCTTGGTTTGCGCCGAGAAGTTTTCGGATAAAGTCGGCGATGTGCGGCCGTCGCGAATGCTTTTCGGCGACGGCGCGGCCGCTCTCGTGTTGAGCCCGGCGCCGCGAGAGGAGGCGGGGGATATCGAAGCCATGCAGACGTATGCCAGCGGTCCGCTGCGTGAGGTCAATTCCATCATCTGGCCCAATCCTGAGTTCGCCAATGGCATCACAGTCTACGGACCTGAAGTGCAGGCCTTCGTGAAACGGTATCTCATTCAGATGATGCAGGAGCTTTGCGCGATGCCGGCGGAAGCTCGCGAGCCATCCGGATTTCTCGACACAATCGATCTCGTGATCCCGCACCAGGCGAACCGCACGATGATCACCCATCTGGCTGCTGCGGCCGGTTTGGCTCCGGACAAGCTGTACTTCAACATCGACAAGGTCGGCAATACCTCGGCCGCGAGCATTCCGATCGCCATTGCCGACGCCGTCTCTGAAGGAGTGATCGAGCGGCAGTCGCGGGTCTTTACTCCTGGCTTCGGTGCCGGAGCGGTGGCGGGTTATGCCGTGATGAGGGTCGATCCCAGCATCGTTGCGCTTGAACGCCCGATCCGCGCACTCCGGGTCGCCGGGTGAGTTGCTCGTTGCGGCGCCGCTCGAGGGACCCAGGAATTCAGGCGGACATGGCGGACCCGGCGAGGCGCGCGAGCGCCTCGCCGGAGAGTCCACTCCGAGCCGGATAGCTATAGGGAGCGCAGGAAGTTCAGCACGTCCTGCTGGTTGCTTGCGGAGAGCGAGCTGAAGTTGCTCACGACTGCGTTGGCCTCGGAGCCTGAGCTCTGATGAGCGGCGATCGCGGACAACAGGTTGCTCGTTCGGCCATCGTGGAGGAAGAAGATTCGCTGCCCGAGTCCCCACAGTGGAGCCGTGCGGAACTGATCCCCTCCCGCGGTTCCCTGGGAGACATTATCCGCCAGCCCATTTCCCATGTGGTGGAGCTCCAGATCCGAGAAAGCGTTTACCGTGACGCCGCCGAGAGAGGGCGTCAAGTTCGACGGCTGCGTGGACTTGATGGTCGGAGTGTGGCAGACCGCGCAGCCTATGGAGGTGAATACCGCCTTGCCGTTGGCGATCGATGTCGCGCCTCCCGGGGTGGTCGTCGATTGAATCGGAGGCGCGAGCATCCGCATGAACATCGAGAATGCGACGATATCGCTGGGTATGGACGCATTCAGCGTGGCTGTATTGGAACTGCTGACAGTCGGGGCGAAGTTCGTCGTGTCTTCGGGATATCCGCTACCAGTGAGATTCAGGCAGCTTGGCGGCAGCCCCCCGTTGATCGTCTGGTCCTCTCCGGGCAGCGGCCGCTCCTGCGGGAAGAGCTCGTTGGTGATGCCCATTTCGACGTTGTAGGCCTCGCCCGCGAACAGCTGCAAGGACTTGTTCTGGGCCTTCCATCCGAAGCGGGCAATCGTGCCATCGTTGCCGTTGTGATTGAATGTCCCGCCAATGCCGAAGTTGTTGCTTGCCTGGATACCCTGGTTGGCGAGCAGGGTCGAATCATCGATGTTCTCGAGCAGGCCCGAGCCGAACAGCGGGGTCGGAATGCGGAAGATGATGTTGCCCGTCTGCTGCGCTGTCGTGAAGGCGGGCTGGGAGATGTTGCAGCTACCCGCATCCGATCGGCCAGAGACAGTAAACAAGGTTTCGACGCCCCCGTTGGGCTGACTCGTGATGGGGTTGCCGTTGACGTCGAAGAAGAATGGAAAGCGGGCTTCACGGATGGGTCCGTGGGCGGTGATGAACGACGGTATCGTGTTGGTCGCGCTGCTGACGATTCCGTTGGTGATGGCGGCGGCTTGCGGATTGCTGGCCGGGCTCGTGCCGCCGATCGTGGGTTGCGAGTGGCACCCGGCGCACGAAGTGAAGTTGAAGCGCGGCCCTAGCCCGTTGTTTGCGCCGCCCGAGACAGCTTCGGTGTCCTGGAACCTTTTCAGGCCATCATTGAAATATTCCAGCGACCCCGCCGGAGTTTCGGCGAGTACCGAGGCCACCGGCAACGGGTTGGTCGCGGTGGCGTTGGGTTGTCCGTTGATCGCGCCTGTACGGACGCCTGGATCGGTCTGCGCGAGCGCCTGGTGGGCCATCGATATCGCCAGCAGTCCGGCCGGCATCAACATCATCCTGGATGTGGAAATCATGGGAGCCCCTGGTGTGGTTTGAGCAAGAAGATACGCGGATTCGGTGACACGCAGGCTAACATCGAACAGATGTTTGTTCCAGGGTTCTAGTCCTTTTGGCAGGAGACGCTTTTGGTGCCGGCGGGTGCACCACGCCGGTTGGAGCGCCCCAGCATGAAGCCGCCCCGCGGCCGTGTTCGCGGGCGATGGCGTATGCCGTACGAGCGGCTCGCGCCCAAGCCGGGCGCGCTCAGTCCGGCGGCGATTGTCCAATTATTGGTGCTTCTTCTTTTCCAACCGAACCGGCGGACGATTGTCTCGCGGGCGTATGACAGCGATCGCGGGCGGCCAGGGTTTGTCAGCAGATTCTGGTGTTCGTATCAGAGTCCTGGGATGCCGCGAGGAAGCTTTGTGCTTTCCTCCACTCCCTGCTGACCGTTCGTTCGCTGACGCGCAGATGTTGTGCAATCTCCGCGAGCGTGAGCCCGCGAAGGCACTTCAATTCGATGATCTGCGCGAGGCGCTTGTCCAACCTCGTCAGGTGCTCCAGCGTCACTTCCAGCTCGGATGAGTCGCTCTCGGCAGGTGCGTCCGCATCGAGACATTCAACGTCCCCCGACAGCGTGTTCAGCTGGAAGACGCTGCGGTGTGCAAGCCTCTTGCGTGCTGAATCGACGACAATCGAACGCATCACCTGGGACGTGTAACCCAGGAAATGGGAATAGTCGTACAGCTTCAGGGAACGAAGCTTCATCAGCCGCAGATAACACTCGTGGACCAGTGCGGTGGCATCCAGCACAACGTCCACGTGCTCCCGGCGGAGTCTGTTGCGAGCGAGGAAGTGGAGCTGATCGTATGCGATCACAAATGCTTGCCCCAGCGCATGCTGATAGCCAGCGCGGGCGGCTTCCAGTAACCGCGGCAGATCTTCCATGATCTATTCCCCTTCGTCAGTAAGCTGCTGGCTCAGAACTGTTTTCTGATCTCAGCGGTGTCCGCCGAAGCTCCATTGCCTGTTGTTTAGATCTGTTCTTAGAACAAGTATAAGAATGAGTCTATAGGGAAGTTTCCAATGCGCGCAACGCGCAGCGGCGCCTGGGAACGGGCACATTCAATTGCCCGATCGATTGCGATGACCGGATGGGACCCGGCATAACGTATTTAGAGATGAAGGCCTTCCAGTCCGCTTGCATTACATGGACGCAATGCTTGCGGACTACCTGGCTGAAGGACGATGCTGCCTCCGGAGGCATAGGTTGGATGACGAGCATTTATCACATCGCGCGGGAAGCTCTCGTGGACGAAGCAAGGGGCTCCGGGATCTATGCACCCCGCGAGCTCGACAGAGATGGATTCATCCACTGTTCATACGGTCGCCAGCTGAGGCTGGTGGCATCGCGGAGCTGGGCCCAGGACAGTTGGGTTCTTCTGGAAATCGATCTGGCCAGGGTGGCAGAGCAACTCGTCGACGAGAATCTGGAGGGTGGAGAAGATCTCTTTCCTCACCTGTACGGCAAGTTGCCGGTGAGCGCGATCATCTCGATTCGTCCGCTCGTGCGGGATGGCCAGACCGGGCAGCTGACCCTCCCTGAGGACGTCAGCCGTCCGAGCCTGGAGGGTTGATGGCAAGCGCTGCTTCGGCGCTGCCCAGACACCTCATCTCGCGACCGGGGCCGATTCCAGCAACGCGGTTACGGTGAGGCGCCAATCGCTTTTGTCCTTCGGAGGCTCGAACTCCCGGTGGATGTCCGCCGCGTGCAGAATCCGGCCAGGATAGATGACGGCGCTGTTGAACTTCAGCTCGTTCGAGAAGATGTTTTCAAACAGAAGGCTGTCTCCGTGCACATACTCCCGCTTTGGCGGGCCGTATGTGCGCATGTCGTGATTGAGAGCGAGCTCATAGTTGTTGCGGTTTTGCTCTGTTATCTCCTCGTACCCTGTTTTGCGATGCCTGTAGAAGGACGTCCCGGAAAATCTCGCGTCGCAAAGATAGATCACCGCCGCGAACAAGCTCGGGTCTGTCGAGTCATAGTGAGGAATCCGCTGAATGGGCAGCAGATCCTTGCTTGCGGTGGTGACGACCGAGAAGAAGCTTCTGTCGTGATATATGAGCCTGTCTGCCTCCAACACGCCGCAGCGCTGGAGGATGGACGTGAGCCAGGGACGGAACGTGGCCGAGAAGCTCGGGGGCATTGGAGACCGCACCCCGGGGTAGAAATTGCTACGGTCCTCACTGTACGATTGGGCAAAACCGAGCGCCGCGACCCCCTGCGCATCACGCAGTACGTTGTCGATCCTGATCACGGCGATTCTGCGTTGACCGATATGTGCCACCTTGACGTCCGCATGGTCGTTGAAGGCAAATGGCCCTGTACCTTGCGATTGATCGCTCACTTGGCATCCCCACGGCCAGGGTGTCAGCTACCGTCACTATGCCACGCGCGGCGCAGGGCGATGCGCTGGTTCTTGAGTCGGATGAGCTTGAATATCTGGCCGGTAGCGATCAACACGGAGTAGATGAGATCGAGGTGGCCGGTCCTCCATAGCCCGGCGATCTTCTGGTCATCGAGCTGCCTGAGCCTGTCCTCGTCGAGGCCGTACAGCCCTTCGAGCTGCAGCGGTGTCCCGTCATCCAATACGATGTCGAGCACCATGGGAGCCAGGAGCTCCAAAGAAAGCGCCGTCGCGATGAATTGCTCAGTGCGCTCCTTTCCTCCGACCAGCTCACTGAGGATGGACAGTATTTCCTTCAAATAGGAAGAATCGCTCCCGTCTGGATTGACTATCCTCTTCTGCCCAGAGCCGTCCACACAGGGATTGTCCAGATCGATGCACAGAACGTTGGGCGCAGCGTCGTTCGTTCCCACATAGAACGGCTGTCGGCGCACATTCAACGGCACATAGCCGACGTCCAACTCCGTGCCGGACCAGAATAGATTCTCCTGGACACCCAATCCGTTCAGGACATAGGGGGCGAAGCGCCCCGTTTCGGTATGCTTTGCAAAGACGATCGGATATTGTGTCGCGGCTTTGCGGAACTCGCTGACCACGATGGGTATGAGGTGTTGTTCAGCCGCGCAGGCCTCGACCAGGTCCTCACGGATTCGCAAGTCGGCGTGCAAGCGCCGCGACAGTTCGACCAGACGCATTCACCACCGTCGAAAGATATCGATCCCTAGATCTTCTGCAGGCCGTGCTCTTTGATCCTGTTGATCAAATCGCGATTTTTCGGAAGCGTCCGGATCCACTTCGATTTCAGTGTCTCGTTCTGAGTGAAAGCCCGCTGGGCGATGCCGATGCCACGCTCCAGCGGCAGGTTGCTGACGTCCATTCTAAACCCCATGCCGAACAGCACGTATTGATAGCTCGCGGCTGGAAACATCTCACAGTTGCTCATGAAATCGAGATCGCCCGGAGCTCTGTGACGCCACAGCTCCAACTGCTCCTTCAGGCTTTCGGGAATGGTATCGGGATCGCGGTTGTCAATCCAGAACGGCGAATCCGTCCGCTTGCTGAGGACGTAGTGGAGCTTCAGAAAATCGATGATCCGGTCCCAACGATACAGGGTGGTTTCGTTGAAGCGCCTCGCGACGATATCCATCGTCTCTCGAGTGGCCGGCATCATCGCGCTGATCATGTCAGCCGACAGCTCTATCAACACCAGAGCCGATGCCTCGAGCGGCTCGAGAAACCCGCCGGCCAGGCCTACCGCCACGCAGTTTCGCTTCCAGAACGTCCGCCGATGTCCCGCGAAAATCTTGATTTCCCTGGGCTGCAGGTCTCGATGCCGGTCCCCCAGGTAGGCGCGCAGCTCCGTCAGGGCGCCTTCGGTACTCGTGTGGTTGCTCGAGAAGGCGTAGCCTACGCCGCGTCGGCTTTGCAGTCCGATGTCCCAGATCCAGCCGTGCTGCTGGGCCGTCGCGACGGTGTGGGGGACGATGTCACTTTGCTCGTGCTCATAGGGAACCTGCACGGCCAGCGCGTGATCGATGAACAGGATGTCATTGCAATCGACGAATGGAACGGACATCGCCTCCCCAAGCAGCAGCGACCGGAATCCGGAAGCGTCGATGAAAAGGTCGCCGCCCAGCCGGCCAGACCTGCTGGTCTCCACATAGTCGATATCGCCGTTGTCTTTTCTGGCGACGCCGGTCACATCATCGACGATGTGACGTACGCCGAGATTCTTGACGCAATGCTCGCGAATGAACGCCGCGAAGCGGCCGGCGTCCAGGTGATAGGCGTAGTTGGCAACTCCGGCATATTCGGGAGAAGTGATCAACTTGGGCGCGAGGCCGAGCTGACATAGCGCTTCCTGAAAACAGACAGCATCCGAGAAGGAAGGGGCGTTGGCATGCTCATCCGAATATTTTGTCCAGAAGGGCGCGAGATCCAGGCTCGGAAAGCCTTCGGGAAGCATCAATGGATGATAGTAGAAATCTGACTCCAGGCCGGTGACCCAACGTGCGAACTTCGCGCCTTGCTTGAACGAGGCGTTGCATTCACGAAAGAAATCGGTTTCGGAGATACCGATCTTCTTAAGAGTGCTCCGCATGGTGGGCCACGTGCCTTCGCCTACGCCGATGATGCCGACGCTCTCGCTTTCGACCAACGTAATCTGGAGGCCGCGCCCCGAGTCCGAGCGGTGACGTGCCGCAATGATGCCCGCCGTGAGCCATCCCGCGGTGCCGCCACCGACGATGCAGATCGATCGAACCGGACTTGGCATGGCCGGAGATCAGAATGTCGCACGGACGCCGAGCTTGAACCTGCGTCCGCTGTCTTCCGCGTACAGGAACTGGTTCTCGTAATATGCGAACTTCAAAAGATACGTGTTGGTCAGATTCTCCGCTTCCGCGAAGACCTCGAAGTTCTTGTTGAAGTGATAGAAGGTGCTCGCATCCAATTGGTAGCGTGCCCGCACCTGCGTCACTGCCTGGCCGGCGCCGTTCAAGGGCGGGGGAGACAGGTACTGCAGGAAGCGATCGCGCCAGTTGACCGCCATGCGGCCCTCGAATCCGTGCTTGTCGTAGAACAGCACGGCGTTGGCCGAGTTGGACAGGCCGGTCAGGGCGAACTTGTTGGTCACGTCGGCAGGGTTCAATTGCTTGTCGCTATGCGCATAGGTTCCGTTGATCTGGACGCCGAGCCCGGTGTCCCAGAACGAATGTTGAACGGCGGCTTCCACTCCGGTCACCACCGAGGTTTGCCCATTCGTGGGCGCGGTAATGGTGAACTGGGCCGGCGCTCCGGTCCCCGGATCGATCAGAGGGGTGCCGGATGCATTCTTTACCGTGCCGGTCGTCTGGTTCAAGACGATGAAATTGCTCACGTCCTTGAAGAACCCGCCGAGCGACACGTAGTCCGAGTCGCCGTAGTAATATTCCAGCGAGAGATCGAGGTTGTTGGATCGGAACGGCTTCAGGTCGGCGTTGCCGCTCGACGCCGCGAAATTGCCCGGGCGCAGCGTCACCAGCGTCGTAACCGGAGACAGTTGCTCGAGTGATGGGCGCGTCATCGTCTGGGAGGCAGCGAAGCGCGTTATGAAGCTGTCCGTCAGCTTCCAGTTGAACGTCACCGTCGGCAGGACGTCCGTATAGTTGTTCGAGCTCGACAGCGTGGAGGTGCCGGCGGTCGAAACACCGTATTGTGTTGGATCATTGAGGAGCCGGGTGAGCGCGGTGAACTGGGTTGCCAGGCCGTTGACGATCTCTTGTGTGTTCTCGACACGAACGCCCGCCGTGGTGGTGAATGGCCGATCGGCCAGTTTGCCGGCGAACACGGCCTCCAGATATCCGCCGAAGACCCGCTCCGCTACCAGGGTATCGTTCACCTTCGGCGGCGCGAACGTGAAGCCGGGCATCGTTGCCTGTAGCTGCCGGGTGACCGCATTGAACAGTGCCGGGCCATCGAAAGTGAGCCATTGCGTGGTCAGGCGATTCCCGCCGCTTACTCCGGAGAGGAAGTTGTTGCCCGCGTTGAAGATTCCGATCGGAATGCTCGGTGGAGAAGGGAAGTTGTAGCCTGAGGTCGCGTTGCCCGTGCCGCCGTCGTTGGAGAAAAGCGCCGTATCCTTGTCGTCGTGCGAAAAGTAGCCGCCCACCCGAAGGTCGACCAATCCCTGTTCAGGGTCATCGCCCTTGACATCCAGGTCGGCGCGCAACTGGCCAATAGTGTCTTTGACACCATAGCCTCGTAAGAGCATGACGTGCTCGAAAAGTGGATGCGTGCCGCCTGCGACACCGGCGTTGGGTCCGCTCGCAGGCACGATGAAGCCGGTCGTATAAGGCAAGATCGAGCCATCTGAATGATAGCTGATCGTCTGTCCGTTGTAGCCGAGCAAGGGAAGCGAGAACTCATCGCCACCGTTCGGGTATTCCTCCGCGCGGGAGAAGCTGCCGTCCAGATCGAGCTCCACGTGATCGGAAACCTTCCATGCGGCATTGAGCCCGGACAGGCTGGTATACGTCTGCTTATCGAACTTCCTGTCGTGGAAGTCGGATGCCTGTCCAACGCTCTGTGTCAGGTCGATGGCCGTTCCGTTGGCGTCGGTGGTGATGCTGCCGATATTGGAGGGTGTGAACCAATGTCCGAACGAGCGCCCGTCCGTCGTATCTGAGAAGCGGGAGTAGAGTGTGTCCGCGGTGATCGTCAGATCGTCACTGGCCTTGTACTGCAGCACCAAGGTGCCGCCTACTCGCTGGCGGTTCTCGAATGTCACCCTGGTGTCGAAGTTCTGCGGAATAAACAAATTGCCCTGCGGATTGGAGGGCGTGATCTGCACGCCGGCCCCGCCGTTGATGGCGGACGTTGGAGTGCCGCCGTTGACGATCCAGCCGTCTGTCGATGCCTGGTTCAGCCGGTCCTTGCGGAGCTGGTAGCTACCGGATACCAGGACACCGAAACGCCCGTCATCAAACCTGTCGCTGAGCAGAAACGAGGCGTCCGGTGCGCTCTTGCTGGTGTTTTCCTCATAGTTGACATCGGCCGAGCCGGAGAACTTGAATCCAGCATAATCGAACGGTCGCGCGGTCTTGACATCGATGGTCGAGCCCACGCCCCCGGACTGAAGTCGCGCCGTCGAGGATTTGAATACCTCCACGCCAGAGACCAGCTCGGAGGCGAGCGTGTCGAACGAAAACGCGCGCCCGCTGGCCTGACTGGGATCAGTCGGCGTTGCAATCTGCCGCCCGTTGAGGAGGACCGTATTGAATTCCGGTCCAAAGCCGCGAACCGTGACAAATGCGCCTTCGCCGCCGGAACGGTCGATCGATACTCCCGTGATTCGTTGCAGTGACTCTGCCAGGTTGGCGTCCGGGAGCTTGCCGATGTCCTGGGGCGCGATCGCATCGACAATCCCCAAAGAATCGCGCTTGATCGTTTCGGCGCTGATCAGGGAGTGGCGTATGCCAGTGACGACTACTTCCTGGACCGCGCCGGAATCGGCGGGCTCCGTGGTCGTCACTTGTGAAACGGGAGGTGTATCCGAGGCCTGAGGCTCGGCGGATACTGCCGGCGTGCTGATCTGAAGAGCGGCGGCGGATGCTGTTCGCTCGAAGCTTATGAGTCTACGCACGTCGGAACCCGTGTCGCGCACACGCCGACGGATCATGATTACCCCAGAAGCCGAGCGCTCGGCCACGAGGTCGGTCCCCCACAACAGCCGATCCAGCGCGCCCTGCACTGTGTAGTCACCCCTGAGGGAGGTCGCCTGACTGGCCACGAGGTCTTCGGTGAACACCACTTCCTGGCCGCAGATATGCGCAAAGCTGCGCAGAGCTTGCGAAAGAGACTGGTTGTCTATGTCAAAGTGATAGCTGCGGTCCTGACTTTGCGCGACCCCCGTACCCAGTACACCCACTGCACAGACGGCCGCCAGGCCGGGTGCATTGCGCATCCGTTTCGTCCGAATGACCATTCCCTGTCCCCCTCATTGCCATGTGTGGCCCGCGCAATTTCGGGCCCACATGAGTACAGACGCTGATTTCCGGAAAATCCTCCAGCAAACGAGCTCGATGGACAGGCAGGTGATCGCTCGCGGCGCAGGCTCAGCGATGCGTGAGGCGGATCGTCCCGTCCGCCTGTTTCTCCGCCCGTACCGGCAGGTATGCCACTATGGTGCTGATGAGTTTCTCGATCTCGCCCGTATGAAACACGCCGCTGATGCGCAGCTCGCCAGTTTGCCTGTCTCCGATGATGATTGCATGTTGGGAGTAACGATTGATTCTCGCCACCACGGCCACCAGAGACTCGTTCTCAAACACGACTTCGCCGCTCTCCCAGGCGGTTGCCTGCCGGAGATTGGCTCGGGCAACGCTCGGGGGCGCCTCGGGCGAGAACACGACTTGTTGGCCGGCGTCGAGAGAGATATGCGTGGTTGGAGTGTCCACTCTCGCGAGCTTGCTCGAGGCTGTCGAGGACACGACTACGTGGCCTTCAATCAGGGTGACGAGGAGGCGGGGCCCAAACAGGTCGACGTTGAAGGATGTACCCGTTGCGACGACTTTGTGGCCTTCGGCGCTGACCGTGAAAGGCCTCTCGATGTCGTGTGCAACCTTGAAACGCGCCTGACCTTCGGCCAGAGTCAACTCGCGTGCGTGGGCGGAATATCTCACCCGTACCTCGCTGCGGGAGTCGAGTACCACCTCTGATCCGTCAGCCAGTGTCACGACTCTCCGCTCGCCCGCGCGCGTGGTGTAGGTGTCTGGTTGCCTCATCCAGATGAACAACGCGCCGGCTGCGAGGATCAGGATCGCCGCCGCGATGCCCAGCCGGTGAGTGATGGCTAGCCGCCTGGAGCGTACCCAGCGGTCCTGTCCTGCCTGGTGGGCATCTGCCAAAGCCTCGGAGCGAAGCTCGAGGATCTCGGGTGAGCTTGCATGTTGCGCGAAAAGAGCCCAATCGCTCTGTACCCGCTCCCAGGCCGCCGCATTGCGCGCATCCTCGGCGAGCCACTCGGAGAGCTCCGGGCAGCCTTCCAGGTCATTTTCCGTCAGCCGCACGCGCCAGATGGCAGCCTGCATCAGGCGGGAAGTGTCGCTCTCAGTCATGCCCATAACGTTTTGCCAGATGGAGCACAGCCTTCACGACGTGCTTTTCGACGGTGCTCTGTCCGATACCGTACAGGGCGGCAATGTCCTTCTGCTTCATATTCTCGAGCCGGAACAGGATGAAGATCTTGCGGGTCGGCTCGCCCAGTTCCTCCAGCGAACGCAACACGTCCGCAAGAGAGTCCTCACTCAGTAAGACGCGCTCGGGGGAAATTGCCTCCACGAGCTGGCTTTCGAGCTGTCCGTCGAGGTCTTCCTCGATCGGCAGGAACACGGTTGGCCCTGAACGGACAGCTCGGCGATGATGGTCTCGCAGGAGATTGATCGCTACCTTGAAGACGTAGCTGTCCGCTCGGGCGATGCGGCCCCGCTCGCAAGCACGCACAACCTTGAGCAAGACGTCTTGCGTCAGGTCCTCGGCCAACGAGCGGTCCTTGATCCGGCGCAGAAAGAAGGCCATCAGCGGACGCTGAAAGCGAACGCCGAGCTCTCTGCGCAGCTGCTGGGGCGACGGGTGATTGGGAACGGTATCCATAGGTATCGCGGCCGTCACCGTAGCACGCGTTTACACGGAATCGAAGCAGTGGAGGATTTCGGGATGGCTGGCGTCTTACTCAACTAATGAGCTCATTGCATACTCATGCGCCACTTCTGGGGTGCTGCAGGATTCAATCATGAAGACAGTCGTCCTTCCGACCGGCCAGAAGGTGCCTGCCTTTGGCCTGGGGACCTGGCACCTGGGAGACGGGCGCGACCGTGATGAAGAGCTGGCCACGTTGCGACTGGGTCTCGAGCTTGGGGCTACGCTCATCGATACGGCGGAGATGTACGGCGATGGGCTTGCGGAGGAGCTCGTCGGCGAAGCGATCTCGGGTCGGCGCGATGAGGTATTCGTCGTGACCAAGGTCTATCCTCACAACGCCAGCCGCAAGGGTATGGCAGCAGCTTGTGAGCGCAGTCTCCGACGCCTCCGGACGGATCGCATCGAGCTGTACTTGTTGCATTGGCGTGGCTCCGTGCCGTTGGCGGAGACTATGGAGGCTTTCACACGGCTCGAGGCCGAGGGCAAGATCCGCCACTACGGTGTCAGCAATCTCGACCTGACTGACATGCAGGAGCTGTGGTCGATCGCAGGCGGACGAGAGATTCAGACAAACCAACTGCTCTACAACCTCGCCCGCCGCGGGATCGAGCATGACTTGTTGCCATGGCTGCGCGAACGGCGTATTCCGATCATGGCCTATTCGCCGATCGAGCAAGGCCAGCTTCTCCGCGATCGAAGACTCATCGCTTTCGCCCAGCGCGCAGGAATGAGCCCGGCGCAGGCGGCGCTTGCGTGGCTGCTTGCGAAGCAGGATGTCATGGTCATACCGAAGACCGGGCGCCGCGACCGGCTGAAGGAGAATTTCGGCGCGCTGGATCGTGAGCTCACCGCTGCGCAACTGGCTGAGCTCGACCGGCTGTTTCCGCCACCGAGTGGTCCGCAGCCACTCGAGATGCTTTGAATCCGGAGGGAGCTTGATGTCCGAGCCTTTACGCGTTGCTATCCTGGGATACGGTTGGGTGACGCGCTATTTCCATATTCCCTTGATCAATTCGGTCCCAGCGCTCGTGCTCACCACGCTCGGCACTGCGCGGGTCGATTCGGTCATGAAGGAGAATCCGCAGGCGAGGGTGTCGAGCCTGGAGTATGCGGCCACGGCGAACGACGTCGATCTCGTAGTCGTTGCAACAGCAAACGCTCTGCATGTCTCGCTCGCAGAGCTGGCCCTTCGGGCCGGGAAGCACGTCGTGGTCGAGAAGCCGTTTACGCCCACGATGGAAGAGGCCAGGCGCCTGGTTGACCTTGCGAAGAGTGTCGGACGGTCAGTGACCGTGTTTCAGAATCGACGCTGGGACAGTGACTTTCTGACAGTCAGGCAGGCTATCGAAATGGGTGTGGTGGGCGAGGTTGTCCACTTCGAGTCGCACTTCGATCGATTCTCTCCCCAGGTAAAGACCGCCTGGCGGGATGTCCCTGGGCCGGCGGCGGGCACCTGGTTCGATCTCGGTCCGCATCTGGTCGACCAGGCGCTGCTGCTGTTTGGATATCCGCAGTCCGTTTCCCTTCACCTGGCCGCACAACGCGCCAACGCGCGAACCGATGATTGGTTTCACGCTGTTCTCGCGTACGGCCGGCGGCAAGTCATCCTCCATGCTTCCAAACTCGCTCGTGGCGCGGCGCCTCGCTTCCGGGTCCATGGTACAGGTGGAACCTTGGTGAAGCAGGAGGTCGATCCTCAGGAGGCGCAGTTGCTCCGTGGCATGCGGCCGACGGAAGAGGGATTCGGAGTTGATCCGGACAGTGCACTTTTTCATGGGGCGTCGCCTTCCGCAGCCCAGCCGCTCGCGGCCATTTGCGGCGACCAGAAGCAGTTCTACGCGCGGCTCGAGCGCGCTATTCGGGGAGATGGCGCGTTTCCGGTGACCCACGAAGAAGCACTGGCCGTCATGTCGATTCTCGAGGCAGGTGTGCAGTCGGCGGCGGAGCAGCGAGTGATCGTCCCCAGGGTATGAGTTGGTTTTCAGGCCGTTGGAGCTGGCGGTCCAGGGGGTGCTCCGTTGAACGGACCGGGGGTCCACTTTATGGCGATCCACCGATCACTTAAGATTTCCTGGAAGAATTCAGACCCAGATCCACCTGAGGGGGAAAGATGCGGTTCCGCAGGCTCGCCGTAGAAAAACCATTCCTGAAGATTCTCAGATTCCTGAAACTGGCGTTGCCGCTCGCGATCTCATCCGCGCTGGCCCAGACCCCGTCACAACCGTGGATGGACCGGACTCTATCCGCCAGCCAGCGTGCTGATCTGGTCCTGGCGCAAATGACGCTGGATGAGAAGTTGGCGCTCCTGCATGGCAATGGCATGGCTCGCGTGCAGAAGTGGCAGATGCCGCTGACAGACCTGGCCAATGGCGGCGCCGGTTATGTTCCTG
>CAZBTV010000009.1:46987-77059 GCA_964494895.1 uncultured Steroidobacteraceae bacterium | reverse complement strand
GCTCACCAACAACATCGAGATGCGCATCGGCACGACCGTGTACTTCTGAAGGTTTGGAGAACCCTATGCAGAACCGTATCGCAGGAATGGTCGCCGCTCTGATCGTTGCTTTACCCGCGGTAGCCGCGGCTCCCAGCGGCCCGGCGCCGCAGTTTACCCTTCCCTCGAAGGCGGGCAGCGATGTCAGCCTGGCGCAGTACAAGGGCCAGGTGGTCATGATCAACTTCTGGGCCAGTTGGTGCGGGCCGTGCCGGCAGGAAATGCCGCTGCTCGAGGACATCTACAAGAAGTACAACAAGCTGGGTTTCACCCTCATTGGCGTGAATGTCGAGCCTGACTCGAAAGCAGCCGACGACTGGCTGAAGCAGACGCCGGTAAGCTTTCCGGTTCTCTACGACAAGGACAGCAAGGTAAGCCGGCTTTACAACGTCTCCGGCATGCCGACCACGGTGATCATCGATCGCAAGGGCAACCTGCGCTACACGCACGTCAGCTACAAGTCCGGGGACGAGAGCGAGTATCTCAATACCGTCCGGGCGATGATCCGCGAATAGCTTCGGGCGCGGTTGGAGGAGAGAGTTATGGGTAAGGTCTTGCTGGGGCTTGCAGTGGTCGCGATGGCCGGGTGCTCACCTATTCAACCCTGGGTAAAACCCTACGAGCGTGAGCACTTCGCTGACGCCATCATGTCCTTCAACCGCGATCCGGTCTCGAGTACGTACCTCGACCACGTGTTCGAAGCGCGCGAAGGCTCTCGCGGTGCCACTGGCGGGGTCGGTGGTGGTTGCGGATGCAATTAGTTGATTGGCTGAAAGTCGCCTGCGGCGCTTTCAGCGGATGGAGGCATGTGGCTTCGTTTGAGGGCTGGCAAAAAGCGTGGTTTTTGCCAGCCGAACGCGGCCACTCGGCGTGGCGACGGCGATCGGCCGACACTTTGACCGTGCGCCGAAAGGACGCGGGCGTTACGGCATCGGGCTTATCGGGTTTGCGTGTTGGCCGATGGGCGAGGGTGCTGGTCGTGTTTTGTCTGGTGGGCGCGCCCGCCGTCGCGGACGTGCTGCCTGACGATCGCGCCGACGTCCTTTATCATAACTACACCGGCGGCGGCATCACGATCCAAGGGCCTTCAGTGCTCGTGCGCAAGAAGGTTGGCGACAACTTCGCATTCACCGCCAACTACTACGAGGATCTGATCTCGAGCGCATCCATCGACGTGAAGCTCTCCGCGAGCCCTTATCACGAAACCCGCAAGCAGGAGAGCGGCTCGGTCGAGTACCTCCACGGGAAGACCATCTACAGCGCCGGCTATATCCATAGCCGCGAGCCCGACTACCAGGCCGATACCTCGTACTTTTCAATCAGCCAGAGCATGTTTGGCGATCTCACGACCGTGAGCATGGGATACCGGCGTGGCTGGGACAGCATCTTCCGTGACATCAAAGTCAACGGGCGGATCGAGAACGACCCCGCTTTCCATCAGAAGGCCGACCATCGCGCGTACACGGTGTCGCTCAGCCAGATCCTGACCCGGAACGCGATTGCCGACCTCAACTTCGAGGCCATCACCGATCAGGGTTATCTGGCGAATCCGTATCGGAAGATCCGTTATCTCGATCCTACCGTGCCGGGCAAGCAGTTCACGCTCGCCGATCAGATCTACCCCGCTACCCATACCAGCACGGCCACCTCCGCCGAGGTGAAGTATTACCTCCCGTATCGGGCGGCTGTGACCGGGCAATATCGTTTCTACAACGATACCTGGGGGATTACGGGCCATACCATCGAGACGGACTACACCCACCCCTGGCGGCATTTCATTTTCGACGGCAGCCTGCGTTATTACCGGCAGAATGCGGCCAACTTCTACAGTGACCTGTTTCCCCGGGCCAACTACCAGAACTTCATGGCGCGCGATCGCGAGCTCGCCGCCTTCCACAGCATCTCAGTGGGCGTCGGTGCCTCGTACGAATTTGATTTTCCATGGATCAAGCGAAAGAGCAGCGTCAACCTCCACTACAACTATCTGCGGATCGACTACAGCGACTTTCGTAATGCCCTGCTGGCCGGAGCGGGCGGCTACACCGCCGGCAACGAGCCGCTGTACGTTCTCAACGCGAGCATCATCCAGGCATTCTGGTCGATCTGGTACTGAAAAGTTCCGTAGCCGCGACCGGAAAACTAAACCGCCGCTGAACGGCCGGACGCGAGCCGGAAGTCGCGTCCTCCCTATCGCAACAACGGTCGTGTTGCAAGCGCCGTTGAGTTAAGCTTCCCCCCATCGGTGGCCAGCATCCACCAACAAATGACGAAGGGGATTGAAGCATGCCCATCCGCGATGGTCTTCTAGCGCGCGTTAGGCGCGCAACTTCTCTGGCGCACGTCAGGCGCGGGGCGCTTCTGGCGCGCTTGAGCCGCACGACTCTTCTGGCACGGGTTACGAGCCGCGCGACTCTCTTCTCCGCGCTCGCCGGCCTCGCTCTGGCTATCGGCGCGACGGGCGCACATGCGCAGGCACGTGAAGAAGGCAAGCTCTTGCTGGCGAGCCAGATTCTCGAGGAGTTGCGCACTGCCCGGGACGGCGGGATTCCGGACAGGCTGCTCGAGCGCGCCTACGGTATCGCGGTGATTCCCGACATGACCAAGATCGCCTTCTTCGCGGGCGGTCGCCGTGGAAATGGCGTGCTGGTCTACCGCGGAAAGGACGGCCGCTTCACCAATCCCATCTTCATCACCATGACCGGCGGCAGCTTCGGTTGGCAATGGGGTGTGCAATCGACCGATATCGTGCTGGTCTTCACCACACCGAGAGGTATTGAAGGGATTACCGGCGGGAAGGTGACCTTGGGCGCGGACGCGTCCGTGGCCGCCGGTCCTGTTGGCCGCGAGTCGTCCGCTTCGACTGACATGAGCTTCAAGGCCGAGGTGTATTCGTACTCACGTAGCCGTGGCGTGTTCGCCGGACTCGCGGTCGATGGCACCGTGATCTCGATCGATGATGATGAGAATGAGGTTTTCTATCGGAAACACGGCGTCACGGCGACTGACATTGCAACGGGTGCTGTGACCACGAACGACGATTCGGCACGACGGTTTCTCACCGCGGTGAGTACGAGCACGCACGGCCAGCAGACGGCTTCGGCCGCGCCGCCTCCGACGGCCTCAGCGAGCCCTGCATCTGAGCCAACCACGCCGCCGCAACCGAGCCCCCTGAATTCGAGCAGTGGAGCCCAATCGTTCCCGATGGAGGACTCTCAACCGGGACGTGAGCCGACGACGCCAGCGCCGCGATAGATCGAACGCAAGTCCGCCGCAGCCGGGACAACATCCCGACTGCGGCGCGGATTCCGTTGCCGCCCGTAGCGAGGGTCTGATCCCATGCACCACATCCAGATGTCTCCTGACCTGCAGGCCCGGGTGTTGGCTGAGCGCGGGTGTCCGCATATCTTCGACGCGCTCGATATGCGCCGCACTGCGCATGTCATAGTGGATCTGCAAAACGGATTCATGGAACCCGGTGCCCCGGTGGAAGTGCCGGTCGCCCGCGAGATCGTCAGCTCGGTCAACTCAATCAGCGCAGCGGTTCGCCAGAGAGGCGGGCAAAACATCTTTCTGCGAATGACCATCGATGAGGAGTCGCAATCCAGCTGGTCGAACTGGTTTGCGTACATGCATAGCAGCGCGAACCGCCTGCGCATGGCGCAGGCGTTCGCGCGTAACGCGCACTACTGGCGCTTATGGCCTGAGCTTGAAGTCGCCGGCAATGACATCACGGTGGACAAGACGCGCTTTGGCGCGTTCGTTCCGGGCGCGAGCCGTCTGCACGAAGTGTTGCAGGAGCGCGGCATCGATACGCTCATCATTACGGGAACTCTGACGAACTGCTGTTGTGAGTCCACCGCCCGGGATGCCATGCAGATGAATTACAAGATCATCTTCGTAGCGGATGCCAATGCCGCCTTGACGGACGCCGCGCATAACGCAACTCTCGACAATATGCTCATGCTATTCGCCGACGTCATGACCACACAGGAAGTGCTCGCCGCGATCCGCCACGCCCGCTGATCGGCTCGGGACGCTCCCGCGCCTGGATGGTGCGGCCACGTTCCGATTTGGTGCAAAGAAGCCGGCCGCAGCCCCTACGACGCCCATTTCCGAGGCGGCCCCGGCCTTGCATGTACACACGGACACATTCCAATACGAAGACCACTGCCATGAGCCGGGGTTGAGCCGCTATGAGCCAGGGGTAGGAGATTCCTCGTGTCGATCCATGTTGCGCTCAATCACGTCACACACTACCGATACGACCGGCTCGTCAGCCTCAGCCCGCAGATCGTGCGCCTGCGGCCGGCGCCACACTGTCGGACGCGCATTCTCTCCTATTCCCTGAGGGTGGAGCCGGCAGACCACTTCATCAACTGGCAACAGGACCCGCAGGCAAACTATCTTGCCCGCCTGACGTTTCCGGAGAAGACCCGCGAGTTGCGCCTGACCGTCGACCTGGTGGTCGAAATGGCCGTGTTGAACCCGTTCGATTTCTTTCTCGAGCCGTACGCGCAGCAATTCCCGTTCGTATACGACGCAGGCGAGCAGCGGGAGCTGGCGCCCTACCTGGCCCGGCTTCCATCAACCCGGCTGTTCGCGGGCTACCTCGAGTCGATCCTTCGCAAGAAACGCAGCGTGGTCGATTTTCTGGTCGATCTCAACTTACGCCTCTCGCGCGATGTCCGTTATCTCATCCGTATGCAACCCGGAGTCCAAACGCCCGAGGAAACGCTCGAAAACGCCTCCGGATCCTGCCGTGACTCGGCATGGCTGCTGGTGCAGCTCTTGCGCCATCTCGGTCTCGCGGCGCGCTTCGTCTCTGGGTACCTCATCCAACTCGCCCCGGATGTGAAATCCCTTGATGGCCCCTCCGGACCCGCAACGGACTTCACTGATTTGCATGCGTGGTGCGAGGTCTATCTGCCAGGCGCAGGCTGGATTGGTCTGGACCCTACCTCAGGACTGCTGGCCGGCGAAGGCCACCTGCCCCTGGCTTGTACGCCCGAACCCTCCTCGGCGGCTCCGGTCACCGGAGCGGTCGATGAGTGCGAGGTGGAATTCAACCACGCGATGGGTGTGCAACGCATTTGGGAGGCACCGCGTGTAACCAAGCCCTACACCGAGGAGCAATGGGAGTCCATCGAGAAGCTGGGGCACGCAGTCGATGCTGACCTCACTGCGCTCGATGTGCGCCTCACCATGGGGGGCGAGCCGACTTTCGTGTCGATCGACGATCCCGACGGTGCCGAATGGAACACCGCCGCATTGGGCAAGACCAAGCGGCTACGGGCCGCGGAGCTCTTCCACCGGCTCAAGGAGTACTACGCGCCGACGGGGCTTGCCCATTTCGGACAAGGAAAATGGTATCCCGGTGAGCCACTGCCGCGGTGGTCACTGAATTGTTTCTGGCGCTGCGATGGCGAGCCAATCTGGGAAAATCCCGCGCTCCTGGCCGACGAAAGTGCGCATTACGGCGCCACTGTCTCGAGCAGCGAACGTTTTCTTTCGGGAGTGGCGCAGCGGCTGGGGTTGTCACCCGGTTATGTGTTCGCCGCCTATGAGGACGCCTTCTATTATCTGTGGAAGGAACGGCGTCTGCCCTCCAATGTGGACCCATTCGATTCGAAACTGCAGGACCCGGGCGAGCGAGCCCGATTGGCTCGTATATTCGAGCAGGGCCTGGACACGCCGGTTGGCCACGTACTGCCTGTTGCGCGGAACGCGGCCGATACCGACTGGCAGAGCGGCCCCTGGTTCCTGCGCCAGGAGCGCTGCTACCTGATGCCCGGGGATTCACCACTGGGCTTACGCCTGCCTCTGGACAGCCTGCCGTGGACGAGGCCGGAGGATTACCCTTACGTGTTGGAACCTGACCAGCTGCAGGAGTTTCCACCACTCCCGATACCCGTGGCCATTCGCCAACAACTGAGGAGCTTTGCGACGCCCCGCTCTGATCTTCACACCGGCGCGGAAACGCTCACCCACCGGCGTGATGGGCGCTCGGCGGATTACCCCGGGGCTCGAGGATCGGACACCGGTGAAGGGGACCCGGCGAAGACACAACTTGACGAGCGTCCCCCGGGTCCGCACGAGTCGGCGGGATGGATCACGCGGACAGCGCTCTGCGCGGAGCCACGCAATGGAGTGTTGTATATCTTCATGCCTCCCACGGAACGGCTGGAAGCCTACCTCGAGCTACTCGCCGCGGTGGAAGCGACGGCGGCCGACCTGTCCTTGCCCGTCGTACTCGAAGGCTACGAGCCGCCGCGTGATCCTCGCCTGAGTCACTTCAGGATCACGCCGGACCCAGGCGTCATCGAAGTCAACATCCATCCGGCCAGGAGTTGGGACGAGCTCGTCGACCGCACCACCCACCTTTATGAGGCGGCACGCCTCTCGCGCCTGACCACCGAGAAATTCATGCTCGATGGCCGCCACACCGGCACCGGCGGCGGCAATCACTTCGTGCTAGGCGGCGCGACTCCCGCGGATTCGCCCTTTCTGCGCCGTCCCGACCTGTTGCGCAGCCTGCTCGGCTACTGGCACAACCATCCTTCGCTCTCCTACCTGTTCTCGGGGTTGTTCATCGGACCCACTTCCCAGGCGCCGCGCGTCGATGAGGCTCGCAACGACTCATTGTACGAGCTCGAGATCGCCTTCAAACAGGTGCCCTCCTCTCCTTCCTGGAACGGCCCGCCGTGGCTGGTCGACCGCCTGTTTCGCAACCTGCTGATCGACGTGACGGGCAATACACATCGTGCGGAATTCTGCATCGACAAGTTGTACTCCCCCGATGGCCCCGCCGGCCGTCTAGGGCTCCTAGAATTGCGTGCATTCGAGATGCCGCCCCATTCTCGCATGAGCCTCACACAGCAATTGTTGTTACGCTCGTTGGTAGCCCGTTTCTGGCGCACCCCTTACGAGCCGGCGCGGCTGATACGTTGGGGGACGGAGCTGCACGACCGTTTCATGCTGCCCTACTTTGTCGAACGAGATTTCAGGGATGTGCTGGCGGAGCAAAAGGCCGCCGGCTTTCCGCTCCGGGAGGAGTGGTTCGAGCCCCACTTCGAATTCCGCTTCCCGAAATACGGCGACTTCGCCACCCAGGGATTCGAGCTCGAAATTCGCCAGGCGCTCGAGCCCTGGCACGTCATGGGCGAGGAAGGCGCTCCCGGCGGAACGGTCCGCTATGTCGACTCCTCTGTCGAGCGGCTGCAGGTCAAAGCGACGGGGCTCGCTCCCGACCGCTACGTGCTCGCCTGCAACGGCAGGCGTGTGCCGCTGCGGCCCACCGGCAACGTCGGCGAGTTCGTCGGAGGGGTACGCTATCGAGCCTGGCAACCTGCCGCATCCTTGCATCCGAATATCGGGGTCCACACTCCGCTGACCTTCGATATTGTCGATACCTGGATGGAACGTTCGCTCGGAGGCTGTCAGTATCACGTCATGCATCCCGGTGGCCGCAACTACACCACGTTTCCGGTGAACGCTTTCGAGTCCGAAAGCCGGCGACGGGCGCGTTTCTTCCGCATGGGTCATACACCCGGATACCTTGCGCCTGCGCAGGAGCCGGTCGATCCCGAATTCCCGTTCACCCTCGATCTGAGGAGAGGCGGGCCTGACGATGCGCGCGGCTGACCCGGAAACCGCGGCAAACGGATGTCTGGCGAGCTATAGCGCCCTGCCGGGCCGCTATGACGAGTTGCTCGAGAGCTCTGGGGAGCTGCGTCCCCAATGGCGCCCTCTGGTGGATCGCATCACGGGCACCGACGCGCGTGCCTCGTCGCGGCGCTCGCTGGATCTTACGAAGCGCCTGATCGTCGAGAATGGTGTCACCTACAACGTTTATGCGGACCCGCAGGGCGCCGATCGCCCGTGGACTCTGGACCCCATACCCCTCATTCTCACCAATCGCGAGTGGCTCCTCATCGAGCGCGGACTCGCACAGCGGGCACGGCTGCTGAACGCGCTGTTGGGCGACCTCTACGGACCGCAACGTTTGCTGGCCGAGGGTGTCGTACCGCCCGAGCTGGTTTTCGGACATCCCAACTTTCTGTGGCCATGCGTAGGCCACACTCCCAAGCGGAGCAACTGGTTGCAGGTGTACGCAGCAGACCTGGCCCGCGCCCCGGATGGGCAGTGGTGGGTCATGGCAGATCGCACGCAAACCCCCTCAGGTGCCGGATACGCGCTGGAGAATCGCGAGATCCTCGAGCAGGTGCTGCCGGATGCGATTTCCGAGCTGCGTACACGGCGCATCGCTGGTTTTTTTGGTGAGCTGCGTGACCAACTGCTCGAGCCTGTCGAAGGAGAGGAGGCTCCCCTCGCGGTCGTTCTGACACCGGGTCCCTTCAACGAGACCTACTTCGAGCACGCATACCTCGCACGCCAGCTCGGAATGCCGTTGGCCGAAGGTTCCGACCTCACGGTCCGCAACGAGACGGTGTATCTGAAAACCGTCGCGGGGCTCAGGCGGGTGCACACCATCCTGCGGCGTCTGGATGATGACTATTGCGACCCCGTCGAGCTGCGTAGCGACTCGGCTCTCGGCATCGCGGGACTGTTGGGCGCAGTGCGCGCCGGCCGGGTACAACTGGCGAACGCCCTGGGCAGCGGAGTTCTGGAGTCGGCTGCATGGCTGGGATTTCTGCCCAGAGTCGCCGCGCGGCTCCTGGATGAGAAGCTCGAGCTGCCGACGCTGGCAACGTGGTGGTGCGGCGAGCGCCCGGCGCTCGAGTACGTGTTGGCCAACCTCGACAAGCTCGTAATCAAGCCCGCGTGGCCGAATCAACGCTTCGAGCCGGTATTCGGCCGCACTCTCACAGGAGAGGCCCGTACACAACTCATCCAGCGGCTGCGGACGCGGCCGCATGCCTACGTCGCCCAGGAGCATCTGGCCCTCTCGCAGGCACCCATCTGGCGGCCGTATGGTGCCTTGGGGTTCGCGGCCAAAGCGATCTCGATCCGCATGTATGCGATCGCCACCAACAGGGGACACCGTGTCATGCCCGGCGGCCTGGCGAGAATCGCCGCCGACACCGCCGTTGACGTCGTCTCTACACAGCGAGGCGGCGGCAGCAAGGACATCTGGGTGTTGGCCGAAGCTACCGACGAAGAGCCGGCGGATATTCCGGGTCATGCCGCACGCTTGGCGGTGCGAGGGTATGAAGAGATCCCGTCACGTCTGGTCGAGAACCTGTATTGGTTCGGGCGTTACTCGGTCCGTTGCGAAGACAAGACGTGCCTCCTGCGGGCCACCCTCGGGGCGCGTATCGACGAGAGCGTGTGGAAAGCCGCGGTAGGGATCTGTCGCCACATCGGACTGATTCCGCTCGACACCGAGCCGACCGGAAGCTTGCGCGATGAGCGCAATCCCCAGGGAATCGTGGCGGACGTGAGGCGCCTGGCATGGTGTGCATCCCAGGTCCGCAGCCGGTTGTCCTCCGGGTATTGGCGAGCCGTGTCTGACATGCAGCGGCGCCTGCAGGATGGCCTCGTCTCGCGCGAGGAGCCACGCGCCGTTCTCGATCGCCTGTCGCTTTCGCTTGCGGCACTCGCAGGGTTTTCGCTGGACGACATGACGCAGGATGCGGGCTGGCGCCTGCTGCGCATCGGGCGCCGGCTCGAGCGGCTGCAGCTCGGTGCCGACGTGCTCGCGCACTACATCAGCTCGGAGCCAGCGGCTCGGCAGCGCCACGTGGAATGGCTGCTCGAAGCTTACGACAGCATGCGCGTATATCGCTCCAGATACGCCGTAACACCGCGATTGGGACCGGCACTGGACCTCCTGGTACGCGACACGGAGCACCCGGGAGCACTGGCCTTCCTGTGCCGAGCCCTGGGGCGGGATCTCACCGCACTGGCAGCGTCCCTCGGAGGTTCCCCCAATACCGACGCCGATGACATGTTGGAACAGGGCGTTCCGGTGTTGAGCGACGATGAGTTGCTTGCGCTCGAAGGTAACACCGAAGAAGCGCAACGTGAGAGACGGGCGCTCGCTACGCGCCTGCGTGGCGTCGCGACGGCGGCGGGGAGGCTTTCAGATCGCCTCTCGCTGCGACACTTCGCTCATATCAGCCTCGACTCTCAGGCACTCGCGATATGAGCGGGGGCGTTCGGTATCGGGTCCGCCACGAAACCGCCTACGTGTACAGTAGTGATGTCGTTCACTCGCACCAGCTTCTGCACCTGGTGCCACGACCCGCGCCCTATCAGCAATGCCTCGAGCATACGATCACGGTCGCTCCGGCAGCCTGCCGGCGCCGTGAAGAGCTTGACGTGTTTGGGAATCCGGTCACGCGCGTGGAGTTCGAGCATCCCCACCGCAAGCTGGAGATCACGGCGGAAATGGAGGTGGAGATTCATCGCCGTCCATCCATTGGCTCGAACGACACGATACCATGGGACCAACTTGTCGCTCGATTCGGCTACACGGGCCGGCCACCGGCTCGCGATGATCTCGAGGCGATCCGCTTCCGCCAGGAATCACCCTACGTCAGGGTGAAGCGCATGTTCACGGAATACGCGGAAGACTGTTTCCCCGCAGGCCGCCCGATACTCGCTTGCGCCCAGGCGCTGATGACAAAGCTCCATACGGAGCTCATGTACGCGCCCGGAGCGACTACGATCGCCACCCCGGTGACCGAGGTGCTCGAGATCCGACGTGGAGTCTGTCAGGACTTCGCTCACCTCATGATAGCTTGCCTGCGCTCGCGCGGTTTACCCGCGCGGTACGTAAGCGGATACGTGCGGAGCCTTGTCGGCTCCGCCGCATCCCACGCCTGGGTTTCTGTATACGCGCCACCCTTCGGGTGGCTCGAGCTCGACCCTACAAATGACACGATGATCGGTACCGATCACATCGCCGTGGCGTGGGGCCGCGACTTCGGCGATATCTCGCCTCTCCGCGGCATCATCCTCGGCGGCGGCCGCCACAGTCTTTCGGTCGATGTGAATGTCGAGCCCGTGAGTGGCTGATCGGAGATCAAGCCGCAGCGGCTCGAGCGAGTTGCTCGGTTTTTTGCCACACGTCCAAAGCCTGCATGCGCCTGAACCACTTCTGCACGTTCGCATACCAGGCCACTGGCGCCTTGCCCGGGGCCGCGCAGCCATATGCCGCGGCAATCGAGAGATCCGCCAGACTCAGGGATGATCCGCAAATCCACTGACGATCGGCGAGATGCTGGTCCAGCACGGAGGCATACTCATTGAACAGTGTGTCGCCTCTGCGCAGCTCCACAGGGTCCGGAGCACCTCGGCCAATCATGCCCTTCACCACGTTCTCCCAGAAGAAGATCCCAACGGCGGGAGCAAAGTGTTGAGCAGACCAGAACAACCAACGATTTACATCCGCACGGGCACGGAGCTCCGTGGGATAGAGACTCTGACCAGGAGTGAGGTCGGCCAGATATTGCATGATGGCGCGCGATTCCCACAGGTAGAAATCGCCGTCCTCGAGCACCGGCACCCGATGGTTCGGATTCATTTTCAGAAAGGACGGTTTGAGCTGCTCCTGCTTTTGCAGATCGACAAACACCAGCTCAACCGGCGCGTTCAGCTGATAGACCGTCATCAAGACAGCACGGGCGTTCGCGGACATTGGATGGTGATAGAGACGCATGCGACTCTCCTTCGCGTGTGAGGGTGACCGTCGGGCTCCATAGTCACTCACCCCCATGACAGATTCTGTCAGCAGCGTGATGCCCTCGGGACGACGCCCTGATGTGATCACGGCTGGCGACGGAGACCGTTGGCCGAGATTGCCGCGGCAGAAGTTGGCGCTATTCGAGCACGTTGTGCTCACGACGCCAGTTCTTCATCAGAACGACACGCGGGGTAGGATATCGGTCGCGAGTGGCGCTGAGCGTCGCGATCCGGTCCGAGCGGAAGTGGCGAAAACCGTCGCGCAGCTCACACCAGGCGACCACCAGGCGCCTGCCCTCGAGGAAAGCCAGTGCAATTGGCCAGATCACCCGCTCAGTCGTCGCCCCCTTCTCGTCGACATAGGTGATCGCCAGCTTATGCTCGCAGCGCATGGCTTCCCTGATGGTCCGCAGCCCTGCAGGCTGCTCGGCGGGGGTTGCGAACCGGGGTGCCCACAACCCGGTGTCGGCAATCTTGTCGCGCAGATCCTTTGGGGAAGCGGTGGCGATCTTGGCCAGCGCTGAATCAGCCGCCTTCGCCAGCCCCGGATCCCCTTGGCCCCGCACCCAGCGCGCCCCCAGCACCAGTGCCTCCAGCTCATCCTCGCCGAACATCAGCGGCGGTAGGAAAAAACCGGCGCGCAGCAGATACCCGAGGCCGGCTTCACCCTCGACAGGCGCGCCCAAGTCGACCAACGTCTGAATATCACGATAGACGGTACGGACCGAAACCGAGAGGCCCTCGGCGAGGCGCGCCGCAGTCACCGGCCGTCGATGGCCGCGCAAGGCATCCATGAGCTTGAACAGGCGGGAGGTACGGCTCACGCCCGGGACATTACAAGGAGACCCGTCTCCGCCACAATAACCCCGCTTATGGGAATCTTCGAGCTGACTATTACGCTGTTGTTCGTGGGCGCGGTGCTGTCGATGTGGGCCGACCGCCTGGGAGTGCCCTACCCGGCTCTGCTGGCCGTGGCGGGTGCAGCGCTGACGTTCATTCCAGGCACTCCCCAGGTCACGCTCGATCCGCGGCTGGCCCTGGCGTTGTTCGTGGCGCCGGTGCTGCTGGATGCGGCATTCGATGCCTCGCCACGCGACCTGAAAAGGCACCTGCGGTCGGTGAGCAACCTCGCGGTTCTCGCCGTAGGCTTCACCGTTGTCTCCGTGGCTTTCGTGGCGCGCCACTTCGTTCCGGGCATGAATTGGGCTGTCGCTGTAACACTCGGCGCCATCGTCGCTCCTCCCGACACTTCGGCTGCCACGACTATCTTGCGTCGGTTGCAACCGCCTCATCGGCTCATGGTGGTGCTACAGGGCGAGAGTTTGTTCAACGACGCAAGCGCGCTGTTGATCTACCGCCTGGCCGTGACTGCGGCTACCACCGGGACGCTCTCGGGCTGGAGCGTTGCGCCACTGTTCGTGCTTACCTGCGGAGGTGGAGTGGCCGCGGGAATCCTCCTCGCCCGGTTCTATCTATGGGCGACCAAACACGTGGACGACATCCCGGTTTCGGTGCTACTGCAGTTCATCGGCACCTTCGCGGTATGGATCATCGCCGATAGCTTGGGGCTGTCGGCCATTCTCACGGTCATCGCGTACGGGATGACGCTTGCCCGCCTCGCTCCGGGGCGCAGCGACGCCCGCCATCGCATCTCCTCCTACGCGGTGTGGGACGTCGCGGTGTTTGTAATGAACGTGCTGGCGTTCGTCATGATCGGCCTGCAGCTACGAGGAATCGTAGCCCGTATGCATGGGTCCGACTGGCAACCCTTCGTCGCGTGCGCGGTGGCGGTCTCCGCTACGGTGGTCGTGGCGCGCATGGTGTGGGTCGGGCTATATACCTCGATCGCGCGCCTCAAGGGGCGATTTTTTTACAGCAGCAAGCCGTCGATGGCCATGCCGAATTACCGTGGCGCTCTCATCGTTGCCTGGTGCGGAATGCGTGGCATCGTGACGCTCGCCGCCGCATTGGCGCTCCCCGATGGCCCTCCGCAGGCCGGCTTTCCCTACAGAGACCTCATCATCCTCTGCGCCTTCTGCGTGGTGCTCACCACACTCGTCATCCAAGGCATGACACTTGGCCCTCTGCTGATGTGGGTCGGCCTGAAGGACGATGGAGCGGTAGACAAAGAGATTCAGTTGGCCCGTGCGGAAACGGCACGCGCCGCGCTTCGGGTGTTCGAAGGGCATGACTCGCGCCCGGCGGTTACCGAGCTGCGGCGTGCCTATGAGGCTCGTATTCGGCTTAGTGAAGAGCCTGTGGACGACAGGCCACACGACCACGGCGATGCGCATCTAAGCGACCTGCAGCATCGCGCGGTAGCCGCGCAGCGAGCCGCGTTGCTCGATCTACGTGATCGCTCCATTATCGGCGACGATGCCTTTCACGCGGCGGAAGAGGAAATCGACCTGCTCGAGCTCGCCGCGGACGAACGGATCCGCCCGGATGACTGACACGCCGCGATGACCGATTACCGACATGACGCGACGACTGACATGACCGTGCGGACTGTCGCCGCGACCCGCTACGTAACACCCCTCCACGAGGGCGGCTCGCTGCCCGCCATCGTTGAAGCGGATGACGACGGCATGTATGTGCTGAAGTTTCGTGGAGCGGGACAGGGGCCACGAGTATTGATCGCGGAGCTGATCGCCGGCGAAATCGCGCGAGCCCTCGGGCTGCCGGTGCCCGAGATCGTGCTGATTGAGCTCGATGCGGACCTTGCACGCACCGAGCCGGACCAGGAAATCCAGGACCTCATCAAAAGCAGCGCCGGGTTGAACATCGCTCTCGACTACCTGCCGGGCTCGGTAATGTTCGATCCTGTCGTGGAGAAACCGGGCGCCGAGCTGGCCTCCGACATCGTGTGGTTCGATGCATACGTCACGAATGTCGATCGCACGGCGCGCAATGCCAACATGCTCGTCTGGCACCGCCAATTGACACTCATCGACCACGGCGCCGCGCTGTATTTTCACCACTCGTGGGAGAATTACCTGGAGCGGAGCGTTGACTCATTCCACCGCGTGAAAGATCACATCCTGTTACCTTTCGCGGGCGCTCTCCGGGAATCGGATGCGAAGCTCAGCGCGCGGCTCACCCCGTCGTTGATCGCGAAAATCGTCTCACTGGTTCCCGATGCCTGGCTGAGCGGTCCCGCCGCCCCCTTCCGCTCTCCGGAGGAGTGGCGTTCCGGCTATATTCAATACCTGGTGCGCCGCCTGGCCGAGCCGCATCTGTTTGTCGAGGAGGCGATCCGTGCGCGATCACTGCTCGTATGATTACGCCGTAATACGCGTCGTCCCTCGAGTCGACCGCGAGGAATTCATGAATGTCGGCGTGATCGTCTCCTGTCCCGCGAAAGACTTCCTGGAGGCGCGCATCGAGTTGGATGAGGCGCGCTTGTCGGCATTCGCCCCGAGCCTCGACATCCACACCCTTCGCACGCACCTCGCCAGCATTCCACGCATTTGCGCCGGTGGAACTGAGGCAGGCCCCATCGGCCAACTCTCACTTCGCGAGCGCTTTCACTGGCTCGTGGCGCCTCGCAGCACCATCATCCAGACTTCCCGCGTACACACTGGCAGATGCACCGAACCGGGGCCCCTGCCGGAGCGGTTGCTGGAGAAACTGGTCAGGACATACCAGTAACCGGAGTCGGCCAGGCCACTACGCGTCACCCGATCTTTGCCACTACTTCACAGCAGGCGCCGAAGTGACCGCAGGAGTAGCGGCGGAATGGGTGGGAGAGCCTGGAGGCGCGTCCGAAGCTGGCGCGGCAGCGGTTGCGACAGGTACGGCATGCCCCGCCAGAATGACGTCCGCGAGGTGCTCATAGCTGCCACTGCCGCCGAAGTGATGGCCGCCGGGCAACTTGATGGCCGTGGCATGAGCCGCTCCCACCTTCGGACAAATGGACTCGTCGTCCCCTTCTCCGTAGAGGCAGAGCGTGTCGTTCGCCGACATTCTTGCTACCTCCGGCGCGATGGGCAGCTCTCCGCTACCGGAGCCGAACCAGTTGGTCACGTGGAACTCGAACGCCGCCGTCTCGCCGATGCCGATCAATGCTGTTCGCAACACCAACGCCCTCGAGCGCGGCGGCAGGCGATTGACCGCGAACGGTAGAACATCCGCCCCCTGAGAATACCCGATCACCAGAGCCTTCTTGCGGTGCCAGTGCTCTGCGTAGTACCGCAGTATGCGATCGAGATCCCCAGCCACTCCGGACGGCGTCCGCGCCGTCCAGAAGTAACGCAGCGAATCCCATCCAGCGACAGGGATTCCGCGGTTCGCCAGCACAGTCGCGATGTCCCGATCGATTCCCGCCCAGCCGCCATCACCTGAAAACAACACCGCGAACGTATCCTCGAAAGCCGTCTGCCCAGCTGCCGGCTGCATCTCGATGATCGGCAGATCGGCCAGGCTCCGAGGCGGAGCCTGCGGGCTGCGCGGCTCGTGAGCAGCGATGGAGGCATACGCCGCGTCGAACTGTGGCATCCACCGGGCCACGTCGTCGTAGTTATGAGTGATGCCAGGCAACTCGATGAAGCGAGCCCCTGGTATCTGCGAAACGAACGTCCGCGCTTCGGCGGCGGGGCATACCTCATCGGCGGTGCCGTGCAGGGCGACCCAGGGAGCAGACAGCCCCTTGCCCGCAGGCTCGAGCCGCACCCCCTGATCATCCTTGCGCGGGCTGTAACGAAGAGCTCCGGCCGGGCAAAGCGGTTTGCGAAGATCCAGATCGACGCAGAAGGACAGGGACAGCGCACCGGTAAACGTGCCGGCCGGCGCTTGCGCAAGGGCAGCGTACGCCAATGATGCACCGGCGGAGTAGCCGATCAGGATCGGGGTGAAGTACGTCGGAACCTTGTAATAGGCCTGCACGAAATGACTGAGATTTTCCAGGTCGCCGACTGGGAACACACACTTGCCGCCGTCCTTCTCGAGCTCCGCGAACAGATCGGCCGTATCGATGCCGGCCACCAGTGCGCCCTGTGCGGCAAGCGACCTCGCGATATCCGCCAGCCCGTCATCCCAGCCGCCATCGCCGGAGAGGAACAGAACGAAGTGCCGTACCTCGGACTTCGGCTTGTAGGCATGTACATGGTGAAAGCGGCCATGAGAGAGTGTCTCACCACCGGAAAACATGCCCGAGCAGGCCGTCAGGGCGAGAAGAATCCCCATCAGTCCAATCAGGCTCTTCAAATGGAAGTTGTTGCAATAGCTACGCATCAGCCCTCGGCTCAGATCACCCCGTCCGCAGAACTGGCAGCTTAGCTGCACCGCGCGAAACGGCCAATGCCGCGACCTGCTATGCGGCGATGCCGCGAAATAACTCCGATGTTGGACAGGAACTTGCTCCGGTAAGATGAGTTTCCGTCAGTGGTCGCAGCAAGAAGGAGCTTGCCCATCTACCATCCGGAAAATCACGCGCAATGGGCTCGAAACTTCAGGAGTCTATTTTCGCATTCGGCGGCACCGTAGCTGCCCTCATGAGGGCGATCAACTGGTCCGCCACACCACTCGGCCCTCCTGACAACTGGCCCCAGAGTCTGGTCTCCACCATCAGCATCTGCCTGAGCACGCGTTTTCCGATTTCCATCTACTGGGGCCCCGAGTTCATTCTGCTCTACAACGACGCATGGATCCCGCTGGAAGGGGAGCGGCATCCGGCGGCCTTGGGGCGACCGGTGAGGGAGGTACGACCCGAGAGCTGGGAGATCCTCCGGCCGAGCTTTCACCGTGCTTTCCACGATGGGGAAGCCATATCGGCGGAAAGGCAGTTCTTTGCTTCCTCCCGACATGGCTACGTGGAGGAATGGTACCTGGATTACGGTATCAGCCCTATCCGAGGAGAAGAAAACCGCATCGTCGGACTGTTCATGCCCGCGGTGGAAACCACTTTTCGTGTACTCGCGCGCCGCCGTGCCTTGCTTTTGCATGCCCTCGCAAAAGGAACCGGTGGAGCGAGTTCCGTGGAGCAAGCGTGCGTGTTGGGAACCGACATTCTCGCATCGGCAACGGCCGACGTTCCGTTCTGCATGACTTACCTCATGAGTGAGAACGATCGCCTCGCGTATCTGGTCGCCGCGGCGGGACTCCCTTCCGGCAGTCCCGCTTGTCCGGCCATCGTGCCACTGGAAAACACGAGCGAGTCGGAACATCCATGGCCGCTCGGCAACGTTTTACGCACGCAACGTACGCAGCTCGTAGAGAATCTCGCCTCGCGCATCGAAGGCCCGATTCCCGGAGGCGCCTGGCCGGAGCCCGCGCGCGGCGCGGTCGTCACACTGCTGGTTGGACCCTGGAACAACAGGCCGCTGGGATTTCTGGTGTTGGGTATCAATCCACGCCGGCACTACGACGCGCAGTACGAAGTGTTCGTCACACAAATCAACGACGGCATGACTGCCGCGATAGCCAATGCGCACGGGCACGATCAGCAGCGCGCGGCCTTGCGTGCCCGCCTCGACAAGATCGCCAGCACCGTGCCCGTTGCCATCTTCGAGCTGCGGACCACGCCCGAAGGCAAAATCACAATGCCTTACTCCACGCCCGCCATCGCGCAGATCTACGGCCATACGCCCGAGGAGCTCGCGGCGGACGTGAGGCTCACTGCGCGGCTCACCCACCCCGGGGACCTGGAGCGCGTCAGAGAGATGTTCCACCAGCGCATCCGGCTCCAAGCGCCGATCCACGACGAATGGCGCATCCTACATCCCGCAAAGGGCGAGATCTGGGTCGAAGTACGTTGCACGCCGGAAGTCCAACGGGACGGCAGCATTCTCTGGTATGGGTATTACCATGACATCACTGCGCGCAAGCGGTTGGAGGAAAGCTTGCGGGAGCAGGTGCTGATCCAGAAAAAGCGTGAGCGGCAGATTCGTTTCCTCGCCTATCATGACGCGCTCACACGCCTGCCCAACCGGGCACTGCTGCTGAGCCGCCTGCGCCAGGCAATCGCGCATACCGGGCGTAGCAAGGAGACGCTCGCGGTGATCTTTCTCGACATCGACCGGTTCAAGGCGATCAACGACACGCTGGGGCATCAGGCCGGTGACACTCTCCTGCAGCAGATCGGCCGCCGGCTCACAGAAACCCTGCGGGCGGACGATACCGTGGCGCGTGCGGGGGGCGACGAGTTTCTCATACTGGTATCCGGGCTGCGCTCGGCGGAGGATGCGGGACCCGTCGCCGAGCACGTGTTAGCCGCGTTGTCTGCGCCGTTCGTGGTATCAGGACAAACGCTGCGGGTCACGGGAAGTGTCGGCCTGGCGATCTGCCCGCGCGATGCCATCGAAGTGGAGAACCTGATCAAGTACGCGGATACCGCGCTTTACCTTGCCAAGGAACAGGGACGCAACACGTTCCGTTTTTTCAGTCCGGAGCTCGATGCAAGGGTACGCGCACGGATGCACCTGGAAAATGATTTGCGGCTGGCTGTCGATCGCGATGAGTTCGTGTTGCATTATCAACCGCAAATCGACCTCGCCAGCGGGCAGGTCATCGGAGCGGAGGCGCTGTTGCGTTGGGCTCATCCGGAGCGTGGCCTGGTGGCGCCCTCTGTCTTCATACCCATAGCGGAGGAAACTGGCCTCATCATTCCGATCGGCGAGTGGGCGTTGCGAGCCGCCTGTCTGCAGGCGCGCACCTGGCAGGAGTCTGGCCGGCCGAAGCTGCGGGTTGCCGTGAATATCTCGGGCAAGCAGTTGAACGGCGCGGGTATTGTCGATGTCGTACGCCGCACTCTTGCGGAGACCCGCTGCGACCCGCGCATGCTCGGCCTGGAGATCACGGAGTCAGCCGTCATGGAGGACCCGCGGGAAGCGATCAGTGTCATTCGCTCTCTTCACGATCTCGGTGTCGAGGTCACCATCGATGACTTCGGCACCGGATATTCCAGCATGGCCTATCTGAAGCGGTTCGCGCTCGACCGGTTGAAAATAGACGCGACGTTCGTGCGCGGCACACCGGAGGACAAAGACAACGTCGCCATTGTGCAGGCGACCATCGCCCTCGCCCGCCAGTTCCGGCTACGGGTCACCGCAGAGGGTGTCGAGACAGCGGCGCAGAAAGCGTTTCTCAGAGCGCATCAGTGCGACGCCATCCAGGGATTCCTCATCAGTGCTCCGCTGCCGGACCGGGATCTGAACGAGATGCTCGGTCTCGTCACTGCATGACAATCATCTCGCGCGCGGTCGGTGGGCTCTCGATGCCGGCTGTATCGTAGGCGGTCATCTCGAAGTACCACGTCGCGGGGGCAAGCCCGTTGAGCACATAACGGGTCAGCCCCGGGTTGGGAAGGGTCACCTCATGCCCCAGATTCGGGGTGGTCCCGTAGTAGATGTGATATCCAGCAAGGTTGGTGAGCGGAGTGCCTCCAGTGGTTTCCGTAGGTGGCGACCACGAGAGGGTTGCCGAGCCCGCGGCGGAGGGGCTGGGCTGCGGCGGTGGCGCACTGCCTGCCGGCTGCACGACGATTGAAAACGCGGGCAATACAGCTTTGGACCAGCCGTCATAGGCAGTCATCACGATGTTGGACCAGGTACCAACATTGGCGGCAGTTGGAGTGCCGGTCAGAGCGCCCGTGGCGCTGTCGAAGCCCGCCCATGCCGGCTTGTTCGCGATGGCGAATACCAACCTCAGCCCGTTGGGATCGCGCGCCGTGGGTTGGAACGAATAGGCATGGCCCGCCCTTACCGTGCTGGCTGGAGTGCCCGCGAGCACTGGCGGCGTGTTGGGCAACGGCAGCACCTTGATCGCGAATGGCGCGAGATAGGCGCGTGAGGCGCCGTCACTGACGGATATGGAGATGCTGGAGAACGTGCCGACGTTGGATTGCGGGAGCGGTGTGCCGTACAGGCGGCCCGAGTGGGTATCGAACTGCGCCCAGTCGGGCTTGTTGCCGATCGCGAAAGTAAGCGTCTTGCCCGCGGAATCGCTCGCAGCGGGCTGGAATAGGTAATAGTGAGCAGCCGTGACTGTTGCAGGGGGTGTACCTGAGATCACGGGAGCTGCGATGACAGCGATCGAAGGTGAGGACAGAAGCGCCGCGCACTTGAGCGCGCGAAGAATGCTGTGCCGTGGGCGGCCTGCCCCAGCAGTGGTAGAGAAGAACATAGTTGACCTGCCCCGTGCGTGTGTACGATTTTGCAAGGGCAGGCAAACATGCTGCGCCACCTTCCGGGTGCGAGCCGGAAGGCATGCACGACGTGACGACGCCTTATCCGCTCGATGGCGGCTCGAGGCTCCGGCAACCCCGCTGTCTTGCGCGCTCGAGCCGCTACGAGCGGCCGACGCACAAGATCGGAGGCTTTGCGTCCCCGCCTTGCGACGGGTTTGCCCTTGTCAAGCTACAGTAGACCGGCTGAGCGCCCCAAAGCAAAATGTCTCCACTGGCAGACATTCCACGGCGGCACCGCAACGAGGGTGAAATGACAACGATGTCGGACGCGGTGTGCCCGCTGGCTGGGCACGCGCACGCCCTGACGCCGCCGCTTACTCGGCGACGAACTGGAACTCAACTTCGATGTTGAGATCGGCCAGCTTGCGGCAGACACCTGTGCTCAGGGTCAGAACCGCATTTTCCACGCCCGAGATCTCGATGAGCAACGAGATCTGGCCACCCTCGGACTGCATGCGGCTCAAGAGCTCGCGGTGGCGCCCCAACTGCACGAGTTGCTGACCCAGAAACAACTCCAGGGGAAAGGCGGCGCTACCCACGGCTTGCCCCGGCAATGGCGCGGACCAGTACGACTCGCGATGCTCCCCCCCAAGAGGCGCCCCAGTAATAGAGCGGCGCGGCTCCCCGGCGCGCCAGCTATGCAGGGGCTCGAGGTGCAGAGCTTTCGTGAGCACGGCCGGATCCAGATCCGGATGGCGCACGCGTAGAGACATTCCGTAGTTGAATGTCGTCCCCGGCACGACCTGACTGGCTCTGCTCGAAGTCATCATCTTCCCCTTCGTTGTCTCGCGGAGCTGGCATCTTAGCCCAACCGACCGCTTGCACCGTTACCAATAAAACGAGCACTTACAAGGACCTGCGACGCACTGCAAATGCGATTAGCTAAGTCAGCGGCCCAGATTGTCGCGCCGAGCCCATATTGGCACAGAGCGTGTCAGAAGCGCGCGCTACCCAACACATGATCAGGCACCACCGTGTGGCCGTCGTTCAAGCGCAACAAGGTGGAGCTGGGTGGGGTATTCAGTGCGTGGCTCGGTGTCTTAAATTTGACAAGTGCTCAGTGGCTGCTTTCTGATCGCGACTGGGGACAACAGCACCGCAATAAGGGCAGAGCAACACGTGGGGATAGAAGCCAAGTCAATTGGCACCATTGAGGTTGCACTGGGCCATGCGGCGCGCCTGATAGGCCGTGATCCGAGACTCGCCGCGCAACAGGCGGCCGAGATTCTCGAGGTGGTTCCGGGCGATCCTCGCGCGAAACTGCTGCTGGGAGCCGCGCGACGGATGCTGGGGCTCACCGCAGAGGCCCTGGCGATTCTGGAACCGCTGGCCCGCGAACAGCCGAGTGCGGCTGCTGTTCACTATGAGTACGGTCTCGCCCTGAGTGCGGCCGGTCGGGGCGAGGACGCCGTGGCGGCGTTACGCGGTGCGGTCGCACTCGATCCCGGGTTCCCCGGAGCGTGGCGGGCGCTGGCCGATCACTTGGCCGCGATTGGGGATACCGCGGGTGCCGATGCCGCATATGCACGCCACATCAAAGCATCGACCCGAGACCCGAGACTCCTCGCGCCAGCCGCGGCGCTTTGCGATAACGACATTCCGCTGGCGGAAGCCCTTCTGCGCGCCCATCTGCGCGAGAGCCCCACCGACGTGGCCGCGATTCGCATGTTGGCCGAGGTGGCCGCGCGCCTGGGGCGCTACATCGATGCGGAGAATCTCCTTGCCCGCTGTCTCGAGCTGGCGCCTGGCTTCGTTCCGGCCAGGGTGCAATACGCTATCGTGCTCAACCGGCAGAACAGGCCCAGCGAGGCCCTGGAGCACCTCGGGCCGCTGCTCGCCGCCGAGCCCAATAATCCGCATTACCGGAATCTGAAGGCGACCTTCCTCGTCGGCGTCGGAGAATATGCCCAGGCCATCGAGTTGTATTCGGGCATTCTCTCCGAGCATCCGAATCAGGCCAGAGTGTGGGTGACGCTCGGCCACGTACTGAAAACGGCGGCCCGGCAGGACGAGGCCATCGGCGCCTACCGTAGGGCAATCGAGATAGCCCAGGACCTGGGCGAGGCGTATTGGAGCCTTGCCAATCTCAAGACCTTTCGCTTCGAGCCGCGGGACACCGACGCCATCCGTACCCAGCTCGCACGCCAGACCTCTGTCGAGAATCAGTGGCATCTGCACTTCGCGCTCGGCAAAGCGTACGAGGACGCCGAGCAGTACAGCGACTCGTTCCATCACTACGCCGAGGGAAATCGCCTGCGCCGCAGCACGATCAACTACAGCGCGCAGGACAATACGAATTTCATAGAGAGGTCGCGGGCACTCTTTACCCGAGACTTTTTCCACGCCCGTGCGGGCGCCGGTTGTCCGGCCCCGGACCCGATATTCGTCGTGGGATTACCCCGCGCCGGCTCCACGCTCGTGGAGCAGATTCTGTCGAGCCATTCGCTCGTCGAAGGCACGATGGAGCTTCATGACATGATCTCTCTGGCGCGCGGCCTCGAAGTGCGAGGCCAACACAACAGACCGGGTGAATATCTGGACGTCCTCGGCGCACTCGGCCCGGACCGTCTCCGCGAGCTCGGTGAGCAGTACCTCCAGAAGACCCGTATTCAACGCAAGAGCGACGCACCGTTCTTCATCGACAAGATGCCGAACAACTTCCGGCACATCGGATTGATCCACCTCGTCCTGCCCAACGCGAAGATCATCGATGCGCGCCGGCATCCACTCGGCTCCTGCTTCTCGGCATTCAAGCAGCACTTCGCGCGCGGCCAGCATTTCACTTACGACCTCGAGGAGCTCGGCCGTTACTACCACGACTATGTGGAGTTGATGGCCCATTTCGACTCGGTGCTGCCCGGCAGGGTCCACCGGGTACATTACGAGGCGATGGTGGAGGACACCGAGACCGAAGTGCGCAAGCTGCTCGAATACTGCGGCCTGCCGTTCGAGCCGCAGTGCCTGCGCTTTTACGAAAACACGCGCGCGGTGCGCACCGCCAGCTCCGAGCAGGTGCGGCGCCCTATTTTCCGCGACGGGCTGGACCAGTGGCGCCACTATGAGCCCTGGCTGGAGCCGCTGAAGAATGCGCTGGGACCTGTGTTGCCGGCCTATCCGGACGTGCCGCCATTCACCTGGCGCCGCCAGGAGCCCGGCGGCCTGAGCCGCGCGATCGCCGACTGAGAATACAAAACACCAAGGGAGACATCATGCAGCGCAGTCGATCGAGAGAACCTGCCGCGGCGAGAGCCCGGCGGACTCGTGCCAGTGGAATCCACTTGCCTCTGCTTGCCAGAGCGCCCATTGCAGCCGCGATCGTGGCCGCGATCCACTCGGCCCACGCGCAGGAGGCGTCCGACACCGGGCTCGCTCAGGTGGTGGTCACTGCATCCAAGCGGTCCGAGAACCTCCAGGACGTGCCGATCAGCGTCACGGCCCTCGACACGGCGAGCCTCGAGCAGCAAAACATCCAACACTTCAACGACTACGCGCAGGCCCTGCCGGAAGTGGCGTTCAGGAGCCCTCAACCCGGCTTCGGCAACGTCTTCATGCGCGGCATCTCCAGCGACAACAATCCAAACCACTCCGGGCCGCTGCCGAGCGTCGGCACCTACCTGGACGAGCAGCCGGTCACGACCATCCAGGGCCCTCTCGATCTGCACATGTACGACATCGCGCGTGTCGAGGTGCTGCCAGGCCCGCAGGGCACCCTGTACGGCGCGAGCTCGGAAGCCGGCACGATCCGCATCATTACGAACAAGCCGGATCCGTCCGCATTCAGGGCCGGCTACGACGTGCAGGCCAACACAATCAAGAACGGAAGCGCCGGCGCCATTGCCGAGGGGTTCGTCAACATACCCGTGTCGTCCGCGGCCGCCGTGCGGCTCGTCGGGTGGTATGAGCGCGACTCAGGATACATCGACAATGTTCATGGCACCCTCACTTATCCAGCCACCGCAGGCAATCCACAGTCCAACTGCGGCGGGGTGAGCCCGACCTGCGCCACTTTGGACAATCACGCGGTGGCGGCCAACCATTACAACCCGGTCGATACCTACGGTGCGCGCGCGGCGCTGAAGATCGATCTCGACGAAAACTGGACGGTGACGCCGACGCTGATTGGCCAGAAGTCGCGTTGGGGAGGTATTTTCGGGCAGGAAGAGTGGCATGACCTGGCCGTTGGCAGCCCGGTCCCGGCCGATCTCGCGGTCAAACACTTCTACCCGGAAGGCGGCACGGACAGCTGGGTGGATGCGGCCCTCACCGTCGAGGGAAAGATCGCCGACTTCGATCTGACCTATGCGGGCTCGTTCCTGAAGAGGAACGACCACGTGCAATCGGACTACTCGGACTACTCGCTCGCGTACGAGTCCGCCGCTGCCTATTGGCCCAACAATCCGACGCAGGTCATCCTCAACACGGACCGTTACCAGATGTACAGCAACGAGCTGCGCCTGACGTCTCCGCGGAAATACCCCGTGCGCTTCGTCGTCGGAGTATTCCAGCAGCGCCAGCAGCACGGCATCGAACAGAATTACAGCATCAACGGCTTGGATCCCGTCTACTGGGTGGGTGCGGCGACCACCTACCAGTGGCCGAACACCTGGTGGCTCACCGAGCAGGTGCGGGTGAACCGGGACTACGCCGCATTCGGCGAGCTCAACTGGGACATTGTCGACAACCTGACCGCCACGCTCGGCATCCGGCGCTTCCACTATACGAACACCCTCGAGGGCTTCTTCGGCTTCGGCCTCGACGCTTTTGGCTCCAATCCAACTCTGGCCCCTCCCTCCACGCTGCCGCAGGACCAGTTGCATTCCGGGCAACAGATCTGCTTCAACAACACGCCCTTCCACGGAGCGCCTTGCGAAGACCTGAACAAGCGCAGCGACGGCTTCGGCTGGACCCCGAAATACAACTTGTCCTACAGATTCGACCCGTACCGGCTCATCTATGCGACTTTGTCGAAGGGCTTCCGGCCGGGCGGCGTCAACCGCGTGGGCAACGCGCCGCCCTACGGCGCGGACTTCCTGAAAAACTACGAGCTCGGCTGGAAAACGAGCTGGCTCGACAATCACCTGCGCTGGAACGGCGCGCTCTACTACGAGAAATGGGACAACTTCCAGTTCTCCTTCCTGGGTCCCAACAGCGTGACCGTCGTGGCCAACGCCGCCCAGGCGCGCGTAAAAGGCGCGGAGACCGAGCTCGAATGGGCCGTAAGCCGCGGATGGACGCTGAACTTCGGCGGCTCCTACATCGACGCCTTTCTTTCGGAGAACTACTGCGGCGCGCTCAACCCCGACGGCAGCCCAGTAACCAACTGTGCGAACCCTCAGGCTCCCAAAGGGCAACAGCTGCCAACTACCCCGAAGCTCAAGGGCAGCCTGGGCGCGCGGTATGTGTGGACGCTAGTCAATGACTATCAGGCGCACATCCAGGGCAACGTGGTGTATCAGAGTGCGGTATGGCCGGATTTGCGTACGGCCGATCGCGACCTTCTGGGCCAACAAAGCGCCTATGCGCTCACCAACTTCTCCTTCGGAGTGGAAAAGGACAGTTGGACGGCTGAGCTGCTCGTCAAGAACGCGTTCGACCGGCGGGCGAGCACCTATCGATACGCGGAGTGCACAACGACCGCCTGCGCACCGATTGCGGTCTATAACGTAGTCGCTCCCCCGCGGCTCGTCGGGCTCCAGTGGAGCCAGAGGTTTTGAGGTGCGAGCTCTGTCGGCCCACCTGCCTAAGTCTTGGACTTGGCCAGCGGCTCCGCCTCGCGGCGCAGCCGCGGCCGCGCCAAGCTGTTAAGCCCATTGCCGCGAACGGGTCGGCTCATCTCCAATAATAGGGATAGGCTGGCAGCCGCAGATGCGGCACAGTGAGGAGCTATTTTTCTGAGGAGTCCTTCTTGAGCAGCGAAGCGAGCGCGACCTTGAGCCCGGCCCGGGCGACAGGCCAGACCACCTTTTCCATTCTCGCCGCGATCAGCTTCTGCCATCTGCTCAACGACATGATGCAGTCGTTGCTCCCGGCGCTTTACCCGATGCTCAAGAGCTCGTACGCGCTCAGCTTCGGGCAGATCGGCCTCTTGACCTTCGTCTACCAGATTACCGCCTCCTTGCTGCAACCCGTGATCGGGACATTCACGGACCGCTCTCCACGGCCGTACTCCCTGTCGATAGGCATGGGCTTCAGCCTCGTAGGCCTGCTCCTTCTGGCAATCGGGGACAACTATTGGCTGCTCCTCGTGGCGGCAGTTCTGGTCGGAACCGGATCGTCCGTTTTCCACCCCGAGTCCTCGCGCGTCGCCCGCATGGCCTCTGGAGGGCGACACGGCTTGGCCCAGTCGGTATTCCAGGTAGGCGGTAATGTAGGCTCAGCAATCGGGCCGCTTCTCGCCGCGTTCATCGTCTTGCCCCAAGGGCAGTCCAGCGTAGCCTGGTTCTCATGCGCGGCGTTGGTAGGCATGTTTGTGCTTTTCCATGTCGGGCACTGGTACAAGCTGCACGGTCTGGCTCGCCTCAAGCCCCGCGCGGTAACCGCGAGAGATCAGACAGCCCCTCGACGCAAGGAAGTGGGTGTTGCTATCGCCGTATTGCTGGCACTGGTTTTCTCGAAATACTTTTACCTGGCCAGCCTCACGAGCTACTACACGTTCTACCTGATCAGCCGATTCAACGTGTCGGTGCAGAGCGCGCAGCTCCATCTGTTCATTTTCCTGGCCGCGGTAGCGCTCGGAACGATTGTAGGCGGGCCGCTCGGGGATCGCTTTGGGCGCAAGTACGTTATCTGGGCCTCCATCGTTGGCGTATTGCCGTTCACCCTGATACTCCCGCACGCGAACCTGTTCTGGACCGCCGTGCTGACCGTACCGATTGGGATGATTCTGGCTTCGGCATTCCCGGCAATCGTCGTCTACGCTCAGGAGCTTTTGCCCGGGCGCACCGGCACGGTAGCCGGTTTGTTCTTCGGGCTCGCGTTCGGAATGGGCGGCGTCGGAGCAGCGGTGCTAGGCAAGCTGGCAGATGCCTTTGGCATCAGCTTCGTCTACCAGATGTGCGCGTTCCTCCCGCTCATCGGTCTCCTCGCCGGCTTGCTTCCTGATGTCGAAAAGAGCGCCCCGCGCAAGGCGTGACGAGGGGCCGCGCTCAGCACAAGCCCCGTCTCGCCAACAATGATCTTGGTCAGCCATGATCTTGGTCAGCCATGATCTTGGTCAGCCATGATCTTGGTCAGTCATGACCTTGGTCAGTCATGACCTTGGTCAGTCATGACCTTGGTCAGTCATGACCTTGGCCAGTCATGGCCTTGGTCAGCCAATGACCTTCGTCAGCGCTCAGACAGACCCCAGCAATCAAGGCATGTTGGCTGCCGCCGCATTCTTCTGCTCCACGGGTACCAGCACGTCGGCTTGCAGACTGGTGCCCAATGGCTCCAGCTGATGCGGGACGCACGTAGCGTGCAGGTCAACATTACGGGTCGTGAACGCGGGCAAAATCGATTTCCTGAACTGCTCCAGCAGCTCACACTCTCCCGCCGCGTCAATCGGATTCTTCCGGGTGGGCAGCTTCACTGTCTTCCATTGTGCCGGAACCGTTCTGGTATCCGGGCTCGAGGCTGACTGCGCGGGTGCCAATACGCTCATTTTGATCCTGACACCCGGGAAGGGATTCGGACGGTCCGGATCCCCGGAGCAAGGCTCCTCGAATACCTTCAGATCGTCCTTGCGCGCCCCCAACTGCAGGAGCATGTCCTTGATGGTATCCCGCAAGCCATCGCAGGAGTAATAAGACGTGAAGCCCATGTAGGTGAACTTCACCTCCCTGGGTGTCCAGACCGCGGCCTGGGTCGACTGGGAACCAGGTTGGCCCGCTGAGGCTTGCGCATCTTCCGGCGGAGCAGCCCAGGCGGACATCCCGAAGACGGCCCCCAGGCACAGCACCGCTGCGGACCCAGCCGATTTTCCGAGCCTTCGACGAGTCGATTTCCACATGACGGCAACTCCAAGGATGATGCTGAAACGCAGCAAGGGCAAGGCCCGTTGACTTTCGCCCACCCCCTCGTCTTCAGTCACAATATCAAGCTCAGCCGGTTCACCGCAGTTACGGAATCTCCTGATGAAGCTATTTCCCCACAGCCTCCTGGACGAGTTGACAGCACGCGCAGCGGCGGCCCCTCGCGGGCGGACTCACCACAACATCCATGAATCACCCTCGGATCTCGTGCAACGCTTCTTTGTCGTAGCCCAACGCAGCTCTTATTTCCGGCCGCACCGTCACCTGACGAAGTCCGAGCTGGCCCTGGTACTACGAGGAAGATTTCATGTCCTCACATTCGACGAGCATGGCAAGGTACTGGCCCGCTACTCCATCGGCGAAGGCACGGCCAACATGGCCTACGAGACCCCTCGCGCCACCTGGCACACCCTGACAGCGGACACCGACGGCTCGGCCTTCCTCGAAATCAAGGAAGGCCCCTACGACCCGACCACTGCCGCCGAATTCGCCTCCTGGGCTCCCGCAGAGGGCACTCCGCAAGCACCCGAATTTCTCGAATGGCTCCACAGGGCACAACCCGGCGACACAGCGCGGACCGTGTAGCCCCTCACCGACCCAGCCCCCCACCAAAGCCGTCGTCAGCACATCGCACCGCTTCCCATGCAGCACCACTCCCGCACCATCCCACTCCCGCACCATCCCACTCCCGACGCCGTCCCCACTCCCGACCGCCATCCCACTCCCGACGCCGTCCCACTCCCCAGTTCGGCGCCTGACAAGTGATACCGATCCCGCGTGAGGCGTGGTCGCGAATTGGCAGGTGTTGGACTGGAGGGCGGCGACGGGCCGGTAGGTCGATACCATCCCCCTCCCGATGCCATCTCGATACGACACCGCGAGGCCGTGGGGATGCGCGTGAGGGTCGGGCTGGCTCCTTGGAAAACGCTGAGTAATCGCACTGCGTCGCGCGTGACTCGCCGTCAGTTGGCACGGCCAACCGGGACGCGACGCTGTGCGATTGCGAAGGTACGCCGGAAAAAATCACGGTCCCCGTGATTTTTTCCGACGCGCATTTTCCCAGGAGCCAGCCCGACCCTCACGCGCATCCCCACGGAAGCCCTTCACCGGCCAGCCCTTCTTCAGATTCTTCAGGTCCCGATACCAGCCTTCAGGTCCCCATACCAGCCTTCCGCCCCCGCGCCCCCGCCC
>CAZBTV010000009.1:0-46977 GCA_964494895.1 uncultured Steroidobacteraceae bacterium | reverse complement strand
GTTGGGCATTTTCATTGGTGCCTACCCGACCCCCTCGCGCGCAGCGCCTCGGGCCTCTGATACCTGAAGCTACCCGCGCGTGACTTCACTCCCTCACCACACACCGCCGCAGCACCGAATCCCCCGCCACCCCCTCCAACCTCCTCACCGCATACTCATACCCCACCTCAATAGCCCGCTCAAACCCCTTCCAATCAAGCATGTCGATCTCCGCAAGCGGCGGCTGCAGCAGCAGATCCGTCTGTTCGCGGTGGGCGGCGGTGATGGCGTTGCTGTTGACCATGCCGGCGCGCCAGAGAATCTGAAAGATGTTGGGATGATGTTTCTTTTCGCGCATCCAACGCATGAGCTGCCAGGGCAGCGGCACGTCGATGTCGTCCGAGTCGGTGGTGAAGACGCGATCGGCCCCGACGTCGCAGCCGATCACTGGACCACGCCCGAGCTCGCGCATGGCGTCCACAGGCAGGTTGTTCATGGTCCCGCCATCGACGAGTATCTCACCCTTGTGAACTACGGGAGGCAACACACCAGGGATAGCGATAGATGCGCGCAACCAGCGCCAAAGCTCACCGTGTCGATGCACCTCTGAATGGCCTGTGGTGAGGTTGGAAGACACGCAGAAGAATTCGAGCGGTAAGTCCTCGATGGTCAGATCACCGAACGCGTGCTGAAGCAGGCGCGTCACCTTGTGACCGGAAACGAGCGATACGAATGGAAGCGTATAGTCACGCAGCGGCCGTGCGTCCACGAAGGATGCGCGGAAGCGCTCGGTCAATTCATCAACGCTCCATCCTAGCGCGACGCCGGCACCGAGAATCGCGCCCATGCTGGTTCCCCCTACGAGGTCGATCGGAATGCGTGCCTCGCGCAATGCCTTGACGATACCGATATGGGCAAAGCCACGGGCGCCGCCGCCCGATAGCACCAAGCCGACGCCGCGGCCGATCAGCATACGAGCGATGCGCGAGATGTCCGACTTTCCCGCGACGTGGTGGTGTGCGATTCCACCAAGGCCAGTTAGCCAACGCGCGGCGGCATTTCGCACCACCGCGCCGTCATGCGCCAGGATCAGCTCGGCCCGTTGCCAGGTCGTAGCGGATTGTGGGTGATGTTTGACGAGCGCCTCCCACTCACTCGCATCGCTCTCAGCGCGCGCAAGCAACAACAGCGCGTCCGCCTGGCGCATACACAGATAGGTCCAGCGGCCAGCGTTCGGCTCGGCGACGTAGACAACATAGTCGTTGCTGGATTCGACACGATGAAACCAATGACTCGTATGAGATCCCGCGCGCACGTTCCAAACCAGCTCCGTGCGTCCGAACGCCGACAACGCCTTGACCAGCTCAGCGGCGAAGCCGCCCACATCCACTTCCAGGCTTTGGGGAAGTACTGTGAATGTCCGTGCGCCACGTGAGCGCGTGGGTGCTGCAACCTGCGAAGCCGCAAGCCGATCCACTGTTAGCCGCGCAATGCGCAGCATCGCCTCAGGGTGATTCCGGAAGAGGCGGTTGAACTCCTCGTTCGAAAGGCGCGCGAGCTCGGTATCTCTCAAGGCCACCACGTCTGCGTTGCGCGGCCGCCCGGAAATCAGGCCCATTTCACCGACGGTATCTCCAGCCGTCACACGCCCGAGGAATCCGCGATTGTGACGTTCCGCCGGAGAAAAGACTCCGAGGCAGCCACTCAGCACCACATACAACGCATCCGGCGGATCACCCGCGGAAAACAACGTCGCGCCACCGGGGAGCGCCAGCCATTGTGCGGCAGCCGCGATCTCTCTGAGAAACGCGTGCTCCAGTCCCTGAAAGAGGGGTAACTCACCCAGCACGACGCTCAGGTCGGAGCGTCGGATCGCCGTTTCCTCGGGAATGCCCTCCTCCATTCCTTCGGCTACCGCGTCATGAAATCGCGCATCAGCGCTCCACGATGGCGGTCACTCCCATTCCGCCGGCGGTACACACGGAAACCAGCCCGCGCTTCGCCTTCTGATCGCTCGCCAGGATCTTCGCAAGAGTGCCCACGATACGCGCGCCGGTTGCCGCGAATGGATGACCCAACGCAATGCTGCCCCCCTTCACATTCATCCTCGTGCGATCAATGCTACCCAGAGGCGCAGACAATCCCAGCGCGTCACGGCACCATTCCTGTGACTCCCATGCCTTCAAGGTGCAGAGCACTTGCGCCGCAAAGGCTTCGTGGATCTCGTAGTAGTCGAAATCCTGCAGAGTCAGGCCAGCATCCTTGAGCATTGCGGGCACCGAATAGGCGGGAGCCATGAGCAGGCCCTCCTTGCTGCTCGCGAAATCAACGGCCCATGCCTTGCCGTAGCGCAGGTAAGCCAACACCGGCAGGTTGTGCTTGGCCGCCCATTCCTCCGAAGCCAACAAAACCGCGCTCGCGCCATCAGTAAGGGGTGTGCTGTTGCCCGCGGTGATGGTGCCGTTCGGATCGAAGCTCGGCCGCAGCTTGGCAAGCTTCTCGAGTGAGGTATCGGGCCTGGTATTGTTGTCCATCTTCAGCCCCAGATATTCGACCACCAGGTCGTCATAGAAGCCGTCGCGCCACGCGGCCGCGGCCTTCATGTGACTCTCGTAGGCGAGTTGGTCCTGATCCTGCCGCGAGATGTGCCAGTTCTTCGCCATGACTTCGGTGCTTTGCCCCATTGACAAGCCAGTGCGCGGCTCGACCACCGCGGGCAACACGGGCTTGAAATGCTTCGGCCGCAATTTCAGCCACGGCGTTACACGCTGCGCGAACGTGCGCCCGCGGGCGCTCGCCAACAGCAGCTGTTGATATGAGCGGGGATAGACGATGGGAGCATCGCTGATCGAGTCAGCGCCGCCGGCAAGCCCTGAATCGATCTGGCCGAGCGCAATCTTGTTGCCGATGAGGATCGCAGCCTCGAGGCTCGTGCCACACGCCCGCTGCAAGTCGATAGCCGGAGTCTGCGGGTGAAGCCCTGACGACAGTACGCATTCGCGCGCCAGGTTGTAATCCTTCGGATGCTTGATCACCGCACCGGCGGCGACGTCCCCAAGACGCTCGCCGTGCAGCTTGAAGCGATCGACCACACCACGAAACGCGGCGGTCAGCATCTCCTGGTTCCCAACCTTGGCGTAGGCCGTGTAGGACCTCGCGAACGGAATACGAGCGCCACCGATGATGGCGACCCGTCTTACTGCTGAGCCAACTAGCATAAGCCCCTCCAACCGCCGTGACTTCAAGAATGCCACGGCCAAGCCACCGAAACCATTGATGCGCAAGCGAAACGTCGCTTTCCGGGATGCATGCGCACCTTTCCCTCCGGTGAGCCGGGGCGGTATCCTGCTGCTTCCTCTCCTGCTAGCACCTTCAAGAGCATCCCATGGGCGAATTCACCACAATCATGGCCCGCGACGGCCATGAGTTTCAGGCATACCTCGCGGCGCCGACAGCGAAACCACGCGGCGCGGTCGTCGTGCTTCAGGAAATCTTCGGCGTGAACAGCCATATCCGCGAAGTGACCGACGGCTTCGCGGCGCAAGGCTACACGGCGATAGCTCCCGCGCTGTTCGACCGGATCCGGCGCGGCATTCAGCTCGGCTACGGACCCGAGGATCGCCAGGAAGGGATCGGCTATATGCAACAGTTGAAAACCGACGACACACTCAAGGATGTCGGGGCCGCCATCGCGGTCGTCAAGAACTCCGGCCGTGTTGGCGTGGTCGGATATTGTTGGGGCGGTCGGATAGCGTATCTGGCGGCTTGCGATCTGCCCGTGGCCTGCGCCGTGGTCTACTACGGAAGAGTAGCCGATCAACTCGGAAAAACACCCAGGCGCGCCGTGATGTATCACTTCGGCAGCGAGGACAAGAGCATCCCGTCGAGCGACGTCGAAAAGCTCAAGGCGGCGCATCCGCAGGGTATCGTTCACGTATATGAGGGCGCCGAGCACGGTTTCAACTGCAATCAACGCTCGACCTACAACCCACAGGCTGCCGCGCTGGCGCAGCAGCGTACACTGGAATTTCTGGCCCGGTATCTCGCGGGTGAAGAGCCCAGGCCGGCATGAGACCAACACCCAGGCGAATCATGAAGCTGACCAATGACACTCTCTTGAGAATGCAGGCCTACATCGGAGGCAAGTGGGAGGATGCCCAACGCGGGAAGACCCATGACGTCGTGAATCCCGCGACACAGGAGAAAATCGGCACGGTACCCGACATGGGTGCCGCCGAGACCAGACGCGCCATCGAGGCGGCCAAGGCCGCATTCCCAGGCTGGGCGGCCAAGACCGCGAAGGAGCGCGCGACTATCCTGCGCCGCTGGTACGACCTGATGATGGCAAACCAGGAGGATCTGGCGATCCTCATGACGGCCGAGCAAGGCAAGCCGCTGGCGGAATCCAGAGGAGAGATTGCCTATGCGGCGTCTTTCATCGAGTGGTTCGCCGAAGAAGGCAAGCGCATTTACGGCGACACCATTCCCGGACATCAGGCCGACAAGCGCATCCTGGTTCTGCGGCAGCCGATCGGTGTGGTGGCTGCGATCACGCCGTGGAATTTCCCTGCTGCGATGATCACGCGCAAGGCGGCACCGGCACTTGCGGCGGGCTGCACTTTCGTGTGCAAGCCAGCGATTCAGACACCCTATTCCGCTCTGGCCATGGCCGAGCTGAGTGAGCGAGCCGGCGTGCCCCCGGGCGTCTTCAACATCGTCACGGGTGTCGAAGCTGGGATTATTGGCAGTGAGATGACCTCAAATCCAATCGTTCGCAAGCTCACCTTTACCGGCTCCACCGCAGTCGGCAAAAAGCTGATGGCACAATGCTCCGACACGGTCAAAAAGCTGTCACTGGAGCTGGGCGGAAATGCCCCTTTCATAGTATTCGAGGACGCGGACCTGGATGCCGCAGTAGCCGGCGCCCTGGCGAGCAAGTACCGCAATACCGGGCAAACCTGCGTCTGCGCCAACAGACTGCTCGTTCAGGGCTCGATCTACGAGACGTTCGCGCGAAAGCTCGCCGACGCGGTGGCTAAACTTCGGGTCGGTGACGGCCTGAAGGGCACGACCGACCAGGGGCCCTTGATCGACTCCAAAGCACTGGCGAAGGTCGAGGAGCACATCGCGGATGCGGTGTCCAAAGGCGCGCACATCGCATGCGGCGGCAAGCGCCATGCATTGGGCGGTACTTTCTTCCAGCCCACGATCCTCACGAATGTCACGCCCGACATGCTCATCGCCCGCGAGGAAACGTTTGGTCCCGTAGCCCCTCTTTTCCGCTTCGAAACCGAATCCGAGGCGGTCCGGATGGCAAACGATACCGAGTTCGGACTGGCCTCGTATTTTTACACCCGCGACCTGGCGCGCTCGTGGCGCGTAGCCGAAGCACTCGAATATGGGATAGTCGGTCTCAATACGGGGCTCATCTCCACCGAGGTGGCGCCCTTCGGCGGAATCAAAGAATCCGGAGTCGGCCGGGAGGGCTCAAAGTACGGGATCCTGGACTTCACGGAATTGAAGTATCTTTGCGTGGGGCTGACGTGAAGTTATGGACAATAACGTTAAAGTTATGGACTATAACCCGAGCCAGGCGGAGGCGTCGAAGACGTGCGAAGATGCCAGGTGTCGGCCGGATCTCCTCATGCGTTTGAGGGTCATACGTGTGAGCGATGAATAGTTCCCAGCGCTAGTCGTACGGTATTTTGAACCCATGCGCTATATCAGCTCTCCCGATTTCCATCGCGACGGTGCCGAACGCATCGGAATTCTGCTGGTCAACTCGGGTACGCCCGCGTCACCCGAGCCACGTGATGTAAGGAAGTATCTGGCGCGGTTTCTGAGTGATCCGCGTGTGGTGGAGCTGCCGCGCGCGCTATGGCTGCCCATACTTCACGGATTCGTCCTGCCCTTACGCCCGGCACGCTCGGCGCGAAAGTACCGCAAGATCTGGACGGCTTATGGCTCGCCGCTGCTGGATCTTTCCGAGCGGCTGCGGGCAGAGCTCATAGCGACCCTGTCACAAAACATGCTGGCGCCTTTGACCGTCGAGCTCGGCATGCTGTACAGCAGTCCCTCGGTAGCCGAGGGACTCGGGCGGCTGCGCGAATCAGGTGCGCAGCGGATCCTCGTGCTCCCAATGTTCCCTCAGTACTGTGGCGCCACCACCGGCGCGGTCTACGATCAGGTGAACGCCGAGCTGCGGCGCTGGCGTTGGCTGCCGGAGTTGCGCTTCATAGCTGAGTACCACGACGATCCGGGCTACATCGATGCCCTGCGGACGAGCGTGATCCAACACTGGGAGAACAACGGCAGAAGCAAACACCTGTTGGTTTCGTTCCACGGCATCCCGGAGCGCTCTTTCCATCAAGGCGACCCGTACTTCTGCAAGTGTCAGAAAACCGCCCGCCTGCTCGCAGACGAGCTCAATCTCCGCGACACGGAATGGAGCGTAAGCTTTCAGTCCCGGTTTGGCCCGGCCGGCTGGCTGCGCCCGTACACCAGCAGCGTCTTGTCCGAGATGCCGTCCCGGGGAATCCGGGAAGTGGCGGTGGTCTGCCCCGGTTTCGCGGTCGATTGCCTGGAAACGCTCGAGGAAATCGACATCGAAAATCGCGAGGTCTTCCTGAGGGCCGGCGGCCAGCGATATCAGTACGTGCCCGCGCTCAACGCGCGCCTCGAGCATGCGCGGTTTCTCTCCGAGCTGATCGCACGGCACTGCCAAGGATGGACCCACGTGGAATTGGGAAGGCGACCCGCGGGTGCCGCACGAGGCACCTCGGTCTAAAAGGCCACGGGCGCCCGTGCTCGGTCACTTCCACGAGATCAGCCTCGAGACGCCCGACATCCGCGCTTCGGTGGAGTTCTATGAGCGGCTCGGCTTTTCCCAGGCCCCCACGACGGACACCTGGCCACATGCCTATGGCGTTTTGACTGACGGACGCCTGTTCCTCGGCGTGCACCAACGCCGCGCACCCTCGCCCGTTCTGACATTCGTGCATCCCGGAGTGGCGGATCTCGTGCCAAAGCTCGAGGCGCTCGACATCACTCTCACCCTTTGCCATACGGGGACCGAGGCCTTCAATCAAATCGCTTTCCGTGACCCCTTCGGGCAAACCGTCTCCGTCCTGGAAGCAAGGACTTTCTCGCCTGTCACCCGACCCACCTCGCGAACCTCGTTGTGCGGCTATTTCGAAGAGGTCAGTATGCCGGTGTCGAATCTCGAGTCGGCCCAGGCCTTCTGGGAGCCGCTCGGCTTTGTCGCCATCGAGGAATCCGACGCGCTCTATCCGCGGCTGCCGCTCACCAGTGACCATCTCAACATAGCGTTCCATCGTCCGCGCACGTTGGATCGGCCAATGCTGGTGTTCAGTGAACCTGACATGCCTGCGCGTATTGCACGATTGCGCGAGTTGGGAGCTCTCCACTTCGAAGAGCTTCCCCGTGGACTCGATTCCAATGAGAATGCCCTGCTCGAGTCGCCGGAGGGCACGCTACTGCTGCTCCTCAAAAACGAAAATTGACCACGGCTCGCCGATACCGCTGAAGGACCGCCATGGCGCCACAAAGAATGATTGCCCTGCTGATCGGGATACTCTCCTTTCCGGCTTTCGCCGACGAGGGGATGTGGACCTTTCACGACTTTCCACAATCGCTCGTCAAGCAGCGCTACGGCACCGACATCTCTTCCGCGTGGCTCGACCGTGTACGGACCTCGACCGTGAGACTAGCTGGCTGCACGGCATCCTTCGTCTCACCGCAAGGACTCATTCTGACAAACCACCATTGCGCGGCAGCCTGCCTGGACCAGAATTCGACGGCCCAGAAAAACCTCCTCAAGGATGGCTTTCTCGCGCGCACGCGAGATCAAGAGCTTCACTGCGGCACACAGGTCGCAGACGTTCTCGTGGCAATGCAGAACGTCACGGACAAGGTCGAAGCCGCAACGCGGAACCTCCAGGACCAAGCCGCCAACGATGCGCGGAAAAAAGTCCTGACGGAGCTGGAGCGAGACTGCGAGCGCACCAGTGCCGGCGCGAAAACCGGCCCGCTCAAATGCGAATCCGTAAGCCTTTATGAGGGCGGCCAATACTGGCTCTACGAGTACAAGCGGTATGACGACCTGCGGTTGGTCTTCGCGCCCGAGGAAGACATTGCCGCATTCGGCGGGGATCCTGACAACTTCCAGTTTCCACGCTGGTGCCTCGATATGTCGATCCTGCGCGCCTACGACTCGCACGGAAAGGCCGCCGTCACACCCTCGTACCTGCGTATAAGACCCGAGGGAGCGAAACCTGGCGAGCTCGTATTCGTATCCGGACATCCCGGCTCCACGAGCCGCCTTCTCACCGTGGCTCAGCTCGAAGAGCTCCGTGACGTGCTTCTGCCGCAGTATCTGCTGCGCGCCTCAGAGCTGCGTGGCCGTTATATTCAGTTCGGAAAGACGAGCCCGGAAGCCCATCGCATCATCCAGAACCCGCTCGCTGGCCTCGAGAACTCCATCAAGGTGCGGCGCAAGCTGCTCGACGCTCTTCATGACGATCATCTGCTACAGAAGAAGCGGGACGAAGAGTCCGCCCTGCGCGCCAAGGCGGCCTCGCAACCGGGTGCGCCACCAACCGCATCCGATCCCTGGACGATCATCGCCAGAGCGGAAGAAGTCGATCGCCAGCTATCTCTGCCTTATACGTACCTGGAGGCGGGCGCGGGCTTCAACAGCAGACTGTATGGATATGCGCGGATGATTTTGCGTGGCGCGGTCGAGCGCCAAAAGCCCGATGGTGAGCGCCTGCGCGAATTTCGCGACACCGCTCTGGCCCGGATCGAGCAGCAGCTCAAAGCGCCCGTGCCCGTATACCCGCAGTTGGAAAACCTGACGCTGTCCTTCTCCCTGGAGCGGATGCGCGAATGGCTCGGGCCCGATGCTGACATCGTACGGCGCCTGTTGTCGAAGGACTCGCCTGATTCGCTGGCTGCCCGGGTGATCTCCGGGTCGAGTCTTGCCGACCCCATGGTGCGCATGAAGCTGTGGGCTGGCGGCATCGAGGCCATAGAGGCCTCACAGGATCCAATGATCGAGCTCGCACGCCAGGTCGACCCACTCGCCCGGCAGATTCGTAAACGCTATGAGGACGAAGTGGAAGCACCCGTGGACGCCGCATCCGAGCAAATCGCCCGAGCGCGGTTCCGAGCCTATGGAACCGGCTTGCCGCCGGATGCAACTTTTACTCTGCGCCTCAACTTCGGGACAGTGCAGGGCTGGAAGGAGAGTGGCCGCCAGATCGAGCCGTTCACCTACCTTGGACAGCTCTTTGCCCGTGCCACTGGGCAGGAGCCCTTCAAGGTGCCCGACGACTGGCTCGCGGCGCAGGGAATGCTGGATCCGGCCACGAAGTTCAACCTATCCACCAACAACGACATCGTCGGCGGCAACTCCGGCAGCCCTCTATTGGACAAGGACGGCAGGCTCGTCGGGTTGATGTTTGATGGCAACATCCACTCCATCTCGGGGGCGTATTGGTTCGACCCCGAGTTGAACCGCGCTGTCGCGGTGCACCCGGCGATCATGTGGGAAGGCCTGCGCAAGGTCTACAAGGCCGACGCGCTGCTCGCGGAGCTGGGACTCAGGTAGAGTGTGTGGCTGATGCCCGGGCAACGACCCGGAACCGCACTTTCAACTCGTCCACCACCTGCAGAGCGCCCAGAAGCGCGCTGTAGGGAGTAAGTCCAAGGCCCGTCTGGCGCATCGGAAACTCGCCGGAAACGACGATTTCATCCGCTTGCTGTCGGTAGTGCACCGGTATGACGACCGTGCTCACATGATCTCGAACGGTCACCTGCACCTCGGCGAGCCAATTCTCTCCAGTGCTGCCCTGTGCAAGCTCGAGTTTCGATGAGCGCAGCACAATCTCCGGATAACGCTCTGAATCGAGCAGTGAGCTACCCAGCATGTTCTTGCGTGTCCCGTCCCTTGCCGAGTCGGAAACATCCGGCGGGAACTCCGCCTCGTTTTCCTTGGCTCGAAGGACCGTTTCATCGACAGTCAGCGCGGTGACGGGAAAACGTACCTCGAAGGTGGCGCGCCTCAGGTCGTCGGGCACATAAACCGTGCCGTAAAGGTTGTGTGAGGCGATGACATGGTTGTGGCCGGCCTTTGCCAGGGGACCGCCCCGAAACACCAGCAGGGTCAGCAACGACTCGTCCGTTACGAGGTCATATGGTTGGCCCTCGTGCGACGAGGCCGGCCTTGGAGCCTGGCCTGGGAGGCGGCGCTGCGCGCTCGGCGGAAACGACGTCGTGGGACGAGTCGGGCAACCCGCAAAGAATGGCAGCACGACCAGCACCATCACTGCCCAAAAAGGTCTCTTGCAATGGGTGCTCACGCGCTTAAGCTTACTGCTATGGCCATCCAAAACACTACGGTCCGCTGGGGCGCTGTCGCGCAATTCTTTCATTGGCTGATCGTCGCCTTGATCATCGTTCAGATCACCCTGGCGAGCCTGGCCGACGATCTCCCGTTGGGAGTAAAGAAACTGGCCCTGCTGGCGCGGCACAAATCCGTAGGCATCACCATCCTGGGATTGGTTGTGCTGCGCCTGCTGTGGCGCTGGATGAATCCGACACCGGCGTTGCCCGACACCCTCAAGCCGCATGAGCGCATCCTCGCCAGTTTCACACATGTCGCCTTGTACATACTGCTCTTCGCGCTCCCCCTGACCGGATGGATGATGTCCTCAGCACGTGGGTTCGCCGTGAGCTGGTTTGGGTTCATTCAACTTCCCGATTTCGTTCCAAAGAACAAGCCTCTCTACGACGCCATGCTCGAGACGCATGGAGCTCTGGTATGGGCTCTTTATGTCGTGCTGGCTTTACACGTACTCGGAGCTCTCAAGCATCATTTCATGCTGAAGGACGACGTCCTACGGCGGATGCTGCCTTTCACGAAAACACACTGAGGGATGATGATGGCGATGATCGGACATAACCCGGGCTCGCGGTTGGCCGCGTTGACCGCGCTCCTGGTGACGAGGGCTTTCGCGGATGGTCCGGCGACTGCCACTCACTACACTATCGATCCTGCGAAGAGCTCACTCGAATTCCAGTTCGTCCAGGCCGGCGCTCAGAACAAAGGGAAATTCACGAAGTTCCCCGTTTCCGTCGAGGCGGCCCCGGACGGGTCCGCGGTCAGCCGTCTGGACGTGACGGTCGAAATGGGCACATTGGATTCGGGCGACAAAGAGCGTGACGACACCCTCCGGGGCGCAGATCTCTTCAACGTCGCGAAATTCACACAGGCCCACTTCACTGCTACACAGATCACCCGAACCGCAACCGGGTTCGACGCGCTTGGGAAACTAACCCTCCATGGGGTAACGCGTGACCAACACGTGCCATTCACCTTCCGGACGGCGAATGAACAGGGGCATACGGTCGCCTACCTGGCGGGCAAAACGACGGTCCACCGACTCGATTATGGAGTCGGCCAGGGTGACTGGAAATCCACGGAATGGGTCGGAAACGACGTCGTCGTCTCCTACAATGTGAAGCTCACTGCAACACAGTGAGCCCAAGCGCACTGTTGACCGGCACCTTCAAACTCAAGACGGGCGCGCGTGCAGCTTGGAAGTGCACAAGTCATAGATCGAGCTCATGAGCACCTGCACGGAGTGGGTCATGGCAATCTCGATCCCCTTCAAGGCGGCCTCCTTGATTGCCCCCGTCAGCAGGTCCAACTGCTCCGGCGAAAGGTTCTCGGGCATCTTCGTCGTAATCTGCACGGAGGGAACCTCCTCGACGATCTGCCGGAGAATGTGATAGACGCAGTCGGCCTTCGCGCGCATCAGCGCCTCATCGTCACCAAAGAGGGTTCCGATAGCGACCAACCCATCGACAGTCTTCGCGTGTGTCTGCTCCCACTCACGCTCCGTCCCGAACGCGACATGTATGACCTGACCCATGACTGCCTCTTTCATGTAATCCATTGATAAGTTCGCAAGTTCCATGCCCACTCAGCCGGGGGCGCATCTTCAGCGTTGCGATTGCTTCGGATCGCTCACTGACATGTCCGGAGTTGGGATGGTTTTCGCTGCGCAACCGGCTGCAACGCCAAGCGGATCCCCATAGCCTTGAGCAGTGCAGCAACGGTTCTGAGCTCGGGATTCCCGCGGCGGCAGAGCGTTCGATAAAGACATGGCGCGTTGAGCTCCACCTGCTCCACCAGCTTCGGCCCTCCGGAAGCCCGCGCGATACGGCCGAGTGCGGCGGTCAGCTCCTCCTGGTCCGCATCATCGATCAACACATTCAGGTAGGCAACCGCGAAATTCCGCGGATTGCACGAGCCGCCCCTGTCCCCCGGGCGGCTCGGTATACCTTTCGCCTTCCGAGCCATGATCCCCTCCGGTGTACTGACGCATCGAGCTGGTGACCTTGGAATCATCGTAGGCCTCCGGCACGCGCCAGCACCAGAGCGATTTATTGTAGAAAAAGCGGCCATTCTCTGCGTTATGCTCCACGGCGCCTCATAGGCCGCCTTTCTGAGCGTTTTCCCGCCGATTTCCCTTTGCCCGCTGTCGTCCGCCCTCCAGACCCGGCGGCCGAGCGAGCGGCGGACTTGCCGTTGCTGTTGGTTGTACGTGTGGACCCGCGGGCCGCGGACGCGCGGTTGCTGGTTTTGGCCACGGCTGTCCTGGCCGAGGCGCCGCGAGCCGCTGGTTTCCTGCCCGCATGCTTGGCTGCGGCGGCGTTGCGGGCCGACTTGCTTCCAACAGCCTTCCTGGCTGCCGCTTTCTTGCCCGCCACCTTGCGGCGCGCGGGTGTCTTGCCGGCGCGAGCCGACCCCTTCGCGGCTTTGCCCCCGCCTGTTTCACTCTCCGTTGTTGCAGTGCCCGCCTCGAGCGCCGCGGTCTCGACCCCTTTCAGCTGATCCAGGATCGCCGGATTTTCCAGCGTGGAAGTGTCTTGTGTGATCTCCTCGCCACGCGCGATTGCCTTCAGCAGCCGCCGCATGATCTTCCCCGAGCGCGTTTTCGGGAGGTTGTCGGCGAAGCGGATGTCGTCCGGCTTGGCGATCGCTCCGAGCTGTTCGGCCACCCAGTTGCGCAGCTCCTTCACGAAGGCGCTCGTATCGCCGGTGGGACGCTGTCCGCGGCAGACGACATAGGCAAAGACCGATTCGCCTTTGATCTCATGGGGCTTGCCGACCACCGCCGCCTCCGCCACACGTGGATGCGCGACGAGAGCTGACTCAACTTCCATGGTGCCCAACCGATGGCCAGCGACGCTCAGCACGTCGTCGATGCGCCCCATGATCCAGTAGTATCCGTCCTTGTCACGATGAGCGCTGTCACCGGTGACGTAGTAGCGATTGTTGAATTTCTCCCAATAGGCAGCGAGATAACGGTCGTTGTTGCGCCAGATAGTCCGCAACATGGAGGGCCAGGGTTTCTTGATGACCAGATAGCCCCCCGCATCGGGGCGGGCTACGGGCGTGCCATGATCATCGACAATGTCGGCATCGATACCGGGAAGCGGCTGGGTGCATGAGCCGGGCTTTGTCGCGGTCACGCCCGGAATGGGCGAAATGGGAATGGACCCGGTCTCTGTTTGCCACCAGGTATCCACGATCGGGCAGCGCTCGCCGCCGATCACCTTGTGATACCACATCCAGGCCTCGGGGTTGATTGGCTCGCCAACGCTGCCGAGCAACCGCAAACGCGAGAGATCATATTTCGCGGGCAACTCATCCCCTAGCTTCATGAGAGCGCGGATGGCGGTCGGCGCCGTATAGAACACAGACACGCCGTGGTCCTGGCAGATCTTCCAGAACCGTCCGCCGTCCGGATACATGGGACCGCCTTCATACAACACCACGGTCGCCCCGGCCGCGAGCGGCCCGTAGGCCACGTAACTGTGTCCGGTGATCCAACCTACGTCGGCGGTACACCAGTACACGTCGTCCTCACGCAGATCGAAAACCCACTCCGTCGTGAGCTTTGCGCCCAGGAGGTAGCCGCCGGTTGCGTGCTGAATTCCTTTCGGCTTGCCGGTGGATCCGGACGTGTAAAGGAGGAACAGGGGGTGCTCGGCCTCGACCGACTCCGGCTCGCAATAGGGCGATGCCTCGGCAATGAGCTCGTGCCACCACACGTCGCGCGCCGGATCCATGGCCACGGGCTTGTCAGTACGCCGATAGACAATGACGCGCTTGACGCTCGGGCAGCCCGTGGACAATGCCTTGTCAGTGGCAGCTTTGAGCTCGACCACGTTGCCGCCACGCCAGCCTCCGTCGGCGGTGATCACCAGCTTCGCACCGGTATCCTCGATGCGCTCCTTCAGAGCGATGGCGGAAAACCCACCGAACACGACGGAATGGATCGCACCGATCCGGTTGCAGGCATGCATCGCGATCACTACTTCCGGGACGAGGGGCATGTAGATGACCACGCGGTCACCTCGGCTCACACCTTCGGCCTTCAGGACATTGGCGAACCGGCAGACCTGCTCGTGCAGCTCACGGTAAGTGAGGCGCCGGATGTCGCCTGGCTCTCCTTCGAAGATCAAGGCTGTTCTGTCGCCATTTGCGCTCAGGTGCACGTCGAGGCAGTTGAAAGACGCGTTGAGCCGCCCATCGGTGAACCAGCGATAGTTCGGAGCATCCGAGTCGTCCAGAGCGACCGTGAAGGGCGTTTCCCACTGGAGCTCGTTGCGGGCCATTTCCGCCCAGAACCCGACGTGATCGCGCGCTGCGAAGTCTCTAAGCTTCTCCAGATCGGCCGGCTTGAGCCGTGCCCGCTGTGTAAATTCGGGAGGTGGCGCAAATGAGCGCTCCTCCAGCAACACCGACACGATATTCTTGTTCGCCATGATGTTCCCCTCAACGAGATGGGCTGTATGCGTGGAAGCATAGCCGAATACACTGGGGGAACCGCAGGGGTGGGCCAATGAGGCACTGGATCTGCCAGGCGTGGGCCGGCAAAAAAGGGCGATGGCTTGCAGCCGCTCTTTGTGGCCTATTGCTGTGTGCCTGCAAACCTGGCTCGGCCGCACCGTTCCCCGCTCAGGGTGTTCTGGCTCGTGAGTGCCGACTGATCGACAGCTCCCATGAAGTCAGTCTGCGGCTGGCCGCACCTGGCGAGGGCGTGCTGCGTGTCGAAGTGACCGAACGCGGTATTTCAACCGTCAGCATTTTGAATCACGCCGCTACAAGCGCGGCGGCTTCACCCATCGACCGGCTTGGCACCGTCGTGCTGACTGCGCACGTCCACCGCGGCGAAAGTACGGAACTGAACATTCACGCCGAAGACTCGCGCGACCTCCAAGGCGAGACATGTGTCTCGGCCGATCTCATCGCGCCATCGGACACCGCACGCATCCGCGCGGAAAGCGCGTTCGCGGCAGCTGGACGTGCCACACGGATGAATGATTGGGGCACCGCCTTTGGTCAGTATCTCGGCGCTGCCCTGGAGTTCGACCGGCTCGGCTTACGCAAGTCGGCTGCCGCCGCGCGCCATGCCATGGCAGAGCTCGCCTATCTGCGGTTCGACCGAAAGAGGGATGCATTCGCTCTGGCAAGCGAGGCGCTCACCGGCTTCGGCAACTCAGGCGAGCCGCTACTGCTGGGCGCGCTTGCGCAAATGGAGGCCAAAGCTCTGCTCGACATGCCGGGCAGCGATCCTGCAGTCGTCGCTCCGGAAATACGCCGATGGCTGGCAATTGCTCGGCGGTACGATCACCGGGATCGCTTCGGCGCCCGCGAGCTACCACGATTGGACATCTTCAACGGGTTCTTGGAATACCTGCTGAACAAACATGAGCCAGCACGCGCGTCTTTCAGCAGTGCCGCGCGGACGTGCCGCGACCTGGGTGATTGGGATTGCTACGCGACCGCCAACCAGAACCTCGCCCAACTCGCCGCCCAAAGCAAAGACTACTCCTCAGCTCTTTCAGCCTACGCGGAGGCGCTGCGGTTGATGCCCGCAGAGCTCGATCCGAAATTAGCCGCCCAGATCTGGGATAACCTGGGTCGGCTCCAGGGTGTGGTTGGGCTTTTCAGCGCGAGCGAGCGATCACACACCGCGGCGATGCAGGCCTATACCCGCCTTGGAGATTGCCAGGGAGTCCGCCGTAGTCTCGGCCGGCTAGGCGCATTGCTCGTCCATGTCGGCAACCTGGCGGATGCGGAGAGCGACCTCGTACGAGCCGCTTCCCTCGACTGCCCAGGCTTGCTGGCCTCCACTGCGGCGCCGATCAGCCAGCCTGCGATTCTCAGTGCGGCGACAGATTGGGAGCGAGCTCATCGCACCGCCCGCGAGGCGAACGAGGCGGCCGTCACTCAGCCATGCGAGCACACATTGGACCCCGCCCCACTGACTGGGGAGACCCGCGAAATCATATTCAGCTCAGTGCTTTCGCTTGAAAACGCGGCCATGCTGACGGGCGATTCGGCGCAGGTCTGGCGCTGCCTCGACGCCGCCCGGCTCTACTTTTACTTCCCGGACTCGCGCAACCAGGTGCGTCTTGCAACTGCGCGCGGCGCGGCGTACCTCGAGCGCAAGGACCCTTTGAACGCACGGGCCGCTTTCACTCGAGCGCTTCAGATTGCCGACCAAGCCGGGCTGCCCGCGAAGTATGACTCGCGCAACGCCGCGCAACTTGGCCTGGTCAAGTCCCTGCTGCTTGCCGGAAAAGCTGCCGAAAGCCTGGAGGGCTCCTATCAAGCGTTGGTGTCGAGCGCCGCTCGCGGTGACCTCGAGAGCACGATCACCTCTCTACGCCTCATAGCCGCGGGCTATCGCGGCTCAGGACGCGCAGCCGAAGCCGTACGTGTCCTTCAAGCTGCAGCCGATCTCATCGAAGCCTTACCTATCGATGAGCTCAACGGCGAGCAACGGGCAACATATCTCGCCAGCCAACACACTGTATTCTCCGAGCTCACCGACATCTTTGCGTCTCAGGCCGGCACGGGCGATACCTCCGCATGGCCAGCGTTCGAGGCGTCGGAGCGAGGCAGGGCGCGGAGCCTCAGATACGCGCTCAACCAGGAGACGCGTGACGCCTCACCACCAACCGACGCGCCGCCTGCTGCAAAGTATCAACGGCTTTTGAAAGAAGTGGTCGGGGTTGCTGCGGATACCACAACGGAACCGTCGCGAGGCAAACTGATCGATGAGATCGACATGCTGGCCCTGCGCAACGGCAGGGCCAGCACTCCCTTCGATCGATTGCAACTGGCACACACGCTGAAGCAACTCGACGCCACGCTGGTGGAATACGCGAGCGCCTCGACGGAAATGCTCGCATTCGTTACAGACGGAGATAGCGCGCGAGTTGTCCACCTTGGAGACAGCCAGACGATCGCCCGAGCAACTGCCGAACTTCGTGATCGCCTGCGCGATGCCGAGACGCCCGCCAGCGACGTACGCTCGGCGGCTGAGGCGCTCGCGCGCCTCATCTGGTGGCCACTCACGCCCTACCTGACAACCGCTCGGCTCGTCGTTGTACCGGATGACGCGCTAAACACCGTTCCCTTGGCAGTGCTTCCCTGGTCGCCCGATCCCGCCCGAGGAATGGTGCTCGAGCACGCCGAGTCCGCCGTGATTCCATCCGCCTTGTTCCTGATGCGGGTGCATTCCACCGCCTCCATACATAACGATACTCCCCGATTCGCGCTGATCGGCGATCCCGTCTTCCGTGTGGCGGACTGGCGTCGCGAATGTACCGAGAACAGTACCGGCCGGAAGGCGACAGGCCCGATCAATCGAACCTTATCGTCCTGGACGGAGTCTTTGCCTCGACTGCCTGGCACCCGGTTGGAGATCGATGCGATCGCCAGACTGGCACACGAATCGCGTCCCGCTGCCCGGATCGAGACCCTGGTCGGGTGCGCGGCCGTACCCGCGGCCTTGCGCAGAGCAGCTGACAGCAGTATCGACCTGCTGCACATCGCCACTCATGCGCGTATCGACGCGCAACGGCCACGATTGTCGGCGTTGGCTCTTACCCCCGAATCACCAGCCGATGCTCCCGCTTCGACTTTCGGTCTGTTGGACATCCTGGGCTTGAAGTTGAATTCGAAGCTCGTGGTGTTAAGCGCATGCGATACGTCGCGGGGGCGCCTGCTGCCCGGCGAGGGTGTGCTCGGACCTGCGCAAGCATTCCTCCAGGCGGGCTCCACCGCGGTGCTGGCGAGCTATTGGAAAGTTGACGATCAGGTTACGTCCACTTTCATGCAACGGTTTTACAAATACCTGCTCGTGGATCGCTTGAGCGCCTCTGCAGCACTGCGCAAAACGCAACTCGAGAGCGCCGCGTCCGGCAAGACTTACGAGTGGGCCGCCTTCTCCCTCTACGGTTGGCCCGACAGCTCGCTCTAGCGCCCTCGACAGGCGTTGAGCGAGGACAGGGACGCCCGATGAGATAAGCCGGCTCCTCGCCGCAGTGATCAGGTGCGTACTTACTTCCCCCGCACTTCCCGAGGAGCTTGCCATGAACATCATCCGTAAATTCCCGCTGACCGCGTTTGCCGCAATGCAATGCATCGTGGCCGGTCTGGCCACCACCAGCCCCGCGCGTGCGGCCGAGCCGATTCCCGGCTACTTCTTCAGCCAATGGACCGTACGTTCCAACTGCACTGAAGCCAACGCCGGCCTGGCGGCGCGGGTGCAGCCGGGCCTGCAATTCAAGATCAGCAAGGAAGCGGTAACGTCCGGCAGCCACTATATCCTGCAGGCCATCGATACGGCGGGTCAGCAATGGGCATCCGGATGGAATGGCCTGGTGCTGGAGTATCGCCCGGGAACCAGAATGACCGTGGTTCCAGCCGACTTCGAATGTGTCGCCGGTTCAGAGTCGAGCTCGGCGAGCACATCGCCGTTTCTGGCCATGTCAGGTTATGTTCAAAGCGCAGAGCCGCAGTATGCCGAGGAGCACTGGTACGGGCTGGCGAATATCCACGGACAGTTGGAACACGTGCTCATCTTCCCGCGCGATGTCAAGGGAAGCAATTCCGCGATTGTCGTCCTCCAGTCCGCGAACACGAGCTCCAATTTGAGTCTCGACGACAACGGCGTGATCAACACCGACTGAGCATCGTTACTCGGCCCTCCGGGGCTCGCTTGATGCGAGCCCTACGAGCTGGGCAGAAGCGCAACCACTCCAGCTGCTCATCGCTCCGGACGGCAACAAAACACCCGCGGGGTCCAGGCAAACACATCGATCCATCGGGCCAATGGCCATCGGAGTCGCGGAGTAGTGACAAGCGGATGCGTTCGCTTGTCGCGGCTGGAGCACCGCTCCCCCATAGGCCTGAAGTGTCCACGTCTCCGTATGAGACTTTTGTCTTGGAAGGCCAGGTCGTCGGTTGGCCGCACAGTTCGTCACGTACAGCGCATAGAATGCGGGTATGTGGTTCAGGCACAAAGCCTTTCTATGCTTGGTTGTGCTAGGGAGCATCACGCCAGCAGGAGCACAACTGCCGCCCGGCTTCCCGTGTCAGCCGGTCGCTTGCTCCGACCTCCTACCCGCGCCCCCGACCGATGCCACCCGGACGAATGATTGTGCATACCGAGCGGGCAACCTCTGGTGGGTTGATTATGTCGCGGGCTCGCTGGCCTGGAACGCGGATAAGCACTCCAAACCAGTGACCGTAGCGGTGTTCGATGACGGCGCCTGGATCGACCACGAAGAATTGCGCCATCAGCTTTGGACGAATGAAGCGGAAGCCCGGGGAAAAGCCGGGGTAGACGACGATGGCAATGGCTACATCGATGACCTGCATGGCTGGGACTTTGTCGACAACAGCCCGGACGTCGCCCCCAAGGGCAATTGCCGCAACTTGCCCAGTCACGGCACCTTCATGGCCAGCCTCGTCGCCGCCGAACGCAATAACCGGGTCGGTATCGCAGCGCCGGGGTCGGACGGTGCACGATTGATGATCTTGAGAATTGCGGGTTGTGAAGGCGAAGCCATCCGCGCCAACCCGGACCGCCTGCTCCGCGCGCTCAAATATGCGACGCAGATGGGTGCGCGCATCCTCAGTTTCAGTGCACACTGGATGATCACGACACCGGAGCTCGATGCCGCATTCCGCGAGATTGCTGATCGGCCCGGCTCGCCGGTGGCGGCCATTGTGGTCGCCAGTGTACCCAACAAGGGAGAGCCCGCAGCGGGCTACCCCGCCGCTTACGACTTTCGTCGCATCGTAAGAGCTATCCCAATCGGGAACGACGACATGCTTTCACCGGGGACTAGTTCGGCGCCTTTGGGGATCAACATTGGGGCACCCAGTGCGTGCGTGGTCGGGGCGGGAAAACCTCCCTCTCAATATCGATTGGAACAGGGCAGCTCCAATTCCACCGCCATTCTGGCGGGCTTACTGGCCGGGATATGGTCCACTCCGCGCTATGCTAAATTGAGCCCAGACCAGTTTCTGGCGGGGGTCGTGGAAGGGCGCATGCTGAAGAGGGCGCGCCGTTCGAAGCCGGGATCGCGGCCACCATACCTGGATGGTGTGCCGCTGGCCGATGCTTGTCTGCTCGCGACGGAGCGCCGCTCCGCAAGCGTCTGCCGTCAGCAAGAAGCGGATCGGGAAGCACGTCCATGACTTACATCGTAGAAGCCCCTGACGAGCCCAGTACCACTAGCACTGCCACTACCGCCGAGAAGCCGCTCGGCAGCGACGAAAATGGCGATTTTTCACTTGTGGAGGCCGTAGCGGAACGCAGCGAGCTACAAAATCAACTTTATCTGAGATATCGGCGCCCCTTGATGCAGGTATTCCACCATAGGCGCATCGATCGTGATGCTGCTGACGATTTGCTACAGCGCACATTTTTGCAAGCGATCAAGAAAATCCGCACCGAAGGGCTCGATGATCCAAGCAACCTCGGGGGCTATCTCTACCGCACGGCCTGCAAGCTGGCGACCGCGCACTGGCGCGGAGAGCTCTCCCGGCGTCACGAGAATGATCGAGAGCTACTTACCAACCTCAAGGATGAGGCGTTGTCATTGGAAGAGCGTCTCGACCATGAGCAACTTGCCAAGCACGTGCGCGATCTGATGGATCACCTGCCAGTGCAGCGCGACCGGGAAGTCCTGGAGCGGTTCTACCTGCAGGAGGAGCCGCGCACCGCAATCCGCGAATCGTTGCAACTGACCGACATGCAGTTCAATCAGGTCTTGTGGCGGGCGCGGCAGCGCTTCGGCGACATTCTCAGGAAGGCTGGCTTCGGCTTTAGCGAATCCTCTTCCGCACATTCGACGCATGGGTAGGGAGAACCATGGATCACGCACAGTTCAAAGCAAGGCAGACGGCCGCCATCTACGTGGCGGATGGCCTGGACCCACAAACACTCGAAGCTTTCGAGATGCACATGATGTGCTGCTCGGAATGCGTCGAGGACGTCGAAGCCTGGCGCACCATCAAACTCAACATGCCGCGGCGGCCGCGACCGGTACGTGCACCGGCAACGCTCCCTCGGCGGGCACAGGCTGCGGCCGGCTGGCGCATGGCCGCCTCGGTGCTGATCGGAGGATTGCTCGGAGTCGCCGGCGGGTGGTTCGGTCACGAATCCGCTGTGCCGAATCTCGACTCGAGCCAGACGACGTTCTTCAACGTCGCGGCTGCCGCGACCCGCGGCGCTGAATGCAGCTCGCTGCGCTTCGGTCGAGACACGAAATTTGCCATATTGCGCGTACCGGGAGTGCCGCGCGATCGGAAAATCATTCTGGCGGATACCGAAAAGCGTGAGCTCCCCGCATCCCGCTACAGCTCTCGATTGCAGCCCGACGGCAGCCACATCGTCCGCATCGACACGCAGTCCTTGGCAGGCAGGGACGTCTTCCTCGAGGCCCGGGCTACGGACGGGGACGGAGAGCCGCTCGGCTGCGTAGCAGGCGAGATCGTGTCCGAGCGTTAATTCACGGGCAAGCGCGCCAAGCGCTCGCTCTGGTGCCTCAGGAACGAACCGAAGCCCAGACGGTCATAGAACGCCGCCAACGCGGGGCCGTCGGGCCGTCGACGCCGCAAATCCTCGGCTTCGATGCCCAGTTGCATATTGCAGGTGATATGCGTGAGCCTTCTCGCGAGAAACACAGAGTCGCGATGCTCACGCAGCTTCTCGCTCAGAGTACGCGCACCCCGAAGCTTCAGTCCGATGACCCGGCTCAAGTCGGCGTAAAGCTCGTCGAGCGAATCAAATGCCTTCATCAGAGAGGCGGCGGTTTTGTGCCCTACTCCGGGCACTCCGGGAATGTTGTCCACCTCATCGCCAGTCAGGGCCAGGTAGTCGGCGAAGCGCTCGGGCCTGACGCCGAAATAACGCTCGATGTCGTGATAGCCGAATTGCTCCCGTGCACCGAAATCCCAGTACAGATCCCCACTGCGGACCAGCTGGGCAAGATCCTTGTCGCGTGTGATAAAGGCTGAGCGCACGCCTTCCTCGCGCATGAGACTCGCAAGCGTTCCGATGATGTCGTCCGCCTCGTATTCCGGATCGACGAACGCGGCGAGCCCAAGATGCCGACATAGCTCACGGCAATGCTGGAACTGCACGACCAGGTCGACTGGCGCCGGCTCGCGATTGGCTTTATAGGCTGGATAGATGCGGCTGCGATAAGAGTTCGCGGCCCTCTGGTCGAAAGCCACAGCAATGTAGCGGGGACGCGCCCGCTCGATGAGATCGCCCAGGAAACGCGCGAAGCCAAACACCGCGTGCACCGGATTCCCATCCCGATCCACCCTGTCCGGCAATGTCGAGTGATACGCGCGAAAGACGTAAACCGAAGCGTCTATAAGGAATATCAAGGGCCTCGCCCTGTGCCAATCAGGACAGCCAACGTTGGATACGAGCGTGCAACGGGCTCGAGCGAGGGAAGTGGGCCAGCAGGTATTCCATCTGGTCGGCAAGCACGCGCCGCCCCTTCAGGAAAATATACTCTGCATACGTCGGAGTGAAAGGCACCGCGATAAGCTGCATTTTGGCCTGTTCCGGCGTGCGCGAGGCCTTCTGGTTGTTGCAACGGCGGCAGGCCGTCACGACGTTGGTCCAGATATCCAGCCCGCCCTGGCTGAACGGCCTGATGTGATCTCGCGACAACTCGCGCGACGGGAAACGCACGGCACAATACATACACAAGTATGCGTCACGCCGAAACAATGTCTGGTTGTTCAGCGGCGGCACGTAGTCGTGTCTGGTGTTACCGGGGTTGCCCGTATGTCCGATGGTGGCGACAATGGAGTTGACTTCGAGGATGGTCCGGCGGCCCGTCTTGGCGTTCACGCCGCCATAGAGCTTGTACAGCGTGGAGCCACAGGTATATGCAACCTGCTCCTGGTGGTACAGTCGCGCGGCCTCCTTGTAGTCGATCCACTCGAGAGGCATGCCCGCCACATCGGTGCGCAGGACGAGCTGAGAGAGCCCGCGCGCCGCCAGAGTGGAGACGATCCGCAGGTCATCGTGGTCGCCGTGATCGGCGCGTTCAAGATCGATGCCTAGCATGGCAGGTGTAAGATAAGGCACTTTTATGCAAGAATTCAACATCGCAATATCTTCATCCGATTAAACATTTCTGACACCGTGGTCGACCGGCCACGGCGAGCTTCCCATGAGGGCCGTGCATGGCAGTGACAATTGGTGCGCTCCGGGAGGGCATGCCGCTGGAAACGCGTGTAAGTGTGGTTCCGGAAGTTGCCGGAAAGCTTTCCCAGAGCGGCGCCCGGGTACTGATCGAGCGCGGGGCAGGAATTCGCGCGCAATTTCCTGATTCAGCGTACAAGAGCGTCGAATGGGCGGATTCCCCAGATGCCGTGCTGGAACACTCGGACGTGGTGCTCACGGTCCAGCCTCTCTCCGTGGAGCAGATCGCGCGCCTGAAGAAGGGGGCTGTGGTCATTGGCTTCATGCAGCCGCACGCCCGCCGGGCGGAAGTCAAGGCGCTGCAGGAGCGCGGCATTACGAGTTTCGCGATGGAGCTCGTCCCGCGTATTTCCCGGGCTCAGTCCATGGACGCCCTGTCCTCACAGGCTGCCATCGCGGGATACAAGGCCGTGCTGATCGCTGCCGACCATCTGCAGAAATTCATGCCCATGCTCACCACCGCGGCGGGAACCATTCGGCCCGCTCAGGTGCTCGTCATAGGTGCCGGCGTAGCTGGATTGCAGGCAATCGCCACGGCCAGACGGCTCGGTGCGGTGGTCGAGGCCTACGACGTGCGCAGCGCCACCAAAGAGCAGGTGAAGTCGCTTGGCGCGAAGTTTGTCGATACCGGAGTGAGTGCCGAGGGGGCGGGAGGCTATGCTCGTGAGCTGACGGAGGAGGAAAAGCGTAAGCAGCAGGAAATCCTCGACTCACGTATCGCCGCCGCGGATGCCGTCGTTACCACGGCCTCGGTGCCCGGACGTCCTGCTCCAAAAATCATCTCGCGCGGAGCGGTCGAACGTATGAGACCCGGCTCCGTCGTGGTCGACATTGCTGCCGAGCAAGGTGGAAATTGCGAGCTCACCCGCACGGGGGAGATCGTCGAGCATCAGGGTGTCAAAGTCATCGGCCCGATCAACCTCCCCGGCGATCTCGCCTACAACGCGAGCGAGATGTATGCGCGCAACCTCTTGAACTTCCTGAAGCCCGCCCTGGACAAGGGCGAGCTGAAGATCGACTGGAACGACGAGGTGTTCGCCAAGGCATGCCTCACGCATGCGGGCGAGATCAAACACGAACCAACACGAGCCGCGATCGGCTGAGCGTGGCGCCGCCTTTACCCGGCGCACCGCTTCCCTATCGGTCCCGCAAGGCGCCGGCCAAGGCCACTGACAACGAAAAAAGGTGGGTACATGACGGGTATTGTTGCGCTCTATATTTTCATGCTCGCGGCCTTCACGGGCTACGAGGTCATCTCGCGAGTGCCGGTGATCCTGCACACACCATTGATGTCAGGATCGAACTTCGTTCACGGCATCGTTCTGGTCGGCGCGATGGTTGCCCTTGGAAACGCACACACGCCATTGGAGAAGGTCATCGGCTTCATCGGCGTGCTGCTCGCGGCAGGTAACGCGGTAGGCGGCTACGTCGTGACCGAGCGAATGCTGGAGATGTTCAAGTCCAGCGGGCCGCGCCAGGCCGGGCCGCGTCAGGCCGGCGGCGGCCACGGGAGGCACTGATGTTGGATCAGTCCTCGCGCGACCTGATCATTCAGGCAAGCTATTTCGTAACAGCAGCGCTCTTCATCTTCGGCTTGAAGCGCATGAGCTCACCGGTGACCGCGCGCAGCGGCATCACCTGGGCCGGCGCCGGCATGCTCGTGGCGACGGCCGTCACCTTCGCTTATCCGGGCATGTCCAACTACGAATGGATCATTCCCGCGATCCTCGTCGGAGGCGTGTTCGCTTGGTGGAGCGGCAAGCGGGTCGCCATCACCGACATGCCGCAAATGATCGCGCTGTATAACGGCATGGGCGGTGGCGCGGCGGCGGCGATTGCCGCGGTCGAGCTCTATCGAGGCGGGTTGGAATCACACGCCGGAGCAGCGCTCGCAGTCGTAGGCGGCATTATCGGCGCGGTGTCCTTCTCCGGCAGCGCGATCGCCTTCGGCAAGCTGCAGGGGCTCATCAAGCGCAGTGTGCGTTTCCGCGGCCTGCAGATATTGAACCTGCTGATCCTGCTCGCGGCGATTGGCCACGGCGTTCTCATTTCGCTGCACTTGAGCGCTCCCACCGGCATGGTCACCGGGATGTTCGTGTTTGCGTTGGTCCTCGGGGTCACCATGACGTTGCCGATCGGCGGGGCGGACATGCCCGTCGTCATCTCGCTTTATAACGCCCTCACAGGGCTGGCCGTGGGCTTCGAGGGGTTCGTATTGAACAACGCCGCCATGATCATTGCAGGCACCGTGGTCGGCTCCGCCGGCACGCTGCTCACGCAGTTGATGGCGAAGGCGATGAACCGGTCGCTGGCTAACGTTCTATTCTCGGGCTTCGGTGATACCGGCGCAGCCGCGACCGGCGCGGTTACGGGTAGCCTGAAGCCGATCGAGGCGGCCGACGTCGGCGTCATGATGGCTTTCGCGCAGAAGGTGATCGTCGTCCCCGGCTATGGTATGGCGGTCGCCCAGGCACAGCATAAGATCTGGGAGCTTTGTCAATTGCTCATCGATCGGGGGGTCACCGTGAAGTTTGCGATCCACCCGGTCGCAGGTCGCATGCCAGGTCACATGAACGTGTTGCTTGCGGAGGCCGGAGTACCCTACGACCTCATCGCGGATCTCGACGAGGTCAACGCGGAGTTTGAGACCGCCGACGTCGCGCTCATCATCGGCGCGAACGACGTGGTAAACCCCGTGGCACGCACGGACAAATCGAGTCCCATCTACGGCATGCCCATTCTCAACGCCGACAAGGCGAAGAACGTCATAGTGATCAAACGCGGCCAGGGAGCGGGCTTCTCGGGCATCGAAAATGCTTTGTTCTATCTCGACAACACGCGCATGCTGTATGGAGATGCACAAAAGGCCGGCGCGGAACTGATACAGGCGGTCAAGGCAGTCGGCTGAAGGCGGGGCGAACGGTTGAAAACGAGGAAGACAGAAAAGGTCGCGCGCATACGAGCGTTGGGACGACTGGCGCTGATGATAGTAGCGGCGTCAAGTGGATCCGGACTGCACGCTGCAGCCCCGGCGACAGGGCAGCAACCGGCGAAGAAGCCGATGTTGGCCGCCGACGTGCTCGCGGCCTCCACTCCGGCGGATTGGCGCCCGATCGATCCGCAAAACACGATCTACATGGATCTCCCTTCGGGACGCGTGATCATCGAGCTCGCCCCGCAGTTCGCGCCGCACTACGTGGCCAACGTCGAAGCGCTCACGCGCCAGGGTTATTTCAACGGACTGGGGATCGAGAGAGTGCAGGACAACTACGTCGTGCAGTGGGGAGATCCTGAAGGGAAGAAACCGATCGGCAACGCTCAGCGGACCGTCGCGGCAGAGTTCGAGCGCAGCTCACGTGGGCTGCCCTTCATGCCCCTGGCAGAGCCCGACACCTATGCGCCGGAAGTTGGTTTTTCGGATGGGTTTCCAGTTGGGCTCGATCCCAAGCTCGGGCGTGCATGGTTGATCCATTGCTACGGTATGGTGGGGGCAGGACGCGATAACGACGTCGACAGCGGCGGTGGCACGGAGCTCTACGCGGTCATAGGGCAGGCGCCTAGACACCTCGACCGGAACGCAACACTGCTCGGGAAAGTTGTGCAGGGTATGGAGCTGCTGTCCTCTCTTCCGCGAGGCACCGGGGCGCTCGGCTTCTATGAAAAACCCGAGCAGCGACTGCGCATTCTGTCGTTCAAAGTGGCATCCGACGTGCCGGAAGCGCAGAGAACCCCTTTGGAAGAGCTCCGCACGGACACCCAAACCTTCACCGACTATATCGAAGCACGCCGCAACCGGCATGAAGAGTGGTTCAAGGTCCCGGCCGGACATGTTGATGTTTGCAACGTGCCCATTCCCGTGCGGCCTCGGGGGACGGCGGCGGCTCGCTGAGAGGAAATCTCTGGCGGAGCCCGACGAGATCGGAGCCCGGCTGCGGAGGAAGAATCCTTGACGGCGTCACGCCATCCGCTCAGCGCCGTGGTGGCGCCCGCATCGGCATGTGTGGCGGAGGCATGTGGGGCTGCGGCATCCGTTGCATGCGTTGCATGCGTCGTTCGCGGCCTTGCTGCAACATCTGTTGGCGCTGGGCAGGGCTAGCCTGGCGCCATTGTTGGCGAAGCGCGTTACGCTGTTCGGGCGGTAGCTGCTGGAACTTCCGGAAATTCTGACGCACCGCCGCCTGCTGGTTTGGAGGTAGGGACTGGAAGCGCTCCCACCGTTGGCGTAACGCCTCACGCTGGTCAGCGGGTAGGGAATGCCACTGTTGGAAACGTTGGCGCGCCATGCCTCGCTCGTCGGGCGACATCCCCAACCAACGTTGACTACCGCGCGCGAGAGCCTGCTGCCGCTGCGGAGGCAGCGTGCCCCACTGATTTCCGAAACGCGAAAGGAGCTTCTGCTGGTCGGGCGAGAGGCTCGACCAAGGTACACCCGACGCGGGAGCATCAGCGTTTGGCGGCGGAGGTGGCTGCTGGGCAAGCACGGGCACCGCCACTGCGAGAAGCAGGCTCAACAGCAGAGAGCGCTTATTCATTTTGTTTCGCTCCCGGTGCGCCGGACTTCTCTGGCTGAGAGGGCGCGGCGGGTTTCGCCGCCACCACCGTTGGATTGTCAGGTTTCGCCGTCACCTTGTTTATGTCGGTTTCCGAGAGATACTCAATCCACTCGCCATCGTCGCTCGCGGTATCGACGCTGCCGAGAAATTCCAGCAATTCATCATCGAGGGGGGGATCCGAGGCTTTACGCGCGTCGTCGGCAAAACCCACACCGGAGCTCACCGTCAACACAGCGATGGCCCACACCACTCGTGAGCGCCGGCTCAACATCAGGTATCCGTCTCGCCGCTGTTCGCCTCCGATTGATCGGCCGCCCATTCATAAAAAGAGCCGGAGCCGTCTCCTTCCTGTACCAGCTCCAGGGCCTCGCCATCGGCAAGCAGATCCAGGTCCTCACCCGGATGTGCGCTCTCGACAGGCGGCAGGGGCACCAGATCCATCTGGCCCGTTCGATGCCACAGGACCAAGGCAACCAGAAGGGCCGCAGCCAGCGCGCCGGCGGCCGGCATCAGAGTAAACAAACGCCAAAAAGCGGGCCGGCGCCGTGCTGCCGCCGCTTCAAGCGCCGCCTGGCGCGCCTGATTCAGACGGGACCGAACCCGGCTGTCAATACGATGCACACTCTCCTCGAGCACCAGGCGCGACTGCCGCTCGAAGTCTGATAATTGTTCACCCTGCGCGCTCATACGTACGATTCCCCAAGTTGCTCCCGCAGCGCCTGCAGCGCGCGAAAGTAATGCGTTTTGACACTTCCCTCCGAGCAGCCCATCGCGACTGCCGTCTCAGCCACATCGAGCCCTTCAAGCGTGCGCAGCATGAATACCTGCTGCTGCCGCCGAGGAAGCTCGGCCAGTGCTTTCTCCAAAGCCCCCATTGCCTCGTCCAACTCCAATTTCTTCACCGGAGAAGGATCAGTACTGGGCGCCAGCGCAATCGGATCCGGATCGTCGTCCTCGTCGTCCCCACGAAACGGCAACCAGGCGATGACTCGCCCCCGCACCGTCCGGCGCCGTTGCATGTCACGAATTCGATTCTCCAGGATGCGGTAGAAGAGCGGCTTCCACTCTTCCGCCGGCTTGTCCGCATAGGCGCGAGCAAGCTGCAGCATTGCATCCTGGACCGCATCCAATGCGTCGTCCTCGTGCCGGAGGGCCGCTTGAGCGATTTTGAATGCCTTGAGCTCTACGCCGGCCAGAAACTGGTTCAGCGTTCGAGAACGGACATTGGTAGACGAATCCGACAGATCCACGTCGCCGTGTGGTGCAACCGGCATGCTATAAGGCGACGCGAGCGTAGCAAACTCTGACATGCCTCGTATAACGCGCGTACTCGCGCTCGGGTTGACTCGCCCGCTCTCTCGTAAGTTTCTGATTTTTCGGAGAACATGACCCTGCCTTGCGTTTTTCGCGTGGCTCTCGACACCCCGCTCAAGCGCCTGTTCGACTATTTGCCGCCCCAAAAGGGCGCATCACCGGCACCGATCGAGCCCGGAATGCGGGTCCGGGTTCCCTTTGGGAGGCAGCGGCTGGTCGGAATCGTCATGGAAGTGGCCGGCTCTTCCGATCTTCCGGAAGATCGGCTCAAGGCCATTCTGGAGGTGCTCGACCGGAAGCCTGTCCTCGACGCCTCCGCCCTGGCGCTACTTCGGTGGGCCGCCGAGTACTACCACCACCCTGTGGGCGAGGTGCTCGCCACCGCACTGCCCAAAGCCTTGCGGGAAGGCGCCGACGCGGAGGTACACGAGGAACGGTGGTCGGTCACGACGGCGGGGCGGGAAGCGTACGCGCGCGGAGAGCCTCGGCGTGCGCCGAAGCAGCGCGAGTTGTTGGCCTATCTTGCAGCCGTCGCCGAGGACACCCCTGCCGATGGAGACACCCCTGCCGACGGGGATACCCCTGCAGATGGCGATACTCCTGCAGATAAAGCGACATCGGCGGGCGCTGCTATTCCGGCACCAGTCGATCCCAGCAATGACGGTGCGTCTACCAGTTCCGCCATTTCCGCGGCTAGTCTGGACGGCGCACTGCCTAACTGGAGAGTCGCCGCCAAGGCTCTGAAAGAGCGTGCCTGGATTACATCAGCTGACGTCGTGATCGCCAGCCAGGACGCACATTTCTCCGTGCGAACACCGGGGCCGGAGCTGCGTGATGAGCAGCGGGCCGCGATCGAGGCGGTTGTCAGCGCGCTCGGCCGCTTTGGAGCATTCGTCCTCCATGGAGTCACCGGTAGCGGCAAGACGGAGGTATACCTGCGCGTTGTAGAACGCGCGCTTACGCAAGGCCACCGAGCACTCGTGTTGGTTCCGGAAATCGGCCTCACACCGCAACTTGTCGGACGGTTTCGAGAGCGTTTCGATACCTCCATGGCCGTACTGCATTCCGCACTGACCGATCACGAGCGAGCAGTCGCATGGCGGGAAGCATTCAGCGGACACGCACGCATCGTACTCGGCACACGCTCCGCGGTCTTCGCGCCCGTCCCCAACCTCGGCATCATCGTCGTCGATGAAGAGCATGACCCCTCGTTTAAACAGCACGAAGGGGGATTTCGATACTCCGCTCGTGACCTGGCCGTAGTGCGCGCACAACGCGCAGACATCCCGGTCGTGCTTGGCTCCGCGACTCCGGCACTCGAGTCCTTGCACAATGTCGCCGGCGGACGTTATGTCCGTCTTTCGCTTCCCAATCGTGCGGCGGCTGCAGCCGCCCCCCCTCGCACGACACTGGTCGACTTGCGCGCGAACACGCTTCATTCGGGCATTTCGACGGCTGCCATCCAGGCGATTCAGCGCCACCTTCGTGAAGACGGCCAGGTGTTGATATTTCTCAACCGTCGCGGTTACGCCCCCACCCTTCTTTGCACCGCTTGTGGTTGGATCGCTCCGTGTCCGGAGTGCGACGCCCGGCTCACAGTGCACCTGTCCGCGGGACGGCTGCGCTGCCACCACTGTGGACTCGACTCCGCTCTGCCGTCCCGGTGCCCACAATGCGGTTTCGCCGTAAAGCCTGTTGGACAAGGCACAGAGCGCATCGAGGAGAGTCTCACCAACCTCTTCCCCGGAGTGACTCTGGCACGCCTGGATCGGGACGTGGTCCGTAAGCGTGGAGACATGGAAAAAGTCGTACACCGCATGTCCTCGGGCGAAGCGCGGATTCTGGTAGGGACGCAGATGGTGACCAAGGGCCATGATTTCCCCAACGTGACCCTCGTTGTGGTCCTCAACGCGGACCAAGGACTGTTCAGTACTGACTTTCGCGCCCCTGAGCGGCTTGCGCAAACGATTGTCCAGGTCGCCGGCCGCGCCGGGCGTGGCACAAAGCCTGGCGAGGTATTGATCCAGACTGAGTTTCCGGGTCATCCATTGCTGCTGAGTCTGCTACACGAGGGTTATGAAGGGTTTGCACGTACGGCGTTGACGGAGAGAGCGCAGGCGTCATGGCCCCCGTTCAGCCGGCTCGCGGCCGTACGGGACTCCGCCAAGACCGCGCAGGATGCCCTGGAATTCCTGACCGAAGCTCGCAAGCTCGCCGGCACTCCCCCTGGAGGACTGCGCTTGCTCGGGCCCGTGCCAGCAGCAATGGCCAAGCGCGCGGGCCGCTATCACGCGCAACTTCTCGTCGAATGCCGGGAGCGCTCCAACCTGCATCATTTCCTGGATTCATGGCTTCCGGAGGTGGAGCAGTTGCCGAGCGCCCGAAGGGTCCGCTGGGCGCTGGACGTAGACCCGATCGAGTTGTTTTGAGCCGTCTCGCCACGGCGGGCTTCGATGAAAATGCGGGTAATGGCAGGATATTTTTGCCGGATTGCCTTCTCGATACGCTCTACCGCCGCGACCTGCTCCGCGGCTGGGATGTTGGGTTTGAAGATGACCTCGAGATTGAGAAGGATCTCGAACGGCGCCAGATGCATGGTCAGCGGCGTACGCGCTGCGTCGATCGAGCTATCCGCCGCAACGATCCTGCGAATGTCCGCTACGACTTCGGGACTCGTGCTCTCCCCGATCAGCAGACCCCGCGTCTCATAGACGAGAGTGAAAGCGACGGCCGCAAGAATCACACCGATGATGACCGATGCAACTCCGTCGAGATACAGGTTTCCTGTCCGGTGCCCGAAATAAATGCCGAGAAAGGCAACGGCCAGACCGAGGAGCGCGGCCAGATCCTCGAAGAAGGTTGTATAGACGGAAGGATCCTTGCTCACATGCACGCGCCGCCAGAACTCGGGCGGCCCGCGACGTCGCAACAGCTCGCGGGTCGCGGTCACGAACGAGGTGGACTCGAATACCACGGCGACACCAAGGACCAGATACGCCCAGAATGGATCCTCCAGAGGCCGGGGTCGCAACAGGTGCAACACGCCTTCGAGCAGAGCCATGCCCCCGCCGACGCCGAATAGCAGGATCGCTACGATCAGCCCCCAGAAGTAGAGCTCCTTACCGTGGCCGAAGGGATGCACGTCATCGGCGGGGCGGCGGCTGCGATGCAGGCCAAATAGCAACAGGAGCTGGTTGCCCGTATCGACCACGGAATGAATAGCTTCCGCCAGCATGGCCGAGCTACCGGTAACCGCCGCAGCCGTGAACTTCGTGGCGGCGATTCCGAGGTTCGCAGCCATGGCCACATAGACGATTTTGACAGAGCTCGACGAGGGCATCGCGGCCCGAAAATGCGCAAGTTGCATGCCGCGGCGCCGGAGTGCTTCAAGCGCCGCGGCACCGCATCATGGCGACCAACACGAGCAACTCCGTAGGATGCAGGACGAGGCGAACGCCTCTTCAGCGCCAGGACGACCGATCAGCTCAGGTAGCGTCGCCAGCCGCCGAAGGAAGTGATGTCTTCCGCGGCTGCGGTCGCGTAGGACTCACAGGTGAAACCGGCGACCTGCTCGCCCGTTTCCAGCTCGACCTTGCCGATTCCCAGCGGAGCCGGGATGCCGGCTACGAAGCTGCCGAAGTGCGCGGCCGGCACTGACCAGACTTCCACTTCGATCGACGCCCCGCCAGTGTTGACCCGGACCAAGCCAGGGCGATGGGGAGGTCCACCAGGGAGCGCGTAGAGTCTATAGCTTGGCGCAGTGTGGGTACGGGACAGGAATGCGGCGCCGCGGCTCGTGAGTTGATGGTTGAGAGGAAGTCCCGCCATGTGCGCACCGCAGACGGCGATCGGAATTGTTTCTGGAGCGTCCACAGCCTTCGGCGCAGCGGAGCCGTGGCCTGTCAGGCCGGTACCGCTGCTCGCCCCGGACGCCATGGGCGCCGCTGCGGTGGTGACCGTTGGCGGATGAGACACCGCAAGGGCGCCCAACGTCGTTGAGCTCGAGCGGTGGAAGCGATCTGCGAGCGAGAGCAGATGCAGGTCCATGCCCCCGCGGGCGACCAGGCTAACCCCGAATGGCAGCCCGTCAGTGCGAAAGCCCGCCGGTACGGCCACTGCCGCAAGATCCAGAAGATTGACGAAGTTGGTGTAGTAGCCAAGATTTGAGTTCAGCCGAATGGGATCGGACTCCACCGCATCGATGCGATATATAGTGCCGGCCGTCGGCGTGACCAACACGTCGACCTCGCGCCAGGTCCGCTCGCTTTTCCGACGCAGCTCCATCAACCGATATTGGGCGCGAAAGGCATCCACGGCCTTGAGGTCCCGACCGCCCAGGATGACCTGGCGAGTAACCGGATGCACAGACCGCGGCTGGCGCTCGAGAAAGTCCCCCACCGCACAGTAGCGCTCCGCGAGCCAGGGACCTTCGTACAACAGCCGGGCGGCCGCCAGAAAGGGCTCGACGTCGACCTCCACCCGGCTGCCTCCGAGTCCCTCCAGGCGCCTCACCGATTCATCGAACAGGCGCGCATATTCGTCATCGCCGAAGAACTGGAGCTGACCGGGTTGCGGCACGCCGAAACGAAAGCGGCCCGCCAGATTTCCAGGCGGCGGGCTGGCCGCGCGCGAGTAGCAGTCCTCCGGATCGAACCCGGCTGCTATGCCATACACGCGTGCGGCATCGTCAGCCGTCATCGCAAAGATCGACACACAATCCAACGAACGGCAAGCGGGAACGACGCCGCTTGCACTCAGGACGCCGCAAGTTGGCTTCAAACCCACGATGTTGTTGAACGCGGCCGGCACTCGGCCGGAGCCCGCCGTGTCCGTGCCCAACGCGAAACTCACCAGGCCCATGGCTACGGCCACAGCAGATCCGGAGCTGGAGCCCCCCGGGATGTATGCGGAGTCGAAGCTGTTCCGCGCCACCCCGTATGGGGAGCGCGTCCCAACCAAACCCGTGGCGAACTGATCGAGGTTCGTTTTGCCGATCGGAACAGCCCCAGCCTCGATGAGCTTACGGACGACCCAGGCCGATCTGACAGGCGTGTACGCGTAATCAGGACACCCCGCCGTGGTCGCAATGCCCTCCAGGTCGATGTTGTCCTTGATCGCGAAAGGCACCCCGTAAAGAGGCAACGCGCCTGGATCTTGCCGGGCCAGCGCGGCGGCATACTGCAGAATACGCTCGCGCTCCAACAAGGTCACCCACACACCACTGTCGGGAACTCGGGCGATGGTCGCGATCACCTGATCGACGACGTCGAGCGGCGAGAAGCGGCGCGCGCGATAGCCTTCCAACAGAGAAGTGATCAACAATGAATCCAGCCCAGCCATGGCGCTATCCTTTACCTCTCAAAGAGGTCGCAGAACGAGCAAGGTCTCGCCCGCCGAAACCGCCTTGCCCCGTGCGCAGCGGATCTCGACGACCTCACCCGTTTCTTCAGCCGTGATAGGTATCTCCATTTTCATGGCTTCTACGATCACGAGAGCATCTCCAACGCAAACTCGCGTGCCGATCTCCGCTGTCAGGGTCCAAACACTTCCGGCTACCGGCGAGCTTACCGCGACACATCCCTCGGGCAGGCCCGAACCGACCGGGGAATTCGGCACGGATGCCACGTCCTCGGCGCCCGCCAGAGCTCCGCCACCGAATGCAACAGAGAGGCTCCTTGCGGAACCGTGCGCTCCTACACGTGCCCCACCCTCTTCGCCTCCAGACAACCCGTCAGTTTCGAGCGCACCGCCCGGCTCGTTCCACCGCTCGCGCTCGGCTTCGAAAGCCGCTTGCTGACGCGCCTTGAACTGCGCAATAGAAGACGCGTTTTCCTGTAGAAAGGCGCGGTAGTCCCGCAGCCTGAGATGCGTTTCCTGCACTTTCAACCGGAAGCGACCATATGGGAAATCCTCGCGCATCTGCGTGAGCTCCGCCGCGGTCACCGGGAAAAAGCGAATCTGGTCGAAGAAGCGCAACAGCCACTGCTTTCCATCGCGGAAATCGTCCGTGCGTCGATAGCGATTCCACATCTGCACGGTCCGGCCGACGAACTGATATCCACCCGGGCCTTCCATTCCATAGACGCACAGATACGCACCACCGATACCCACCGCATTTTCGGGTGTCCAGGTGCGAGCCGGGTTGTATTTGGTCGTTACCAGGCGATGTCGTGGGTCCAGGGGAGTAGCCACAGGCGCGCCGAGGTAGACGTCGCCGAGTCCCATCACCAGATAACTCGCCTCGAAGACGATCCGGCGCACCTCCTCGATCGAATGCAGGCCGTTGATGCGGCGGATGAACTCGATGTTGCTCGGACACCAGGGTGCATCCGGCCGAACGGATTGCATGTATTTTTCGATCGCGACCCGCGTAGCCGGATCATCCCATGAAAGCGGCAGGTGCACGACCCGGCTCGGCACCTCGAGCTCATCGACCGAGGGTAGCTCCTGCTCCGCATCCAACAGCAGCTCGCACAAGGAGGGTTGCGACAGCACGCGACTGTCATAGTGAACCTGTAAGGAGCGGATACCTGGGGTCAGGTCGATGATCCCCGGTACGTCACGGCGGACGAGCCATTCCATCAAGGCGTGCACCCGAAAACGCAACTCGAGATCGAGAACCGGCGCGCCATACTCAATGAGCAGATAGTCCTCACCGGAATGGCGATAGCACACGGGAACCCGTCCCTCACCTTCGAGGCAGTGAAGTATGGGGCTCGGCGAGCCGAGGCCAGGTGTGCGCGCGCGGCTCGTCTGGGGCGACCGTTTTTGCACCGAGCGATTCAGGGGCGCTGCGGAGTCGCGACTCGTGACATCGTGAAAGCGAATCGTGTCGCCGGGCCGCAACTGTCCCACTTTCCACAGATCAGCCCGCGTGATGACCGCCGGACACACGAAACCGCCAAGGCTGGGTCCGTCCGGCCCGAGAATGACGGGCATGTCTCCGGTATAGTCGATTGCGCCGATAGCGTACGCGTTGTCGTGAATGTTGGATGGATGGAGTCCCGCTTCTCCGCCATCGGCGCGCGCCCATTGCGGCTTGGGGCCGATGAGGCGCACACCTGTGCGGCTCGAGTTGTAGTGCACTTCCCAATTGGAATGGAAGAGCGCGTCGATGTCTCCCGGCGTGAAGAAGTCGGGAGCGCCATGCGGGCCATAGGTGACCGCGATATCCCAGTGGTTGCCGTATGTTGGAATCTGGTCCCGCGGCACCGGAGCGCACCCGTCGAGGCTCGAGCTGGGGTGAGCGAGCCGCAACACATCTCCTTTGCGCAGCGTACGTCCGACGTGTCCGCCAAACTGGCCCAGCGTGAAGGTCGAGCGGCTGCCGAGATACTCCGGCACGTCGAAACCTCCCTTGACCGCGAGATAGGCCCTCTGCCCCGGCCCGTCGATACTCCCTAACGTCAACACCTCACCTGCCTTGACCAGCACTGGCGCCCAGAAGGGAACCGCGCACCCCTCGAGAGAGGCAGGCATAGCGGCCCCGGTGAGCGCGATCACGCTATCGACGCCGAACTTCAGCACCGGCCCTTTTCCGGTGAGCTCGAGCCCGGCTGCATTGGCGGGATTCCCTACAGCCACGTTCGCGAGCCGGAATGCGAGATCGTCCATCGGACCGGACGGGGGCACGCCCACGTTCCAGAAGCCGAGCCGCCCGGGAGAATCCTGCACGGTCGCCTGTGTCCCGGCCCGAAGAACCTCGACCGAGAGTGTCCGGAACTCCATACCGGCCAGAAAACGCGTGAGCTGCCGTCCTTCGCGAAAGACTTCGGTGTCGATGATCTCGCGCAGATACTCGAGATTCGACTCTATTCCGTGGATGCTGCTGCTCGCGAGGGCGCTCTGCAGCTTCTGCAGGGCCAGCTCACGAGTGGGCGCGTGTGCAATGAGCTTCGCCAGCAGCGGGTCGTAGAAAGAGGAGACCTCGGTTCCCGTTTCAATCCAGCTATCGACACGCACCCCGCCGGGCAACACCACTTGCGAAAGCGGCCCGCTGGAAGGGCGGAAGTTGCGACTCGGATCCTCCGCGTAGACACGGGCCTGTATGGCGTGTCCGCGCGGCGCATGCTGGTAGCTCGCGAGCTCGGCCAGCTCCTCTCCCGCGGCAAGCCGTATCATCCACTCCACCAGGTCCACGCCCGCGACCTCTTCCGTCACTCCATGCTCGACCTGCAGCCTCGTGTTGACTTCCAGAAAATAGAACCGCCCGGTGGAAACGTCATACACAAACTCCACTGTCCCGGCGGAGCGATACTTGACAGCGCGGCCCAGCCGCGTGGCCGCATCGTACAATTCGCGGCGGGTTTCCTCCGCGAGTCCGGGTGCCGGTGTTTCCTCGATGACTTTCTGATTGCGCCGCTGCATGGAGCAATCGCGCTCACCCAGGGCGATGACCCTGCCGGCGCCGTCGCCGAAAAGCTGGACCTCGATGTGCCGCGCCTGCTCGATGTACTTCTCGACAAAGAGGCCGCCATCACTGAAGTTGCTGCGGGCAAGCCGCTCCACCGAAACATACGCTGCCGCAAGGTCAGGCTCGGTCCGGCAGAGCTGCATTCCGATACCGCCGCCGCCCGCAGTGCTCTTGAGCATGACCGGGAAACCTATGCGGCGTGCTTCCGCGCGCCCCTCCTCCTCATCCCGTAAAACACCACTCCCGGGCAGGAGAGGCAATCCATGTTCTTGCGCAAGAGCGCGAGCGCGGTGCTTCAGCCCGAAGTCGCGCATCTGCGCGGGCGTAGGACCGATGAACGCGAGACCGGCCGTCTCGCAAGCCTCCGCGAATGCCGCGTTCTCGCTCAGGAAGCCGTAACCGGGATGAATCGCACCAGATCCGGTGGCGCGCGCGGCTTCGATGATCTTGTCCGGTCGAAGATAACTCTCTGTAGCCGGTGCGCCCCCGAGGCATACCGCCTCATCAGCGCCCAATACGTGCAACGAGTGCTTGTCGACATCCGAATATACCGCGACTGCGGCAATCCCCATGCGGCGCAAGGTCCGTTGGATACGACACGCGATGGCGCCGCGATTGGCTATGAGGACTTTTTTGAACATCCGCGATCCTCTTTCCGGCCGCTTGTGCCGGGTCGTCCCGGCCTTGTTGGGAGAGGATCTGCGGGTCGTCCCGCAGCCGAAGGACCGCTAAGGGCCGCCGCCTGGGCCGTCCGCGGCATTCCAAACCATCAAGCGTATGGGGGTGGGGTTATACGCGTTGCAGGGATTGTTGAGCTGCGGACAGTTTGAGATGAGTACGATCACATCCATCGCTGCGCGCATCTCGACGTAGCGCCCGGGCGCCGAGATGCCGTCCGCGAATGTGAGTTGCCCTGCCGGCGTCACCGGCACATTCATGAAAAAATTGATGTTGCTCGATAGATCGCGTTTGTCGATGCCGTAGTCAGTGCGGGCCAACGCGGCCAGGAAGTTGTCACGGCAGCTGTGCATGTAGCGCTTTTCGACCGCGTAGCGCACGGTATTGCTTTCGGCGGAGCAGGCGCCGCCGAGCGTGTCGTGCCGCCCGCATGTATCGGCAACGATGACGAGCATCAGGTTGCCAACGTTGGAGAGCAGCCTCGTGCCGGTAGTGAGATACAGGCTACCTTGCTCCCGAATGGTATCTACAGCGCTGTAGCGCTCCGTGGGATCGGCAGCGTTGTAGAACAGCGTGTCGACTGCCTGATTCCCCTCCAGGTCCAGGATGCGGAAAAACTGGCCCTTGCGAACGACTCCCGTCCACGGCTCGCCGGCCGGAACGATCTCATCGAGCACCGCGCAAGCCGGGTCCAACGCGCTTTCGGCCACTCCGAAGTTCATGACGCGTACAACATCTCGGTGTTGCGAAAGCCACGCTCGTTTTCCGGACAGCGTGTGCGGCACGGATCGCTGCTCGACGCAGGGCCGGTCGCGAACGCGGTAAGGCGCACCGGGCGCGGATGGTACGCCGGCTCCGGGTCCAGCGGGTGCTGGCAAGTCGAGAGCACGATCAAAGTATGCATCTCAAAACGCAAGTCGACGAAGCTACCGGCCTTGGAGGCGCCCGGCTGGAAACGCATTCTTCCCGCGTCGTCGACGGTCACCTTCGTGAAGAAATTCACGTTGGCGACGATGTCGCGCTTCCCGAGGCCGTATTTGCCCAGCTCAGCCAGCAATCCGTCGTAGCCATTCTTGTAGAAGTCGTTGCGCTGTTCCTGGAAACGCGTACGGCCATACTTGTCGGCGACCATGGCTGCATTCGATACGCCGGTCATGGTGTCGTGCCAACCACAGCTATCTTCAGTCAGGGAACACAGTATCCTTCCCATGTCCGAATAGCACACGCATCCTTTCGTAAGAAACGCGACATGTTGAGCCTTGAGCGTATCGGCCATGTTATATCGCTCGAGGCGGTCTTCATAGTTATAGAAGAGCGTAGCGATGTTCGCGCCGCCTTCGACGTCGGTCAACCGCAATGTGGTTCCGCGGCGAAGCACTCCCGACCAGTGACTTCCGCCCTGTAGATATTCTTGCCAAAGCGGCTCACTCGTTACATGGACATCAGTCGTCATCGCGTACTCCCCATACAGCTCGCGCTGCAAAGCGTATACCAACCGAAATTCCTCGAGTTAGCCTCCAGGGACGCTCCAAAAAGGGGCGCGAGGCACTTGTCACGCCTCGAATGAGTGCGTCATCAGGCTTCGGCCGGCAACTTTGCCGGGCATTTGCACGCGGCATAGGCTTTGCATCACCGTTGGTGCAATGTGCATCTAGGGTTCCGGCTCGCGCATGGATGATCCAGCGGCTCGCGAGTGTCTGGTCCGAGAGAGGCAGTCCGGAAGATCGCCTGGGGGTCAAAAAGCGACTCCTCGCGCATGAGCTTTCGGATACACGGCGGGACAAAAGCCCGGGAGATCGTAAAGGCGCGGCCTTACGCACCGAAGATCCCCGTCGGTGCGCGCTGGCCCCTCTTGACCGTATCCGAGACTGACATCCAGGAAAACCGCAATGCGCGTGACGCTGAAAAGACTGACCGCCGCCTGCCTGCTCTGCATCGCCTGTGCTCTCGCAACCACGTCCAACACCAACACGGCATGCGCGGCCGAGCGGAAGAGCTTCAAAGTCGCGTGGACGATCTACGTCGGCTGGATGCCATGGGATTACGCGAACCGCAGCGGTATTCTGAAGAAGTGGGCCGACAAGTATGGCATCAGCATCAGCCTGACGCAGATCAACGACTATGTCGAGTCGATAAACCAATACACGGCGGGAGACTTCGATGCGTGCACTATGACGAACATGGACGCGCTGACCATTCCCGCGGCCAGCGGCGTCGATTCCACGGTACTCATCGTTGGGGATTTCTCGAACGGCAATGACGGCGTCGTCCTCAAGGGTAAAGGCAAGACACTTGCCGACATCAAGGGACAATCGGTCAATCTCGTGCAGCTTTCGGTCTCGCATTACCTCCTGGCCCGCGGACTGGAGACGGTGGGCCTCAGGGAACGGGACATCAAGGTTGTCAACACCTCTGATGCCGACATCGTCGGCGCATTCGCGGCCCCTGGAACCAGTGCGGCCGTAACGTGGAAACCGCAGCTTGCGCAGATCGCCGGAATGCCCAACACCAGTGAGGTGTTTGATTCCACCCGCATTCCCGGGGAGATCATGGATCTGATGGTAGTCAAGTCGGCGGCGCTGAAAGCGAGCCCGAGCCTCGGCAAGGCGCTGACTGGCGCGTGGTACGAGACCATGGCCGTCATGTTCGGGAAGGATCCACGGGCGAACGCAGCACTGGAGACCATGGCACGGGCCTCCGGCACCTCTACGGTCGGCTTCATGAGCCAGCTCGCCACAACGAAGATGTTCAATGTCCCGTCTGAGGCGGTCGCCTTCACCACCAGCCCGAATCTCGTCAAAACCATGGACCTGGTGCGCACGTTCTCCTTCAATCACGGTCTGCTGGGACAGGGGGCACGCTCGGCGGACGTCGTCGGGATCGGGTTCCCGGGGGGTAGGACTCTCGGCAACCCAAAGAATCTCCAGTTGCGCTTCGACACTGCTTATATGCAGCTTGCGGCCGACGGCAAGCTTTGACCCTGCCCCCACCACGAGCCAAGCGCAATGAGAAGTGACTCATGCCCAGAATAGTGAACCGCTATCCCGGGCGTGGAGCCGCCTGGCTGCTCGGGCTGTTGCCTTTCGTCCTGCTGCTGAGCGCTTATCTCGCAGGGTCGCAGATCCGCACGGCCGCAAACCCAGGGGACAAGCTACTACCAACTCCCTCCACAATCATCTCGACCCTGCACAGCTACACGGCCGAGGAGGATGTACGCAGCGGCGAGGTGTTGTTCTGGGCGGATAGCCTCGCAAGCCTGAAACGGATCCTGGTTGCGCTCGCACTCTCCGCCTCCATTGGACTGACACTGGGGTTGGCGATCGGCGCGGTACCCGTAGTCAGGGCGGTGCTCGCGCCGTTCACCAGCGCGATCGCCATGATTCCGCCGCTGGCCGTGCTGCCGATCCTGTTCATTCTGTTGGGATTGGGCGAGGTCGCCAAGATCGCACTCATTACCATCGGGATCGCGCCGTGCATCGTGCGCGATCTGTGGATGCGCGCCGCGGAGCTGCCCGCTGAGCAATTGATCAAGGCGCAGACGCTGGGTGCGTCCTCCTGGCAGCTCGTCACTCGGATCATTCTGCCCCAGATGTGGCCGCGCCTGATCGACTCACTTCGGCTGAATATGGGCTCGGCGTGGTTGTTTCTCATCGCCGCGGAGGCAATCGCCTCAGAAGAGGGGCTCGGTTATAGGATCTTCCTCGTGCGGCGTTATCTGGCGATGGATGTCATTCTCCCGTACGTGGTCTGGATCACGTTGCTGGCCTTCCTCATGGATTGGGGACTGAAGGTCGCGCGCTCACGCGCATTTCCGTGGACCGAGATGGGTCGCTGAGCCATGGCGCGCGTGACCGTGAAAGGCCTGTGGAAACGCTATGGAGACACGGTGGTTCTGGAGAACATCAATCTGGAATTCGCCAACCACGAGTTCGTGACGATCGTGGGAGCTTCAGGGTGCGGCAAAACCACTTTCCTGCGGATCCTCCTGGGAATGGAAGCGCCCAGCCGCGGCAAGATCCTGGTCGACGGCAAAGTCGTGCCACCCGAGCCTGGGCCTGACCGCGGCATTGTCTTTCAGCGCTACTCGCTCTTTCCGCACCTGACGGTGCTCGGAAATCTCATCCTCGGGCTGGAGCTGCGTCGGTCCCGGTTGCTCGGACGGCTGTTCGGCACACCCCGAAGGGAAGCCAAGGCACGAGCGGAACGGATTCTGGAGGCAGTGGGACTTGCCGGCGCTCGGGATAAGTACCCTGCACAGTTATCGGGCGGCATGCAGCAGCGACTCTCCATAGCCCAGTCGGTCATTTGCGAGCCTCGCATCCTGCTCGTGGACGAGCCGTTCGGGGCGCTCGACCCCGGCATCACTGCCGACATGCATAAGCTTGTCCTCGACCTTTGGGCCGCGAATGCCATGACGATCTTCATGGTCACGCATGACCTCAAGGAGGGGTTCGAGCTGGGAACCCGGTTGCTGGTATTCGACAAGGTGCGCCACGATCCCCAAGCTCCTGAAGCATATGGGGCGAGGGTCACCTATGACATCCCGCTGCGGCGGCACAAGAATCGATTGGGACTGGCTGAGGAGAATCAGGGCAATGCCGCGGCGCTGCCGGTGGGCGTGATCGCCGCCAGCACTGCGTAGTAGCTGCCCCACCCCCGGCCTCCGCGTGCGGAGCGAGTCCTTCTGCGAAGCAGCGGACCCGCCTTCCGGGCACTTCCAGGGCATTGGACCTCCCGGACATATACCGTGCGTAATGCAATATATATGGCGCCGGGTAAACTGCGGCGCCTTCCATTCGCCGGAACGCATTCCCTTGAAGCAGCAACTCGAACAGCTCGTGCTGGCCGCACTGAATAATCTTCCGGGAGGTCTGCTCCCGGCGCCACCCGCGCCTGGAGCGGTCGTCGTGGAGCGTACGCGAGACGCACAGCACGGCGATTTCGCCACGAACGTCGCTATGCGTCTGAGCAAGCTCGCGCGCCGCAATCCGCGCGAGCTTGCGCAAGCCATTGTGGCCGCCCTACCCGCCAACTCCCTGGTCGCCAAGACCGAAGTTGCCGGAGCCGGCTTCATCAATTTCTTTCTGACCGCGGACGCCTACGGACGCGAGCTCGCTTCGATCCACGAGCTAGGGGAGGCCTACGGACGCAGCAATCTGGGGCGTGGCGAGCGCGTCATGGTGGAATTCGTCTCCGCGAACCCGACGGGGCCGCTGCACGTGGGCCACGGGAGGCAGGCTGCTTACGGCGCGACCCTGTCGAACATACTGAGCGCGGTTGGTTTCGATATCGCGCGCGAGTACTACATCAACGACGCCGGGCGTCAGATGGACATCCTGGCCGTCAGCACCTGGCTGCGTTATCTCGGGCTGTGTGGCGAAGAGCTCCCCTTCCCCGCCAATGGTTACCGCGGCGACTATGTCCGGCCGCTGGCACAGAAGCTGTACGCCAAAGCCGGTGAGAGCCTGCGCCACCCGGCGGGCGCCGTGCTCCTCAAGCTCCCGGATGACGAGCCGTTGGGAGACAAGGAAGCCTACATCGACGCGCTGATCCAGCGCGCGCGCGAGTTGATTGGCGAAGACGGCTTTCGCGAAGTGCTGGAGCTCTCACTGGCGGAGATGCTGGCCGACATCCGTGACGATCTGGGGCAGTTCGGTGTTGTGTTCGACCGGTGGTACTCCGAGCGGAGGCTGGGTGAGAGTGGCGCGATCGACCGCGCGCTCGGGCGACTGGAGCAGCAGGGCCGGCTTTACCGGCAGGAGGGGGCCGTCTGGTTCCGAGCCACGGAGTTCGGCGACGAGAAGGATCGGGTCGTGGTGCGCGAGAATGGGCAAAAGACGTACTTCGCCTCGGATATCGCCTATCACCTGGAGAAACGCGAGCTGGGATTCCAGCGGCTGATCGATGTTCTCGGCGCCGATCATCACGGGTACGTGGCGCGGGTGCGCGCGGGGCTCATGGCCATGGGCGAGCCGGGCGATTGTCTCGAAGTGAACCTGATCCAGTTCGTGAGCCTCTTTCGGGGTGGCGAGAAAATCGCCATGGGCAAGCGGGAAGCGCAATTCGTCACGCTACGCCAGCTGCGCGAGGAGGTCGGCAACGATGCCTGCCGCTTCTTCTATCTCATGCGCAGCCACGACCAGCCGCTCGATTTCGATCTCGAGCTCGCCAAGTCCCGCAGCAACGAGAATCCGGTGTACTACATCCAGTACGCTCATGCCCGCGTGGCGAGCGTCATGAAGCAACTCTCGGCGCGTAACCTGAATTTCGACCGCACCGAAGGCCTGGCGAACACGCGCCTTCTCGATGGCCCGCACGAGCAGGCAGTGCTCACATCCCTGGCGCACTATCCTGAAGCCCTCGAGCAGTCAGCCGTGAACCGCGCTCCGCACACGCTCGTTCACTACCTCCGTGAGCTTGCGAATGCGCTCCACACGTACTACAACGCTGAACAATTCATCGTAAGCGACTCGAAACTGCGCAACGCCCGGCTGGCTTTGGTGCTCGGGGTCCAGCAGGTATTGCGCAACGGCCTGACACTGCTGGGTGTCTCGGCACCGGAGAGTATGTGAGCCCTTTTCGGCATTTATGGCGGCGAGAGTGACGCATCGGGACTACAAGACGAGCCATCGCAAGGCGATGGATCTCGGGCGGTTACGTGAATTCGGATTTGGCGCCCTGGCGGGAGTGGTGTTGGCGAGCGCGGTGTTCGTCTATGTAGGTGACAAACACCATGCAAGCCACGAGACGGCCGATGTCCCGCACCCCGATCCGCATCGCAAGTCCCCGGTGGACGCGGAGGCCGAAAGCGGCACCGCTGGCGCACCGACTGCCGGGAAGTACGATTTCTACCAGATGTTGCCGAACTTCGAAGTGGTCGTGCCGGAGAAGGAAAAGGACGTCAAGCGCGACCTCCCCGCCACGGCAAAAATCGAGCGCCCCGGTATCTACGTCCTGCAGGTTGGCTCCTATCGCAACGAATCCGACGCCGACCGTGTTCGAGCGCAGCTCTCGAAGGAAGGCGTCGACGCCAAAGTCCAGCGTGTGGCTGTTGACACCGATGTATGGCATCGGGTGCGTATCGGGCCGATCACGAAGCTCGAAGAGCTCAATAGACTCCGCAAGCAGCTACAAGCGGCCGATGTCGACGCGATAGTCATCCGGGTCGGCGACTAGGTACTACCCCGAAATCTTCCCCGCCTGCGTAGTGCGGCTCGCGCGCATAGCCTGCGCTCCCAGCATCCGAGCGATCTCCGCGGCCGGTACGGGACGGGAGTGCAGATATCCCTGCGAATAGTTGCATCGCATCCGGCGCAACTGCTCGAGCTGCCCCAGTGTCTCGACCCCCTCAGCCACCGCTGTCAAATTGAAGGCCGAGGCGAGCCCAACGATACTCGACACCAAGGTCACACTCGCGCGATCCGACGGCAATCCGCTGATGAAGGAGCGATCGATTTTGAGAATGTCCACCGGCAGTTTGGACAGCAACGCCAGAGAGGAATATCCCGTCCCGAAGTCATCGATGGCGATATGCATGCCGGCGGCGCGCAACTCACGCAGCTTGCGGATCGCACCCTCCATGTCGTGCAGTAGTCCGGTCTCGGTAATCTCCAGATCCACGCCGAAGCCGCACGCCGCGCATTCCGCCGCCGCGGCAAGCATCTGCTCGACGAAGGTGCGTCTTCGCACCTGTTGGACGGACACGTTGACCGCGATGCGCACCGGGCCGAGGCCCAACTCGTGCCAATGCTTGCCTTCCTTGACGGCCTCGCGAAGTGCCCACTCGCCGACCGGCACGATCATCCCTGACGATTCCAACACTGGCAAGAACAGAGCGGGGTGCATCAAGCCATGTTCCGGATCATGCCAGCGGAGCAACGCTTCGACCGCTTCGATGCGTCCAGTGGCTACGTTGATCTGCGGCTGGTAATGCAGCAGAAATTGTCTCTCATCCAATGCAATGCGCAACTTGTGCTCGAGCGCGAGACGCTCGGCAATGTCGCTGTGCATGTGGATCTGATAATGAAGATATTGCTCGCCCGACTCCTTCGCCTGCTTCAATGCCGCTTCCGCCCGCTGCGTCAGCGTGCTCGCATCCTCGCCATCGACAGGGTAGTGCGCGAGGCCAGACTTGAAGGAGGTCCGTATGGCGCGCCCTTCGATGTGAAAGGCGTCGCCAAATACGGTGCTCTCCAACAGAGCCGTTACGTTCTCGGCCGAGACTTCCAGCTGCGATGACAACAACATCACGAACGTTCCGCCACCGAGATAGCCGAGCCGCTCGCCATCGTCGATGGAGTGCTTCAGCCGTTCGGCGACCCGCTGCAGCAGCAGATCACCCACGTGCCGGCCGAAGCTGTCGTTGACGTTGCTCAGATTCATGACATCGAAGGCGACGACCGTCGGC
>CAZBTV010000008.1:13589-81083 GCA_964494895.1 uncultured Steroidobacteraceae bacterium | reverse complement strand
TCTTGACCCGCATTGTGATACAAAGCGTCCGCGTGGATGCGACAACCCTCCTTGACCGATCACTGCGCTGGCATGAGGCCGACTGGGCGGAATGCGATCCTGTGACCTTGGGTGTAAACGTCCGCTGGTTGTCGCGGGCACTGGAGCTCGTGCAGGCACGGGGCGCGGCCGCTCAGCTGTGCGTGATCTTCGAGGGAAAGGTTCTGCTTGACCGGGCGTTCGCGTGCCAGCCCGACTCGCTGTTCTGGATCTTCTCTGCTTCCAAGCCCTACGTCGCACTCCTGGTACATCTGCTCGCCGATCGTGGGTTGGTCTCGCTCGATGATCCCGTAGCGCTCCATTGGCCGGAATTTGGCCGTCACGGCAAAGACCGGATCACCATCCGGCACGTGCTCCAACATCGGACCGGGCTTCCGGCCGTCCGCCTTCCCCTGAGCGATGCACTCATCATGACCGACTGGCAACACTCTATCCGCCGGCTGGAGAACACGCGTCCCCTGCGGCCCGCGGGTGTTGCGCCCGCCTACCTGGCGCTCGGTTATGGCTTTATCCTGGGTGAGCTCGTTTCACGCATCACGGGTATGGCAGTTCAAGATTTCCTTGCGAAGGAGCTGCTCGGACCGTTGTGTGCGCACGATACGTACCTGGGATTGTCTGACACTCAGTGGCAGCGTCATGTCCCTGTAGCGATGCGCGGATTCGCAGGCCGTGTCGTGCAGGCGGTGTTGAATCGCCGCGCGACCCGCAGCGCCATCATTCCGTCGGCTGGAATTTCCACTACAGCTCGCGATCTGGCCGCCTTTTATCTGATGTTGCTGCGAGGAGGGAGCGCTAATGGCACTCGTATACTGAGCTCGGCAGCAATCGAGCGTGCGACTACTCCCTCCAGCGATGGAGAAGTCGACCGCTGCATAGGAACCCCCGTCCGCTGGTCACAGGGTTTCCAACTCGGTGGTCCGCGTCCCGCGCCGTTTGCGCCGGGCCCTCTCGGGCATCTCAGCAGCCGCCGGACCTTCGGACACAACGGGAGCAACTGTTGCATAGGGTGGGCAGATCCTGATTGCAACCTCGTCGTCGCGTATCTCACCAATCAGTTGAATGGTAGGCGGGTCGACCGCGCCCATCAATCCGCTGTAGCAGATGCGCTATTGCGTGCCTGCGGGCGCGATGGCGCGCAATATCAAGAGTGCGTGTGATATCGGAGGCGAACGTGCTGCAAGCCGGACCCAAGAGGGCATGCGTTCGCTTTCACGGCAACCACAGTTCAATAATGTTGTTTAACGACGCACCGTCCGCACGGTGACGCTGCTGGGTAGCGCTAGTGGCTGGCGTACATGCTCATCACATCGTTCTTCAGCGCAGCCTGGCTTTGCGGCCGGCTATAGAACATGTGGCCGCCCGGATATTCCTTTACCTGAATGCGATCCGTTTTCCCCATGACCGGCATCTGATCGACGATCAATACCGAAGCCATGAAGGGGCACGACAGGTCGTCCCAACCATGCACGATCAAAACGTGGATCTTGGGATCGACTGCCAGCGACTCACGGAGCTCCTGGACCGAGCCATGCTCGAGGCCGTTTTCGCGCTTTTCGCTGTCAGGCGAGTCCGTCCAAAGGCGATTCACTTCATAGCTCAGGGCATTGAAGCGCCCGCTGTACTTCCAGCCGACCGTGCGAGTGATGAAATCCACCATCGCGGTGGTTGTCGGTGCAATGATGCTATCGAGTATCGGGTCATTGTTGCGTTGGTTTGGTGCGAACGGGAATGGATCGTAGGCCGTCACGTTCGAGTCGTACCGGCTGCCCAGCTTGCCTTCCGATCTGTAGACCTCGCGCAGATATGCCTGGGTTTCCAGGCGTCCGCCGGAGCGGCGCACGAAGGTCGGATCGAGGCCGGACAGCTCGGTGACTCGCTTTACGATCCGCTCGATGGCTTGGGTATCCGAGCGTCCCTTCAAGAGATCCTGTACGTATTCAGTACGGGTGTATTCGACGATGTTGGCCATCGCCGCATCGCTCAGTTTCCCCTGGCGCTCGAGGTTGGCGGCCGCGATACTCGGCAAAGTCAACGTCCATGGCAGCGGCGACAGATCCCCGTTGTCGGAGGCTCCGGGGTCCAGATAGGGCGAAACCAGGACTACTCCGTTCATAGCCACCCCCAGGCGCGTCTGGAGGTAATAGGCGATGCGAGGTCCTCGAAAGCCGCCATAGCTCTCGCCCACCAGATATTTGCGGGAGGTGAGTCGCTCGTTCTTGACCAGCCAGTCGAAGATGATGCGCGACAGGTACTCGACATCCGCCTTGGGGTTGTAAAAGCGCTTCTTGGCTTCTTCTTCTGGCACCTGCGCATAGCTGAACCCGGTACCCACGGGGTCGATGAACACGAGGTCCGTGAAATTGAGCCAGGTTCCGGGATTGTCCAGCGGGGTCGCAGGATCGGACGGGCTGTCGCCTTCGGCGCCGAATTGTACCCGTTTGGGGCCGATCGCACCGAGATTGAGATAGACGGATGCGGCACCCGGACCGCCGTTCAATGCAAACGTCACCGGCCGGTTGGCGCCGGGAACCGTGTAGGCGGTGAACATCACGCTGGCGATCGTCTTGCCCTTTTCATCGAAAACCGGCAGGGATCCTACGGTCGCATCGTATTTGAGCTCGTGACCGCCCAGTGACATGGACTGGTGGACGGTCTTGTCGGCCGGAAACGGGGGCAGATTGATGTCGTCGTCCTTGCGTCCTTTGTCCGCAGCCTTGTCCCCTCCCTGGGCGGTTTCCGCCGGTTTGGACGGCGCGCTGCTTTTGGCAAAAGTCGCAGGCACGGTTAGAACGCCGCAGGCGAGCATCAGCGCAGGCAACCACTTTTCCAGCATGTTTGTACCTGAAGGAACAGCAAAGCAGGGCTGCATAATAGAGCGTCCCTGAGCCTCGCTATGGTATGCCAATCCGCCGTCAAACCAGAAGCTGTGGCCCACACGATCACGACCCCGGGGCGGAAACCCCACCTTAAATGCATGACTCCTTTGGGGCCAGGCCGCTGACCAGCGACACGGGGCTTGCTGCTCACTCAGCGTCTGGTCGGATTCGCATCCGACCGCCAGTCGGTCCTTCCTGCTTGCGCTCGGGTCATCTGTCGAGAACCTCGGCAGGCCCGATTTCCCGCTCCCGCTCGTCCATAGCCTCACCACGCTCCCGCGAGAGCTGCAACACGATGTTCGCCGCCTGTGCCGTGATTGCCCCTGCCGCCTCCCGATCCGCACCCTTCCCGCCTCGAGACATGACCTCCCGAATTGCATCAACGAGCTTGGTTTCCGCTCCGCCCGCGAAAACATCTTTCGCGGCACGCCCTATGGCCAGCAATCCCGCCGACCCTACGCTGTCAGCGAGCGGCTGTGGCGCGTAGGAGGCCAACGGTCTCCTGGAATTCACAATGGCTTGAAGATTCGCGTCTACGCGCGGCCTCCTTTGGGGATCTCCAATCATCGAAACAATCTCGCGAAGGAACTCTCCAAACTTTTCGTCAGACCTCAACGCCACGCCAGAAGGATGGGAGACATGTTGGTCAATTCGCGCTGCAGTCGCCATCTCGAGCATCTTTGGATACGCCAATTTTGCCTGTTCGCTGGACATCACCGTACTTTCATGCTCGCCGCTTCCGGCGCGGAAAACTTCGTACATGCCCCGCGCATACACCACGTGTAACGCCCGATAAAACCTCTCGCAGTCTCCGGCCTGACGCTCCGCCGCAGTTGGGCCCTGTAGCAACATCTCAGTAGGCTGGCGAGGAATGAACGTCAAAGCTGATTGCCGTCCATAGCTTTCAAAGAAGGCGTAGACAAGATTTCCGAGATATGAAAAGCGGTCCGGCAACGCCTTACCGGACACCGTCTGTTCTATGCGGGCTCGCAGCTTGACTGCCCTGGCGGTTTTACTTCCATCGCCGCTTCGGCGGAGAATCTCGGCTGTACTACAGAGTGTCACCAACGCCATGGCTGCCGGGCTGTACAGACCCTGCTCCTGCTCTGCACTCGACACGATGTTGAAAATTGAGTCAATCACGTCCTGCGGCGGGTCCCAGCGTTCCTTCACATCAGGAGACGGAAACGATCCGGTAATCAGGTTTTGTAGCACGATCTCCTTTACTTCACGGTTATCGTACTCCAGCCCTCCCAGGATTCTTGCCCACAAGTCTTCCGCTGTCCCGGTTCCACTCTTGACATATCGAACAGAGTGTGCGGCAACAGCTGAAGTAAGCGCTTTGAGACGATGAGGATTGCGCGAGCCACGCTCCAGCATGTCAGACGACGCGTACTCCACGTTTTTGACCATGGAGGCTATGTGGGCAGCATTCACGTAATTTGGCAGGATCGCGGCATACGTCAGGAGGACTTCCAGCGTCTGTGCCGCGTCGAACTGCCGACATAGCTCCAATTCATCGATGGGAGCCGCGATCAGTCTCGACAACGTTGCGTGCCAGCCGGCGCCCGCGGCGGCGGCGGCCCCAGCGATCGCACCATACAAAAACTCTCGCCGATTGCATCTCGCCATAGATGGCCCCCCGGCCTGCGTCCGCGAAATAGTGTTCGAATCTCGTGCTGTGCACCTGAACGGAACGGTCCGCCGATTGTCACCCGGGGGACACCTTTGCAAGTTGTTATGACGTAATCACCCGGCGTTCTTCGGCAGCCACCGATCGAGCCATTCTCAACACCTCCTTCGCGAAACGGATGGTGAGGGTGGTAAGCAGAATCGCGGTGACATATGACTGCGGGTGCCTGAATGAGCATCCTTCCGGATCCGAATGGCAAGTTTGTGCGGAAACAAAGATGCCAAGGCCTGCAGGAGCGCAAATCAGCAATAACCCCACGCACCGGGACAGGGGGTTGGTTTGCAGCGGCAACAGCGACAATGCATCCTTGAGCTGGGCTATGTCGCTTTGCGAATTGAGGCTCATTGCAAGAATGCACAGGTAAAGCAGTGTGACTCCGGAAAGCGCCTCCAGCGTCAAGATGGCGCGGCCGCGATCCATACTGACACCAACACTGGTCACTTTTACTTTCGGCTCCTCTCTATCAGAGAGATCGCCTAGTGTCGCCGCGCCCCGTCCAGCCTCCTGCGACGTGAGCGCCTCCAGTTTCTTTATATCGCCAATGATCGCCGCTATTTTGTCGAGGTATCTCGCGTCGTGCCCCGGGGTATACCCTGCCACCAGATCGGGGGCTGCACGATCGGCCAAAAGCGGGGCTCCTGGTTTCCTGTTGAACTCACTCGTCAACTTCGACAAGAGAGCGTCAGGGTCCGGCGGCAACGCAGAGACCAGGACCCGCCGCAGAGGATTGCCGCCATCCTGTCGGAGCTTCGGCTTGAGATCCACGCGATCAAACAGAGCCTTCAGCACCGCAGGACGATCGGACTCGTGAATCGACCTGAGCTGTCGCGTGAGATCATCCAGGGTGCTGGCGTCTCCCGTGATGACGACCCCTAGCAGAAGTGTGGTCAATGTCACAAGAAACAGCGCTGCACGGTGCCACTGTTTCACGAGCGAGCTCATTGCTGACTACCGCAATCCAAGGTTATAGTTTGACCGGTTGCTATCACCAGCCACAGCGCATCAGCTCATCCTGGTTGGGAATGATCTCCGAGTGCGGGTGCTGGCCACGAAGCTCGCCGATGGGTGCCCTCTTGTTCTAATGATTGCTCACGGGCTGCACGAACCGAACGCCCGGTCTGCGATTCGGTCCCACTATATCGCCACTACCGGATTGCGCAATCACAAGAGATTGTGCGAAGCATCATCGGAATGTGGAACGATGTACGGCAGGAGTGAGACGGCTCCAAAATGATTTGGAGTCCGTGATAGGGAAAGGTCTCGGGGGACCTCCATCAGCCAATCGCATGTTCCCGTCTCGGCCTGATTGTCGGGAACAGATCCGAGCGAGGCCTTCTGTTGGAAGACATCAGTGCGTCACGATCGAGTGACAGCATTCCAGGCACTTCGCCGCTCATCTTGCGGCGTTGTGGTCCAGTATGCGTCCACGGCGAGGGAAATAACATGGATTTGCGCAGACGGATGGCTGCGATTTGCGTGGCCGTTTTATTGGGAAGTTTTTTTGCCGCTCACACGGCTCGCGCCGATGGTGATCTGCGCAAGCTCCAGCACATCATCATTGTCATGCAGGAGAACCACTCCTTCGACAACTATTTCGGTGCTTTGGCCTATGTGCCGGGCGGCCCGTATCATTCCGCCACTCGCTTCGATTCCGATGACGATCCGCACTCCAGCCGCAGAGGATTCGAGGGTTGCCGCGCGGATGATCATCTCTGTGTGGATGGATTGACCTGCAAGGTGGATGAGAGCGGCGCATTCACCTGCCGCAATTCCAACCTGGACGACGATGGAAGCACCGTCTTCTCTTTCCACGACGCGAGGCGGTGCGCTATCCCTGATATCGACCATGGCTGGATTGCGGTTCACCAGTCGGCCAACTTTGACCATCCGAACGATACGCTGTGGCACTTCCGGGGTGACGGCTTCGTGAGGGCGACAGATGCCACAGACCAGCCCGATACCGGTCCGGAGACGCCGTTCGAAGACCAGACCATGTCTTTCTACAATCAGAACGAATTGCCGTTGTACTATCAGTTGGCGCAGGACTTCAGCATCAGCGACCGGCACTTCGCTTCGACGCTCGGGCCGACTTTCCCCAACCGTGCGTATCTGAGCGCGGCCACGTCATTCGGTCACGTCACTACCAACGACACTCTGCCGCCGCCGGGAGGTTATAAGCCGGCTACAGGCACAATCTACGACCTGATGGACAAGAACCATGTGAGTTGGGCGGACTATTTTCAGGACGTGCCGCAGGGAGGCAGTTTCCGTAATTTCTCGCTGACCTCGGCGGATCCGCACTTCCTCCCCTACAAGCTGTTTCTCGCGCAAGTGAGCGGCGCCACCGGGACGCCTCCGTTGCCGCAGGTCTCCCTTGTCGACCCGAATTTCGGGTTCCTGGCCGGCGCAAAGCTGCAGTCAGATGAGCATCCGCCGACTGACATTCAGCGCGGGCAGGCCTTCCTGTCGCAGGTCATCAACGCGGTTCGCAACGGTCCGTATTGGAAGGACACGATCATCTTCCTGACCTACGATGAGCACGGCGGGTTTTATGATCACGTCAGGCCGCCCCGAGCGCCGCAAGGCAATCAGCGTACGCCGGACGGAATCTCACCGGGACAATGCGCGGATGCCTCCAATCCTCCAGCGAGCCTGATGCCAGGTGGTGGCGCGCAGTGTGACAACAATCAAGAGAGCAAAACGGGAACCAGCGTGGCAACCGCCGAAGCACTTTGCCCGGCTCTCGCGGCGGATCCGACAGGTCCCTTCCCGGCCGAATGCGCAAGCTTCGACCAGCTTGGATTCAGAGTTCCCTTGCTTGCAATCTCGCCTTTCTCGAAGAAGCACTATGTGTCTCACGTCGTGAGCGATCACACTTCCCTGCTCGCGCTCATCGAGAAACGCTTCATGACGCCGGCCGAGGCGCGGGATTCAGATGATGACGAACATCGCGGCGATAAAGATCCATTCGCGCGACCTCATCTGACAAACCGCGACCTCTTTGCGAGCACGCTGGAGGATCTGTTCGACTTTGATCACTCGCCATCGCTCGCGACAGCTGTGGGTAGCGCAGCACCGCCGGTGAATGATTGCACGCCGAAGTAAGTGCCCCACCGCGACGCGGCGATTGCATCGCGGCGGGGAAAGTCCGTGACCCGCGGGTACACTCTGACTGTCCCCGTCCCGCCCGTCCGCTCCCCGTCTTTTGTTCCTGTTCAATGGCGCTGAGAAATGTGCGACATGATCACGGCCAGGGCGCCGACGCCAAGACTTTTGACGAGCGTTGGATGTTGAGCATAGAACTCGCTGGCCCTGTCAATGATGGAGGGGTCCCTCTTTTCGGCATGCTCCGCGAGCTGTCTTACCACATCGGGGTGCACCTGTTGCGCTTGCTCGGGGGTGATAGTGGGACGAGAGCCAGAGGGGGAGCCTGTCAGGCTTCCCAGCAGGCTGCCGGCTTGTGGTCCAGCGGCTGCGATCAAGTGATTCAGGATGCCGGCGCGCTGCGCACCGTCAGATCGGCCAAAGAGGTGGGAGAGCATCTCTCCAAAGGCCGGCGTCCTGTCAGATCGGAACGCTTCCGCCAACCCACTGGATACCACGGAAGGAGGCGCGCGCTCGGCCACTTTCGAAAAATCTGCTGGAGCGTCTGGCGGCGCGGCCGAACCGGCTGTGCCTTTGTATTGCTGCAGCAGATCACTGACTTCGTTCATCCAGCTCATGATTCTCTCCGATGGTCGGTGAAGCGGTAGGCCTGTTGTGTTGCTGTTGCCCCTTGAGGTGGAAGGTTGAATGCCGGTTGGGCGATGCAGCTTGCGCCGGCTGAGGCTGAGCCCCGAAGATGGCATTCTCGAGCTTGTCAGATAGGCTCATCGTGTGCTCCTCGAGTGCGCCGGTCAACATATCACTAATGAGCCCGCGCCACATCCGCGGTCGTTGCGACCGGCAGGGGCACGATCCCGTATTTGAGCGCGCCGTAGCCCTCTGCAGGTCCCAGTAGTGCGAATGCGCTCGGTTTCCGTTCGCTCTCGCTCCCGGGCGGAGCGCGACCGGCGACATGATTTCAGCCAGGGTCAAGCCAGGTTCCCGCGGGGTACACGGCTCATGGTCGTGAGTGGTATCGTGCCGGCCATCATTCAAGGAGCGATGCCCCGAATCATGCCCCTGCCGCGCCTTTCCCGTTATCTGTCAGGAATCAAGTGCTTCGCCTGCGAGGCTGCTCACGATCCTCACCAGCTTCTCACGGTCTGTACTGCGTGCGGCATGCCGCTGCGCGTGGACTATGACCTGACGCAGGTCCGGCTCAAGCTGCAAGATCTCCGAGGACGTGCGCCGTCTTTGTGGCGCTATCGGGAGGTGCTCCCACTGGAGGAGGGTGACGAGGTTTCTCTGGGCGAAGGCTTTACCCCCCTGCTCTCCGTGGAAGCAAACGTCTGGGTAAAGGACGAAGCCCGCAATCCGACTGGCTCCTTCAAGGCTCGTGGGATGGCCCTCGCGATCTCAATGGCGAAGCATCTGGGCGCTCGTGCGTTATCCGCCCCCTCCGCCGGAAACGCTGCAGGCGCTCTCGCAGCCTACGGTGCGCGCGCTGCCCTGCCCGTCACCGTAGCAATGCCCGAAGACACGCCAGCACCGTTCTTCAGCGAATGCGCACTCTACGGTGCGCAGGTGCATCGGGTGAAAGGAACGATTTCCGATGCGGGCAAGTTTCTCCGCGAGCACGGCCCCAAGGGCGCATTTGACGTATCGACTTTGCGTGAGCCCTATCGGATCGAAGGCAAGAAGACGATGGCCTATGAGCTGGTCGATCAGATGGAGGGCGATGTACCGGACGTGGTGTTATATCCGACCGGTGGTGGCACCGGCCTCATCGGGATGTGGAAGGCATTTGGTGAGATGGAGCGTCTGGGTTGGATCGCCCCAGGCAGGCGACCACGTTTCGTCTCGGTGCAGGCGGCTGGGTGCGCACCCGTTGCCAAGGCTTTCCACGAGGGTGCGCAGCGAACCGAGCCTTGGCCCAACCCTCACACACGTGCTTACGGCTTGCGCGTCCCTGCGCCTCTCGGAGGATTCGTATGTCTCCGCGTGTTGCGGGAGACTAACGGAACGGCGGTCACGATCAGCGACGAAGAGACCGAGCGCGCGACATACGAGCTAGCATCTCGCACCGGTATCGACGTGTGTCCCGAGGGAGGCGCCGCCTGGGCCGCCCTGGCGAAACTGCGCGAGGACGGCACGATAAGGGCGAGCGACAAGGTCGTGGTTTTCAACACCGGGACGGGACTGAAATACCGGTGAGGCGGGGTCGTCAGGAAACGAGCAGGCGCTTCAATCGCGGCGTGCCGCTCAGCCCAGCGCGGCCAACACCGGCTTGATCAAAGAAGAGGCCCCGATCCTGAACGTTGCGGCGCTGGCACTCCCGGCGCCGAAGCGCTGCTCATACAAATCGAGATACGCCCGGGCATCGGCTATGGTGCCGATGCCGCCGGACGGTTTCAGTCCAACAGTCAGGCCCCGCTCCCGGGCGGTCCCGATGACATCGAGCATGGCTTCGGCGGCCGGCAGTGTTGCGCCGGGCTGCGTTTTGCCGGTCGAAGTCTTCAAAAAGTGGGCCCCGCCTTCGATCGCCAGCTCGGAGGCGCGTCGGATCCGCTCGGCTGAGCCCAACTGTCCCGTTTCCAGAATCACCTTTAGCACTGTTTTCGCGCCGCAGGCAGCGCGGCATGCGCGCACGAGTGCTACTCCAGCGGCATCGTCGCCCCCAAGCATTGCACGATAAGGAAACACCACATCCACTTCGTCGGCTCCGGCCGCGACGGCTGCGGCGGTTTCGCCCGCTGCAGCTTCTATGTTGCTCTCACCGACCGGAAAGTTGGCCACTACGGCGATCGGTATGCCGGTGTCCTTCAAACATTCTCGTACGACAGGAATGAATCGCGCCCACACACATACAGCGGCTACTCGCCCCGCTCGCGTGACAGCAGAAGCCGCCAGTGCCTGGACCGAAGCCTCGGTGTCGTCAGGATTCAGGCTCGTGAGGTCGAGCAGGCCAAGGAGCCGCCGGGCTACCGCGGAATCGTCTGTCATCATGAATGCCACTGTTTGTGCCCGCGTCCTGAGTGCAGGCACGTGTTATCCACGAGCAGTCGCGTTTCGTCAATAGCGGCCTCTCCAGCGCAGCAGCGGTACGAAACATGCGGGCGGCTGAAGCAAATGGAGGAGACCTCGTGATGGATATTCAATCCGCAGCCTCGACCGGCGAAAGCTTTGCCGGGGTGTGTCGCCGTGACATGTTGAAGTCCGCGGGCGTGTTATTGGCCGCCTCCGGCGCCAGCCTCTCAGCCGTTGCCCAGGCGGCCCAGACAAGCACGACGAGCATGGCAAGCACGCCGCGGGTATCCGCAGCCACAGGCGCGGATGGCTCGCCACGCGCGCGTGGGGGAACGATGCGCAAAGGCATGATCGCTTTCATGTTGGCTCATGAGCAGTTCCCGGTGTCCGAGTTGATCAACCTGGGAGTCTCCGCCGAGGAGGCCGGCTTTGATCTGCTCGCCACCAGCGATCATTTCCAGCCATGGCAGGCGAACGAGCGCCACTGCGGAGAAGCCTGGGTGACGCTCGCTGCGCTCGGCCAGCGAACCCGTCGCGCCTGGATGGGAACGACGGTCACTTGTCCCACGTTGCGTTACAACCCCGCTGTCGTGGCGGAGACGTTCGCGTCCCTGAGCCAACTGTATCCGGGCAGGGTTTTCCTCGGGCTGGGCTCCGGCGAGGCCCTGAACGAGCAGGCCGCGACCGGCGCGTGGCCCGCCTGGCGGGAGCGTTGGGATCGCCTCATCGAGGCGGTGACCATCATTCGCCAGCTTTGGACGGGAAACCCATTGCAACACAAAGGATCACACTACACCGTGAACGCGCGGCTGTATGATCCGCCGGCGCAGCCAATTCCCATATTGTTGGCCGCGAACGGTCCCAAGGCCATGCGCCTGGCCGGGCAACATGGAGATGGCCTTGTCACAGATCCGCAGACCTGGCAGCAGCACAAGAGCGAGTGGGAAAGCGGGGCGCGGGCGGCAGGGAAAAACCCAGCGGAAATGCCTGTTCTGGTCGAAGCGTTTGTGACCGTCGGCGGGCGTGAGGATGCCGAGACCGCAGCGAAGCTCTGGAATTTCATTCCGCGCGCATTCAAGGGCTATCAGAACATCCCGGATCCGGCGCAGATCGAACGTCAGGCGCAGGCCGATCTACCGCTTCCAAAAGTCTATGGCGAGTGGACAGTCAGCACTGATCCCGCCGCGCACGTGCAGGCCGTCAAGAAGCTTTTCGATAGTGGTGTCAGCATCGTCAATATCCACACCGGCCAGTCCGACCAACAGAAGGTCATCGAGTTCTATGGCAGGGAAGTGCTGCCGAAGTTGCGGAATGGAGTGAGTCCCCCGCAATGAGCGCCCGCATGGGCAAGTGCGGCTCCATGCTTACCGTGGCCGACCAAGCAACGTACCCATCAGCTGCCGTCCGGCAGCCCCGAAGGCGACGAAGAATAAGCCGATGCGCACCGTCTCCACGATGCTGAGCCCCTGAAGCTGGTCCAGGGTGATGAGCGTTATGGCTATGAGCAAAAGGTCGCCGAATATTGAAGCGGTTGCATAGCTTCGCGCGGTCTGCGCCCAACGTGCGAAAGCGCCGTGAGCAAGGAGCATCAGGGCCCAGAAAATCCAGATCATGTGGGAACGCCCGTAAAGAAGTCTCGTCCTGCGATTACATTCATTTTGCGACGCCAGTCGCGGTGGATGCCTGAACGTAGTTCTCGCTCTTGGCCGGCTGGCGCCACACCCGATTTTTGTACTACATGTGTTTACCGATCCGCTGGCCGGCTGTAGCGGGGCACACTCCGCGCGCGCGCGGACACTCGTGAGATAGACTCACGTCGGGAGCTTGTCCAATCCATGCTCGCGCTTGCATTGCAGTGCTGATCATTGGGTAAGCGACGCTCCAGGGAAGTCGGTTGCCCGCCCGAGGATCAAAAATGCCTTCACCTTTCTCAGTCCGGTCTACTCTGGTGCTACGCGCTCTGGTCGCGCTGCTCGCCGTCGGCTCGTTGCTGCTGAGTATATCGTTGCCATCCCGAGCGGATAATGGCGAATCGGCAGACGCCGTCATTGCCAGGTTGCGGGTGCGGGAGGCGGCCCAGCCGGTCCGCGACCGCAAGCAGTGGCGCGTGCCGCGGAAAATCGTTCTGCTGGAGCTCGGAAATCCTGGGGGATGGGCCGGACGACAGGAGGCGTTCGCCGCTGCCGCTCCCAGATCCCAAGTCGTCGTCGTGAAAGATGTGGCGGCGGCGATGGCTGCTACCGTTGATGCCGATGTCATCGTCGGCTTCAACCCGGAAATCTGCAGTGCCAAGATCATCGACAACGCCAGGCAGTTGCGTTGGATCTCTTCTCTTGCCGCGGGCGTTGAGCTGTGCATGGCGGTTCCCGCGGTCCGCGATCGTGACCTGCTGATTACCAATATGCGTGGGGTCGACTCGGCTGCCATCGGAGAGCATGCGATCGCGTTGACTATGGCGCTCGCGCACGGACTCGACACGTTCGCCGTGGACACGTCGCAAGGAGTCTGGAGCCGTGAGCATGGAGGAAGGACGCCTATGCAGACACTGGAAGGCAAGACCATGCTGGTCGTCGGCCTCGGAGGCATCGGCACCGAGGTCGCCAAGAAAGCCTACGGCCTCGGCATGAAAGTGATCGCCACCCGCGACAATGAGCATAACAAGCCTGACTTCGTGAGCTATGTGGGACCGCCCGCTGAGCTGTTGGCACTGGCGAAGTCGGCCGATGTGATCGTGAATTGCGTGCCGCTCACGCCGCAAACCACAGGCATGTACAACGAAAAGTTTTTCGCGGTAGTAAAGCCGACGGCATACTTCGTCAACGTTGCCCGCGGCGCTAGTGCCGTCACAGCCGATCTGACGAGTGCGTTGAACGATCACCGTATCGCGGGAGCCGGCCTCGACGTAGTCGATCCCGAGCCGCTTCCGCCCGATAGCCCTCTATGGCACGCGCCACACCTGATCGTTACACCCCATATCTCTTCGCGATCGGATCTTCCGGGAGAGGCACGTTGGACGTTGGCCGTCGAGAATCTGCGGCGCTACGTGAATGGAGACAAGATGCTGTCGGTAGTCGATCTGACGAAAGGCTACTGACCAATGGGCAGCGCCCACGGCGGCGATCACAGATAGGGCAACATCAATCGCGCCGCTCCGTCGCGTATCCTGACCGGCAGCGAGCGGGCATTGAGTTGGTCGGGAAGGATCCGGCTCTTCTGTCCGGCGCCGATCAGCTCGTTGATGCCGGCGGCCAACACGGGGTCGTAGACTTCGAGGTCGAGCTCGAAATTCAGCCGGAAGCTGCGCACGTCCCAGTTGGAGCTTCCGACCAGGCACCAGGTATCGTCGACGGTCATCAGCTTCGAGTGATCGAACGGCGCTGGATGGGTCCAGATTCGGCAGCCAGCCGCGAGCAGCGGGCCAATCTGGGCGCGCGCGCCCCAATCCAGCGTTGGATGATTGCTGTGCTCAGGGAGCACCACATCGACTGTCACTCCGCGGTAAGCTGCCAGCGCAAGTCCAGTCATGATCCGCTCGTCGGGTAGGAAATAGGGCGTCATGATCCTTACTGACGAGCGCGCGCAGGCGATCGCCTCCAGGATCACGAACTCGATCTTCTCCAGATCCTGGTCCGGCCCGGACGTTACCACCCGTGCGACGCTGTTGGCTCCCTCCACCGGCTGCAATTCCGGATACCAACGATCTCCGGCCAGCTGCTCGCCTGTCGTGAAAGACCAGTCGTCCGCAAAGACATCGATCAACTGCGCGACCACCGGCCCTTCGAACCTGAAATGAGTGTCGATGACCGGGTGGGCCGGACGCTCCCGTGTCAAGTTTTCGCCGCCTATGTTCAGTCCGCCGGCGAACGCGATGCGGCCGTCGATTCCAAGGATCTTCTTGTGGCTGCGCAGGTTGAGGAATGGCATGCGCCAAGGCAGCGAGGAGTGCATGAAACGCGCGACGGGCACTCGCGCTCGACGCAGCCGTCGGTAGGTCGGGGAGAGGAAATAGCCCCCGCCTATCCCGTCGATGAGGACACGCACTTCAACGCCCCTGCGCGCCGCGCGGACCAGCGCGTCGATGAATTCTTTCCCCGCGGAGTCGGCCCGGAAAATATACGTCGACAACACTACACTGCGTTGGGCACTCTCGATTGTCGCGGTCATCACAGGATAGGCGTCATCGCCGCTTCGCAGAATAGCGACCGCGTTCCCTCTCTCGGCCGGTCGGTTCGTAATCCGGTGCCCGGCACGCTCGAGATGGGCGAGGTGATCATCCCGTCCCGGCCGGGTACCCAGATCCTCGAGCAGATCCGTCGCCCGCCGGCCACGCAGGCTCATAGCGCGACGACGGACGCGGTTGATCCCCAGGAGCAGGTACAACACACTGCCCAGAATAGGGGCCAGCCAGGCGAGCCCGATCCATGCCGCGCTCGTGTTGGTCTCACGCTTGTACAGCAGCACGTGGATGGTGACGCCGGCGGCCAGCAGCAGATGCAGTAACGACAGGCCTGTCGGTGCCAGGGAAATCACCGTATCAAACCCCTTCCGGTTGATTCCATTCTCACGGTAGCAGCTCTCCGGCCCGCGAGATGCATTCGGCGGCGGTCCTTGCGACAAAGGCAGTAGAGTCGAACGCGCAAGCGTAAGCGACTACTTGAATGTAGTCACTGGGTGTGATCATTTAGACCCTGCATGGGGCTGGTCGCCGCCCCTGTCATAGAGGGAACTATTTTGGCCACGGACAGTGATGATAAGCGCGAGCCCAGTGATATCTCAAAACAAACGTTCGAGGCAAACACAAAGCCAGGGGATCTCGTCATCGAAGACCTGGGGGCTGCATCGAGGAAGACACAAGGCTGTCTCGGATTCAGCTGCGAAAGCGGGACGCCGCCGTTCAACAAATTCGTCTGATTCGGGGATTCGCTGGCGGGCGATCCATCGGCACATGCAATGCACTTTCATCATCGCGGCGCGATCAAGTGCGTTGCTCCTGCAGGCCCACGCCGGACAGTTTGTTACAACCCGGGATGCCTCGGCTCAGCGTGCTTACGGTCAAGATAAAGCCAAAGCTTGCTGCACCGCTGTTGAGCGTGGATGGCAGCCAACACATGATTGCGGCCTGTCATGCCGGTACGGTCGGCACTGGGCCTGCACCGAGTGTCATGAGCGGCGGAGCCGGGTATGATCGGCGCGCAATCAGCCGAGGCGGCAAATACCAGTAGAAGACGCCTGGAGCGGCGGCCGGGATGACGAGCTGCCAACCGGGTCGTCAGATGCGCAATGGATCTCGCATGACAAATCTTCCGGCAGCGTCGTCAAAGAGCCGATTATAAGGCTATTTTCAACTTGAATCTTTTGGCCTCGCGGCCGGTTGCATCCATGGCCCGCTGAATCTATTGTCGGGCGGCAGGCAAGGGAGTGCCGGTGAGCTCGTGGCCATGAAACACGCAACACATCGCAGATGGCGTCAAATAGCGACACAGTACAGCAACCCAACGCGTCCCCGGGCGAGACGGTCGATAGCTTGCTACGGGCGCTGCAGCGAGCTGAAAGCGAGCTGGCGGCTACCAGGGCGGCACTGGAGCGCAAAAGCCAGGAGCTAGCCCACGTGCTGGCGGTGCAGAAGGAAATAGAGTCTGAGCTGCACCAGCAACGTGACTGGCGCGACGCCGACCGGCGTAAAGACGAATTCCTTGCGACGCTTGCCCACGAGCTGCGCAACCCCCTCGCCCCCATCCGGCAGGCAGCACTGATCTCGAAAGCGCCTGGTGCTACCGATGCGCAGAAGCGTTGGAGCCACGATGTCATAGATCGTCAGGTGCAGCATATGTCGTTGCTGCTCGATGACCTTCTCGACATATCACGGGTGACCCGCGGGACGCTGGCTTTGCGAATGCAATCGACAGATCTTTCGACCGTGATCGAAGCAGCAGTGGAAACGGCGCGCCCAACCATCGACAGTAAACGCCACATACTGACAGTCGACATGCCTCCCGAGCCGATCCGGTTCGTTGCTGATCCACTGCGTGTCTCCCAGGTGCTCTCCAACCTGCTGACCAACGCAGCGAAGTACACCGATCCGGAGGGGCAGATCCATGTCACCGCTCGTTGTGAGTCGGACCAGGTAGTCATTCGGGTCAAGGACAGCGGTATCGGCATCAGCGCCACGGCGCTGCCGAGAGTTTTCAACATGTTCTCCCAGGTGCATTCGACGACGGATCGCTCGGAGGGCGGCCTGGGAATCGGGCTCGCGTTGGCCCAAGGGCTCATCGAGTTGCATGGCGGGACCATCGAAGCCCACAGTGCGGGCCTCGGATGCGGCAGCGAATTTACGGTGCGCTTGCCGCGAAGGGCGGCATCGGAGCTACCGGCCGGCCTCCTCGAGCCAGGCACCCTTTCCCCGGGAGTCGTGTGCCGGCGCATATTGATAGCGGACGATAATCGCGACTCGGCGGAAACGCTTGCCGCACTGTTGCGCATGGATGGTCACGAGGTCACCAGCGTGCATGATGGGCCTGTCGCATTGAGTGTATTTGGCGAGATGAAGCCCGATGTAGTCCTGCTGGACATCGGCATGCCCGGACTGACTGGCTATGAGGTCGCCCGCAGGATGCGGCAAACTCCCATGGGCGCGTCTGTAAGGCTCATCGCCATCACCGGCTGGGGCCAGGACGTCGACAAGGAGCGCGCCCAGGCGGCCGGTTTCGATCTCCACCTGACCAAGCCGGTCGACCCGCATCGCCTCGCGGAGTTGCTTCGCTCGTAAGCGAGCCGCGCGTTCCGGCGCTGTTGTCTGCTGTTGGAGTGTCGCGGGCGTTTGTCAGCATCCTGCTGAACGGGATACGCTTACCCTGGCTTTGCAATCGTCCAGGGAGTACTCACTTGATCCGACTATCGAACGGAGCCCGCATCGCCGCCGTGATGCTGGTTGCAGGACTGGCCGGCGCCAGGGGAGCCATCGCCGACGATATGCCCGCGGCGACGGTGGCGCCTGCAGTGACGGTCCATTGTGGCCACTTTCTGGACGTCGTGGCCGGTAAAATGCTCGGAGACACCACGATCGTCATCGAGGGAAAGCGGATCCGGGAGGTGATCGCCGGCTCGCAGTCGCAAGCGCCGGCCGGCGCCGTATCGATCGATCTGGCGAATGAGACTTGCCTGCCTGGGCTCATCGACAGCCACACCCATCTGAGCGAGCAGTTCAGCGCGACCACTTACGTAGACGACTTCCACTGGAACCTCGCGGACTATGTGGTCCGTTCCACGGTGTATGCGCGGCGTACCTTGCTTGCGGGGTTCACGACCGTGCGCAACGTCGGCGATAAAGACAACGAGACCGTCGCGCTCCGCAATGCCATCAACGCGGGTGTGCTCGTAGGTCCCCGGATTTTCACGGCGGGCGTTGCCATGGGATCGACGGGCGGACACGCCGACCCCACGGACGGCTATCGAAACAACCTCGCCGGCGATCCCGGGCCGATGGAAGGTGTTATCAATAGTCCCGAGGAAGCAGCCAAAGCGGTACGCCTCCACTACAAGCGCAACGACGACCTGATCAAGATCATGCCTTCGGGGGGCGTGCTCGATCAGAGCTCCAGCGGTGACAACGCGCAGCTTACTCTGGAGGAGATCAGGGCCGTGGTGTCGACGGCGCATGACTACGGTTTGACGGTCGCTGCCCATGCCCATGGCGCGGAGGCGATCCGCAGAGCCGTCATCGGCGGGGTCGATTCGATCGAGCATGGCACCTTCATGGACGAGGAGGACATGAAGTTGATGAAAGAGCGGGGTACCTGGTACGTGCCCACCATCATCGCCGGCGATTTTGTCGCGAAGAAGTCAGCGATTCCGGGCTTCTATCCACCGCAAGTGGCAGCCAAGGCGGCGGCTATCGGTCCGCTCATCCTGGGCACCGCTGGCCGTGCCTACCACGCGGGAGTGAAAATCGCCTTTGGAACGGATGCGGGTGTTTATCCCCACGGGGAAAACGCTCATGAATTCGAGCTCATGGTGCAGGCGGGCATGCCGCCCCTTTACGCGATTCAGTCCGCGACCACCCATGCCGCGCAGCTGCTGAAGCACGAGAAGGATTTCGGCAGCCTCAGTCCGGGCAAATTCGCGGACCTTGTCGCCGTGACGGGCAACCCGCTCGACAACATCGGGATTCTCAAACAGGTGAGCTTCGTCATGAAGGAGGGGATCGTCTACAAGCGCGACGGCAAGGCGTTGGAAGTCGTTCCCTGATGCCTGGGTCCTGGGACGCTGCGACGCTCGCACGCAGTGGGCGGCGGGCCCGTCACTCATTCCGCGGTGACCTGCACTTCGACCGTCATCGAAACGAAGTCGGATGGCTCGCCATTGTAACTACCCACCAGGGGAGCCGCCTGCGTGGCATCACGAGCCACGGCGACGCGGATCAGATTATGGCCGCCGATGAGCGCATTCGTAGGATCGAACTCGACCCAGCCCGCACCTGGCAGAAAGATCTGCGCCCATGCGTGGGTGGCTCCTCCGCCCACCAGCCCGCCCCCGGCGCCAATCAGTTTCTCATCGTACAGGTAGCCGGAGACGAAGCGTGCGGCCAACCCCAGGCTTCGCGCGGCCTCCATCATGAAGATAGCGAAATCCCTGCAGCTGCCGGTTCCTGACTCGAGCGTCTCGAGCGGCGACTGCACACCGGCCGCCTCGCGGGCCGCATACTTGAATTTCTGCTTGATGGTCTTGGTCATGGCGGTCAGCACCGCGAGCGTCTCGCCGCCAGGAGTCTCTTCCAGGACGCCCTTGGCCCAGCCATCGATCTTGTGCTCCGGGTCCGCATAGTGGCGGTCGCGGGTATGCGCGAGATCCATGGCGTCCGCGGCGGAATAATTGAAGGGAAATTTCGTGGCGTAGGTCTCTACCTCGAGAGCTTTCTCCTCGGCCGGGTAATGCTCGGCGCGGAATCCGGACTCGAACACCAGCCGCTCGGCCGGTTGAGCGAATGTGGCGATCGCAATGGAGTTGCCGAACACGTCATGCATCCAGCGCAGCGCGCTCGCGGGTGGATCGATCACCAGAGTGGTATCGAGCAGGCGCAGATCGTGACTATCCCGCGGGCGGGACATCAAGCGGTGCTCGCCGAATTCCACCGGCCGCTTGTAAACGTAGGTGGTCTTGTGGTGGACGTGAAGGATGCTCATGAGTAATACATAACTCTGGCGCGAGTGCGAAAGTTCCCCCGTGCGGCAAAACCAACGCTTGCGACGGCTCCGCAGGCGAGCCGAGCAGGGTGCTCGGCGCTGGACTTATAGCGGGGAGGCCGGGGCCGTCGGCGTTGCCGCGGGTAGGGGGATGAACTCTGCGTTGTCGAAATCCGGCAGCTTCATGCGTCCGGCACGCCAGTCTGCCTTTGCTTGCTCGATGCGCTCCCGCGACGAGGAGACGAAATTCCATTCGATATGGCGCTCACCCACGGGCTCGCCGCCAAGCGCCATCACCACCGCGGTGCTGGAAGCGGTCAGCTGTGCGGCAGTGTCTCGCGAGAAGACCAGCATCCGGCCGGCTCCGAATATCTGTCCCGCCGCTTCGACCGTGCCGGAAACGATGTAGGCGGCACGTTCCGAATAGTCAGTGGGAAGTTGGACCCGTGTTCCGGACGCCAAGGTCCAATGCAGATAAAACATGGGTGAATGCGTCTTGACCGGCGACTTGACACCGAAAGCCGCACCGGCAATGAGCCGCATCGATAGCCCGGCATCCTCGAAGATCGGCAGCTCGCCGCGACCGTAATGAGCGAATCCAGGTGCGGTTTCCTCGTGTGATGTCGGTAGGGCGACCCATGACTGGATACCGTGTACGACATCTCCCAGGGCGCGCGCCTTCTCGAAACGTTCGGAGTGGGTAATGCCGCGCCCCGCAACCATCCAGTTTACTTCGCCGGGCTCGATCGCCATTTCCGATCCGACACTGTCCCGGTGCATGATTTCCCCGTCGAACAAGTAGGTCAGTGTCGACAATCCGATATGGGGGTGGGGTCGAACGTCAACATTTCTGGTGATCCCGGCCGACAGGCTCTCCGGGCCCAGGTGGTCGAAGAAAATAAAAGGTCCGACCATCCGTTGGCGGTGATGGGGCAGCACCCTGCCCACCTCAAATCCGCCCAGGTCCCGGCGGCGCTGATCGATGACGAGCTCGAGCATTGGCGTCCATTTGCTGATCTGAGGCACTGGGGCCTGTCTGGCCAATGATCGCTGCAAGATGCCGTTGGGGCTCTCGCAGCAGGCGATCATTCGCCAGACAGGCCTCCTAGTATAGCGCCCAATATTTCAGCTCCACTCGTGAGTAGGCGGACTGGTTACCGCGAAATCCATGCTGCATGCGCGCTCGCCAGGTGCCTTGCAAAACCGAGGCGAGACGTTCGACCAAGGCACGCCCGTGTGCCCGGTTCCCGAAGCGAGGGGCGCCGCCCCGCGAGCGCGTTCCGGATCAGCGGGAGCGCCGCGCTAGGCTTTGAGTTTGTATCCGGTGCGGAACATCCAGCCGACGGTCGCAACACACAAAGCAAGAAATACCAACGTCATCCCGAAGCTCGTCACGACATTGACGTCCGATACACCGTAGAAGCTCCAGCGGAAGGCGCTTATCAGGTAAACCACCGGATTGAACAACGCGACCTTCTGCCATACCGGCGGCAGCATACTGATGGAATAGAAGCTGCCGCCGAGAAAGGTCAGGGGCGTCACGATCAGCATTGGGACGGTCTGCAGTTTCTCCCAGCCGTCGGCCCAGATACCGATGATGAAGCCGAAAAAGCTGAAGGTGATCGAGGTGAGCACCAGAAACACCACCATCCACAGTGGATGGGCGACCGAGAAGGAAACAAACAGGCGCGCCGTGATGAGGATGATGGTGCCGAGGATCACTGATTTCGTGGCCGCCGCGCCTACATAACCGCTGACGATCTCGTATACCGAGATGGGCGCCGACAGCACCTCGTAGATGGTGCCGGAAAACTTCGGCATATAGATGCCGAAGGAGGCATTGGAAATGCTCTCCGTAAGAATCGAGAGCATGATCAAGCCGGGCACGATGAACGCGCCATAGCTCACGCCATCAACCGCCGCCATACGCGAGCCGATGGCCGCTCCGAATACAATGAAATACAGAGATGTTGAGATCACTGGCGATGCGATACTCTGCATCAGCGTTCGCCATGTGCGCGCCAGCTCGAACGTGTAGATCGCACGGATTGCGTAAATGTTCATGAGCGCGACCTCACCAGGCTCACGAAAATCTCCTCCAACGAGCTTTCGCTCGTCTGCAGATCTCTGAAGTCGATATTGTGATCGGCGAGACGACGTAGCAGTCCCGCGATGCCGGTCCGGTCACTCTGTGCGTCAAAGACGTAAACCAGATTGTGCCCGTCGGGTGAGAGCTGCAGCCGTGGATCGACAAGGTCCGCGGGCAGCGTGGCCAGCGGCTTTTTCAGATGCAGCGTGAGCTTCTTTTCGCCGAGCTTGGCCATCAACGCCGCCTTCTCCTCGACCAGGATGATCTCACCTTTGCTGATTACCCCGATACGGTCCGCCATCTCCTCGGCCTCATCGATGTAATGCGTCGTGAGAATGATGGTTACGCCGCTCTCGCGCAGGGAACGGACCATATCCCACATCGCTCGCCGCAGCTCCACGTCGACACCCGCGGTGGGCTCGTCCAGAAACAGGATTTGCGGCTCATGAGAAAGTGCCTTCGCGATCATCACGCGTCGTTTCATGCCGCCGGAAAGCGCCATGATCTTCGCGCTGCGTTTCTCCCAGAGGGTCAGGTCGCGCAGCACCTTCTCGATATGAGCAGGATTGGGTGCCTTGCCAAACAGGCCGCGGCTGAAGCTCACCGTATCCCAGACTGTCTCGAACATGTCAGTCGTGAGCTCCTGTGGCACCAGCCCGATCTTCGAGCGGGCCGCGCGGAAGTCGCGAATGATGTCGTGGCCGTCGGCCAGAACGACTCCTTCGGTCGGATTGACGATTCCACAGATGATGCTGATGAGGGTGGTCTTGCCAGCTCCGTTCGGTCCCAGAAGCGCGAAGATTTCTCCTCGCCGGATCTCCAGGCTGACCGATTTGAGCGCCTGAAAACCGGATGCATACTTTTTCGTGAGTCGCGAGACCGAGATGATCGGCTCCACTAGCCTCTCCAGGTAACGTGCAGCGAGGGTGAGGTATTGTGACGTGTTGCCGGGGTCGTTCGCCACCCGGCTGGCGAGAGAGACAGGCTCGTCAGCTGCGGCGAGCGAGGTCGCGGCCGATCGTGCGGGCGCCGAGGGCGAGGTGCGCGCCAGACCAGAGGAAAAGCAAACACCAGAGGGTCAGTGCGGATTCCAGGCCGCTTGCTGACGCCTGAGTGCATGCCACACTGGCGGCGCCTCTATCCGAGTGGCAGAGCAGGTTGAAATCACCGGAGAACGCGCTCCGAGTGAAGTGATCGCTCAGAGCGCCGACCAACAGTGGGCCGAGGCCTTGACCCACCAAGGTGTAGATCAGGCCCGTTACAGCCGTTGCCGATGCTCGCATCCTGGGTCCCATCATGTTCTGAGTGATTGCGGCTGCGGCGGGTATGTAGGCGTATTGACATATCGCGCCCAGCGACAGGAGGACGGTAGCGATGAGCCACGTGTCTGCTCGTACGGCGGTAATGTAGAAGGGCGCGCATAGAGCCGAGCCCACAGCGGGTATCAGCGCGTACCAATATGCGCGGCGCCGGCCCGCCCAGTCGCTCAGAAAGCCCCCTGCGAGGATGCTCACGGATGCGGGGATACCCGAGATGAGACCCGTCACGAGGCCCGCGTGAGCGTAGTTCAAGCCAAAGCGACGCGACAGCCAGGCCGCCAGGAAGTAGCTGATTCCGTAGCCGGCCACAGTGGAGATCGTGGCCCCCAGAATGATGTTGATGAGCGAGGGACGGTCTCTGAAGCGGCGCAGGACTGTTGAGAAGGGCGGTGTGTCACCGGCATCCACCCCCGGATCGTTCTGTCCTCGCGCAGGCTCGCGTATGGTCAGCCATTGCAACAGAGCGAGCAGCGCGCCGGGCAGGCCGACGATCAGAAAGGCTGCCCGCCAGCCCCAATGCAGAGCGATGAAGCCGCCAGCCGAGCCCCCTATCATCGCGCCCAGCGGCACTGCCAGCCCGTAGATGGCCGAGGCCGAACCCCGCTGTTGCCGGGGAAAGTAGTCTGCGATCACCGAGTTGGTTGCGGGTGAGCCAGCCGCCTCTCCAACACCAACGGCAACACGGGCGAGTATCAGATGGGTGAAGCTGCTCGCGAAACCTGAGATGGCTGTTGCCGCTGACCAGAGCGCGGTGCTGATCGAGATGATGGCCATGCGGTTTTTACGCTCGGCCAGGCGCGCGATGGGAATGCTCAACAGTACATAGAGGACCGCGAACGTCAGTCCTCCGAGCAGGCCCATCTCCGCATCCGATACGTGCAGCTCCGATTTGATCGGCTGTACGAGGACCTGGACGATGATTCGGTCTACAAAACCGAATGTGGATACCAGGGTGAAGAGCAGCAGGACCCAGGCGGTGTAGGGTCGCCCTCTTATGGTGGCCAGCGAGGGACTGAAGGTGGCGGTTGTCATCCGCCATAGTGTGCGCCCGGAACGCCCGGGCGCACACTGTTTGCGAGCTTAAGATCTCTGAAGTCTGACACTCGTCACCTGGGTCCGAGCGGCGCGGGCCTCGGATCCAGGTGCCCCGAACCAGGGCCGATGATCAGCGACCGTGCCTCACGTCTCCGATCGCTCGTTCGGTAGCGTGCAAAGCCTCATCGATATGAGCGATCGCGCGATCACGCAATCCGCGAGTCATCGGGTCATCTTCCTCGCGTGCCACATCGCTATGCACCTTGCGCAGCAACTCGGCGGCTTTGTGGAGGCGGCCCGGATGATCATTCGGCGCATCTACCGCAGGGTGATCGTGGACGTCCTTTCCATCCCAGATCGCTGCCTTCTTGATTTCGCCCAACGCCTTGTCGATCTCGAGCACGGCTACATCCTCCTGGCCGCTTACCGCGGCATCCCCCGGGCGGTGCTCGAGCATCCAGCGCGCGACTCTGAGATCCGACAGCGCGTGGAGATAGTAAGGATGCTTACCCGGCAGATCCGCGTTGGCCGCGAACGGAATCGCGGCGAGCAACAGCCCGGAAAGCAACAGCCTCGTTCTGAACTTCATGGACACACTCCCAACGTGATAGTGGACTGACTCGAAAGCTCTGCAAGCCTATATCTGAGCGCAAGTATTGTTTGGCCTGGCTGACTGGGGCGTGAACGGCGGACGTCGGGAAATATTCATGTCAGTCCGGGTCCCGGCCGCAGGCCCCCCAGCCGGGGCCGGGGCGATCCGCTCATGAACCGCCGTGCATGGAACGTGGCTCAACGCCTGCGGTTTACCCGTTTGCTGATCTGTGGGCCGGAAAGGGCGGAGTCGGTCGTGAGTCTGAATTCAGTGATGCAGTTCATTGACGGCGTGCGCGTCGATGTCTATAGGCCCGCGCGGTCGATACGAGCCTCCAGACTCCTCGATACTCGCGCGCGTGGGCTCAATGCGCGCCAGTAAGCGCGGTATAACCAGTCCAGATGATTTCGATGCCAATGCACATCAGGATGAAAGCGGACAGGCGCACCATCACCTCCAGGCCGGTGGCACCGAGGAGGCGTGCGAAGCTCTCGGCGAATCGGTATGCGATATAGATAGTGATGGCAATGGCGACCAGCCCCGCCAGTGCGCCGATCGCGTGCAAGGCGAGCTCGGTCAGATGAATGTTGTTTTCTGGTTTGCGGCTGCCGATGGTGATCGCTACGGACATCGAGCCTGGCCCCACTGTCAGGGGCATGGTGAGTGGATAGAAGCTGCCCACCTTGCGCTCAGTGCCTTGCTGCATGGAGCCGTGATCGGACCAACTCTCCTGTGACAACAGCTTCCAGCCGAGAGCCGTGACCACCAGGCCGCCGGCAATCCGCACCACCGGCAGCTCGATCCCAAAGAACTCCAGCAGCCAGGGACCGAGCACCATGGATCCCAACAGCAGCATGAAGCCGTTGATGGCGGCCATACGGGCCAGCGTCATGCGTTCCGTGCTCGACAGTCCCGCCGTGAGGCCTAGAAAGAAAGGCGCGGCCTCGAACGGATTCACGATGGGAAAGAGTCCCGCGAATGTCAGCAGGAACGCGCTCACTACCGGATTCACCTGATTGACCTCATCCCCCGCCTGGAGGCGCTTTGCTCGTGGATAGGATAAAGTGAAACAGACCGGGAAACAGCATGGGTGCGAGTTTGGTGAATCACGACACGATTGCGGCCACCTACGAGCTGATTCGTCCCCATGTGCGCCGTACCCCAGTGATAGAGGTCGACGCGGCCGACTTCGGCCTCGAGCATCGTCCGGTCGCTCTCAAGCTCGAACTCTTGCAGCACACGGGATCGTTCAAGCCGCGCGGAGCGCTGGCAAGTCTGTTGTCACGACCGGCCCCGGAGGCAGGAGTGGTCGCCGCCTCTGGAGGAAACCATGGACTCGCAGTGGCCTTTGCGGCACGCAAGCTGAAAGTACCCGCGCGGATCTTCGTGCCAGGTGTTTCCGCCGCTACCAAGCGCCAACGGATTCAGGAGATGGGGGCCGAGCTGGTGATCGCCGGTGAGCGCTATGCCGATGCATTGGCCGCGAGTCGCGAGTTCGCGGCGAAATCGGGTGCACTGGAAGTCCACGCGTACGATCAGCCGGAGACTCTGCTCGGGCAGGGCTCTGTGGCGTTGGAAATCGAGCAACAGTGCAGGAGTGCTTCCGCCGAGCGGTTGGATACTGTGCTCGTGGCCGTAGGCGGTGGTGGGCTCATTGGAGGAATGGCCGCTTGGTTCGAGGGCCGTACACGACTGGTCGCGGTGGAGCCTCGAACGGCGCCGACCCTCTATCGTGCCCTCGAAGCCGGCGCACCCGTGGACGCCGAGGCGGGTGGGATCGCTGCCGACTCGCTCGCCCCCCGTCGTGTCGGCGAGTTGATGTTTCCCCTGGCACAGAGGTTTGTCGAGCGCGCGGTGCTGGTGGAAGACGACGCCATTCGCGACGCCCAACGCGCCCTGTGGCAGGTCTTGCGACTCGCCACAGAGCCCGGCGGAGCCGCGGCGTTTGCGGCACTTCTCAGTGGCGCATATCAACCCGAGGCCGGAGAGCGCGTGGGCGTCGTCCTTTGCGGGAGCAATACGGACGCCGTCAGTCTCTAAAGCGATCCGGGCGCGCAAGGGGTGTCGGGCGTTGCCTCTTGCTGCAAGCGATCGAGGTGACGCCGGATGTGCGCGGCTTCCGCGGCGGTGTTGGCAAGCGATATTGCGCGATCAAAAGCTGTGCGCGCTTCGGCAGGGCGGTTGAGTTGGGTCAGGAGGGCGCCCTTCACACCAAAAAAGTAGAAATATCCGCTGAGCTTGGGCGCCAGCGGCTCGATCATCGCCAACGCCTCCGCAGCGCCACGCAGCTTGGAGACCGCCACCGCGCGATTGAGTGTGACGACCGGCGAGGGCTGCAAGGCTTCCAGGATCTCGTACAGTCTGTCGATCTCGGCCCAGTCGGTATCGCCGGCTCGCGCCGCTTGCGAATGTGTTGCGGCGATGGCGGCCTGGATCTGATACGGTCCCGGCTGATTGTGACGCCACGCCTTCTCGATCAATGCCAACCCCTCCGCGATCAGTCCGCGGTCCCATGCGCCGCGATCCTGGTCTTCCAGCAACACGATGTTGTTTTCCGCGTCGAGCCGCGCCGCTGCGCGGGAGTGTTGTAGCAGCAGCAGGGCAGTGAGGCCCATGATCTCGCTTTCGGCGGGGAACAGTCGCAGGAGAAGACGGCTCAGCCGGATGGCTTCCTCACAGAGCGGAATGCGCACGTGGGCACTACCGCCGCTGGCGGAATAACCTTCGTTGAAGAGAAGGTAGATCATGGTGCAAACGGCGGAAACTCTGGAGGCGCGCTCGGCGACACCCGGGGTGTCGAAGGGGACATCCGCGGCGGATATGCGCGCCTTGGCGCGAGTAATGCGTTGCTCCATCGCGCTCTCGCTGACGAGGAATGCGCGCGCGATCTCTCTGACGGTCAGTCCCGATACGATCCGCAACGCCAACGCAATCTGTTGGCTAGCAGGCAGCTTGGGATGACAACAGACAAACAGCAAGCGAAGAATGTCGTCACGGTAATGAGATGCGTCGAGCCGCTCGGCCAGCTCCCCCTCGGTATCTTCCGGCTCGCCTGCCATTTCCTCGTCGGAGGGCAGCTCGGTCTGCTTGCTGCGGCGTCGAATCTCGTCAAGGCCAAAGTTGCGGCCGACAAAGATGAGCCAGGCGACCGGATCGCGGGGTGGACCTTTCACCGGCCAGTTTTTCAGTGCTCGCAGGCACGCCTCCTGAAATGCGTCCTCCGCTGCATCGAGTGCACGGAAGTATCGAAGCAGCGCGCCAAGAACCTGCGGCCGCGCAGCCGTGAGCGTCGCATCGATACAGTCCATATCGGTCATTGCAGGTCGCCCGCGGGAGCGGACGGCGGACCCACTGGATTGAGAACGGCTACCGGCCGGATCTCCAGCGTGCCGTGAGGCTTCTCGCGCGCCAGCAGTTTCGCGGCCTGGATTGCATCTTCCAGCGTCGGGCACTCGAGGATATAGAACCCGAGAAGCTGCTCCTTTGTCTCGGCAAAAGGCCCGTCGATGACAACGGGATCCTTCCCTGAGCGGATATGGGTGGCCGTCGTGGTCGGCATCAGACGTGCCGCAGGCCCAAGCTTGCCTTCTTTCTTCAGTTTTTCCATCGCCGACTTCACTCTGCACATCATCGCGTCGTCTTCCTGCTTGCTGCGGCCGGCCGCCAGAGCTTCGGATTCATAGCAGAGAATGGAATACAGCATTGGCCTGCCTCTTTAGTTTGATAACGCCACCTTCGGCGGCGGGGCACATCCCTGTGCCTAGTATCCCAAGGACGCGCAAGGGCCTCCCGCTCCGACAGGTGGACCGGAAAAGGAACACATACCCTCGTCTCCATAGCGTCCAGCGGCGCGCGGGGACGAAGGCCTCCATAATGCGCCCTGAGGGAGGGGATACGTCGTGCGGGCGGAGGATACATGGCAAGAAAAGTTGCAGTAGTGACGGGCGCCGGCTCTGGAATCGGCAAGGCAGTTGCGCTGACCCTTTCCAAGGCTGATTATGCCGTTGTGTTGGCAGGACGCCGCCCGGCGGCGCTCGAGGAGGTTGCGCGCGAGGCCGGATCGGAAGCATTTCCTGTCGCCACCGATGTGACCGACCCTGCCTCGGTCGAGGCCTTGTTTGCGCGAGCGGTTGAACGGTTCGGCCGTGTCGACCTCCTTTTCAACAACGCCGGTACGGGAGCGCCTCCGGCACCTTTGGAGGATGTCTCGCTCGAGCAGTGGAAACGGGTCATCGACACGAACCTGACGGGTGTCTTTCTGTGTACCCAGGCTGCCTTTCGCCAGATGAAGGCGCAACATCCTCGTGGCGGCCGCATCATCAACAATGGCTCCATCGCTGCCACCGCGCCCAGGCCGCACATGATTGCTTACACCGCCTCCAAGCACGCCGTGTCCGGTCTGACCAAGACAACCTCACTCGAGGGCAGGCAGTACGACATCGCGTGCGGACAGATCGACATCGGCAATGCGGCGACGCCTCTGGCCTCTGCCTTCTCGGCCGGCACCCTCCAAGCGGATCTTTCACTGAAGACCGAGCCGACGATCGATGTGAAGTATGTGGCTGAGGCCGTCGCGTATATGGCGGGCCTGCCTCTGGAGGCCAACGTATTGTTCATGACCGTCATGGCGACCAAGATGCCCTATATTGGCCGGGGCTGAACGAGGGACTTCCCCCGTTCAACGGTGAGCGGGCAGTGCCCGCGAGGAGAGCACGATGGGCTCCGCGGAACAACTTCACGACTGGCGCGCCCGGGCGCTCCGTCTGGAAGAGGAGGTGGGCAAGGCGATTCTCGGGCAGCAGGACACGATCCGGCTGATCAACGTCGCGCTCTTCGCCCGCGGGCACGTGCTGCTTGAGGGCGACGTGGGTGTTGGGAAGACCACCATTCTGCGGGCCTTCGCGCGCGCGATTGGTGGTGAGTTCGAGAGGGTCGAGGGTACCGTGGACCTCATGCCCGGTGACCTCGTCTATCACACCTATGTCGATGCCGAGGGCAAACCTCGCATCGAGCCCGGTCCCCTGTTGCGTCACCAGGAGCGGCTGACAACCTTTTTCTTCAATGAGATCAACAGGGCACGGCCGCAGGTGCAATCACTCCTGCTGCGTGCCATGGCGGAGAGGACGGTATCCGCATTCAATCGCCTGTACCGATTTCCCTTCATGACTGTGTTTGCCGACCGCAATCGCGTTGAGAAGGAAGAGACTTTCGAGCTCGCGTCCGCCGCACGGGATCGCTTCATGCTCGAGCTACGCATGCCCACGCCGGCCGTGACCGCCGTGCGACGCGCGCTCGTATTCAACCCCGACTACCACGACGTGGATGCGCTTCTCGAGCGCGTTACCTCGGAAATCCTGCCGTGGCGCGAGTTGAACAACATCGGGGCGGTGATCCAGCGCAGTGTTGCCGCGAGTGAGACTCTCGAGCGCTATGTACTCGACCTTTGGGAGGCGACGCAGTCGCCGGAAAAATTCGGCGTGTCGATCGAAGGTGTCGATATGAGTAAGCTCATTCTCGCGGGCGCAAGTCCTCGAGGGATCATGTCGCTCACCCGCGCTGCCCGGGTCGTCGCGTGGTTCTCGGGCCGGGACTATTTGACTCCCGACGACGTTCGGATCGTCGCGCCGGCCGTGTTGGGACACCGCATATTCTTTACGCCGGTCTATGAATTACGGCGCGCGCAGATCGCGGATCTGCTGATAGCTCAGATTCTGGACAAGGTACCCACGCCCCGCTGATTATGGAGACCCGACAGGAGTTCCACTACCGCATGCCCGGTCGCATTGCCGGTGAGCGACCCGGGTCCCATCCTGGCTCGTCGGTGGGTGCCGGACAGGAATTTGTCAGGCACATGAGCCTGTATGACAGGCCCGATCCACGCAGGCTCGATCTCCGCGCGAGCTTACGGAGCCTTCGCAAGGATTGGCTGGTCCGTGTAAACCGACAACGAGCGGGAATGGCAGCGCGCGCCATCGTCGACGTCTCGGCGTCCATGAGCTTTGGCGGCCGGCGTCCGAAGCTCGACGTGGTCGCTGACTTCGTCGAGTCGCTTGGCCTGAGCGCTTTTCGAGTTGGTGATGCCGTGGGGATGATGGCCTTCGATGAGCTGGCGCGGGCCGATTTGTTCATGCCGGCTCGATTGAGCCGGGGAATGGGCGCTATCATGGCGGCAGCCCTGCGCGATTGCGCTCGCCAGCCGGCTGTTGATCGCCGTGGCGTCGATGGGCTCGACGAAGTGGCTGCCCATCTGGCCGGGCAGCAAGGACTTGTCTTTCTGGTGTCCGATTTCCACTGGCCGTTGCAACGGCTCAACCCGGTATTGGACTTGTTGGCTCACGCCACCGTCGTTCCGATCGTGGTGTGGGACTCCGCTGAGACTGAGCCTCCAGAGAAGAACGCGCTGGCGACCTTGCGCGACGCGGAGTCGGGCGCGCGAGTCACGCTTTGGGTGCGACCTCGCCTCCGGGAGGAATGGCGCCAGGCGATAGAGCAGCGGCGCTCCGAGATCGATAGCTTCTTCACATCGCGCGGCCTGCGCGCGTTCTATATGAAAGACACATTCGACGCCGACGCTCTGTCGCGCTACTTTTTCGAGGCGAGCGCGTGAATCCCCCTATCGCGAGAATCCATGCGTTCGCTCGCGTCTGCGTCGGGATTACCACGTGCCTGGTTCTGGCCCCTCACGTCTTCGCTCGCGCCGACGCGGCACCGATGCAGCCTTCCGGGACCGCGGTTGCCGTTGTTGAGCAACCGCGCTCCGCAGGATATTTCGTAGGTGACCTGGTCACCCAGCGCGTGCTTCTCGAGAGTGCCGGGCGCGTGGTATCGCCTCTGCGTCTTCCTGCAAGCGGACGTGTGAACGCGTGGTTGGAGCGCAGGAAGGTATCGATCGAAACGGATCCCTCCTCGCGACGCTGGCTCGTCGTGCAGTATCAAATCCTGAATGCGCCGCCAAAGCTGATCAGAGTCACGTTGCCTGGGTGGGTATTGGCGACCGCCCTGAACGTTCCGGCCACGTCCATCAACATTTCACCCCTGAGCCTGCCGGGGTCACCTGCGCAGGTCGGGGTGGCGGACTTGCGCCCGGACAGGCTGCCACCTCCGATCCCCACCTCACCTATACGGCACGCCATCGTCTTGTCGGCTGGCGCGCTGGTGCTCACGCTTGCGGCATGGCTGTGTTGGATCGCCTGGCGCACCAGGCGCGCCATAGCCACGCAGCCGTTTGCGCGCGCGTTGCGTGAGTTGCGAGCTCTAAGCGATGACGAGCCGCAAGCATGGCAAGTGCTTCACCGAGCCTTTGATAGGGTGGCAGGCTGTGTCATTCAAAACTCAACATTGCCGGAGCTGTTTGCACGCGCCCCACAGCTCGCTCCGGCTCGAGCGAAAATCGAGCGTTTTTTCGCGCAGTCCGGGTTCATGTTCTTTGCAACGTCGCCACACCACCTTGCGCAGCCATACGCTGCGGTCGAGTCTCAACCTGAATCCCTCGGCGCATCATCGGCTGCCCTGCCTGGCGAGGCACTTCAATCGAGCCTGGCTGTCAAACCCCGCGCGCTATGCGCTGAGCTTCGGCGGATCGAGCGCCGCCACGAGCGGTGAGTGACAGGCAATGGGTAACAACCTGCTGAGCGTCACTCGATGAGCATCGATCTCGACTTCTCCCATCCCTGGGCTCTTCTCCTGATGCCATTGGCCGTGCTCCCGCTGTTACGCCTGCGGGAGGACGCATTGTTGTTTTCATACGTTCCATGGCTGCCTGAAGATCGTGCGGGGCGCATTGCGAGCTGGTTCCGAAAGGCGTTCTCTGTCCTGGCGATCGCGAGCATTGTGATCGGCCTGGCAGGCCCAGGGCGCCCGCAGACACAGGTCACTCGAACCGGACGGGGCGCCGAAATTGTCGTGCTCATCGACCGTAGTCGCAGCATGGATGAGCGCATGCTGCCGAGTGACTGGCGAACGATCGACCCGATCATCCGCACACAACAGTCGTGGCATAGAGGGCCGCAAAAAAGCAAAACGGCTCGCGAGTTGCTGTCGCGTTTTGTGGCTCAGCGGCCGGAAGATCGGTTTTCACTCATGTTCTTCAGCGGCGGCCCGCTGCCGGTCGTGCCGTTCACACAGCATCCGGATGTCGTGCAGGCGGGAATAACAGCGGGTGGCACCGGTCCCGGGCTGTCGAGCACGGATGTTGGACGCGCGCTGCTTGCGGCCATTGCGGAGTTCGATGCGCGCGAGTACACGGGAAGTCGCGCCATCCTGCTTGTATCCGATGGCGGCGCTCAGCTCGATGCCCGGACGCGGCAGAGGATTGCTGCAGGTTTGGCACGCAATCGGATCGCACTCTATTGGCTTTACCTGCGCTCCATCAACGGCGCGAGTCTGGACACCGACGACCCCGAGGCCGGTGCTGTTGCCGCGGTCGCTATGCATCGGTTCTTCCAAAGCCTGAAAACGCCCTACCGTGCTTACCAGGCATCCGAGCCCAAGGACCTGGCGCAAGCAGTCGCCGATGTGGGTCGCCAACAGAATCTGCCGCTCGACTACGCGGAGCGCATTCCCCGAAAGGACTATGAGCGGGACTGCTTCGCGCTCGGCGCGTTTTGCTGTCTGGTCCTGGTGGGCTTCAGCACGGTCCAGCTCAGGAGTTGGACATGAGAAGAGCTCACGGCCATTGGGCATTCGGCATTGTCGCTGCGATTCTGGGGCTGGTGAGCGGTGTTGAGATCATACGGCTTCGACAGGCGCAGAATATCAATGCAGCCGTTACGCAGTCAGGCAGTGTCGTGCCGGAAGCCCGTTTAGCGCACGCTGTTGCGCTTTCGAAAGTCGACTACGACGGTGCCCTCGCTGCCTATAAAGGAATCATCCAGTCCGGACGGGAGGACCTGCGCCGGATCGCGCTCTATGATCTCGGCAATCTCCACCTCAGACAGGCGCTACAGGCTGGGCTGTCAGACGAGGCACTATCGCTTCCGCTGCTCGAGCTGGCCAAGCAGAGCTACCGCGACCTGCTGCGCAGAGATCCGAATGACTGGGACGCCCGCTACAACCTCGAGCGAACGCTGCGCCTTGCGCCGGAGGAAGATGATACCGACGAAGATGCCGGGCCACCTTCGCCGAATGAGCATGAGCGCTCGACCATCGCCGATCCCAGGATGGACTTGCCATGAGCGCATCCGGAGCGTTCAGTCTGGACCGAAGCTCGCGCGCTGCCTTCGTCGCACTGGTTCTCTTGATTTCGGCCGTCTTCATGCCCCGGTTCAACACGTCGCGCGCGACGTATGACTACGTTGTCGTATTCGACATCACACAAAGCATGAACGTGCAGGATTACGAGCTCGGTGGCTCCCCGGTGAGCCGGCTAGACTTTGCGCGCGAGGCGGTACGCCGGAGCTTGCGTGAATTGCCTTGCGGGTCGCGGGTCGGCTGGGGCGTCTTCGCCGAATATCGCACCTTGATGCTGCTGGCTCCAGTCGAGGTTTGCGACAATTACAGCGATCTGCTGGCTTCCCTCGACAAGATCGACGGCCGTATGCGCTGGGGCAACGCCAGTGAGATCAGCAAGGGAGTGTTCTGGGCGATGCGAGGGGCCCGCGATGTCGGCGACCATCCGAAAGTATTGTTCCTGACGGACGGACAGGAAGCGCCTCCGGTGGAAGGGGAGGGGCTGGCCATGTTCGATGACCTCAAGCGGGGGGACATTGCCGGCAGGTTGATCGGAGTCGGTGGATATCTACCCCGGCCGATCCCTCGAACAGATGCCGACGGCCGCCCCATGGGATATTGGCATGCCGACGAAGTGATCCAGCGGCACTCACCATCGGGGGCGGTGCCCGCCGAAAGCCACGAACACCTCTCGGAAGTGCGCGAGCCTTACCTGCGGAAGCTTGCGCGTGAGGTTGGTTTTGAGTACTTGCATTTGACCAGCCTCGACTCCATTCGTGAAGCGATGCTGAGTCCCGGCTTTGCCGAGCGCAAGCCCGTGCCTTCGGACTTTGGATGGATTCCTGGCGCGCTTGCCCTTCTTACGCTGGTCCTGGGATTTGTACGCCCTTGGGGTGGCTGGCGCGCCGCTTAGCCCTCCAATCCGGGCTCCTCTCACATGTCTCGTGCATCATGAATGATCCGGATCAGGCCGCATTAAGATACGATACGCGCCTTTTTTGAGCCTGCTGGCTCAGCCAATCAGGCGCGGTGCGCCAGAAGGAGATGTCTGAATGCGACCACGCGTGCGCAACGCGCTGGCAGTCGCGATTGTTGCGTCTGTCGGCCTGATGGAGCCCGCCGCCAGATCGCAAGCCGCGCCCGACAAGTCTGTGTCCACAGCGCGTAATGCCATTATCTTCATCGCCGACGGCCTGCGTCATGAGTCGGTCAACCCGGTCGATGCCCCCACACTCTGGGCATTGCGCCGGGATGGAGTCCACTTCGCGAACAGCCACTCGCTGTTCCCCACACTGACGACCCCAAACGCATCCGCCATAGCCACCGGACATTACCTCGGCGACACAGGGGACTTCAGCAACACCGAATATGCCGGCTTCCCAACATTCAACCACGGCGATTTCGGCAAGACCGCTGGAACTCCGACACCTTTTCTGGAAAACGATCTGGTTCTCGGAGATCTCGCCGCACACCTGCCGAACGGCAATTTCCTGAATGAAGAATCTCTGCTCGCGCTGGCGCGTGAGCATGGCTTCAGCACTGCGGCCATCGGCAAGCTCGGCCCGGTGGCCATTCAAGACGCGACCCAGTTGAGCCCGACAGACCATCACTTTCCCATACCGCAAACCGTCATTCTGGACGATAGCACCGGAACAGAGGCCGGAATACCTCTCACCGCCGAGTTGCAACAGGCTTTGACGGCCGCCGGCCTGGGGACAAAGCCTGCCGCGCGCCAGCAACCAACGGGTACCGCGTCCACTCCTGGCACCCTCGCTGCGAACGTAGGGCAGCAGAAGTGGTTCGCCGATGCGGCGACGAAAGCTGTCCTGCCCGCGTTCGTTCGACGCGGGCGTCCCTTCGTGCTCGTCTTCTGGTCGCGCGATCCCGACGGAACCCAACACAATCAGGGCGACAGCCTGAACCGATTGCAGCCCGGCATCAATGGCCCGACCTCCAAGGCTGCTGTCGCCAATGCCGATGCCAACCTAAGACAGCTGCTCGACTTCATCGCTGCCGATCCCGCTTTGCACGCCTCCACGGACGTGTTTGTCACATCCGATCACGGCTTCGCCACCATCAGTAAACACGAGATCGATGCCGAGGGGCATTTCACAAAGAGCTACTCAGCGGGATTTACCTACCTCGGTAGCGACGGAAAACCGGATGTTCCGCCAGGCTCGCTCCCATCGGGCTTCCTGGCCATCGACCTCGCACACCTCCTCGGACTTCCACTGTTTGATGCGGATACCCAGACGACCGTCGACGGGGCTCCGCACTATCTGCTCGTCGATCCCGCCAAGCCGGGATCCACCACCTCACGTCAGCATCCCGTCGCGGGAGATGGCCTGCTCGGTGGCTCCGGGGCCGTCCAGGATCGCATCGACGCGAAGTTGATTGTCACGGCAAGCGGTGGCTCGGATCTCATCTACATTGCCAATGGCGATCGCCCTCTGGCACGCGAGGTGGTGCGGTTTTTGGCTGCCCAGGATTATGTTGGAGCGCTCTTCGTTGACCCGAGGCTCGGTCCCATCCCTGGCGCGTTGCCTTTGACGGATATCGGCCTGGAAGGCTCGGCACGGATGCCCCGGCCATCGATCGTTGTAAGCTTCAAGAGCTTTCTGCTGAAAGCCGGCGATCTTCTCTCGGCCGTGCAGGTTGCGGATACGCCGCTGCAGGAGGGGCAGGGCATGCATGGGGGATTCGGCCGCGACAGCACCTTCAATAACATGGCCGCCATGGGTCCTGACTTCAAACGGAGCTTCACCGACTCCCTCCCGGTGGGGAATGCGGACGTCGCTCCTACGCTGGCCCGGGTTCTGGGCTTGAAATTACCCGGCGTGGGAAAGCTGCGGGGCCGGGTATTGACAGAAGCGCTACTCGGCGGTGTCCCCGAATTGGCCTCGGTGCACCGCGCCTCCGCGCTTTCCCCGCTGACGGCGTCTGGTCAGGCAACTCTGCTGATCTATCAGGAGATACAAGGGCGCCGCTACTTCGACATGGCGTGCCTGACCGCCGCTAGCGCCCGGGCTCACTCACAGGAGCGGCTCTGCGAAAGGTAAAGCGCCGCCGGAATCGATCGCAGAAAATATGCCGGGGCGCGCAGCCTCGCCAGGGTCGCCCTCGTGACGGCGATCATTACTCCGACAGGCTCCTGCATCGGCACGCTGCCTGCTTCTCTCTTCATATCGGCCACCTGCGGCATGACCATCAGCGTGCGGAGCTAGGCGCCGCGCGCACACGTGGTCTCCGCTTCGCCAGGGGCCACCCTGATAGACGATGAGGAGAAGCATCATGGCAGACCTGAACGGCATGAAAGTAGCAATATTGGTCGCGGAGGGGTTCGAGCAGGTCGAGCTCACCGGACCCAAACAGGCTCTGGATGAAGCGGGCGCGCAAACCCGTATCGTCTCGCCCGCCAAGGGCGAGGTCCAAGGCTGGAAACACTTCGACAAGGCGGACAAGTTCAAGGTCGATGTCCCGCTGGAGCAGGCCAACTCGAGCGAATTCGACGCGCTGCTGCTGCCCGGTGGCGTGGCCAACCCCGACCAACTTCGAGCCATTCCCAAGGCGATCGAGTTCGTGCGCGAATTCTTTGATGCGGGTAAGCCCGTGGCAGCCATCTGCCATGGCCCTTGGACATTGATCGAGGCGGGAGTCGTGAAAGGGCGCACTATCACCTCGTGGCCGTCGTTGAAGACCGATCTGTCCAACGCCGGCGCGAAATGGGTGGATCAGGAGGTCGTGGTCGATAACGGCCTCGTATCCAGCCGCAAGCCCGACGACATTCCTGCATTCAATCGCAAGATGTTGGAGGTATTCGCGGAACGCCGGCGTCCGCAGCGCGCCGGTGCCGGACAACGCCCGCAACAGGCACGCGACGACGGCTCGGGCGCGCGGCTCTGAGGAATTCCCGGTCGAACATTTCGACGAGTGCGACTGTGTGTCGCAGCGCAGCAGCAAATGCCTGTACGCATAAACACTCGCGCCGTGCCCTGCGCCCCAGGGCACGGCGCGGGTAACCCGCTCCAACCTGCATCACAACCTGAATAGCCGGATCAGAACGGGCCCCCAGGTCCCTCTTGCGCCCAACGGGGCGTTGCCGCAAGGTAACTCGCCGTCAAGGGAGACCCTATGCAAGAAGCTGCCGCAGTGCCGGCTGGCTCACCTGCCCGGACGCTGTTTTCGAAGAGCTACCGTGCCTGGCTGCTTTTCATCCTTGCGCTGACCACGGCGTTGAATCTCGCCGACCGCCAGACCATGGGCGTCACCGGCCAGGCCATCAAGCTCGATCTCGGATTGAGCGACGCACAGATGGGGCTCGTCCAGGGACTGGCATTCGCCATCTTCTATTCAGTGTTGGCCCTGCCGGTCGCCCGGCTGGCCGAGCGCGTCAGTCGCACGAGAATCCTCTCCGCCTCGCTGGCCGTTTTCGGCGTGATGATCTGTTTCTGCAGCAAGGCGAGCAGCTTCTGGCAACTTCTGGCCTGTCGGGTCGGTGTTGGTATCGCCGACGCGGGGTTCGCTTGCCCGGTCGGCTCGCTCATTGGAGATCACTACGACAGGTCGCTGCGAGCCTCGACCATGTCGGTGATCTGGCTCGGCGCGCCGGCGGGTGTTGTTTTCGCCGCGCCACTGAGCGGTTGGATCGCGGAGCATGTTGGGTGGCGTCCAGCGTTCATCGCTGTGGGCGCGCCCGCCATCCTCGTGGCAATTCTTGCGTTTCTGACATTGCGGGAACCGCAGCGAGGGATGTCGGATCGCCTCCCCGCCGCCGCTGGACCGCCTCCACCCGTGGCGGAGGTGTTGAGGTTCCTGTTTTCCAAGCCGTCCGTGCGCCACCTGCTTGCCGGATCCGCCCTGGCGGCGGTCGCAATGAACGGCATCGGCCAGTTCTTCGCACCGTTCATCATTCGCGCTCATCACCTCGGATTTGGCGAAACGGGTCGCGTGCTGTCATTCATTGCCGGTGGGGCGATCCCGTGCGGGATGCTGTTGGGCGGATTCGGGGTGGATTGGGCCGCGCATCGTGACCGGCGCTGGCATGCGTGGGGACCGGCACTGACATTGCTCCTGGCGGCGCCCGCATTCATTATCGGGTTCAATCAGCCAACCGTGCTCGGGGCAGCATGCGCCTTCGTCCTCGGCCACATGTTGTTGTTTGTTTATTGGAGCCCCACATTGGCCATGGCGCAGAACATGGTGGGCGCCAGCATGCGTGCGTCTTCGACATTCGTTTTCAACTTCACACTGGGCCTCGTCGGCATCGGGCTCGGTCCGACCCTCGTAGGACTACTCAGCGATCGTTTCGCGCAAGCTGCATTCACGGCTGGCAACTACGCGCTGTCGTGCCCGGATGGCCATTCCGCCGCCGGCGCCTCGAACATCCTTCTGCAGTCCTGCGCGGATGCCTCCGCGACCGGATTGCGTCATGCCCTGATCATGTTGTCAGCGCTCTTCTTTTTCGCGGGCATTCACTATTGTCTGGCGTCTCGCACGCTCCGCCGCGATCTCGATAAACACTACATACCGCCGGTGTCCGCTGCCTCCGGAACGCTGCAGGTGTGACCTTCGGGTCCTTGTCACGCAGGGCGGGGTGATGCCCGGGGAGCTCAGCCGGAAGCCAACGGGATATCCTCGGCTTGAAAGTCACTCCCCCTCAAACGACTCGGGCCTCTCGACCGATAATGCGAATTGGGCACAGGCGGGCGTGAGCGTTGAGGGTGTCGCGCGGGATCTGTGTCCCATAGAGACAGGCAGCCGTCAAGACGGTCTTCGCTCGGGAATGAAATGAAGCAATTCCATCACGAATAGGGTTTGCGCTCATCCGAATCGCGGAAGACATGAGCACCAGGGAATAGGCGAGGTTGGCGCGGGTCGTTCCTGGCCGGAGGTTGCACGCCGAAATAGCCGAATGACACGGATCGTGAAGTCCGTATCGAAGTTGCAATATGGCAGATGAGATTATCGTCCCAGCAGGTGCACTCGAGACACCAACGCTCCTGACATACCCCGGCTTAGCTCAGCAGCGCGAACACCCAGGCGACAACGATGGCCGCAGCCGCGGCCGCACCGGCGAGCAACTGCGGTACGTGTTGCAGAAAGCGTCGGCACCAGGGTAGCGCTGCGACCGCACCGAGCAGCAGGCCGACAATAAACCCCGCGATATGGCCGACGAGATCGACACCCTCGGCGCCCGAGCCGTCTTCTGAGCCACCGCCGGAGCCAGTCCAGCCCAGCAGGATTACCCCGGCTACCAGCGGACCCCAGCGACGCGCCCAGCGCTGCGGCAACTGGAAGCGCTCGTGCCATGAATAGGCAGCCATCAGGCCCAACGCAGTGAAGACTGCGGTGGAAGCGCCTACCGAGCGGTGGTCCGGCGGACCGGATAGCCCCTCGAACAAGTTCGCGAGCGCGGCACCGTTGACTATGAGGAACCATGCGCTGCCTGCCCCAATCTGCCGCGCGGCCAGATAACCGAACCAGACACCAGCACCCAGATTTGCGGCGAGGTGGGCGCCGTCGACGTGCAATGTAAGCGCCGTCCAGGCTCGCCACAATTGCCCGGCTTGAACACTGGCGGCGTGCAGGTCCGCGACATCGAAGGCATCCAGACGCACGAGTCCGCCTGAGATTGCGTAGGCAACACCCATCAAACAAAACACATAGGCGAAGCACCCTGCCCAGGCGTTCGGGTACAGATGGGGCGGCGGGGGTGCCGGAGGTGCCGGGCGGTTTTCCGTCTCGTACTGGCGCAGTTGCGCTACTGCCCGAGGTACATCCGCCTCGCTCACCCAAAGAATGAAACGCGCGGCGGTGAAGGTGACCACGCTCTCGATGCCTACAGCAGTCAACACGAGCGCGCGCTCCTCGCAGGTCCGCCGACGTAGTGAGCGGAATACCTCTACGAGTATCGGCGCATCTTCCACCACGGATTACATCAATTCTGGGGCTGGTGCCTGCGCAAATGCAACACAGCGAACAGCTTGCGGACGGGCTCGCCGAGCAGCTCGTAGGTTCCGAGATAAGACTGTGTCAGAGCCTCGACGTTTGGCAGAAACTTCGCGAGGCCACGGTCATCCGGCTGCAGAGTTCCGACAGGCGCTGGTATCACCTCGAAGCCAGCACTCATGAATTCGTGCACGGCGCGCCACTCGTGCGTACTGCTGGTTACGAGGACGATGCGGCTTATGTGGTCGGCGCGCAGCAATTGCGCGGAATACTGTGCGTTCTGGAAAGTGTCCCCGGAGCGGTTCTCGACCCAACGCGCGGTAATCCCAAAGTCACGCGCGAGCGTGGCTCGCATCGCCCGAGCCTCGAAAGGAGAGCCCGATATGAGCACAGGAAGGGATGTCCGGCGAGCGACAAACGCGCCATAGTTCAAGCGCTCCAGTGTCTCGAATGCCGCCGCGGGCCCGCCGTATTCCGGCGCGAGGCGTACGGATCCGCCGCCGAGTATGACGACAGCCTGCGCATTCACAGGGCGCGATGGGTCCAGAGGTGGATAACGCTCCGCGAGTTGCTGGAGCGCTTCGCCCACAACAGGCATCGAGCACAGCAAGAGAGAAAGCACGCCAATCGCCACCAATGTCACCCCGAGCCTGGGGCGCTTGCGCATCAGCAGCAGACCGATCACCGCCAGGATGAGCAATCCGCCGGGTGGCAGGATGAGGTTGCGGGCAAGGGATTTCAGGTACACGAACATGACAGGGGCATCTCCTGGTGGCTCGACGTCGCCTCGGCTAAATCCGGATCGTCTTCCACACCGCTGACTTCCAACGCACGAACAACGCCGTCCCGAGCACCATCAGGTATAACACTACAGCAACCCAACCGCCGTACGCTCCCCACCCGAACTGTGGGAGAAAGCTCACCCACCCCTGCCCCGGTGCAAACGTAAACGAGTGCGCCAAAGGCACGAACAACAGCAGCGAGACCGGCAACACCAACGCCGCTGGCACCGTGGCATCGCCGGCGCCGCGCAAACACAGGCCGCAGCCGAGATTCAAGCCATCGAAGAACTGATACGCCGCCGCGAGCCACAGCAGGTTGGCTGCCAGCGCGACCGTGGCAGCGGCGTCCAGATCGTTCGCAGCGGTGAAAAAAGGCAGGATCCACGGCCCGGCTGCCGCAAGCAGCAAACCGATCGCACCCATGTAACACGCCACGAGCCAGATCACCCGCGTACCCAGACGCATCGCCCAGTCGCGGTCACCCGCGCCGATGGACTGCCCCACCAGGGTGGTGCCCGCTTGCGCGATGCCGAAACCCGGCATGTAGGCAATCGAGGTGAGAATGGAAACCATCTGGGTGGCCGCCCCGCCGACCGTCCCGAAACGGACTTGCATCATTTGAAAGATGGAGAAACCCAGCAGATCTGCCGCAGGCAAAAGCCCCATCGGTAGACCGAGGCGCAGCTGCTCCAGCAGGCGCCGCGCATGAGGCTTCCAGGTCAGATGCGAGTGATACAGCCGCCGGTAGCTCGGGCTGAGAAAAACGCCGAGGCCCAGCAGCAACCCGAGCGCCTGTGCGGCAGTGGTCGCCCAGCCTGATCCGGCGATTCCCATCCCGAGATGAAAGATGAACAATTGATTGAAGATGACGTTGGCGATCGCGGTCACGACCGTCACCCACATCGTGGTACGCGGTCGGCTGACACCGTTGAAGAAGGCCAGGACCGCCCACACCGCCGAGCCGAACGCTGCCCCTGACACACGCGGCATCCAGAACGCCACCGCAAGTCCCTCGATCCGCGGATCGAGCCCGACCGGCGCCAGGATGAGGTGGCCAGCGAGCCCAACGCCTACGAACGCAGGAGCGGTGCACAGTGTAGCCCACATTGCCGTCCACACGGCCTGTGAGGCGCGCCGATAGCGACGCGCACCCTGCGCCTGAGCGACGATGGTCTGCACCGCCGATCCGACTCCGCCAAGTACCAACACAACGGCCAGGACGAGCCACTGCACCGTGCCGACGGCCGCGAGCGCCTGGGTGGAGATGTGCCCGATGAACCACATATCCGTCAGATTGAGCACGATCTGGACGGCACTGTTGGCCATGAGCGGCAGCGCGAGCGCAAGCACGGCGCGCTGATCCACATGCGCGCGTCCCGCGGTATCGATACGTTGCGCGGGCAATCTCCCGATGATGCATTCGGAGGTGATGACGGAGCTCATGACAGTGAGGCTTAAGCGAGCCGTTCATTTTCGCACATTGGTCTTTACGGAGACGATCCCACACGGCACCTTAGCTCCCCATGGCAACCCGAAAGAAAAGCGCCGCCGCGGGCGCAAAAAGAAGCGGGAATGGCAGCGCCACCAAGCGGCGCAAAGGCAAGCTCGCACCCGGCGCGACGGCGCGAGGGCTCGAAGCCGCACAGGTGGCGATCGGCATCGAGAGCCCTGAAGTGGTTGAGCTGGCCACGCTCGTACGCAACGCGGGAGGGGCTCCCATCGGGGCCTATCATGAGCCCCTCGGTGGCCGCGCACTGATGCTCGCCTCACTTCCTCTCACCGCCGTGCAGCCAACACCCTTTCAGCGCGATCTGTCGCCAACACACGCAAAGCGGCTGGCACAAAAAATTGACGAGACCGCGGCATTCCTCGACCCGCTCATCGTAGTCCACGGCCAGGACGGCCGGCTGTGGACTCCGAACGGCCGCCACCGGCTCGCCGCGGCCAAGGTGCTCGGCCTGAGGCAGATTACGGCCCTCATTTCTCCGGACGAGTCGCTGGCGTATCGCATCCTCGCGCTCAACACCGAGAAGGCCCACAACCTGCGGGATCGCAGCCTCGAGGTGATCCGGATGGGGCGCAACCTCGCCGAACGCGACCCAAAGGCGCCGGAATCGCAGTTCAGCGCAGAATTCGAAGCTCCGGAGCTGTTGACGCTGGGGATTGTGTACGAGAAATCGTCCCGCTTTGCCGGCGGCGCGTATAGCGCGTTCCTGAAAAAAGTGGACAGGTTCAGCGACCGTCCGCTGGATGCAAGCTTGCGCGAGCGTCAGGACTACGCGGCACGCCTGCTCGAGATCGACGACCAGGTGAAGCGCATCATGAAGGCCTTGGAAGCGAAGGGATTCAAATCTCCGTACTTGCGTAACTACGTGGCGGCTCGGATCAACCCGGTGCGCTTCCACAAGGCGAAAAAAGGCGATACGAAACCGCCGATGCCCCTCGCCGAGGCGCTCACGCGTATGGCGGCGGCTGCCAGGACTTTCAAACTCGAGTCCGTCTCAAACCGCGACCTGGCCTGGGTGGCCGCCGGCGCGGCCAGCGCCGAGTAGGGGCACGCCGCAGTCCTTCGGTGTACCCTGGACCACCGGCGGCGAAGGGAGCCGCTTACAGGGGGAATCGTCAGTGAGCACCACCGATCCGCGCACAACGATAGCTGCCGCTCCGATGAGCGTGCTGCAGGTGATCGCGGTCGTCATCACGATCGGGCTCAACGCGCTGGACGGATTCGACGTGCTCTCGAGCGCGTTTGCCTCGCCTGGGATCTCCACGGAATGGCATGTCCAGCAGAAAGCACTCGGCATCGTGCTCTCGATGGATCTTCTGGGAATGGCGATCGGATCCATCGTTCTGGGCCGCGTGGCGGATCAGGTCGGGCGTCGGCCCACCGTTCTCGGCTGCCTGGTAGTCATGACCGCGGGAATGTTCATGGCAACGCGCGCGCACGACGTAGTAGACCTGTCCCTTTGGCGCGTGATGACCGGGCTCGGTATCGGAGGCATCCTCGCCAGCATCAATGCGGTCGCGGCGGAGTTTTCAAACGCCAGGCGTAAGAATCTATGCGTCTCCATCATGGCGATCGGTTATCCGATCGGCGGCGTGCTTGGCGGTCTGGTCGTGCAAAACCTGCTGAAGACCCATGACTGGCGCTCCGTTTTCTATTTTGGCGCGGCCATGACGGCGGTATTCATTCCTCTGGTGCTCGCCTTCGTTCCCGAATCGGTCCACTGGCTCGCACGCAAGCAACCTGTCGCCGCGTTGGAAAAGATCAACCATACCTTGAGCCGCATGGGGCACGCGCCAATCACCGCGCTCCCACCGATCCCGCCGGCGCCCCGTAAACGCTCGATTGGGGACATTTTCAGCGGGGTGCTCGGGGACATTTTCAGCAGGCCGTTGCTTGCGACCACTCTCATCGTCACGGTCACATACTTCTTCCACATCATGACGTTCTACTTTGTTCTGAAGTGGGTACCCCAGATCGTCAAGAATATGGGTTTCACCGCAGCGGCTGGTGCCAAGGTCGTAACATGGGCGAACCTCGGAGGTGCCTGCGGGGGCGCGACGTTGGGACTGCTGGGCCTGCGGTTCAGAATGAAGCCTCTCACCATCGGTGTGATGATCCTTTCGGCTGTGAGTGTGACCCTCTTCGGACATGCTCCAGCGGATCTAACGCGACTTTCGCTGGCCTGCGCGGCGGCCGGCTTCTTTACTAACGCCGCGATCGTTGGGATGTACTCGATTTTCGCGCAGGCCTTTCCCACCCATGTACGGGCCTTCGGCACAGGCTTTTCCGTAGGCATTGGACGCGGCGGCTCGGTTCTGGCACCTGCGCTTGCCGGATACCTTTTCCAGGCGGGTTACAGTCTGCCGTCAGTCGCGACAACCATGTCGCTGGCCGCATTGATTGCAGCGGGCGTGCTCAGCTTCCTGAAGCTCGCGCCCGACCACACCGAAGCTGACGTGTTGACTCAACCCAAGCCAACTGAGCTCGGTGGAGCACCGGCGAGCGCAAGTTAGCGATGCTAACGAGCGGCAGCGTTCCCGGGGTCAGCGCCACCTGAGTCGCTGCAGGTCGTCAACCCGTCGAGACCCGTCTCCAGGCGGATATTGGCGACGCTCAGGGTCAGACGGCCCGTAGTCGCAACCGCAAACGGCGTGGTAACCCGGCTCAGGTCCGCACCAGCTTTGGAAAAGCAGGCCAGCGGCACCTTCAGATGCGCCCATTGCCCGGCGTGGCTGTCCGACAATGCATGGGCAATCGGCACGACTCCCTGGCAACTCTTGCCGCAATCGACCCGCAGATCGACGTTGGTCACGATCGGCGAATCGACTCTGTAGTCGAGTCCAAGGGATAACTGGCCGTTGGCTTCACGTTGCAGGTCGATTGCGGTAGCACCGGTGAGCCCCACCCAGCCAGGCCCGGTACCTGTCCAGCGTATGAGCCTGGCGTCCTCCTGCGCCGACTTGTCGACCGCGGTGATACTGACTGGACCCTCGGAAGCCCAACTCCAACCTGTATGCGCGCGCCCGGCACTGAAGAATATGCGGTTGTCGACAGTGACTGTGGAGCCACCGGCTTCCTCCGGGAGCGGCTTCAGATCGCCACTATCGGCGTAACGCAGCCCATAACCGTAGGCAAACAAAGGCCGTTCGGCCTGTGGGCCGGAAGGAGCATCGATGTTCGCGACCGTTTGCAGGGGGGTTCGTGGCCACGCGAAAGACAGTTTGCCGTGGAAATCAAAGCGCACAGTCCCGTCAGGTTTTTTGAACAGAACATCGGCAACGCCACCGCCTTCGGTACCGGGCAGCCAAGCCGCCACAAACGCATCCGACGCATTGATCTCGGCATTCACCCACAGCGGCCGGCCGGACAGAAACACCGAAACGACCGGCACCCCCTGCGCGCGCAACTTGCGCAACAGCATCAGGTCTGGCTTTTCGCCCGGGCTGTATTCGACGGTCGAAAGATCCCCCTGGAATTCAGCGTAGGGGTTCTCGCCAAAGACGACAATGGCAACGTCGGGCCGGGCCTGGAAAGCGCCATTGACGCTCAGCTCGGCGCTACCCCCCGCCGCACTCACGGCCTCGCGGATGCCCGCGTAGATCGATTCGCCATGAGGGAAGTCCTTGTTGGAGACTCCGGTGCCCTGCCAGGTAATAGTCCAACCTCCGCACTGCTTGCCGATGTTGTCAGCGCCATCGCCCGCGACCAGCACGTGGGCGTGAGGCGACAGGGGCAAGAGGTGGTGAGCGTTCTTGAGCAACACCAACGACTCGCGCACCGCCTGGCGCGCGACGGCGCGATGCTCAGGGGCACCGAGCAGCTCGAAGTGGCCCGCCAGGGGGCGCGTGGATGGGCGCCCTTCATCCAGGAGGTGGGCACGCAGCTTGACTCGCAGGATTCGCCGGACGGCGTCGTCCAGCCGCGCTTGGGGAATCACGCCGGACCGTGCCTGTGCGAGGGTATTGGCATACAAGTCCCTCCAGGAATCCGGCGCCATGAACATATCGAGCCCGGCGTTGATCACCAACGGACAGTTGAACTTGGTGCAGCCGGGCACCTGGCCATGGGCATTCCAATCATCGATCACGAAGCCATCGAAGTCCATGCGTCCCTTGAGAACATCGGTGATCAACTCCCGATCGGCTGCCAGCTTGATCCCGTGCCAACTCGAGAATGACGTCATCACGATCTGCGCGCCGGCAGCGATAGCGGGGGGATAGCCCGCAGCGTGGATGTCCCGCAACTGCTCCTCGCTGGAAAGGTTGTCGCCTTGATCCTTGCCACCGGTCCCGCCGTCGCCGACAAAGTGTTTTGGGGAGGCAACCACGTGCGAAGCATCGAGGAATTGCGGCGTACCGGGCATTCCCTGCAGCCCTTGGACCATGGCCGAGGCGTACTCGCGCACGACCCGTGGATCCTCCGAATAGCTCTCATAGGACCGGCCCCAGCGGATGTCCTGCACCACTGCCAACGTGGGCCCGAAGCTCCAATCCAGTCCGGTCGCGCGGACCTCGCGAGCCGTGACTTCGCCGATCCTGCGCACCAGGGCTGGATCGCGGGTTGCTCCTAATCCAATGTTGTGCGGGAAAATAGTCGCGCCGACGATATTGTTATGGCCATGGACGGCATCCGTCCCCCACAAAACCGGGATGGGGTGGGGGCCGTGGGAGGGGTCTGTGGAAGCGTCATAGAACCTGTCCGCGAGCGCGAGCCACTCACTCGGTGGAGCGAACTCGTCCCCGTTTGGCGAGGAGTTGCCACCGTTCAGGATGGAGCCGAGGGAAAAGTGGCGCAGGTCTTCTGGAGTGATGCTGGCGATATCGGGCTGGATGATCTGCCCGACTTTCTCGTCGAGCGTCATGGCACCAATCAGTGCGTTCAGACGCGATTCGAGCGCGGGATCGGCGGCGAGCGCGGGTGTAACCGAAGGCCATCGCTCCGGGTGCACCAAACGCTCTCCAAGGTCCGCTGCCCCGGCAGCCAGAGGAAGGCAGGCCAGAGCACACGTAGCCCCCAGAATCCTACCTATGACCCCGGCAATGCCTCTGATCGCTACGGTGACGGGAATGCGCGCCATGATGTTTTTTACCGCAATGAGGAAATAAACGGCGCGGCGTGGCGGTCTACCCTGGAGGGACCGATTGCGCCCGAGCCGAACCACTTTGATGCGCTGATGCAGGATTTGGTACCTAGCATTCGGCATGAATTCAGGTCAGCATCACACGCCGATGACAGCGCTGTCAACGAACTAACCAAAGGTCGACTCACATGCTGGAGCCCATGACTGAAACCGAGATGTCCGCCCAACACCATCGCCCGGTCGAGCCGGCGTCAGGTACCCCGGCCCTGCCGGACCTGTTGCTGGTAGAGCGAGCACGCGGAAAGGAGGTCCGCGCGTTTGAGACACTCATGCGCCGCTACAATCAACGTCTCTTCCGGATTGCCCGGAGCATCGTGCCGGATGCTGACATAGCGGAAACAGTGGTGCAGGAGGCATACCTTCTCGCCTTCAGCGACATTGAACGCTACGAACCCACAGGCAAATTCGGCGCGTGGCTCGCACGCCTCGCGTTCAATCAGGCCTTGGCGCTTCGGCGTACAGTGCGTCCGTCTGCTCTCGCGCCTGCTACAGAGACGGTGTCCGCCGAAACTGCGTCCAGCGAGGGCTCCACCCCTGAGACACAATCTGAGGCACCGGCATCACGGCAGGTTCTGGAACAGGCAATCGACGGGTTGCCGGAAGTATTCCGTACCGTGTTCGTCCTGCGTGCTATCGAAGGCATCAGTGGGATCGAGACCGCCGCCTGCCTCGGCATCAACGAGACGACGGTGCGAACACGGCTCTATCGCGCGCAACGCAGGCTACGCATCGACTGGTCGCAGTACGCGCCCAACGAGCGCGGGGAAGTATTCGAGCTCCCCAGCACTCGCGGTGACTACATCGTCAGTCGGGTGTTGTCGCGGTTGAGCGGCCTTTCGCGTTCACAACAGGAAGGGTGATCGCGCCGCCGCTGACCGTGGTCGCCGGGATGCTGCTGGGGTTGTGGCGTGCCTCATGCCCGTCCGCTCCCGTGCGGCCAGCTCAGATGCCGCGCTCGAGACACTCGCCGAACAGTCCGGGTTTGCGCGGACAGGTCGTTACCGCCCCATGCTTGCGCTCGTCGCCTCGCGCTCTGGAGCGCTGAGCGCGAGCAGGCGCGCGAACGCAAGCTGCCGGTGTTTCCGGTTTGCCGTGTAGCTACAGAGCACGGGCCATCATCTGGCTTCTGATGTAATCCGCCTGGCGCAGAGCCAACGCGACGATGGTCAGTGTTGGATTTGCCGAACCGGCCGATGTAAACGCGCTGCCGTCCGAGATGAACAGGTTTGGGATGTCGTGTGCCTGCCCGTGAGCATTCGCCACGCCGTCGTCCGGCCGCGCGCTCATCCGGGCCGTGCACATGTTATGCGTCGCGGGAGTCGTTGGACTGAGGATGACGCGCTTCGCCCCAATGGACTCGTACATCTTCGTGCCTTGCGAGCGGGCATGCTGGCGCATTGCCTTGTCGTTGGGGTGTTCGTCCACATGCACGTGGGCGACCGGCAGCCCGTTCGCGTCCTTGACTTTGTCGTCGAGGGTAATGCGGTTGTCCGGCTGCGGCAAATCCTCGCCATTGATGAACATACCGGCCATGTTGCGATAGTCGTCGATGATCGACGCGAAGTCCCGTCCCCAGCCATAAGGCAGGCCGACCAAGGGTAGTGTGGGAAGATCCAATGCGGCCAACTCGAAATGATAGCCGCCGACGAAGCCCCTCCTGGGCTCGTTCACGGTTTCGTCTTCCACCAGCCCCGCGAGCACGGCACCTCGCCAGAAACGTACGGGCTGGTCGAAAGTCGCCCAGATGAAGCCGTTGATATGGTGGCAATAGTTGCGGCCGACGTGTCCGGATGAGTTCGCCAGGCCGTGTGGAAACTTTGCGGACTCGGATAACAGGAGCAACCGCGGCGTCTCGATGGCGTTGCCGGCTACGCACACGATTCGTGCTTTCTGACGTTGCTCGCGTCCCGAACCGTCGCGGTACACGACGCCGGTTACCTTGCCGTCGGGTCCATGCTCGATCCGGGTGGCCATGCACTGCGTCCGCAGATCGAGATTTCCAGTGGCTTCCGCACGGGGAATTTCGGTGTAGAGAGTGCTCCACTTCGCGCCGGTCTTGCAGCCCTGCACACAGAAGCCCTGTTGGATACAAGCGCCGCGCTCGTCGCCCGGGCGGGTGTTGATGGCCATGTAGCCGGTGTGCACCCGCTTGTAGCCCGCTTTCCTGGCTGCTGCGTGCATCACCTTGAAATTGTTGGATGCAGGCAAGCCGGGATTGCCGTTACGCCGTGTTACCACCATACGGCGTTCTGCGAGCTGGTAATAGCGCTCGAGCTCGTCATACGGTATCGGCCAATCGATCAGCGAGGTGCCGGGAATAGCGCCGTAGGTGCTGCGGGGACGCAACTCCCAGCGCCTGATTCTTGGAGTGGCACCTGTCCAGTGGACGGTGGTGCCGCCCACCGTCTTGCATATCCATACCGGCAGGGTCGGCGAGGTCTTCACGGGGTCCCACGTGCCGGACTGCGTCCGGGGATCGAGCCACGTGAGTTGCGCGAACGCTTCACCGGGATTCTGTGAGAAGGTGGCGATTGACTGTCGACGGCCCGCTTCCAGCAGTACGGTCTTGATACCCCGGCGCGTAAGCTCGTGCGCAAGCGTGCCACCACCCGCGCCCGAGCCGATGATCACGACGGCGCCGTCGTCTGTCTGTTCTATTCTTGTCACTGAGTGTGGATCCCCCTCTCAACTATCATGGCGGTCAACTTCATAGCGTGCTCGCAACCGTTATCCTCCGACCCGGCTCATCCGCTGTCCGCTTCCGGGATCTCCGGGAGCCAACGCAGGTCGTTGAAGCCGCGCAGCAGGTAACCGCCCTTGGAGAATGCCTCACCCTCGTATCCGAAGTACGCGTAGGCCAGGGGTGTCGAATACAACACCCGCAACGTCTCGATCCGCAGGCTCTGGAAGAACGCTCCCGCCTCCACGCGGCGCAAAGCCTCCACCCGCGCGCCTTCAGGGGCTGCCGCGAAGGCAGTGCCAAGACTTTTCACGCCGTCCTGGAGCTGCTTGCGCACGGTCTCATCCTTTGCAGCGGCCAGATCCAGCGCGCGGACCACGAATGCATATGCGGCGTCCTCGAGCTTGTCGTGAGGAGCGATGGTGCGCGCGGCAGCCATCAGAGTGAGGCCCTCTTCAGTAGTAAGACATGTCAGGTCAAGGGCCCAGCTACGTGATGGGGCCATCAAGGCGAGCGGACTTCCCGCTACGAGCGCACCGGTGAGAATGCCGGTCCTTTGGAGGAATTCGCGGCGATCCAGGGGTATTTTCATGGCAGCGAAATGTGCGCCACTTGGCCAGCCAACGCAATCCAGCCTGGCTTGTGGGCGAATTCGACCATGCCGGCGTGAACCCCCTACCAGTGCGCGCGGCGTAAGGCTACCCTCACACGTGGCGAGGGTACTTGCGACAGCGCTTGGCGTCACCACTTGGTGGCCGTAAGCTTCGCCCGCACACAATACCAAGATAGCGACCTCGGGGCCGCAACGTTACGGAGCGACACGATGGGAATGTTGATCGATGGCGAGTGGCACAGCGAACCTCCAAGCCAGGGAGGCTCGGGTGAGTTTGTGCGCCAGACGAGCACTTTCCGTCACCAGGTCACAGCCGACGGCAGCTCGGGCTTCAAGGCGCAGGCGGGGCGGTATCACCTCTACGTTTCCCGCGCCTGCCCCTGGTGCCACCGGACGATGATCTACCGTGTGCTGAAGCGGTTGGAGAACCTTATCAGCATCAGCTATGTGTCCCCGGCGATGTTGGACCAAGGCTGGACATTTCCACAGCCCGATCCACTTACCGGCGCAAGCCACGTCTACGAGCTTTACCAGCAGGCCGACCCGCTCTTTACCGGCCGCGCCACGGTGCCGGTGCTATGGGACAAGGAGAGCCACGGTATCGTCAACAACGAGTCTTCCGACATCATCCGGATGTTGAATTCGGAGTTCGACGAGATCACCCATGAGATCACGAACTACTATCCGGACGCCCTCGCCGCGGAGATCGACGAGGTGAATTCCCGTATCTATGACACTCTCAACAACGGCGTCTACCGTGCCGGATTCGCAACCAGCCAGGCCGCCTACGAGACCGCCGCGAAGCGGGTATTCGACGGACTCGACTGGGCCGAGGATCGGCTGCAGCGCCAGCGTTATCTGCTCGGTGAGCTGCTCACGGAAGCGGACTGGCGTTTGTTTCCTACGCTGATGCGTTTTGACGCTGTCTACTACGGGCATTTCAAGTGCAACATTCGCCGCCTGCGCGATTATCCCGCGCTCTGGGGTTATACGCGTGAGCTCTATCAGATGCCGGGCATCGCCGGAACGGTCTCGATCGAGGAGTACAAGGCGCATTACTATGGCAGTCATCGCAACCTGAACCCCACGGGAATCATTCCGATCGGGCCTGAGTTGGATTTCACCGCGGAGCACGGCCGCGGCAAGGCGTTTCCCCGTCGCGAGGGCTCCAACAGCGCTTCGGTGACTGCGTTGCACGTCCCGGAAGAGGCCTCCACGATCGAAGTGCCGACGATTGCCCGGGAATCCAAGAGGTAGCCGGGACACTTATGCCGTTGACGAAGATGGAGCACTACCTCGTTCTAACGGACGACATCGACGTTACTCGGGATTTTTATGTCCAGGCGCTTGGAATGCGCGTCGGTTCGAGGCCACCTCTCGCTTTCCCGGGATACTGGGTCTACGTCGGTGATACGCCCTGTATTCACATCGCCGAATGGAAGACCTACACCGAGCATTCGCGTCAGCAAGGTATTCCTGTGAGCTCGCGTGCCGAGGGCACCGGCCCGGTAGACCATATTGCATTCAATGCCTGCGACTATGACGATGTGGTCGCTAGACTCGAACGCCATGGAGTGCACGCCGAGCGCAACGACGTGCCGGGCGTCGGACTGCGCCAACTGTTCCTGGCGGATCCGAACGGCGTCAAGATCGAGATCAACGTGCGGAAGGAATAGGACGCCGAGCGCCGGGCTAAGCCAGGCCGAATGTCAGGTCTTTCTGCGAGAGCAGGCGGATGGGGACGCGGGGCACGCGCCAGATTTCATTGGCGTACTCCTGGATCGTGCGGTCGGATGAGAATACACCTGAGCGCGCTACGTTCAGGATAGACATGCGGCTCCAGTGTCGCGGGTCCTCGTAGGCTTGGCTTACCTTGGCCTGGCAGTCGACATACGACTGGAAGTCGGCGAGGAGCATGTATGTATCCCAGCTCAACAGTCCGTCGACGATCGAGCGGAAAAGGCTCGTGTCGCCCCGTGAGAAGAAGCCCTCGCGTATGAGATCGATGACTGCCCGTAACTCGGGATTGCTCTCATAGAAGGCTCCCGGACGATAGCCGCTGCGACGAAGGGCCTCGACGTCGTCCGTACTCAGACCGAACATGAAAAAGTTCTCAGGGCCTACCTCACGGCGAATCTCGATGTTCGCGCCGTCGAGTGTGCCGATGGTCAGAGCGCCGTTCATGCAGAACTTCATGTTGCCGGTGCCGGAGGCCTCCTTGCCGGCGGTGGAAATCTGCTCTGACAGGTCCGCGGCCGGATAGACGAGTTGCCCGTTCTTTACGTTGAAGTTCGGGAGGAAGACCACCTTCAGCCGCTCGCGTACCTGCGGATCGCGATTGACGACTTCGCCCACCGCGTTGATGAGCTTGATAATGAGCTTGGCCGCGTGATACCCCGGAGCAGCTTTCCCCCCAAAAATAAAGGTGCGCGGCTGGAGGTCAAAACGCGAGTCGGACTTGATCCGATGATAGAGCGCGATGATGTGCAGGACGTTCAGAAGTTGCCGCTTGTATTCGTGAATGCGCTTGACCTGTACATCGAACAGCGAGTCCGGGTCCACCGACACGCCCGTGCGGTCGCGGGCGATCACCGCCAATTCTTCCTTGTTGGCACGCTTGATTTCCCGCCAGGTTCTCTGGAAGGACTCATCGTCGACAAACTTTTGCAGGTCTTCGAGCTTGCTCAAGTCCTTGATCCAACCCGTACCGATCGCTTCGCAGATGAGGCTGGAGAGCCGTGGGTTGGTCAGCACGAGCCAGCGACGCGGCGTCACGCCATTGGTTTTGTTGCTGAATTTTTCCGGCCAGAGGTCGTAGAAGTCCTTCAGCAAGCTCTGCTTGATGAGCTGCGAATGCAGGTCGGCAACGCCGTTGACGGCATGACTGGCCACGCAGGCAAGATGAGCCATGCGCACATAGCGGCCGCCATTTTCATCGATGAGTGACATGCGGATGATCCGGGCCTCGTCGCCCAGAAAGCGGATGCGGACCTCATCGAGGAAACGCGCGTTGATTTCATAGACGATCTCGAGATGCCGAGGCAATACCTTGGCAAACACCGCGATAGGCCAGTGCTCCAGTGCTTCGGGCAACAGTGTGTGGTTGGTGTACGCGAACGTCTTCCGGGTGATCGACCATGCGGTGTCCCAGTCCAGCGCATGCTCGTCCACCAGCAGACGCATGAGCTCGGCAACGGCGATGGAAGGATGCGTATCGTTCAGCTGAACGGCGAACTTTTCATGGAAGCGCGTGATGGAGATCTGCTGCACACGCAGGATGCGCAGCATGTCCTGCAGAGAGCAGCAGACGAAAAAGTACTGCTGCTCGAGGCGCAATTCCTTGCCTCTCAGGCCTTCGTCGTTCGGATACAGCACCTTGCTCAGGTTCTCCGACACTACTTTCTGGTTCACGGCGCCGTAGTAGTCGCCACTGTTGAAGGCCGCGAAGTCGAATGATTCCGGCGCCTCGGCGCGCCACAGGCGCAAGGTGTTGGCGGTATTGACCCGGTACCCGAGGATGGGCGTGTCGTATGGAACGCCATTCACGATCCGATGTGGAACCCAGCGTACGCGCGAGCGGCCTTCGTGATCGACGTAGGTTTCGGTATAACCCCCGAGCTTGACTTCCACAGCCCACTCGGGGCGCGCAATTTCCCAGGGATTGCCGAAGCGCAACCATTTATCGGTGCGCTCCACCTGCCAGCCGTCGACGATCTCTTGCTGGAAGATACCGAATTCGTAACGAATGCCGTAACCGAGCGTCGGAATCTCGAGAGTCGCCATGGAGTCGAGAAAGCAGGCCGCGAGCCGGCCCAGGCCGCCGTTTCCCAGACCCGGCTCCTCTTCGCATGCCAACAGCTCCTCAAAGTCCAGGCCGAGCTCCCCGATGGCTTCGCGAACCTCGTTGTAGATGCCGAGATTTACGAGATTGTTACCGAGGTGCGGCCCCATCAGAAATTCTGCGGAAAGATAGGCTACGGTGCGCGAGCCGTGACTGGTGTAGGTTTCCGCCGTGCTTATCCAACGGTGCAACATACGGTCGCGCACCGTGAAAGCCAGCGCCATGTAGTAGTCGTGCTTGGTGGCGAGCGCAGGAATCTTGCCCTGTACGTAGAAGAGGTTGTCGAGGAATGCGTGTTTGAACGCTTCCATGCTCAAGGCAACGCGTTCATCCTCCGGCGTATCATCCGGCCGCGGGGTCAGCACACGTACGTTCATCTTGATAGCACCGGTAGGCGCCTTGGAGGACATTCCCCTGCCTGTTCCGTGCAATTCATCTGCTGCAAATTCCATGCGTAGGTTTGGCCGAGGCACGGTTATGCCTCCAAATGACCCGAATCGAGGATTTTCAGGCGCTTACAAGCCGGGAGCCGCTGGCAACCTCGATTACCGGTGCCGTCCGTCGCACCACGAAGGCGAGCGCCAAGATGGCTTGCACCGTGGAGGTGCACAGGGAGAGAGCGCGCGAGCACAGAGTCCGAAACTGACACTGGAGGCTGTCGATCAGCGACCAACGCGGGCAATCGAGGCGCCGCGGGAACGGTGTCGCGGGGCTTACGCTGCGGGCGGAACGGGTGTCGAGGCTTGGATCCGCGGGGCGCATTCTTACTGTGGCCTGCCCGCACATTCATAAGACGGTCGATATCAAGTACATTGACCCAGGTCCACGCCGCGATAGGCGCCGCAGGCGGTTGATTCGGCGCTGCTGGATGCGACACATGGAAGCCAACAGAGAGACTCGCCATGGCCACGAACGGGTCGAATAGCAAGGCCGCTGAGCGCCTCATTTCGTTGACTTTGCTGGTGGTATTCGCCTGCGCAACTATCTACGGGACACTCGAGGTAAGGTTCCCAGAAGCACATCAGGAGTTTTTTCTTCGTGTCTTCACCAGCCTCGCCGCGGCCGCGATAGCGGCCATCATCCCGGGTGTTTTCGAGTTTGAGACAAAGATGCTCGCCTCCGCCGTCCGTGCCTCGGGTGCGCTCGCCGTCTTCGCATTGGTGTACCTCCATAGCCCGCCGCCATTGAACGGTAACAATGAGCAAATGGCGGAGCTCGAGGGGACCTGGTACTACATCGCCGAAACCCGCGGACCTGGCCTGGCATACGGTGCAAAGCACTATGGCGGTGTGGCCAACTTCGATATCCAGTCTGGACGACTGGGGCCTTACATCAAAATCACGGCAACCGTGGGCTGGAAGGTGGACGAGGAGCGCAATGAGTTGGTCCTATTGCAGAATCCCACGGAATCCTGGTTCACGACAAATGGGGCGGTGAGCGGACCGGATCAGCTCATCTATCAATATGTCGCGAATGACGGCGGGAAGCCGAGCAACGGCTTCACTTCCTACCAGATCGTGCGTGGCGCGGACGGGCAGATCTCCGCGCTGATCGGAAGCTTCCAACGTACGGGAAGTGATTTTGGCGTCCTCGGGGAAGTCCAGATGTGCCGGCAGCCGTTGAACTACGAAAGCATCTCGAAGCAGTTTGGTGTCATGTACAAAGATTTCCGCCAGCCAGCTCAAAACGCGGCAGTTGCGTTGCCGGCCGAGCGCACGAATCCTTCACGGGGCGCAGTGGCGCTCTCGTCGTGTGACCAGGTCGGCGCCTGGACCCGATCCGGCGCTCACGGCGCCACATAACACTCAGGGACCTTCAACCTCATACCCCTCTTTTCGAAGGACCGCCAGCGTGCCGTTCTCACCGAGCAGCCGGTCCATCGACTGCACCGCCAGGGTAGACCGGTTACGGTCGAGAGCGCTCTCGACAGAGACAAACCAGTCCTCTTGCGCACGTGCGATCAGATCACGCACCCGCTCCGAGGTGGACACGGCCTCGATGCAGGCTGTCCGGTCATCCGGATGGATAAGCTTGCGCAGCGTATCCACGTCTCCGAGCGCCCATGCACGCGCTCGCGCCTGCATCGGCCCGAGGTCGGTCTCGAGTCGGCCGATCACCGCCTCGAGGCAGGCGATCTCACCCCCAAGCGGGGCCTTGCCAACATCCTTCAGCACGTCCACGGGATGCTCCACCTTCAATTTGTCCTGGTGGATTCTGACACCCTGCTTTCGGGCAAGCCGCAGTACGGTCCGCTGCACTTCGTTGTGCAGTGTCAGCCCCGTGGCATCCAGGGCTTCATCCAACAGCCGCTCGGCGGCGAAGCCGGGCCGCAGCTCTTCCAGGCGCGTATCCTTCGGCGCGTAGCGCTGTTTCAGCGCCGAGAACCGCGCGTAGAGGGCCGGCGGCAAGACCTGCCGCAGGTTCATGCGATCAGGGCTCTTTTGCATGTTCCGCCACTGGATCCACACACGCAGCATCGTAAATGGATTCGCCCCGATGCCGAACGAGGGCCACGCCGGTACGACCTCCTGGCTTTCCTGCAGCACCGTTTCCACGGCATCGGATTGCCAGACCATCTTCTTCGGAAGAGGCGTCACCGTCCCCAATATCCATAGCACGTGATCGCCTTTACGGACTTTCCACAGACGGGGGCCCTCATGCTCGCCGGTGACGACGACCTCTTCGATGGGTGCTTCCGAGGTGGGCTGCCCGGTTTGGGCGAGCGCGCTCAAGGCCAGTGCTTTTCGTTGCAACACCGCGGCTTCGGGGACGCCAGAGGGCAGGGCGGTTGCGAGCCAGATCGTCGCGATTGCAAGCTGGAGGTGGCGAGCGGTCGCTGATTTCTCGACGGCTCTGGCGCTGCCAACCCAGACCCGATGGGCCCAGGCGCGCCAATGGACGGCAGTCAGCACCAGTAAGCACCTCACTCGTTCGACGGTCCCAGATTCGGCACCACGGCACCGGTCGCGTCATACACCCGAGTCAGATTTACCTTTGACAGCTCGAACGGCCCGATGTGGGTCTTTACGACAAGGTGTTTGCCGTCCGGTGAGAGTCCATATTCCTCAACCATCGCAGGGCCGATCTGCGGCCTTATGTTGATGACGTACTCGTTGCCCTTCCAGCCGGAAGTTTGATCCGCGACTCCGTTTTCGGACGACACGACGCTATGAGCGCCTGGCGTGTAGCTTCGCACGATGGTTCCGTAGTCAAACGACACCTGCTCGGGGGACTGCCGTATCGTCAGATAGTCACCACGTTGCAAGACGTCGCGCAAGGCGTGCATGGTCGGAGAGTTGCGTAGCGGATCCATGCCAGGCCCGTGCTGTTGCAGCGCCAAGTCCTCGCCGGAGTCGATAGCGCCGCCACCGCCGCGGCCGCGCCGCCTCGATTGGCTGCCGCCCTCGCTCCCGTCACCGGGCATGGGCCCCTGAGCGGCAGCGTTCATCGCGCGGCGGATTTTCTTGTCGGCTTCGGTGCGCAGCGCGTCGATGATCTTCTGGGTATCGTCGCTGGCGGCGCGATTGAGTTTCCACACTCCTTGCAATCGAGCGCCTGCGGGGCTTTCCTCTGACAGATGCACGCCAATACAGCCGCTCAGCGCGGCGGCCGCCAATAGCGTAGTGACGCGCACTGATGTATTCAGGGCACGCAAGGTGCGCATGTTCGATGAATCCGCCTCGTTGTTCAAATCAAGCGTGCGCCCGCAGCCACTCCAGCGCACCGGGCGATTGTCGCCAGACCGTACGCATCTCGTCACGGTAGAGCCACGCCTGATCGTCGCCGCCGAGCTCGATTCTGCCTTGAACGATGCGCGGCCGCCGTATGCGGGTCGCCAGAAGATATTGCGCCGTTTTGGGCAGATCAGAGCACGCATTCCGCAACGCGCGCTCGGCTTCCGGCAGACGGCGCAAGCGCACAAGCGCCAGCACCGCACCGAAGCGCGTCTCCGGAGCGAGATCATCAGGATATTGCTGCGCGAGCGCCAGCGCTTTCTCATCGCTACCCGCGCGCAAATACTCGTTCATCAGCATGAAACGCACGCCGTGATTGTCGTCCCGGTTAAGCTCCAGGAGCCTCTCGGCCGTGGACACCGCACGCGCGCGCTCCTTTCTGGCGAGAGACCACTGGATGGTCCGCATCAGCCCCCGCAGCGCTGATCGGTTCTCTGCGATGACCCAGGGTAAGGTGATCTTACCGGTCGTCCGACAAGCCTGGGCCAGTATGGTTTCATGGCGAGCCAGCACCGGGCCGAGGAGCAGGTCATCGAGCCCCGGAGCATCCGCCTGCGGGTGCCGGCCGATCGCGGTCGCCAGATCGTCCAGAATATCGAGGCTGTCGAAGCATTCCGGATGTCTTTTCAGAAACCCGCACCAGTGCTCCTCGCTCGTTTTGCACCAGATCCGATGATCATCGAAAGGCTGATCCTGGATCGAGAACGGCTTTTCGAGAGGAAATATCTCGTGCCATTGTGCCTCCAGATCATCCAGGGCCGGTGGCGGCACCAACACGAAAGAGCTCTCGCAACGTCGTGCGTCATACACGGGCGGGGCTCGTTGTCCGACCGCCTCCAGCCACTCGCGTAGCTGACGACCTGCGCCCTGGACGTTGATGGCCACTTCGCCAAGAGCCGTCACCGGATCGGCGGCAACCTGCCGAAGGAATTCCAGGCGCGGGTCGCTCGCGGCAACGCCGGTCTTCCTCAAAGCAGCGGTCCAGAATCTGGCCCGGTGCCTGGCTTCATCGAGCCGTCGCTCGGCTACCAGAAGCTCGACTTCGAGCACGCATAGCGCGTCGGATTGGGGATGGTCCTGCTGCGCCTGACGGAACGCCCGCCAGGCGCTCTCACTTTCGCGCCGATCCATATAGATCGCCGCCAGACGCTGCCAGGCTTCCGACCGCAAAGGCGAGCGGGGCGCTCTCTTGGCAGTCATGCGTAGCAGCTTCAGCTTGCGCCGTGCGCCTTTCTCCGACATTCCATACGCATTGCAAAGCAAATCGAGCAGCAGCGCCGCTTCCTCATCGTGATAACGCTCGGGGTGGACCACCCGCGGCTCCAGTGCGGCGATCACCTCTCCACGGCGGTCATGATCGAGGAGATAAGCCGAAAATTCGATCAGAGCCGTTCTGGGCACGCGATTGCCAGCCAGTACCAGGTCGCGCTCAGCAGGTTGGATGTTGGCCAGAACGTACGGCCAGAGGACGTTCGAGGTTAGCGGCGGGACCTTGGGCATGCGTCGGCAGCACTGCGAGAATGGCTCTTTTGACCCGCATGGGCAGGCTTCTTCGTCCGCGGGCTCGGGCATTCGTTGCGGCTTCTGCCCAGCGGCGTTCAAGGGCAGACCGTTCCATACGGCACGCGCCCACGCGAATGCGAGCGCCCGAGCAAGCGCCAGGTCGGTGTGAATGACGGATTCCTCCGCTGCGTAGTCGCGTAAGGAACGCCGCACCCAGCGCAGAAACTCACCCGGATCCGCCGCTCTCATCGCCCGTTCAACCGAGTCGGGGATCAGCCGCTCGAAGTGCAGCAGTACCGGGCTTTCTCGCTGCGAGTGCATGGCGAGCTGCGGCAGATCCGCTTCAGCTGCCCACGGCAGTGCGCGAGGCCGCAGCCTTGGCCGCGAGCGCCTCGATCGCGGACCAGTCCCTCTTGCTTACCGCGTCGGCCGGGGTTAGCCAGGAACCTCCAGCGCACAAGACGTTCGGCAGCTCGAGATACGATCTCACGGTAGCCTGTGAAATGCCGCCTGTTGGGCAGAAGCGTGCCTCCGGAAACGGTCCCGCCAGCGAGTTGAGCATTGCGATTCCGCCAGCTGCGCCTGCCGGAAAGAATTTGAAACAACCATAACCGCGTGCCAGCCCTTCCATCAGCTCGGAGGCGGTAGCCACAGCGGGCAAATAAGGGATCGGACCATCCGTCCCCGCATCGAGCAAAGCCGCCGTCGCGCCGGGGGAGATCGCGAACGCCGCACCGGCTCTGGCGGAGGCTCGAAGGTCCGCGGCTGAAAGCACTGTGCCGGCACCCACCGTGATTTCCGGGACCTCCTGCGCGATCGCTTCAATGGCGCGCAATGCGGCTGATGTGCGCAGAGTCACCTCGATGACTCGGATGCCGCCGCGCACCAGCGCTCGGGCAAGGTCGGCTGCTACCGTAGCATCGGCCAACGTAACCACCGGCATGACCGGCGACAAGCGAAGAAACTTTTCAATCGCTGCGGAGTGCATCATTGGCTCAACGCCTCACTGTGAATCCCGTATCTTGCAGGAGATTATGTACGTCCGTGACGCTGACAAGGTTGAAATCTCCAGGAATGGAGTGTTTGAGACAGGCGGCGGCCAAGCCGAAGTCGAGCGCTCCCTGGTCGCCGAGACCGGTCTCGAGGCCGTGCAACACGCCGGCCGCGAAGGCATCGCCGCTGCCGATGCGATCCACGATACGACCGATGGAATACGTACGCGTCGTTCGCAACCCCTCGCGTGTCATCAACTTGCCAGCGAGGTCGTGATCGTCGACGCTTCTTTGGATGCGCACGGTGGTTGCGATTCTTTGCACGTGGGGAAACTGCGCGAGTGTCTCGGCGGCGGCCGTTTGAAAGCGCTCATGGGACGGCGTTTCCTTGAAGTCCCGGCCCAGGATCAGAGCCATGTCACGCTCCTCCGCGAACAGAAGATCAGCTTCGGCGACGATCGATCGCAGGGTGCCGCGAGCGTCGCCCTGCCAACGCTCCCATAACTTCGCCCGGTAGTTGCAGTCGAATGAAACGGATCGTCCCTGCGCGCGCGCCATTCTAACCGCCCGCAACGCGGCCTCCGCCGCTCCTGGGCTTACGGCGGGAGTGATTCCCGAGACATGCAGCCAGCTGACATCCGGAAGAATGACCTCCCAGTCTATCGCCTGGGGCGGAGCCAGCGCGAACGCAGAATCCGCGCGATCGTATAGCACCTCGGAGGGCCGCTGTCCCGCGCCGATGGTTAGAAAGTAGAGTCCCATCCGGCCTGGACCGGTGTGGATCGCGTCCGTTCGCACGCCATGGCGCCGGAGCTCGCCGATGCAAGCCTTGCCGAGCGGATTGTCCGGCACCACGCTGGCCATGAGCGCTGAATGTCCGAATTTCGTAAGGGACACAGCAACATTGGCTTCTGCGCCGCCGATGTGCACGGCCAGTGCGCCATTCTGCAGCAGCAGCTCATTCCGCGGCGCCGAAAGTCGCAGCAATAGCTCGCCGAAGCAGGCAAAGCCTGAAGGGCCGCGTTTGTTGGTGTGCGTTTCTTGCAACATTGGCAGTTCTCGAAACCAGGGACGCCCGGACCGCTGCGGTCTCACTTCAGGACTCGGCCGCAAGCTCGTCATAGGCCCGCCCGAGCGCATCCCTGAACCTGGAGTCTTGCACCAGGTTTGGGGAAAACACGTTGGTGAGCCCGAGAAAGGCCGGAACATCGTAACCGGCCCGGTTCTGACACGTGCGGCCGATCTCGAAAAGACGTTCCGCAAGCGGGTCGATCACGCGCTCTCCCTCCATAGCACGGCGGCGCACAAACTGCATCCAGGCGGCAATCGGCCGGCACAGCCGGTCTACGCGCCGACCCTCCTGGAGGTTGCCGGCCAGCTTGTCAGCGATGGTGCCCAACAATCGGATTGGCAGCTTTTGTGAGCCATCCCAGGCGATTTGTGTCAGGGCGTGGTGGATAGCTGGATTGCGGAAGCGCCGCAGGACCCTATCGATGTAGCCAGAAAGGTCCAGGCCGCGCGGTGGTCGCAGCGTCGGGAGAATATCCTCCCGCATCAGAGCTTCCACGAACGTGCGTAGCTTCTCGTCCTGCATGGCGTCCGCCACGGTTTTATGGCCGGCGAGCAATCCGAGATAGGCGAGGGAGGAATGAGCTCCGTTGAGAAGCCGCAGTTTCGCCCGGTCGTAAGCCGGTACGTCGTCGGTAAGAATGATTCCTGCACTGGCCCAATCGGGCCCGTCGGGAGCGATGCGATCCTCGAGCACCCACTGGACGAAGCTCTCACGTTGGACTGGCCAGCGATCCCGCACCGTCAACACGCTTTGCACGCGCTCACGCAACTCGTCTGTTGTTGCTGGCGTGATGCTATCCACCATCGTGCGCGGAAAGCGCACCTGGTCCTCGATCCATCGTGCGAGTCCCGGATCGCTTTGCTGCGCGAATTCGCTTACGGCGCGCGCCAGCCGGGTGCCGTTGTCGGCCAGATTGTCACAACTGATCACCGTCAGGGGCGGCGATCGGACCTCGCGCCTGCGGCGGCATCCTTCGACGAGGTAGCCGATCAGACTGGTTGGACAACGCGGGTTGCTGAGATCGTGTTGGATGTCGGCATGAGTCGTATCGAGATTTCCTGCCGCATCCAGGCAGTATCCCTTCTCCGTCACCGTGATGGTCACGGCTCTGGTACCTGGTGCTGACAGCCGCTCGAGCACGTTTGTCCGATCCTCAGACGCCACCAGCACCTCGCGCAAAGCTCCAATTACCCGATATGCAATGGTCTCGTCCAGGGTAACCAGCGTGTAAAGGGAGTGCTGTGCCTGAAGCGCATCGCGTATATCGGGATTGCGCAGCGACACACCGCAGATGCCCCAGCGGCGATCGTGGGCCAGCAGCTCGTCCACGAAGAACGCCTGGTGGGCTCGATGAAAGGCACCCGGTCCAAAGTGGACGATTCCCAGGGAGACGCTGCCAAGCTCATAGACCGGACGCCGGACCTCTGGCCCGACCTGATCAAGGGTCGATGGAGATAAAAACTGCACTGAAGACGACTCTTTGTAACAAATTACAGAATTCTTGCGTCTGGGCGGAGCCGCTGAGCCCGCCGCACAGCTCACGTATCAGGTCGCTAGACACCGGTGTCATTTAAAGGGGGGCAGGGATCTTTTGTCCACCCCTGGCGCGGTCCGCGTAGACTGCTGGTCTCACGAGCCTGGGGTCCGCCGGATCCACATGTCCAAAAGAAAATCATCCGGTGATGGCAGGGTCGCTGCCGGTGGCGTTCCGGACGCGCCGACGCCCGTCCACCGGATAGCCGGACACCGCGCTACCATAAACGACATCGCGCGCCTCGCCGGAGTCTCCAAGAAAACAGTCTCCCGCGTCATCAACCAATCACCGTTCGTCAAGGGCGAGACCCGTGCCCGGATCGATGCCGTCATCCAACAAATCGGCTACACGCCCGATCAGCAGGCGCGTGGGCTCGCCTTCCGGCGCTCCTTCCTCATCGGCCTGGTGTATGACAACCCCAATGCTCAATATATCGTCAACAGCCAGGAAGGGGTCCTCGATGCATTGCGCGGATCCGGCTTCGAGCTCGTCGTCCATCCGTGCGACCGCCTGAGCGAGCACTTCGTGACCGGCGTGCGCCGCTTCATCGAGCGGCAGAGGCTCCATGGCGTCATCCTGTTGCCTCCCGTCTCGGAAGACCTGGCGCTCGCCCGCATGCTGCGGGAAATAGAGTGTCAGTTCGTGCGCATAGCCTCGGTATGCTTCGACAACATGGCACCCATGATCGTCTCGAGCGATCGCGATGCTGCCGCCGAGGCGGCCGCCTACCTCGAGGCGCTCGGCCATCGGCGGATTGGCTTCATCGCCGGCCCATCCCAACACCGCTCGGCGCGCGAGCGGCAGGCTGGCTTCATGAGCGCCCTCGAAAAGCGCGGCATGAGCCTGCAACCGGAGTTGCTGGCTGAAGGGGCCTACAGCTTCGAGTCCGGGGTGGTCTGCGGGGAGGCACTGTTGACTCGACTGCCACGCCCGACGGCCATTTTTGCAAGCAACGACGAGATGGCTGCCGGGGTCTACAAGGCGGCCTACCGATTGAAGATCTGCATTCCAGAGGAGCTGTCGGTGGTTGGTTTCGATGACAGTCCGGTTGCTTCGCGGCTCTCGCCGGCCCTGACCACCGTTCACCTGCCGATCCGGCACATGGCCCGTCTGGCGGCCGCGAAGCTGATTCCGGCGAGCTCCTTCGATGAGGCTGAGGCTGTTTCGCGCATCGTCCCGCATCTGGTCGTGCGCGACTCCACCCGGCCACCGCCGCGTTGACATGAAGGGGGTGTTCCGGAGACGTGGCCGGCGACTCGTGACACCGGTTACCATATAGCCATGCCACGAAAACTCGTCCTCCACGAAGACCGGCTCTTCCCTCCCGATCCCGGGGTCCGCGCGATTGCGCGGGAGCTGTACCACAGCGTGCGCGAGCTGCCGATCATCAGTCCCCACGGTCACACAGATCCCGCATGGTTCGCCGTCAACGAACCGTTCGGCAACGCTACCGAGCTGCTTCTCGCGCCGGACCACTATCTTTTTCGGATGCTCTACAGCCAGGGGGTCTCGCTCGACTCGCTGGGAGTCAGCTCACGACACGGCCGATCACCCGCCGATCCGCGCGCGGCCTGGCGTGCGTTCGCCAGCTGGTTCTATCTGTTTCAGGGAACTCCGTCATGGTTATGGCTGAATCACGTGTTCGCGCACGTATTCGGCATCGAAGTGGTGTTGGATGAGACCACCGCTGACCGTTACTTCGATGAGATCGGTGCCGCTCTGGCATCCTCTGCTTTCCGGCCACGTGCTCTGTTTGAGCGCTTCAATATCGAAGTGCTCGCCACCACCGAGTCGCCGGTCGACACCCTCGAACATCACCGCCGCATTCGCGAGAGTGGTTGGGCGGGGCGTGTGATCACGACGTACCGGCCAGATGCGGTGATCGACCCGGAGCACGAACAGTTTCGCCCCGCGCTCGAGAGCTTTGGCCAGCTCGCGGGAGAAAACGTATATACCTGGCGCGGATACCTGAATGCACACCGGATCCGAAGGGCGGAGTTCATTCGTGCTGGCGCGACCGCCACGGATCACGGCCATCCGACCGCGCGAACTGCCGATCTCGACGAGTCCGCGTGTGAAAGTCTGTTTGCCCGCGTGTTGTCCGGGGCCTTCGCGGCAGAGGACGCGGAGCTGTTCCGCGCCCAGATGTTGCTCGAGATGGCGCGGATGAGCCTCGACGATGGGCTGGTGATGCAGATCCATCCGGGATCATTCCGCAATCATAACCGCTGGATTTTCGAGAAGTATGGCCGGGACAAGGGCGCGGATATGCCGCAGCCTACCGACTATGTCAGGGCGCTCAAGCCCCTGCTGGATCGGTTCGGCAACGAGCCACGCTTGTCAGTGATCCTCTTCACCCTCGATGAGACCGCGTACAGCCGCGAGCTGGCGCCGTTGGCTGGCCACTATCCAACTCTGAAGCTCGGTCCGGCCTGGTGGTTCCACGACAGCCCCGAAGGCATGCTGCGCTTTCGCGAGCAAACGACCTCGACCGCCGGGTTCTACAACACAGTCGGCTTCAACGACGACACTCGTGCCTTCCTGTCGATTCCGGCGCGGCACGACATGGCTCGGCGGGTCGATTGCGCATTCCTCGCGCGACTCGTTGCGGAGCATCGTCTGGAGGAAAGTGATGCGGCCCATGCCGCTGCGGAGCTCGCCTATCACTTGCCGAAACGAGCCTACAAGCTCTGATGGGGCCCAGAGGCATGAGCCGTCTGCCCACGCTTGCGGCCCGGCGTATGCAATGCGTTTGGGCGCGCACGGATTGATGGGGGCTGCAAGGCCTGGGAGCCTGTCTGGCCCCGCGGGGAGGGGGGCAGGGGAGCGGTGGCCAGACAGGCTCCTGGCTCAACCTTCCGGCTGCCGGTGCATCTCGGCCTGGTGGAGGTTGGTCAGTTGCGGTGATCTGATTTGCGCTACGGCGTTTGTAATCGCCCCATCGCGGCACTTTTCGTAACTCATATGCCGCCGCAAATCCCCGAATGGATAGCCGCCGCAGGCCATCCCCGCCGCGCGCTTGATACGGTCATAGAGTTGGTGCACAT
>CAZBTV010000008.1:2864-13579 GCA_964494895.1 uncultured Steroidobacteraceae bacterium | reverse complement strand
GCCAGACCTGGACCTCGCCCATGCGGCTCCCCGTGACGACGCTCTCGCCGTCGGTCACCCCCGGGGGCTCCGCCGAAGCCACATTGGCTGTCAGGGCAATGATGAGCGCGGCGGTTCCGACGAAGAGACGTTTCGGGGTGGCAATTTTCATGATGACTCCTTACTGGGGCGCCATGGCGGGCATTTCTCCGGTGCACGCGAATAGACACGCCAACGCCTCGAAGCGTTTAAACGGCTCGTCGCGTAGAATCGTGCGATGAAACGCAAAAAGGCCCTTGAGCTGGAGCCGCTCCGCCGTCGGATCGCCAGCCTCGATTCGAGTAGCATCGACCACCTGTATGGTCTCGAGCCGGTCTATGAGCCTGGGACCGCCGTATCGGGGCGCATGCTGCCTGAGGAGTTCGTCCCGGTGCAGTGTCCTTATTGCGGCGAGCGGCTCGAAACCCGCGTCGACCTGACGGCAGACGAGCCCGCATACATCGAAGACTGTCAGGTGTGTTGTCGCCCGATCGAGTTTGGCATCGAGCGTGGTGAGGACGGCGCGTTGCTGGGCGTCAGTGTGCGGCGTCTCGACTGAGGTCTGTCCGGGCCCGTTTTTCGCGAGGATGTGGCGATGCAAGATCGGGCGGTACGCGAGGTTCTACTGATTCAGGCGATCGAGGAAACCGATCGGGTTGGCGAGGCTTTGCCGCTTGCAGAGCGCACCGAGGCCACACGCGCGGCGATCGGTACCAATCTACCCGCCGTGGAGAGTGAAGCTGAGGCGCCGCTGTCGTCAGCAACGGAATGGTTCCTGACGAGACGAGCCGAGATCCTGCTGCGCTCCTTGCGGACACGTTCGCCAGGCATCGATCGCGTACTCGACATCGCGGGGGGTGCGAGCTCGCTCGATCGCGGCATGGTTGCGCTCGCATTCCCTGCAGGAATGGCCGTGTCCTTGCTGGATGGTGGCGGAGGTATCAACATCTTCGCTCCACCGTTGGTTGCGCTCATCGTATGGAACGTGCTCGTCTATATCTGGACGCTGGGCCCGCGGCGGCGCCGACGGAGCTCCGCTGCGGCCGGCAGTGTCGTTTCCTCGGCTCCCGAAGCAACTGTGGCTGCTGCGACACGTCCCGCGCGCTCCTGGTTCGGTGACTTCTACGCGCGTTGGGTGCGCGGCAGAATGGATCGCGTGTTGGGACACTCGACACATTTCAACGCCCCCCTCGCGCCGGGACTGCGAAGGTTTGCTGGAGACTGGTGGGATATCGCGCGCCCATTGTTTTATGCAAGGGCGCGCCGATTGCTGCATCTGTCGGCTGCGTCGTTGGCCTTGGGTTTGGTTGCGGCGTATTACCTGCGCGCCTTCGCTTTGCATTCTGCCGCGGGTTGGGAAGGCCGCATCACGGGTCCGGAGACCGCGCACGCTATCCTCGGCATGATATATGGGCCTGCGTCGTTGCTTTCCGGGATACAAATTCCCTCGGCGGAGGAGATCGCGAAGTTGCGTTGGAGCGAGCCGTCGCTCGCGGGGGTAGGCGAGCCTGCAAGCTGGGTGCACCTCATTGCCTTGACTGCTTGCCTCTATGTCGTGCTGCCGCGCCTGGTGGGGGCGTGTTGGTCGACTCTGACTCTCTGGCGGCTGTCGCGCCAGCTTGTCCTGCCTTCGGGCGTCGTAGGTTACGTCCGCACGCTGTTCACTGCGGCGCGCTGAGGCGGTCTGCCGCCGGCCGCAACCGAAAGTCGTAATTGACTGTATAGAAGGGGCTCGCCACGAACTCGCCATACGGCCCCACGCCGGGAAGATGCCGCGCGAATTGCGCCACCAGCGACTCCTTCATTCCGAACACCGCATCGGAATCCAGATACTCGCTCCCGGCCACAAAAAGATGAGTGGTCACCGGCAAGTACCCCGGCGCCGAGACTTTCATGTGTATATGGCCCGGCCGGTACGGGTGCCGCCCCATCTTACGCAGCATCACTCCAACCGGCCCGTCGGTCGGCACCGGATAAAACGTCGGCTTGATCGAGCGGAACCAGTACCGCCCTTCGACATCGGTGCGGATCTTCCCGCGCGCCTTCATGCCCGTTTCGCCGGGAATCTGCATGTCATAGTGACCTTCGCCATCGCCCGACCAGATATCGAGCACCGCATTCTCCAGCGGCCGGCCATCCACGCTCAGAACGCGGCCCGAATAGAACGCCGGCTCGCCTTTCACCCCCTCCGCGAGATTGCTGCCGCGTGGCAACTCCGGAGCCCCCTCCCAATAGAAAGGACCGAGCACCGTCGATTCCACACTCCCTGCATCGGCGGGATGATTGAGAGTGATGACGAGTATCGATACGCCCAGCGTATCCGACAGGAGAATGAATTCCTGCCGCTTGTCCGTGCACGTCTTGCCGACATCGGTCAGAAACTGGATCGCTGCGAGCCATTCAGACTCTGTCAGCTTCACGTCCCTGACAAAGGCGTGCAGATGAGTGACCAGCGAAGTCATGATCCGCTTGAATCGGGGATCCTCGCATTCGCGCAGCCGCCCGATCACCGCCTGTGTGATGCTCTGCTCATCGACTTCGCTCATAGTCCTTGTCCGTGACCTGTGGAGTTGTGAACCAACGGCGTCGAATCACGCGCCGAGCGAGCCAAAGGGTACTCCAGCGAAACACCGACTTCTATCCGGCAACGGCCGTTGGGAACCCTTTGCCGTGGGCGCGATGGAATAAGTGCTTTTCTGTGGAGCGCGTGCACACGGCGACGCTCGCAGGAGCCACTGGAATGGTCGTTGGTTCTTTACTGCGCGATGCGCGCTTTCAGCGCGTGTAGAGAGTCGCGCCACCAGTCTGCGGCGCGCCTGAGCGTAGCGTCTTCCGGGAATCCGTGACGAGCAGCATGACGCTGCGGAATGGTGTCCCAGGCGCGGTGCTCGATCGACACACGCGTCTCCTCGCCGGCCGCCTCGAAGCACACCTCGACTTCCGTCGACTGTTCCGGTGAAAAGTTGGCCTGCCGCCAGGCAAACACCAACCGCTTGCCCGGCTCCCAGACCGAAATGCGCCCGATCTCGAAGGTTGAGCCGTCCTCGAAGGTCGTGACCAGCCGGCCGCCCTCGCCTGGCTCGAACGCAAGCCGCCCGTCACCCGCCGCGCCCACCTTGAAAAGCCCGCTCGGTTGCCACCACGAGGCGATTTCGCGCGTGAAGACTTCGAACGCGCGCATCGGGTCGGCAGGCACCCGCAGCGACAGAAACACCTTCGACGTCATTTCGGCCCCTGGTCCTGGCGCAGGTGAGCCTTGAAGGCTGCCAACTGTCGATTCCACAGTGCCTCGGTCTCTTCCAGCCACTGTCTCAGTTGGGTCATTGGCTCCGGCCTCAGGCGATAGATACGCACGCGTGAGTCGGATTCATCGCGAGCCTCCTCGACGAGTCCGCTCTCGCGCAAAGTCTTGAGATGCCGGCTCATCAGTGGGAAAGCGAGCTGCGCAGCCCCGGCCAACTCACCGGCTCGGCGTGGCCTCTCTCTCAGGAGATCCACGACGCGCCGGCGGTGCGGGTCCGCCAGCGCGGCGAGAGTGCGGTCCAGGTCGTGAGCGTTCACTTGTGTTGGCGGTAGATGTTGTCAGCGACGAACGGCGTCATTGGAACGGCTTGAACTTGAAGCCGGTCGCCTGCTCCATCTCGGCGGTGGTCACTGTTCTGACTGCCTGGGAAAAGGTCCAATGATGGCCCTCCAGGTCCACGGCCATGTATGTTCGATCGCCATAGAACTGGTCCGCTGGCTCGCTCATGATTCTGGCACCGACCCGACGAGCGCGCTCGCAATGCTCGTCAATGCCACCACTCAATCGTACGTGCACACGCTGTGTATTGTTGCCGCCGATGGAGCTCGGGCTCTTCGTCCACGAGGCGAACTCACTGCCGATCATGACGATGCCATCATCGTGAGTCATTTCGGCGTGCACGATGTTGTCGTTCGAATCGGTGAGAACCTCACTCACCTCGAACCCGAAGGCCTTCTGCAGCCATGTCAAAGCCGCACGATTGTCCTTGTAGATGATGGAGGGAATGAAAGCGGGTCGTTTCGGCACCGGAGTAGCCATGGGGGACGCTCCTTATAGTTTCGATAGCGGTTAATATTTATCAAAAACGATAATTATAAGCAAGCCGAGCCCTCACCCGGACGCCCTCGGCCGAGGCGCTGCCTTTGCCAGAACAAAACGCCAGCTAATAGGACAGGGAGGTATCTACCGCCGGTTCGAGGAAAGTGAGGCGAGCCGCGTCGGCATCCAATCGCACGCGTAGACCCAAAGCCACTGGCTCGTTGACGTTTCCGTGTCCGATGGGAAAGCCCGCCGCGCAGGGAAGACCGGTGGCACCGGCCAGCTCTCGCAACACCTCGGCAGCGGTGAAGCCCCCATCGCGCGGCTCGCAGCTGATGAACTGGCCCAACACGATGCCTTTGAGCTTGTGGAATACGCCGGCCAGCTCCAGGTGTGTCCACATCCTGTCCAGGCGGTAAGGTTGTTCGGACACATCCTCGAGCAACAGGACGCCGCCGTCCAAAGGCGGCATGAACGCAGTTCCCAGCAGGCGTGTAAACACCGAAAGATTGCCGCCCAGCAGGGGACCCTCTGCCGTGCCGCCGACATAGGTTTCCGTCCCGACCAGAGGCTCCGCGGGTAAGGTCGACTCGAGAAGCGAGAACAAGCGCTGTGAGCTCTCCGCCGAGAGTCGTCCGAGCTGGCTCAGCACCGGGCCGTGGATACTCGCCAGTCCGTTGCTCTGAAGCCACTGATGCAGGGCTGTGATGTCCGAAAAGCCAATCAGTGGTTTGGGGGGCAACTGCGAGCTTGCCGCCCACCGGCCAAGCCTGGTCAGCAGCCGCATGGCCCCATAACCGCCGCGCGCGCAGAAGACCGCCTTTATCCCTGGATCCTCCAGAGCGGCAGTCAGCTCAGCAAGGCGCCGATCATCATCACCCGCCAGGTAACGGTGTCGGGAATAGATCCGCTCGTCATAACGCACGCGGTAGCGATCACCGATCATGGCTACGCCTGCTTCCAGAGCCGATCGCTCGAAAGGTCCCGCGGGGGCTACGACGGCCACCGCGTCTCCGGGTCGAACAAGATGCGGTTTACGAAAGGTATGGATCGGCTGCGTACGTAAGCTTGAAATGGGCTGCATGGGCGGAGTTTCGCCCGAACCGCAACACGTTGCCAGCGAAGCGGATCAGTGGATCCCGGAGCGCATTGCTATCACCCCGGCGCCCCGTGAGGAGCGGCCAAACCGCCGCCCGTTCAGCTCAGTCGGCGAGGGCCTTCAGGTCACGCATCAAAGCCGCCCGTCCGCGATCGAGCTGATCCAAGCGCAGAGCGGCGTCGCGCAACGCGATGATATTTTTCACCGGCTGCTCGTGCAGGCGGCGATATGCGTTCCGAGCCGCAAGCCACTGTCGTGTGGTCGCGGCATAGCGCGCCGACAGCTCGCGGCGCAGGGTGACAATGGCCAAGGGGCTCGATTGCATCGTTGCGGCCTTAATTTATAGAGACTTCGCTCGCAGTGCCGGGCAGCGCGAAGGATGCCGTCCACTCGTTACAAGAATGAGACAGGAACTCATCTTGGCGCGCACGCTGTGTGGATCACAGTGTGTCCTTCACGTTTCAGTTGGGTTGCTGGGAGTCAGCAGTGTCGTGACTGCAAGTCGGCTAGGAGCCTGTCTGACTAATGATCGCCGAAATCGACTCGATCTGGGGCGGCCGCAGTAGGCGATCATTGGTCAGACAGGCTCCCAGGGTGCTTTTGACGATGGGCCCCGGAAGGCTCGACTGTCACTGCTGGTTTTGGCAGCTCGCACGTTCGCTGCGCTCGTCAGCACGGCTGACGCTCCCGTGGCCGTCGTCCCGTCCGGTAGCGTCGTGATGTTGACTCCGAACGGCATCGTGTCAGGGCTGCGCGGCCGCCAGGCCAGCGCCTCGCCATCATTCACGCTTGCAAGCCTGGTTGCAGGCATCCGGTAGCCAGTCTCCCGGCAGAACTCCTCCAGCAGCGCTGATCTGTTTGCTCCCGTCGCCATGAAAAGGCTCGTTGAGCGAAGGATCTCGGGCGCGAGGAGGGCCGGGCGCTCTGTTATGTGCAATACTCCGTTGCCGTTTTCGAACGGCACGCCGCGCATTCCGTCTGTCTCCCCGGGCACTGCGTCGACCGGGAGAACGTGGTGCGTCTCATCGATCGTCAACCAATGTGGGTGCCCCAGCCGCGCCTGCAGTTGCGCAAGCTGCCGTACCAGCTCTCGGAAGAAGGAAATGCGTTCCGCCGCTGGCAAGCCGCTGAGGTTGATGACCCCACTTTTATCGGCTCCCTCGAGGAGTCTCACGATCTCGCTCGTGGTCGGCGGACGGGTGGGACTGCCAAGTGGAACCGCCTCCGCAATGGCGCTATGTTCACCCTCAACGTCGATCAGGCAGAACGTGTAGCCCCGTTCCGCAACACGCTCCATCAGTGCGGCAGCAACCCTGGATCTGCCGGTGCGTGGTGCGCCGACGAGCAGCACAGTCTCTCCGTGAGGCGCGATGTGAACACCGCCGCCACGCATGTCGCTTCCAAGCAGAATGCGGTGTCTTTTGAGCTGCGACTCCCGTGAGGCGAGGTCATCGCGCAGCAGCTCCTCTATGAGCTCCACGACCCCGGCGCCGTGGTCTCCGGCGGTCACGATATCCGCGGCGCTCTTGAGTGTCGGAAGCGCATTCGCAACTGCCGCGGAACACTCACACAAGGCCAGCAGTGCGTGGTCGTTCTCTGCATCTCCAACGCCTACCGCGTTGTGAGGAGAGAGCTCCATCTTTTCGAGCGCGCTCGCCAGGCCGGTCGCCTTGTTGACGCCGGCGGGCAGAATCATGACGGCGCCCTTGTTGAAAATGACCTGAAGCTCGAGACCGAGGTCCCGGATCGTCTCCAGAACGGTGGTCTCGTGTGGCTCCCATGTCGCAACAATGGAGCGTCCGACCGAAATCGGCCCGACGCCTCGCTTGCGCAGGGTGGCCACGAATGAATCCGGCGGCCGCGCGGCCAGCGGCGTCTCTTTGCCAGTTGCGGGATGAAACAAGAGCGCGCCGTTCTCAGCGACGACGTACTCGAAGAGGTCGAGCCGCGGGCAAACCTGCTTCAGCTCGTCGAGCTCTCGCCCGGTAACCAGCACGAGCCGGCGGCCTGAGGCGAGCAACCTTTCGAGCGCGCTCAACGTTTCCGGAAGCACGCGCCCGTCGGTAGCCAGAGTGCCGTCGTAGTCGGTGCAGAGTGCCAGGTAACGCATGCTCGCCGATGACCTCGCGTTGCTGATACGAGGCCACGCACAAGCAATTAGCATTCCGACGCGGACGCGCCGCGGCGGGGCGCCCTGAACGGGCGCGGCACTGACTTACGGCTTACGATTGGCTTTCAGCTTTTTCATTCTCAGCTGCTGGTCCCGCCAGTTCGTGAGGGTCCAGCCGCCAGCCATACCGGCGAGCAGCGCGATGAGTGCCAGGCTGCTGTCGTCGAGAGTGAAGGAGCCGAGCAAGGAACTCAAATGAGAAAGGTCCATGGATGATCAAACCCCGTTTGGCGTTGGTCCACACAGCGCGCGAGAGCCCAGTAGGCGGCGGACGAGGTGCGGTCGTTCCGCGGCGGTCGCTTATGTGGAGTGGTACGTGCGATGAAACATAACAGCACCCGGGGTGTTCAGGGGAGTCGCCCAGCCGCGACGCCCCTCGTTTTCTTCCGTTTTCTTGACGCCCGTCGCAAAGCCCCTCTTGCCAAGTTCGCGCCAGCGTAGGCCCCTGAAGACACGCCACCGCGCGGCCGGGCGATTCAAGAGTGCGTTCCTGCTTCCTGGTCGCAATCCGGGCGGGTTGCGGATATGGAATTTTCCTAACACGGCGCTCACCTTCGCCGCAGTACCTTCCCGCCTGGCGCAAGAAGGGGAGACCCCAGGGGACTGGATCCGGACATCAGCCGGGCAGCGGCGTACCATGAATCTGGCGCTCGATGAATTGAAGTGACCAATGGCCGAAGTACGGCCCGATCCGGACCAACTCCTCGCCCACGTCGAGGCCGAGGAAGCTCGTGCAAAGCGCGGTCGGCTCCGTATTTTTTTCGGAGCCTGTGCTGGCGTAGGCAAGACCTACGCCATGCTCGAAGCTGCCCGCAACATGCGCGCGAACGGCTCCGATGCCGTAGTCGGGTACGTGGAGCCGCACGGGCGCGCCGATACCGAACGGTTGCTCGAAGGCCTCGAGTCGCTACCCTATTTGACCGTCAACTATCGCGGTATCGTTCGCCGCGAGTTTGATCTGGATGCGGCGCTGAAACGGTACCCCACGATCCTGCTCGTTGACGAGCTCGCGCACTCGAATCTCGTCGGTGGCCATCCCGCGCCCCGGCACCCCAAGCGATGGCAGGACGTACGAGAGCTGCTCGATGCAGGCATCAATGTCTGGACGACTGTCAATGTCCAGCATCTGGAGAGCCTGAACGATCTCGTCTATCAGATAACGGGCATCCGCCAGCGCGAGACGCTGCCTGATAAGGTTTTTGATGAAGCCGACGACATCGAGCTCATCGACTTGCCCCCTGATGACCTGCTTGCGCGCTTGCGGGCGGGCAAGGTCTACGTTGCCGACGAGGTGGCGACCGCCGTCGAGCGTTTTTTCCGCACCCCAAATCTCATGGCCTTGCGCGAGCTCGCCTTGCGCAAGGTGGCGGATCGGGTAGAAGCCGCTGCCCGCGCGCTACCGCCTGATCACGCGCGCACCCGCCTTGCCGGCGATCGCGTGTTGGTTGCCGTCGGGCCCGACGAGCAGGCCGAGCAACTCGTCAGGGCTGGTAAGCGCCTTGCGGATGCCCTCGATGCTGCCTGGTCGGTTGTGTATGTCGAGACTCCTGAGCTCCTGCGGCTCTCCGATGCGGAGCGGAATCGCCGCATCGACGTGTTACGGCTTGCCGAATCGCTCGGCGGTGAGACCGTCACGTTGGATGGACCTTCGGCCGCGGATGTTCTCGTCGAATATGCCCAGACTCGCAACGCCACTCGCATCATTGTGGGAGCACCCAAACTGCGTGGTTGGCGAAGGTGGTTTCGTGGCCCGTCCACTCCACAAAAACTGATCGAAAACGCGCGTGCGTTCGACGTCATTACGGTCGCGGTGGCCGAGGATCGGCTTGCGCGCCGCAAGAGCTCATCGCGGTCATTCCCCCATCCGAGTGACGCGGCAACCTCGATCCGTTGGGAGCGATATATCTGGGCGTTGGTCACGACCGGACTCTGCACGGCGTTGGCTTTTGCCATATACCCTGCATTCGAGCTATCGAACCTGGTCATGGTCTACCTGCTGGGAGTCACGGTCGCCGGCTTGCGATTCGGTCGCGGGCCGGCGTTGCTGACCGCCGCCATGAACGTGGCGGCCTTCGACTTCTTCTTCGTGCCCCCACGGTTTTCATTCGCAATCTCCGACGTGCAGTATCTCGTGACCTTCGCCGTCATGTTGATCATCGCGCTCGTGATCGCAAATCTCATGGCCAGTGTCCGGCAGCAAACCCGAGTGGCAGGAGCTCGCGAGCGGCGCACGGCGCTTCTCTACGCGATGAGCCGCGAGCTCGTCGCTACTCGAGGCATCAACAACCTGGCACAGGTCGCTGTCGGTCACGTCGCGGAAGTATTTCAATGCCAGGCAGTGGTGCTGCTACCGAACAGTGAGGGCAAGCTGACTTATCCCCGTGATCCGCCGCTTGAAAAGTCTTTACGCGGCGCGGATCTCGCGGTCGCCCAATGGGTTGCCGACCACGGACGTCAGGCGGGACTCGGCACCGACACGTTACCCGCGGCGCCCGCCCTGTACGTACCGTTGCGCGAAAATGACAAGCCGCTCGGTGTGCTGGCGGTGTTACCTTCCAACAAACGCCGCGTCTTGCTGCCCGAACAGCGGCATCTGCTGGAGACCTTCGCAGGCCAGATCGGCCTGGCGCTCGAACGGGCGCAACTGGCCGATGCGGCGGAGGTCGCCCGCCTGAACGCCGAGCGCGAAAGCCTGCGCAACACCCTGCTGGCATCGATTTCCCATGATTTGCGCACGCCCCTTTCCGTCATTGCCGGGGCTGGAAGTGCGCTCGCCCACGGAAGCAGTCTTGACGAGCCGACGCGGACAGAGCTGGCGCGGTCCGTCGAGGCCAAGGCGCGCGAGATGTCTGACCTGGTGTCCAATGTGCTGGACCTCATGAGGTTCGAATCGGGGCAAATCGCGTTGCGGCGCGACTGGCAAACCTTGGATGATCTGGTGGGAACCGCGCTTGCCCGCCTGGAGTCAAAGCTCGTCGGTCATGAGGTGGAGGTGCGGATACCGGCGGAGTTGCCACCGGTGCACGTCGACGCAACCCTCGTCGTCCAGGTACTTTCAAACCTCTTCGACAACGTCGCGAAATACACCCCGCCCGGCACACGCGTAGTGGTCTCTGCCCTGGAGGATGGCAAGTTCGTGCGAGTCATGATCGAGGACGAGGGGCCAGGACTTCCGGTCGGTGACCCGGCACGTCTGTTCGACAAGTTCCAGCGGGGCAACGAGGAAGGCTCGGTGGTGGGTGTTGGATTGGGGCTCGCGATCTGCCAAGCCATCATTCGGGCACACGGCGGGGAAATCGATGCGCATCGCCGCCAGGGTGCCGGCGCCCGCTTCGAATTTACCCTGCCGGTCGATGAGCCGTCGC
>CAZBTV010000008.1:0-2854 GCA_964494895.1 uncultured Steroidobacteraceae bacterium | reverse complement strand
CAGATCCTCGTCATTGAGGACGAGCCGTCGATCCGCAACGTGCTGCGCGTATTGTTGGAAGGGGAGGGCTATCGGTTCATAGAGGCCGACACGGCGATGCGAGCCGAGATCGAGGTGCGCAGTCATAAACCCGATCTGCTGCTGGTTGATCTGGGTCTGCCCGACGGCGACGGCTTGAAGGTCATCAAGAAAGTGCGGCTCTGGTCGCCAGTGCCGGTCATCGTGTTGTCGGCGCGTACCATGGAAGAGCAAAAAATCGCCGCTCTGGATGCTGGTGCGGACGACTACGTTACCAAGCCCTTCAGTGCGCCAGAGCTGTTGGCAAGGGTGCGGGCGGCTCTACGTCGTAGCGTCCGCGGCGCCGAGCAGACCACCGTGCTACATCTCAACAGCGTCGCCGTCGACCTGGCTCGACGTGAGACGCACGGTCCGAACGGCGAAATTCACCTGACGCCTCTGGAGTATCGCGTGCTCGAGTGTCTCGCTCGGAATCTCGGCTCGATCGTGGTTCAGAACCAGCTCATACGCGAAGTCTGGGGTCCCGAAAGGCTGGGGGATACGCGCAGCCTGAGAGGCTGTGTGAAAAATCTGCGCGGCAAACTGGAGCCCGACCCCCGCAAACCCCGCTACATCCTGACCGAAGCCGGCCTGGGCTACCGACTCCGCGTCGACGAGCCCCCACTCCCTGGCTTCAATACCCCTCCCTGACACCCTCCTAAACGCCATTCCCTTGGCCCCTGCTCCCTCGACGTCCCCGTGGTGACGTCCCCTCCGACGTCACTACCTCGACGCCCTACACCAAGTACCTACCGCAACCGGCCTACGTAATAGCGTGCAAAAACCACGCTTTTTGCACGCGAGCCGACACCTTTCTAGGCGCGCCCGCTGAAAGCGCCGCAGGCGACTTTCAGCCGAGTGTCACGTAAGTGACACGACTAACTTAGCGGAGTGGCTGCGCCAGTTGATCGGGATCACGAACGAGCGCGCACCGGGTTTCTGCGGCAGCTCGGGGCGCTCCCCCGCCAGCACGGCAGGGACCGAAATCACGAAATCGCGCCCGAAATCGCGCCGCGCGTTGCCGGAAATGGTGTTGGCCACTTCGCCGACGAGATCGCGCATGGTCTCGTGGCTGAAGTCGTTTTCCTGCATCTTCATCAAGAGCACCGTCAGCATCGCCTTCGGTGCCGTGAAGTACACAACGCCCTCGCGCTTGCCGGAAATGTTGATCACGCCCGTATAGTCGTGAACGGCCGGGGGTGTTTCAGCGAGGTACGGCGATCCGATAGAGGCGGGCTGTTGCGCGGCCACCTCGAAGTAGTTCGTCGTCCCCTCGACGAAGGTTTTGAGCTCCTGTTCCTGCAACATTTTTATGGTCTCACTCTTGGATCGGTTTCATCTCATGAGGTCTGCGATGGCTTCATTCAGTTGCCGATCGGTGAACGGCTTGTTGAGGAATCCGTTCGCCCCTTTCTCCATAGCTTCGACGGCGGTGGCTTTGTCTGCCAGCGCGGAAATCACGAGGATCCGCACAGCGGGCTTCAGGGCCACCAGCTTCGATATACATTCTATGCCGTCCATCTGCGGCATGGTGAGATCCATAGTAACCACATCCGGATCGGTCTTCTTGAACATCTCGAGGGCTTCGACCCCGTTCCCGGCGGTGCCGACGAGCTCGAGCTCCTCGAATTGATTCGAGCGCTCGATCCTGCGTCTCATGATGTTCGAGTCGTCCACGATCATCAGCTTGAAGGACTTCTTGCCGTTATCGCTCATCACTTTTCCACTTGCTGCGTTCATGCCAGTGCATCCCGGTTTCGAATTCAGGCCACGGCCGTGCTATTGGCGGCTTCCACCGCCGGCAGCACGATCTTGAACCGCGTAAATTTGCCTGGATTGGTGCTGACGCCGATCTTGCCGCCAAGCGCGTAGACGCTCCGGGCGACGACGTCCATCCCGATACCCCGCCCGGCGTCCATGGAGACCTCTTCCTGGGTCGAGAAGCCGGGGCGGAAGATCAGGGCCATGGCAGCCCGGGTATCCATGCCGGCGGCCTCCTCTTCGGTAATGATCTGCTTGCGAATGGCGGCTGATTTGAGGGTTTCGGGAGAGATTCCGGCGCCGTCATCCTCGAAGACGAGCTCATAGCCCTCGCCGGACTTGCGGAAGTCGACGCGTACGACGCCCACGTCATCCTTTGTCTGCGCACGGCGGATCTCGCTCGTTTCGATACCGTGCACGGCTGAATTGCGCAGCATCTGAATGACGCAGTCCTTGATCGTGGGGACATACGCAACCGGAACGTCCGAAAACCCACTGATCGTAAGCTTGAACCGCTTGTGGTGATCGTGAGCGAGTCGCTCCGCCATTGAATGCAGCGTCGGGGACAGGTCGTCCGCCGACTTGCCTGGAGTCCGCGGCTCGGCCGTAACGACCGTCGGCTGCTTGCTGGCTGTACGCCCCGTGCTGGTAGCTGCGGCTGATGCCGCGGCTCCTGGAGCGGTGTCCTTGAGTGCCGTGAGACGGGACGCCATATCGCGGACGCTGCGCAGGTGTGCCATCAGGTCATCGAGCTTCAGCACCATTGGCAGGAAGTCGTTGCCCGACAGCTCTGCCTTCTTCTTCAGATCGCTGACCATGTCTTCCAGGGCGTGCACACGGTGGGCGATGCTCATGAGGTTGAGCGCCGAAGCCTCGCCCTTGATGGAGTGCAGCTCGCGGAACAGGCCGTTCAGCTTCTTGCGGAATTCCGCATCGGTACGAGCCGGCTCCTTCAGGATGGCGTTGATGAGCTGCAGTCCGGTCTCGGTGCTGTCCAGGAAGGAGGTGAGCTGCAGCGGGTCGACATGCATCATGC
>CAZBTV010000007.1:52086-86594 GCA_964494895.1 uncultured Steroidobacteraceae bacterium | reverse complement strand
CGAACGTTACATGCCTGTGCAAGCTTCCGGAGTGCAGCCTCGCGAGCTTCCCGAACAGCCTGGGTAATCCCACCACGCTCTGCGTAAAGGACATCGAGCTCTCCATCGTGAGCCGAGCGCAGGCACTCGGCGGTCTCCAGAACACTCGCGGCAAGTCCCACAGTCTCCTCGGCCGAGACATCGACCGCGGCAGCAAATCGCGGCCGGGCACGCCAGACCCGCCCTCGAGTCACCAGGAGCGTCGCCGGACACTTGCGCATGAGTTGCCAGTCATTGGGATCGAAGACAGCACGCGCCGACGATTGTGGCCCGCTCGCGCTCTTGATCACCAGATCCGGCCGGCTCTGCGATACCTTGTGCACGATGCCCGCATAGAGCGGGCTCTCGCAAGCGGCGGAGATAGACACCCGCATATCAGACAAGTTCGCCAGGCTGCGCAACTGAGCGAGATATTCGATTGCCTGAGCCATGCACGTCCGGCGGAACTCCTCGTTACGGCTCGGCTCATATTCGTGTTTCAGCGCGTAGGCATGCTCAGCATCACACAGAAACAGCTCGAGGCGTGCGTCGAGCTGGGCGACGAGCGTGGACGCTTTGGCGACGAGACCGAAATCCATCTGACTGCGGTCGAGTACCGCGAGTATGTAGCTTGGCCTCTTCATAGCGTCACCGTCGCGAAATCCAGCCGCTCCTTCAAGGACGCAGCGCCTTCATGGCGTTCGCTCCTCTGGAGTGCCTGGGTAGGATGTTCGATGTTGCCGACTCCGCCGTGCCGATTCATCGCTGTGCAGCAGCTCGGGCCAGCGAGGCCAGGATCAAAAGCAACACTCCGATGAGGATGGCGATCAGCACATGACGGGTATGGAGCTTCATGCGCCAAAAATACCGCTCGCCGCGGGAATGTGGTATCAGGGTTGATACGCATAGCTGCGGGCACGGTTTGATACGCACCACCGCCGCGGAAAGTCGGCCGGCGTACTCGAGTGAGTGTGTCCGTACCTCCGCGTACCGGACCGCTAGAGCTCCCCATCAGGAGAATACAAAATCCGCTCCAGCGCCCGCCGTACGACGCTATAACATTCGCATGCGGCGTCTTCGAGCCCCTTGCGGTCCGTAACGGTGATAACGCCGCGGCTGTACCGGATCAGACCTGCGTTTTGCAGGGTACGTGCCACCAGCGTAACGCTTGGCCGGTGCACCCCTAGCATTTCAGCCAGGAACTCCTGGGTAAGGTTGAACGTGTCGTCGTGACCGGCGCGGTCATGCGCCATCAGCAACCATTTGGCGCATCGCTCATCCACGGTGTGGAGCGTATTGCAGGCGGCGGACTGCAAAGCCTGGACGACAAAGAACTGGACGTATCTCAATACCCGTTCCCGCAGTAATGGGAACTCCTGCATTTCACGACGAAGCAACGCGACAGATATGCGGGATGCCGAGCCCGCCAGTTGCACGAGTGCGCGGTTGGTTGCGGTGGTTCCTCCGAGGACCACTTCGAAGCCGACGCACCCCTCTGAGCCTATGGCGGCCGTCTCGGCGACTCCATCGCGCGTGGCGGCCATCAGGCAAACGATGCCCGAGTGAGGAAAATACACGTGCTGCAGCCGAGCGTCGGACTCGAACAATATTTCCCGCGGCGTGAGCGCAACGACTTCCAGAAGTGGCGCCAGGCGCGCAAAAGCGCTCTGCTCCAGCGCGGCCAGCAGCCGATTCTTGAGATGCAGCCCGGTGTTATCGCCAGACGATATCGCCATGGAGAGACTGTCCTATCCCCGCTGTTTGATCATCCCTGCCCACACGTAACATTTCGCTGACTTCCGCCACCTCATATCGGCCCGCGGAAGGCTACGCAAGAAGCGTACGCGTGTGCCCATTGGCGCCGCGCTCGAGCTTTTCCTGACGCTCCGTGCAAATCACGATGACAGAAGACCCGCAAAGGGTTACAAGTCATTTCATGAGAGACGTGTTCGAGGACCGCGGGACAGCGGGTGTTGCGCTCGCCCTGAAGCTCAAGGAGCAAGCTCCACGGCCACCGGTGTTGGTCCTGGGCCTGCCGCGAGGTGGCGTTCCGGTAGCGTACGAGGTCGCCCGCGTGTTGGATTCGCCACTGGACGTGATGCTCGTACGAAAAATTGGAATGCCGGGGCAGCCGGAGCTTGCGATCGGCGCGGTCGCCTCGGGAGGCATCGTGGTACACGCGCGGCACGTAGCGCAGGAGATTCCGAATCTCGGTGCGATCTTCGATCGCCTGGTCGAAGAGCAGCGTCGTGAGCTGGAGCGCCGTGAGCAGGCCTATCGTGCCGGCCTCGCTCCCTTGGACCTGAAGGGAAAAACGGCCATCCTGGTAGATGACGGACTCGCCACCGGCTCGACCATGCTCGCGGCAGTCCGTGCCGCACGTAAAGGGGGAGCTGCCTCGGTCATCGTCGCAGCACCGGTTGCTTCCTCAGAGGCCGCCGAGCTCATGCGCAGCGCCGCCGACGCCGTCGTTATCCTGCATACACCCCCGGTGATGTCAGCTATCGGTGCCTGGTACCAGAACTTCGAACAGCTGGAGGACAGCGAAGTGTGTCGGCTGCTCGAGCTCAACCGTCTCGATCGGCAGCGCGCGTTCCGCCCGTGCGGGCAGCCTCAGCCTCGTAAAGGCGGCAATCCGCTACCTTGAGCAGGTTCGAGGTCGACTCCGTCCTCGAGAAGCCGTGACGTTCCGGGCGCGCAGGATACCCCCGGCCCGGATCAGAACTTTGGCTCCAACCCTGGCACGGGAACAGCCGGCGAGGGTTCGCGCTCAACAGAAGTCTGGAATCCAACGGGCTTGACGACCAGCACGTCGCAACCCATGGCATCCAACACCAACTCCGCCTTGTGGCCCAGGATCGCGCGCTGTGCATAAGTACGAGACAGCGCGCCCATCACGACCACATCGGCGTGCACTTTTTGCGCAAATGCGGGTAGCGCGTATTCGAGCTCCCTGGACTCTATGTGGACACTCTCGAGCCGGATGTTATGGCGCTCCGCCAGATCCCGAACGCTCGCATGAACCCGGGCTCGGTGGGCACGCTGCCGTTCGGACTCGGGGGTGCGGATTGCCCCTATACGAGTGTCGGCGTCGGGCACGGGCGGGTCAGCGTGAAACAGATGGACCGTCTCATCCGCAAGCGCATAGGAAACGGTCTTCGCAGCCGCGACGATACTCTCGTCCAGTTCCTCCGGTACCTCGTAGGCGTGCAGCGGGTCCACCGCCGCAACGACACATCCCTTTGCGTAGACCTCCGGTGTTTTCAGCAGCAGCAACGGGGACGGACATGTTTCTATCAGTCGCGCTTCGCGGTAATGCAGCGTTCGCCGCCCGATATCACCCGTACCTCTCGCCGGTACGATAAGGAGGTCCGAGTGATGCCGCAGGACCTGGCGGACGACCGCTTCATACACCGGATAATCCCAACGCACGGTGGATCGTACTGTGACTCCCTGCTCCCGCAACATGTCCGCCTGCCTTTCGAGGCGCCGATGCGCACTCTCTACATGAGCGGCTATCACAGCGTCGACGGGCCCCTCACGATGCCCCGGTTGGACCACATCTGGCTCATAGATCGATGCGAACAACTCCACCTCGGCGTGAAGACCTCGGGCAATGCGCCCGACGCGATCTACGACGTTGGTTGGCACGTAATCGACGTTGGACACCGCGAGCATCACGTTACGCCATATCATATGGATTCTCCTTCCCACCCATGCCACACGAACCTGCCGTCAGTGTGCGCGCACAGCGCCGCCCGGAAATCAGTATTGGTGCGTACGCTGCCAGTAACAGGGCAGTCGAGCCCCCGGCACCCGAACAACTCGTCTACGGATTTACCGCCGACTGACGCTCGGGTACGTTCCACCACCCGCCACCCAGAGCGACATACAGCGCAACCGTGTCCTGATACCGGACGGCAGTCGCCTCCAGATCGCTGATCACCGCCTGATGGTACTGCGCGTCCGCAACCAGCACATCGAGATAGGTGTCGAGGCCCGCCTCGTAGTTGATCTGCACCAGGTTCAGCGCTTGTTTTGCCGTTCTCAGCGCCTCATCCTCGGCTTTCAACGCCGCGGCGTCATGGTCGAGTGCACGCAGGGTATCGGCAACCTGGCCAAACGCGCTCAAGACAGTCTGGCGATACAGTGCCTTTGCCTGCTCATAGCCGTTGATCGCGGCCTTCCGCCGGAACCATAAGGTGCCACCCTCAAACACTGGCGCCGCGATGTCGCCGCCAAAAGACCAGGCGCGCCCGTTGGAGGCGAGCAGGTTGGTTGTCCTGGTACTGTTCGCGCTATACGTTCCACTCAGGCTGACGGCAGGCAGCAGCGCCGCGGTCGTCACACCGATATTCGCGCTCGCCGCATGAACTGTAGCCTCGGCGGCCAGAATGTCCGGACGTTGCCGCACGAGATCCGACGGCACACTCACCGGCAGATCGGCCGGCAGCTTCAGATCCGCCAGGCCGACCTCGGGAGCGCTCCACTCCGCCGGTATGTGTCCGGCAAGGGTAGTGAGCAGGTCATCGCTCTGAGAGAGCTTTTGCTCGAGCTGCGGGATCGTCGCTTCCAGCGCGGACAGCTCGCTTTGCAAGCTCAACACACTGGAGTACGGCGCGATTCCGGAGTTTACCCTGACTTCCGTCAACTTCACCTGCTGGCGCTGCAGCTCGAGGAGCTCAGTGGTCGCATCGATCTCGGCGCGGTATGCGGCCTTAGCAATGACGGTGTTGACTATGTTGGCGATGAGAGCGATGTAAGTGCCCCGCTCGGTAGCGCTCTGCACGTCCACCGCGGCCCCCAGAGCCTCCACTGTGCGGCGCTGGCCGCCAAAGATGTCCAGCACATAACTCGCCGATGCAGACAACGTGAACAGATTGAAGATGCTCGCAGGAGACTGCTGGCCGCCCGCTCTGACCGGAGAGTACCGTTCGCGGCTCGCGGCGGCACCGGCATTGATGGAGGGAAAGAAGATACCGTAACCGCTTCGCAGACTGTTCTCGCTCTCGCGCAGGCTGGCCTGCGCCGCTTCGAGTCCTGGATTGTTGCCGAGGGCCTCCCTGACGAGGGCGTCGAGCTTTTCTGAGTTGAACAAGCGCCACCAGTCGGGAGCAACCTCGGCGCCGGAGGTGAAGCGTTGCGTAACACCCTGGGCCGCTGCCGTGCGGACCGGATCCGCGCCGTTGGAGTAATGCGTCACCGAGGGCGCCGCGGGCCTCTTGAAATCAGGCCCCGCCGCACACCCGGCCAGAGCACACGCCAGCAGTACGGCCGGCGGCCGAAGTACATGCCGCTTAGTTTCCGCCGACATAGACATCCACCAGCTGTCCCGGGTAAAGGTGCAGATCCTTGGGCTTCTCGAAGCGGAAAATGACCGGCAAAACACGCAGGTCCACCCGTTCCTGACGGCCGTCGGACAGCTCGATTTTCGGCGACACATACGGCTGGATGCGCACGAAGGTGAGCGGCACATGCCGAGTCGTGCCGCGCACGTACATTTCGGCCTTGATGTTCGCAGGGTCAGGCAGCTCGTGTACCAGTATCTCGTCTATGTAGGCGCGCACCTGCAGATGAGTCTGGGGCAATCCCATCACGACCAGGGGGCCGAATCCCTGCGTGTAGGAATCGTAGGCACCCTGTGACGAGACATAGCTCCCGGCACTCGAGCGGATCGCGAGCACGACGCCCTCCGCTGGGGCTCGGATCGTGTATTTGGACAAGAGCGCGGCCGAAGACAGATAGGATTTCCACAGAGCGGTGTAGGACCTCTCCTGGTTCTGGATGTCATAGACCCAGGCACCTGCTTTCGCGAGGGCATACTGCTTCTCGACGACCTGGAGATTCGTTGCTGCGATTCTTTCGGCGTTCCTGGCATTGTCCAGGGCATCCTCGCTGATCGACTTGGGATCCATGTCAAAAGCATGCTGTTGTTTCGCGAGCTGATCCTGGGAGCTCTTCAGAGTTGCTTTGGCGTTTTCCACCTGCGCCTTGGAGACTTCGAGGATCTCACGGCGCGGCTGCGCCTTGAGAGCTTCCAACACCGCCGCGGCGGCCTCCGCCAGCGCCCGTTGCTGCTCCGCTGCCGCCCGTTGCACGGAGTCATCGATCATGATCAGCGGATCTCCCCGGTGCACCGGCTGCCCCTCCGCGACCAGGATCTGCGTGATCGGGCCGGACACTTCGGGGTAGATGTTGATATTCGCTCCCTGCGCCTGAGCGCTCTCGACCATGCCGTTGGAGTAGATGCCTCGCGCGTAAGGGTTACCTGCAGGCCTGAACAACGGTGGTTGCGGCCTGGGCTGCTGGCTGAAGAGGTACGCGCTGACGAGCGCCAGTACCACTCCGGCACCCGAGGCCGCGAAAATGACTTCATTGCGCATCCAATTGACTCCGTTCCACACCCGCCAGCCTGCCGTCCTCCATTCGCAGAATGCGATCGGCGAACTCATAGATACGGCTATCGTGGGTCACAATGACTATGCAGCGCCGGTCCGTGAGGATCTGCTCACGGACAAAGTGCAGGATGTTCCGCCCGGTATCGCCATCGAGCGATGCGGTTGGCTCGTCCAGGATCAGGATGTCTGGGCGAGTGACGATGGCTCGTGCGATCGCCACGCGCTGCTGCTCGCCACCACTCAACTTCACCGGAGCCAGCTCCGCCCGGTTCTTCAAGCCCACGATCTCCAGGTCACGGACCGCTTCCGTGAGCGCCTCATCCCATGGCCGATCCTGCAGAATGAGTGGAATCGCAACGTTCTCCGCGGTGGTGAGCCGGGGAAACAGATGATAGTCCTGAAATACGAAACCGATTCTATGCAGGCGAAACTCAGCCAGCGCATCGCTCGACAATTTCCAGATGTCGGATCCCTCCACCATGACCGTCCCGGATTCCGGCCGCAGGATCCCCGAGATCATGCTGAGCAGCGTGGTCTTGCCACTGCCGGATGGCCCCACCACATAAAGAATCTCGCCGAAGCTCGCCTCGAAGCTCACTTCTTTGACGGCGTGAGTGCGTGCGGCACCCACGCCGAACCACTTGTTGACCGCTTCTACTTTGATCGCCGCCTGCACCGCTCAGCCCCGGAAAATGTCGAACGGCTCGATGGTGAGCACCTTGCGGACGCCTATATAGCCCGAGACCGCCGCTATGATCATGACCATGACCAACGCCGTGAGCAGGTTCCAGTAGGTGATCACCGCCGCGTAGTCCGGCAGGCGAGCCTTCGCGAGCCAGATGAGAGCCGCGCACAAGCCCACACCCAGCCCATATGAGGTGAGAGCCACGAACGTTGCCTGAAACACGATCATGTTGATCAGCTCGCGTCCCTTGGCACCGATCGCCTTCAGAGCCCCGAACTTGTCGATGTTTTCGAGAATGAACGTGTAGAAGGTCTGTCCGGAGATGGACAGGCCGACGATGAAACTGACGACGGTCATCAGCAGCAGGTTGACTCCCAGGCCGGTCTGATGAATATAGAAGCTGGAGACCTTGGCGATGAACTCATCGTGGGTGAGCGCGAGATAGCCTGCAGCCGCCACCTGTTGCTTGATGTACTTCACGTCCGCGGCAGCCTTGGGCTCCACGAGCAGATAGGACATCGTAAAGCGCGAGTTGGGAATGTATTGCAGCGCCCGATTGTAGGTGGTGTACAGAGTCGGCAGGCCGAAGATCGAGCTCGATGCGACCCGGCCAACCCCGACAATCACGCCACGGTGATCGTTGAGCTCGAATTCGGTCCCGATGGAGGGGTTCCCCAGCTTGCGGAACTCCGCATCCTTGATGGCTATGAAGGCATTCTCGGCAAAGATATCCTGGATGTTGCCCGAGAGGATTTCCGGCCTGCCGAACAGGCTGGTATCGTCCAGGCCAATCACGCTTGCCGCCTGATACGTCCCGTCGCGAAGCTTCAGTAGCGCCGCGCCCGAATAAAGCGGTACGGCATACTTGACCCCGCGAATGCTGCGCACCTCATCGAGCACGTAGTCCGGCAACGGAATCGTGTTGGCGACCGTCTGGATCGCTGGATCCATGACCCATATGGAGGCACCGATGTTGATGATCGTGGAAGACGCCCTGTTGATCACTCCAGCGAACAAGGACGTCATCATGATCATCAGCAGCACGGCGAAGGTGATACCGACAAGCAACGCCGCAAGCTTGGATCGGTCGTTGATCAGCAGTTTGTAAGCGATTCTGAGGCTTCCCGGCATCGATCGTTCCCCCGCTCGACGTCCGTAATGATTACGGAATTGGCCGGTATCGAAAAATCCGCAAAGGACGCAGCGCCCCTCGGGAATTACCTACGCGCCGGTTACGTATAAACCCGGACGTCCGGTGGGAGGGTCCGGAGTTAATTTCTGGCCATGACCGTAGCCCCATTCCGCGGCAATCGCGGCACCGTTGTCTGCGTTCGAGGCAGCGTCGTCGACGTGCTGTTCGAAGGTGTGTTGCCCCCCGTCAACAATCTACTGCGCGCCGGCGATCGAGGAGACATTCTCATCGAGGTCTGGTCACAACTCGACGCCCAACGCGTCCGGGGAATAGCCATGACTCCTCCGCTAGGGCTGTCACGAGGCACGAGCGTGGAGGACACCGGCGGCCCGCTCAAGGTTCCGGTTGGAAAATCCATTCGCTCGCGCATGTTCGACGTGTTCGGCCGCACCATCGACCGTGGCGCTGACCTCGGCGAGGTGCAGCTTCGGTCCATTCATCGTGAGCCGCCGACGCTGGCAGAGCGCGCCACGCAGTCTGAGATCTTCGAGACCGGCATCAAGGCAATCGATGTGCTCATGCCTCTCGAGCGCGGCGGCAAAGCCGGGCTGTTTGGTGGCGCCGGGGTCGGCAAGACCGTATTGCTGACAGAGATGATCCACAACATGGTGGGCCGCCATCAAGGTGTGAGCTTGTTCTGTGGCATCGGTGAGCGCTGCCGTGAGGGTGAAGAGCTGTATCGCGAGATGCAGGCGGCCGGGGTGCTTCCCAACATGGTGATGGTGTTCGGCCAGATGAACGAGCTCCCGGGGAGCCGTTTTCGGGTCGGACACACGGCCCTGACCATGGCGGAGTATTTTCGCGACGACGAGCACCGCGACGTACTGCTCCTCATCGACAATATCTTCCGCTTCATCCAGGCCGGCTCCGAGGTCTCGGGGCTGATGGGACGCATGCCGTCCCGGCTCGGCTATCAGCCTACGATGGCGACCGAGCTGTCGGCGCTCGAGGAGCGCATCGCCAACACAAAACGCGGAGCCATCACCTCGATCCAGGCGGTGTACGTTCCGGCTGACGACTTTACAGATCCATCCGCCGTGCACACGTTTTCGCATCTGTCGGCGACGGTCGTGCTCTCGCGCCAGCGGGCCAGCGCCGGACTCTTTCCGGCGGTCGATCCCCTGCAGTCGGGCTCCAAGATGCTGACCCCGGGAATTGCCGGCGAGAGGCATTACCACCTCGCGCAGGAGATCCGCCGCACGCTGGCCCAGTACGAGGAGCTCAAGGACATCATAGCGATGCTCGGTCTCGAGCAACTCTCGCAAGCGGATCGCAACATCGTGGGCCGGGCGCGGCGCCTGGAGCGCTTCCTGACCCAACCGTTTTTTGCCACCAGACAGTTCAGTGGTCTGTCCGGCAAAACCGTGAGCCCGAGGGATGCTCTGGACGGCTGTGAGCGGATTCTCCGCGGCGAGCTCGACGACATCCCCGAGACCGCGCTCTACATGATCGGAACCATCGACGAAGTCAAACGGCCGGCCCATGCAACTTAGAGTCCTTCTGCCGTATGGGCCGTTCGCACAGGTCGATGAGGTTACCCGGATCATCGCAGTAACACCGTCAGGTTCGTTTGGGCTGCTCCCACACCGCCTCGACTGCGCCGCCGTACTCTCGCCTGGTCTGTTGAGCTATTCGACGCGCGCAGGCGATGCTCATATCGCGGTCGACGGCGGCGTGTTGGTGAAGACCGGGCAGGAGGTCCTGGTGTGCGTTCGCCATGCGATCTCCGGACCAGACCTGGGCGGCTTGCGGCAGGCCGTCGATCGGGAGTTCCTCAATTTGAGCGAGCAGGAGAAGTCGATCCGCACCACGCTCGCGCAGTTGGAGAGCGGGCTCATCCGCCGCTTTCTGGAGTTGCATCATGGCTGAGCCCCGCAAAACGGCTTCGCGCGCCGAGGCATTCAGCCAGAGAGTGGGCGCACAGGAGCAGCGCAAGCTACGCGCGAGCCGGACCCGGTCTCAGATCTGGTCCGGCCTCGGCATGCTGGGACTCATAGGGTGGTCGATTGGTGCTCCGACACTGTTGGGCACATTCATCGGCCTGTGGCTGGACAGGAGACATCCGGGCTCGCGTCCATGGACGCTCACGTTGCTTTTCGCGGGCTTGTGCGTCGGCTGCGTAAGCGCATGGCACTGGATCGCCCGTGAGCAAAAAGCAATCCACCGCGAAGAGGAGGACAAATGAGTGACATGGGATCTCTCGTCCGTGCGTTGATTGAAGGCTCGTTGCTGGGAGCGCTTTTCTTCGGTGGCCTGTGGTGGACAGTCCGGCATGGGATTGCCGCGCGCAACCCGGCAGTATGGTTCAGCCTGAGCGCGATCGCGCGTATGGGAATTGTCGTTGCGGCACTTTACGGGGTGGCACGCGGCGGTACTCTGAGCTTGCTGGCGTGTCTCCTCGGGCTCCTCATCGCCCGACTCGGAATCACGCGACTCACGCGCCCGATACAGCTCGAGCGCCCCTGAGCTTCAGACAGCAGAGGAATTCGCAGTCATGCGGCTTAGCCCCGACCAACTCATCCTCTGGCAACACGGGTTCGTGAAGCTCAACGCCACAATCGTGACTACCTGGGGGATCATGCTGTTGCTGAGCCTCGGAGCGTGGCTCACTACCCGCAGACTCACTGGCGACGTGGTCACATCGCGCTGGCAAGCCGCGCTGGAAATCCTGATTACAGGCATCGACGAGCAGATCAACGAGATCGGCCTCTCGCTACCGCAGCGCTATCTGCCTTTCATCGGCACTCTGTTTCTGTTCATCGCCGTAGCGAATCTGTTGACCGTCTTTCCTGCCTATGAGCCACCGACCGCCTCGCTCTCGACCACGGCGGCGCTCGCAATCTGCGTGTTCTTCGCCGTGCCGCTATTCGGCATCGGGCGCCGTGGCTGGCGCGGCTATCTACGGTCCTATCGAGAGCCGACCCTCCTGATGTTGCCATTCAATCTCATCAGCGAGCTCTCCCGCACGCTGGCGCTGGCCATCCGCCTGTTCGGCAACATGATGAGCGGCACGATGATCATCGCGATTCTCCTGACCATCACGCCGTTCTTGTTTCCTGTCGCGATGAGCGCGCTCGGACTGCTCACGGGTATGGTTCAAGCCTATATTTTCTGCGTCCTGGCAACGGTCTATATCGCGGCCGCGACGGGCGAAGGCGCAGCTGGCTGATTCGAGACTCAAACTGACGAGGACCTTGGTATGGACAGCATGACACTCATTGCCGCCGCGTCCACGATCACAGCGGGGGCCACCATCGGCGTCGGTTGTTTCGGACCGGCAATGAGCCAGGGACGCGCGGTGTCAACCGCGTTGAGCTCGATCGCGCAACAACCCGATGCCGCGCCCACGATCACTCGCACGCTGTTCGTTGGACTGGCGATGATCGAGTCCATGGCAATCTACTGTTTCGTGGTCTCCATGATCCTGCTCTTCGCGAACCCCTTCTGGAACCATGTGATCGCGAGCGCGGCAGGGAAGTAGGCGATGCTCATCGACTGGTTCACCGTCAGCGCCCAGGCCGTCAATTTCCTGATCCTGGTCTGGTTGCTGAAGCGCCTTCTCTATCGCCCCGTGCTGGCGGCAATCGAGGCGCGGGAAAACAAGATCGCCACACAACTGGCGGACGCAACGCAAAGAGAGGCGCAGGCGCGGAAAGAGCGGGAAGATTTCCAACATCGAAAGGAAGCGCTGGAGCGTGAGCGCGAGGATCTGCTTCGAAAGGCAACCGAGGAGGCGGCCGCTCAGAGGCAGACGCTCCTGGAGGCGGCCCGCCAGGACGCCGACACGCTGCGCTCCAGGCTCAACGAGCTGTTGGCCAATGAGCGCAGAGAGCTCAGCCGGCGGCTCTCGAGCGGGATCCAGGCGGAAGTGCTCGCACTGGCCCGCAAGGCTCTGAGCGACCTCGCCGGACTCAGTGTGGAAGATCGAATGGTGGAAGTTTTCATCGATCACTTGCGCGCGCTTCCGGAAAGCCAACGGCTGCTCGTAACAGGCGGTACGGGCTCCTCACGTCCGGGCGCCACCGTGCACAGCGCGTTTGAGCTGCCGTTCGCAAGGCGTGGCCCGATCAAGGCCGCCATAAGCGATTGCCTTGCGCCGGACATCCCCGTGCGCTTCGAGCTCTCACCCGAGTTGGTTTGCGGAATCGAGCTGACCGTCGGGGGAGTGAAGCTTGGATGGAGCGTCACGGATTACCTGAGCTCGGTCTCAGAGAAACTGGTGGCACTCGTCGAGCCCGCGCAAAGCCCCGCACCTGCACCGTCGCTGGAAGCTCGGCATGGATAGCGACAGTCTCCTTCCGGACCTCGAGCGTGCTTTCGGGTATTTGCGGCACGCCCGTGAAACCTTCGTGCCGGAGCTCGCGCCGCGAGAGGTTGGGACCATCACGTCGGTTTCGACCGGTATCGCTACGGTGTCAGGACTCCGCAGTGTCGGCCTCGAGGAGCTCATCCAATTTCCAGGTGAGTTGTTCGGGATCGCTTTCGACATCGGCGAAGAGGAGGTTGGCGTCGTGCTGTTGGGTGACTATGCGCATCTGCACGCCGGCGACGAGGTTACCCGTACCGGGCGCGTCATGGATGTCGGAGTCGGAGAGAACGTGCTCGGGCGCGTAATCGATCCGCTTGGCAATGCCCTCGACGGGGGCGGCCCGGTCAATTATCTGCGGCGCCTGCCAATCGAGCGGGAAGCCAAGCCGATCATGGACCGCTCGCCTGTGATGACCCCGCTGCAAACAGGAATCAAGGTGATCGATGCTCTCGTACCGATCGGGCGCGGCCAACGGGAGTTGATTCTCGGTGACCGGCAGACCGGGAAGACCGCTATAGCGATCGATACCATCATCAACCAGCGCGAGGAGAACGTCATTTGCATCTATGCCGCCATCGGGCAGCGAGCGTCGGCGGTGGCGAAGGCCATCGCCGATCTGCGCGCGCGGGGAGCCATGCCGTACACCATCGTCATGGTGAGCGAAGGCAACGACGCCCCGGGGCTGAGCTACATCGCACCGTATGCGGCGACGAGCATCGCAGAATATTTCATGGAAGCCGGCCGTGACGTACTCGTGGTCTATGACGACCTGACGCAGCATGCGCGTGCCTATCGAGAGATCTCACTCTTGCTACGGCGTCCTCCAGGGCGCGAAGCCTTCCCAGGAGATATCTTCTACATCCACTCGAGATTACTGGAGAGATCCACCCATCTGGGCACGCGGCTGGGGGGCGGCTCCTTGACCGCCCTGCCTATCATCGAGACAGAGGCGCAGGACATCTCTGCCTATATTCCGACCAACCTCATTTCCATCACGGACGGTCAGCTCTACCTGTCCCCCACATTGTTCGAGCTGGGGATACTGCCTGCCGTAGATGTGACGAGATCGGTGTCGCGGGTCGGCAGCGCCGCGCAACTCGCGCCCTACCGAGCCGTTGCAGGCGATCTGAAGCTCGGATATGCGCAGTTCGAGGAGCTGGAGGCCTTCTCGCGCTTTGGCACCCGCCTGGATGAGCATACGCAAAAGGTGATCACTCACGGCGAGCGCATCCGTGCTTGTCTCAAGCAGCCGCAATTCCAGGCAGTTCCCGTTCTCGAGCAGATCGCACTCCTGCAAGCCCTGACCGGCGGACTGCTCGATACGATTCCTCTCGAACGGATCGGCGCCGCCGAGCAGGCATTACGGGCAGCCGTGGGTAAGCTGCCTCCGGCCCTGGGCGCGCGTTATGTCGGGAGCACTGAAGCAACTCCCGGAGACAAAGCAACTCTGGCGCGGGTCGTGGCCGAGGCCCTGACTCCCTTCACGTCATGAGCGACACTCTCGCCAGCATCCGCCGCAAGCTCGCAGGAGCCAGGCAACTCGGAGCGGTCGTCCGGGCCATGAAGGCGGTCGCCGCTACTTCCATCACCCAATACGAGGCCGCTGTAGGGGCTCTCGAGGACTATGCGCGTTCGGTCGAGCTTGGCCTGAGCCTCTGTCTTCGAGCGGAGACTCCAGCCGCCACAGCGAACCCTGTGGTGGCCAGATCCCAGGACAGGCCAACAGGCGCCCTCATCATCGGGTCCGATCAGGGATTGGTCGGCCGCTTCAACGAGGTCATCGCCGACTTTGCCTTGCGAACGCTCGAGGGTCTGTCAGGACCCAAAACCCTGTGGATCGTCGGCGAGCGAGTGCGCCCTTATCTCGAGCGAGCGGGCTTGAGAAGTCTCAAGCAATATACCGTACCGAGCTCGACCGCTGCCATCACGTCGCTGGTCGGCGAGATCCAGATCGAGATGCAGCGATGTACCCGCGAGGGGCGCGCCGCCGAGGTTCACGTATTCCACAACCGCCCGCTTGCCACTCCGCGGTATGAGCCTGTCGGCCAGCGTGTCTTGCCGCTCGATGCATCCTGGAGCAAACCTCTGAGCGCCCTGCGCTGGCCCGGTACGCAGCTTGCGGAAGTGCTCGGCGGCACTCACGCCAGCCTTCCGGCTCTCGTGCATGAGTATCTGTTCATCGCCCTTTACAAGGCCTGCGCGGAATCTCTGGCCAGTGAGAATGCCAGCCGGCTCGAAGCCATGCAGCGCGCGGAGAAGAACATCGAGAGCGTCTCCGACACCCTTCACCGCTCGCTGAACCAGCTCCGGCAAAGCTCGATCGACGAGGAATTGTTCGACGTGGTCGCTGGGTTCAACGCGCTCGCCAGGCCGTAGCGCCGCCTCACGGCCGGGAACTGCTGCATACTCCCGCCCCATGCCGCAACATTGCGGCTGACCTGCATTCGAGCTTAAGGAAAGATTAAGAAAGCGGCGCGATCATTCCCCCGGGCGGCGGGGATGACGGCCGCCAGTAGTCTGGATTTCGGGTTTCGCGAGGACTCCATGATCAATGCCGGAACGAGCCATCTAACCACCGTGCAGGCCACGGCCGAGCAGGATCCGGTGCGGCTGGCCGTGCAGCGCCTGAAGGACTACCTGACCAGCCAGATCGTCGGCCAGGACAAACTGGTCGAGCGGCTGTTGATTGCCTTGCTGGCCGACGGGCATCTGCTGGTGGAAGGGCCTCCCGGGCTCGCCAAAACGCGCGCCATCAAAGCGCTTGCGCATGCGCTGGAGGCTGACTTCCAACGCGTGCAATTCACCCCGGATCTGCTGCCAGCGGACCTCACGGGATCGGACATCTATCGCCCGGAGGAAGGCAGCTTCCATTTCCAACGCGGACCGCTGTTCCACAATCTCATTCTGGCAGACGAGATCAATCGCGCCCCGGCGAAGGTGCAATCGGCGCTGCTCGAGGCCATGGCCGAGCGGCAGATCAGCGTCGGCGGGACCAGCTACGCGCTGCCCCAGTTGTTCCTGGTCATGGCGACTCAGAATCCCATCGAGCAGGAAGGTACTTATCCCTTGCCGGAGGCCCAGCTCGATCGCTTCATGTTGCATACACAGGTCGACTACCCCAACCGAAGCACCACGCTGAAAATCATGAAGCTGGCGCGGCGGGAAGCCGTCACGCAGCGTGAATTGCCGCCCCCCGAGCATCGGCTCAGCCAGGACGCGATCCTGGCGGCGCGCCGTGGAGCGCTTGGGCTGACATTGTCGGACCCCGTGGCCGAGTACATCGCGGCGTTGGTGGATGCGACTCGCCATCCCGAGGGCTACAGTGCGAATCTGCGCCAGTGGTTGCGCTGGGGGGCGAGTCCACGCGCGGCTATTGCAATGGAGCGCGGCGCGCGAGCGCTCGCCTGGATGGAAGGCCGTGATTTTGTGAGCCCGGAAGATGTCCAGGCCATCGCGCCGGACGTGATGCGCCATCGACTCATTCTCGACTATGGAGCGCAAGCGCGAGGCGTGACTACCGACGCCTGCATCGAAGAGTTGCTCGGCAAGGTGCCCGCGCCGTGATTTCTCCAGGTCTCGAGGAGTTGGTTGCCTTGCGCGGGGCTGCCCGGGGACTGCGGTTGCGAGCGCGGCGGGCGACCCACACGCTCCGTTCCGGCGGCCATCGCAGCACGCAACGCGGCCGGGGTCTGGAGTTTCAGGAGGTGCGGCCTTACGTTGTTGGTGATGATCCGCGCACTATCGACTGGCGCGTGACCGCGCGTCGGGGAAAACCGCACACAAAGCTCTTCCGGGAGGAGCGCGAACGGCCGGTGTGGCTATTGGCAGATCTCGACGACGCCATGTTCTTCGGCACCCGCAGACAGCTCAAGTCGACAGTTGTGGTCCGCGCGGCAGCATTGCTCGCATGGAGCGCTGTGTTGGGCGGTGATCGGGTCGGCGCGGTGGTAGCGGGAACGTCTGGGTACAGAATTACTCCCCCCCGAGCGCGCGAAGCGGGGGTGCTTCCGGTGATCGCGGCGCTGCTCGAGATGCTTCCTCGTGCGCCGGGAGCTTCGTCCGACAGCCTGGGCCGGGGTCTCGACGCGCTGACACCGTTGATCCATCCGGGGAGTCTGGTGTTGGTTCTAAGCGACTACGCGACGCTGGAGACCACTGCCGAGGCACGCTGGGCTACACTGGCCATGCACAACGAGTTTCGGCTGTTCTGGGTCACCGACCCTCTGGAGAGCCAGGGGTTGCCCGATGGCCGCTTTCGCGTCGGCCTGCCCGGACGTTCGCTTTCGATAGATGGCGCGAGCGTGCGCGGCGCATGGATTCGAAAATGGCGGGAAAGAGAAGAAGCTGTTGACTCGCTGGCCGCTCGCATCAACGCTCCGGTCACGCGGCTGGACACGAGCACTCCGGTGGAAAGCGTGCTCCAGGCAGAGCTCTCCCGACGGACGGCGGCATGAATCCGAGCTGGCTGGATCAACTTGCTCCAGGGCACGCGCCCACGGCGCCGGGCTGGTGGCCGCCGGCTCCGGGTTGGTGGGCCGTCGGCCTGCTGTGCGTCTTGCTCACGCTGATGCTCCTCTGGCAGGCAGGTCGACCCGAACGCCGCCCGAGGCGGGCGGCCTTGCGCCAACTTCGACTGATACGGGCAAGCGACGCGGACGGAGCTGTGGTAGCCCGCGCCATCCAGAATCTCATGCGCCGTTATGCCTTGGCGGTGTTTGGGCCGGAGCGGGTCGCGAGACTCTCCGGCGAGGCATGGCTGAGCTTCGTGATCGACTCCGGCGGCGAAGCGTTGGCAGGCTCGGCCGGGCGCACACTGCTCGCGGCGGCGTTTGGTAATGAGGCTTGCGACGAGCGTGAGCAGTGGATCGCGGGAGCGGAGTGCTTCATCAAGCGAGCGCGCGCGAAATCGCGCCTGTCGGCCGACGTTGCGCGCCGACTGCTCCCGCGCTTTCGCCCAAGAGTCGCGGCTTCCACGCCGACGGGAGGTGGTAGATGATCCACCTTGCCTGGCCATGGATGGCGTTGCTCCTTCCCTTGCCATGGCTACGCTACGCACTGAGCGCGCCCGCCGAGCCGGGCGACTCGAGCGTCTACGTCCCCTTCGCCACAAACATCGTTCGTGGACAGACCAACCTGTCGGCTCGGACGAGCTGGGCACGTTTGATATTTGCCGCTATCTGGCTGTTGCTGGTGGTAGCGGCGATGCGCCCGCAGTGGCTCGGCGAGCCGGTTCCCATTCCCACGACAGGGCGCAGGCTGATGCTGGCCGTGGATGTCTCCGGATCGATGGCAACCGAAGACATGGCCGGCGGTGCGAGCCGGCTGCGGGTAGTACAATCCGTCGCGGGGCAATTCATCGATGGCCGCCACGGCGATCGCGTTGGATTGATTCTCTTCGGTACGCGACCCTATCTGCAAGCGCCCCTCACTACCGATCTGGCCACGGTACACCGGTTTCTGAATGAGGCCGTGATCGGGGTCGCTGGCACGGAGACCGCTATCGGCGATGCCATCGGGCTTGCGATCAAGCGGCTGCGGGCCGAGAGCGGAACAGGGCACCCCGCACCCGGGCAGACCGTGTTGGTGTTGCTCACTGACGGCGAGAACGACGCGGGAGCCATGCCGCCGCTCGAAGCCGCGCGCCTGGCCGCGCAGGCCGGGCTGCGGATCTACACTATCGGTGTCGGGGCGGCTCCCGGCAGTGGATTTTTCGATCTCGGCGGGGGCAACACCGATCTCGACGAGGACACTTTGAAGGCCATTGCGAAGGCAACGGGCGGCGAATACTTTCGCGCCACCGATGCCGCGGCTCTCCAGGCGGTCTACCGGCAGATTGACCGCCTCGAGCCCGCCGCCGGCAACCAGCAGTGGCTGCGCCCGGCGGACGAATGGTTCACATGGCCTTTGGCGGCAGCCCTTCTACTGAGCGTACCGGCGGCGTGGGCCGGGGCACGACTATGGGCCTGATTCATCCACCCTCGTTTCACTTCCTCCATCCGGCGTGGCTGTTGGCGGTACCGGCTCTATGGCTGTTGACAGCCTGGCTCACGCGCTCGAGCCACCGTGACGGTAACTGGTCGCGGGTCGTGGACTCGGAGTTGTTATCGGTGCTGCGGATCGAGGCAGGCCGCCGCGGACAGACACCCTGGCTGTTGCTCGGGGCCGTCTGGACACTGACAGCATTGGCCCTGGCCGGACCCTCCTGGCATCGAACCGAGAGTGCCGCATTCCGAGCGCCCGCCGCCTGGGTACTGCTGCTCGATCTATCCCCGTCCATGGCTGCCACCGACGTCAGTCCCAACAGAGTTACCCGGGCACGCTACGTGGCGACCGATCTCCTTTCGGCGGCGCGCGACGCCCGCGTTGGATTGGTGGCGTTCGCTGGGGAGCCACACACCGTCGCACCGCTCACGAGCGATATAGCGACCGTGCGGATCTTGCTCCAGCCCCTGACCCCTGCCCTGATGCCTGAATCCGGTGATCGGCTAGCCCCGGCACTGGAAGAAGCGGAGCGTCTGCTCCATGCCGGCCAGGCGCAACATGGACAGATCGTGGTTCTTTCCGATGGCGTGTCCGACCCAGTCGAAGCACTCCGCGTGGCGCAACGACTTCGGCAGCAGGGAACCACTGTCAATATCATCGGCGTGGGCACAGCAGCGGGGGCGCCCGAACCGAACGGCAAAGGCGACTTCATACACAATGCTGATGGCCAGCTGCGCATGAGCCGCTTGCAATCTGACGAGCTACGGCATCTGGCCGCCGCCGGGGGCGGTGAGTTTGTGCCGGTGAGCGGAGTGCCGGGCCTGATCAGGCAGCTCGAGGCGCAACAGTCACTTAGTGTGGACACGAGCACCGCCCGACCGCAAGCACGGCTGGCGATCTGGCAGAACGGCGGGGTATGGCTGCTGCCGCCGCTTCTATTGCTGGCGGCCTTGTTCGCGCGCCGAGGCTGGATATGAGGCGCCTCTCGCTCGCGGCTCTGCTGTGGCTTGCGGCCGCTGCTGCTCACGCGGCGAGCTGGTCTGACCTGTGGTTGACGCGGGACCAGCAGGCCCAACGGCTGCTCGATTCCAGACAACCCGCTGCCGCTGCGCCACTTTTCAGTGACGCGCGCCATCAGGCCTATGCGCGGTTGCAGGCTGGCCAGTACGCGAAAGCCGCCGATCTGCTCGCGCCCTTCAAGGACGCAGACTCTTTGTACAACCGGGGCAACGCGCTGGCCCATACTGGCCAGCTTGAAGAAGCCCTCAAGGCCTACGATGAGGCGTTGGCGGTCTCGCCGGGAAACAAGGACACCCTGCACAACCGCGAGCTCGTGAAGCGCGCGTTGGAGCAGCAGAGCCAAGCCTCGCCACAACGCAATGGCGGAAGTCAGCCTGGCGGCGGGCAGGGACAGAAGGGATCAAACAGTCGCGGCGGCGGATCGAGTGGCGGCCAGGACCGGCAGTCGTCAGCCGATCGCAGTGGCAGCGGGCAGGACCCGGCCGGACGGTCCGGCCAGTCACCCACACAATCAGGTGCAGCGTCTCAACCCAACACCCAGGCAGGCTCGCAGGCCACTGGCCAGCAGCAGAGCGGCGACAACCACTCCGGCCATCAGGGCAATCAGGCTGAGTCCGGCAGTCAGGCTCAGGAGCGCAACGGGTCAGGTGCCCAATCACAAGCCAACGCTCAATCGGCAGCGGCAGGCCAGGCGTCCAACCCGCCCGGCGGATCCAACTCGCCGCAGCAGGGGGCGGGCAGCCAGGCCCCCAGCCCGACCCAGGGTACTGGCTCGGCCGCTGCAGGCGATTTGACACAGCAACCACGCACCTCGCAATCGCAAAACGGCGCGCAGTCGGCTGGAGGTCAGGCTTCGGGCCCCGATTCGGAAACCGCGCGTCAGGACGCGGCGGCCGGCATTCGCTATCAGGAAAGCCAGGGTCGTGCAGCCGACGCCAGGAACACGACCCCTCCAAATCGACTCGGCCCGGTAGATTCCCGCAGGGGTGCGCACCTTGACAGCAACAACACCCCTCCTCCGCAGCCACCGTCTGAGCAGACTCTCGCCCTCGATCAATGGCTGCGCGGCATTCCCGAGGACTCGGGAGAGCTACTGCGACGCAAATTCCTGATCGAGCACATGATGCGACAACAGGGAGACGCGCAATGATGCGCTGGTTTCGATTCGCTCCGCTCCTGCTACTCGTCGCTGCGGGCATGCCTGCCAACGCAGCGCTGCGCGCATGGCTGGACAACACGGAGATCGCTCCTGGCGACACGGTGCAATTGACACTCGCGCACGACGGACAGACCGGCAGCCGCCCGGACACGACACCGTTGAAGCGAGACTTCGATGTCGTTGGCAGCAGCACCAGTAGCAACATGCAGATCGTCAATGGCAAAGTCTCTTCCACGACCCAGGTGGAGCTTTCCCTGGCACCAAAGCACGCAGGGAAACTCACCGTCCCGTCTCTCACCTGGGACTCCGACAGAAGCCCACCTCTGACACTGAACGTCACGGCGAACGGCCGTCAGGCGAGCAACGGTAATTCCCCGGCAGCTACGGCCAACAAGCGAATATTTGTCGAAACTGAGGTGGACCCGAAATCACCTTATGTTCAAGCGGCCGTGCACGTTACCGTGCGGGTATTCGCCGCCGTGCCTCTGGCGCATGCCGACCTGGAGTTTCCAGACACTGACGCGGCCCTCGTACGCCAGGCCGGCTCGGATGCGGTCAACACCGTCGAGAGAAATGGGCAATCCTATCAAGTGGTCACGCGGCAATATCTCCTCTTCCCACAGCACAGCGGCCATGTCTCCATAGAGGGACCCACGCTCAGTGGCGAGATACCGGACCGCACGCGCGCATTGGGCCTCTCAGACCCCTTCTCAGGCTTGCTCGCCAATTCGCCTTTCAATGGCATGTTCGGCACGACCAGGCCGATCAGGCTCCACGGCGAGCCCATCGAGTTGGACGTGCAGCCGCGGCCGGCGAGCGCAGGAGCCAGCTACTGGCTGCCTGCGAGCAACGTCTCCCTGGAGGCGCATTGGAATCCTTCGCAACTGCAAGCCCATGTTGGTGATCCGGTCACACTCGACCTGCGGCTTCAGGCCGACGGCCTCACCGCGGCACAACTACCCGATCTCTCGACACTGTTGGTCGTGCCACCGGGATTGAAGGCGTACCCCGACGCGCCGAGCCTCAAAGATACGCCCCATGGTCTCGATCTGATCGGCAGCCGCGAACAGAGCATTGCATTGATTGCCGACGAGCCAGGACAGTTCACGATTCCAGAGCTGCGCCTCAGCTGGTGGGACACTCGAACGAATCAGATCCGCGAAGCCGTCATGCCAGCACAGACCCTCACCATGCTGCCTGCGCCGGGAGCCGGGGGGTCGGTGCAAGCGCCGGCCCAAAGCCAACCATCCGCTACGACAGGGGCCAACGAGAGCCCTTCGGCGGCATCCCCCGCCCGCAAATCCAACCGCCCGATGTCGGGAGCCTCTCAGCCAGCCTCCATCACTTCCGATGACATCCCGTGGAAATGGATCAGCCTGGCGCTTGGCTTGCTGTGGCTGGGAACGCTGGCGGCCTGGCTGACAACGCGTCGGCGCGGGCGAACCGTGTCGATGGGTGCCGTAGCCGACGGCTCGCAATCTGCGCCTGACAACGCGATGCGCGCAGGTCCCCTGCGCGCCGCATTTCTTGCCGCCTGCCGCGATAATGATGCGATTGCCGCCCGCCGCAATCTCCTGCTCTGGGCAAACGCCGAGTGGACCGGTCCGCGCATCCGCGGCTTGAATGCCTTGGCGAAACTGATCTCCGACGCGCAGACCGTCCGCCAACTGCAGGCCCTCGACCGCGCGTGTTACGCCGCAGAGCCGTGGGATGGCGCTGCGCTGGCAAATGCCGTTGCCATAATGCAGTTGCCGAAGCGGCCAAAACCTCACGGCGAACGCGAATTGGCCCCTCTTTATCGCTAGATCCGCTCTAGCCCCTAAACCTGACTTTGCTATACCGATCACAGTTTTGACATTTGCCTTGGCCGGACCGCCCCGAATTGAGGTGATCACCTAAGCGGCTATCGAACACTTTTTGGTACAAAAGCCCCTCGATCTCGGATTACAGCGCGGCGCATGTGTGCCGCCTGGATTGCGGAGCGGGGGTACATGTCGTTTGATGGTTTGGTCCCATTCGCGCTTCTTACGCCGATCGCTTTCACAGCGGGTTGGATCATTGCGTCCCGCCTCCTGAAGGCACGAGGCCGGCTCCCAGAGGATCTGGCCACTTCATCTCTCGTTACCGAGACAGAGCGCCGGATGCTGGAGCTCATAGCCAACGGCGCCCAGTTGCGCGACGTGTTGACCACATTGACGGAGGCTATCGAACGGATTTCGCCGGAATCACACTGCACGATCATGCTGCTCGATGAGGAAAACCGGAGCCGGCTGCTGTTGGCCTCCGGTCCGAGCCTGCCGCAAGCGTACTTGCAGGCGACCAACGGACTGGAGATCGGTCCAAACGTTGGAGCTTGCGGTTCCGCCGCCTACCGCAACGAGACCGTCGTCGTGCAAGATATCGCAACCGACCCGCGCTTCAGTGGAGCGAGTGATTTCGTACTGAGCCACGGCTTGCGCTCATGCTGGAGTCAACCCATCCGTGACTCGAAGGGTTCCGTCCTGGGGACCTTCGCAACCTACCGCCGGCAGATCTACAACCCGCGTCCGGACGAGCTGCGCCTGGCCCGGGTCGCTGGCCAGCTCGCGGGCAATGCAATCGAACGGATCCGGGCCGAAAAGCAGCTCGCAGACGCTGTGAAACGCCTGAGTCTCGCCGAACGGATCGCCCGTTTCGGCATATGGGAGGCGGACCTCCAACGGAAAGTCATCACGCTCTCGGAAGGTCTTGCGGCGCTCATGGAGCGCCCCCCTTCGAAGTTTCAGCTGACCCTCGCAGAGTTCTCGGCGATGGTCCATCCGGATGACCGCGCGGCACTGTCGTCGAGTATGGACCGTCGCGATGCTCGCGGCCTGGCATTGCAGGACGAGTTTCGTCTCGTTCTGCCGAGCGGCGCGGTACGTTGGATGCGAAGCCAATGGGGTTTTGAGCACGGCTCCGACCCTCCGGCGAAAGCAACCGGTGCGATGATCGATATCACCGTCGAGAAGGACATGATAGTCGAAGCGGAGCAGGAGCGAGCGGCTGCCGAGACATCCGCGCGTGTTGCCCGCGAAGCGGAAAGACTCGAGCAGGACCGGAAAACCATTCTGGAGCTGGTTGCGAACGACCAGCCTCTGGAGAGTGTCGCGGTCGTGATGGTAGAGACGGTGGCCGCCCATTCGCCCCGATCCTTCTGCGGCATCCGCATAGAAGTGCCCGGGGACGATAGAATTGCGTTGTATCCTGGATTTCCCGAAGCGCTGTCACAAGCATGCGATCGCATCGAGCTCGCGTCGATCCGCGAAACCCTGTCAGCTGCACCGATCCAGATGCTCTCCAGCTCCAGTGCCTGGGATCGCCGGCTCGAGGCCATCGCGGAGACCCACGCCATGCTCTACCGCGCCGTGCCAGTCATGTACGAATCCAAGCGCGTAGGCGTCATCTTCTCTTTGCTGCGCGAGGACTCCCCGGACTCCCAGCCCGATCGGAGACTCCTGGAATCCTGGGGGCGCCTTGCAAGCCTGGCGGTCGAGCGCCGCTGCCTCTACAAGCGGCTCGCCTTCAGAGCCCAGTACGACTCGCTGACGGGCCTGTTGAATCGGGCCTCATTGTATGAGCACCTGGGGCACCTGCTGACCAGCGGCAGCTCGGTGGCGCTGATATATCTCGACCTGGACGGATTCAAAGAGATCAACGATACGCGGGGACACGCCGCCGGCGACATTGTCCTGAGGCACGTAGCAAACCAGGTACTTGGCAGCGTGCGCCGGACCGATGCCGTCGCGCGTGTCGGTGGCGATGAATTCGTCGTAGCGCTTGCTGGAATCAGCACTCGCAGCGAAGCCTTGCAGGTAGCGAGAGCAATCTCAGCAGCGGTTTCCGTGCCCGTCGAATTCGACAATGGAATGCTGGTCGTGAGCGCGAGTCTGGGGGTGAGCCTGTACCCACTCGATGGCCAGGATGTCGATAGCCTGCTGAAGCGGGCCGATGAAAGCATGTACAAGGCCAAACTAACCCAACGCGGCCAACGAACGATGGGCCAACTCGCGCAAGCAGCCACGGCGTCACCACAAGACCTGTGCGCGTGATGCCCGATCGCGGAAGCGGTCAGGACGGGGTCGACGTCATCGGAAACCTCAACACCTTCACATAGCGAACGTGCGGAAGCGCGCGCAGGCTCTGCTGAATCGTCTCAGGAACGACCTGGTCGACACCGACAATGGCAATTGCGTCCTTCCCTTCTGCCTGGCGCCCGAGATGGAAGGTCGCGATGTTGATGTTCGCCTCGCCCAGCATCGTGCCGAGTGCCCCGATAAAACCTGGCTTGTCCTGATTGTTGATGAACAACATCACCGGATGGAAGTCCGCTTCCAGTGGCATCCCTTTGACCTCCACGATTTTCGCCGTTCCGGCGTTCACAACCCCCGCCACGGTCCTCCAGTGTCCGCCGGTGAGCACTCTGAGGCGGATCAGCGAGCCGTAGATGGGCGAAGTGTCGCGTCTGGATTCAGTCAGTGGCGTACCTTGTTGCTTCAGCACGGCGGGCGCGGACACCATGTTCACATCAGGCATCAGTGGCCGCATCATGGAAGCCAGGGCGGTCGCGGTGAGCGGCTGAGTGTTCAGATGCGAGACATCCCCTTCGTATTCGATCTCGATGGCCTCGAGACCATCATCGGCGATCTGCCCGGCGAACGTGCCGAGCTTGTCGATGAGCGCGCGGAATGGCCGTAGGCGTGGCGCCTCCTCGGCGCTGATGGAAGGCATGTTGAGCGCGTTCGTCACCGCGCCCGACATCAAGTAATCCGACATTTGTTCCGCGACCTGCAGCGCCACATTTTCCTGTGCCTCGTTGGTACTGGCGCCGAGGTGGGGCGTGGCCACGAAGTTGGGCGCCCCGAACAGCACGTTCTCCCTGGCAGGCTCCGTCACAAAGACATCGAAGCCCGCCGCTGCGACGTGACCACTTTCGAGGGCCCCCCTCAACGCCTCCTCGTCGACCAGTCCGCCCCGCGCGGCGTTCACGATGATGACGCCTTTCTTCGCTCTCGCGATGGCTTCCGCGGAAAGGATGTTGCGGGTTTTGTCCGTGAGAGGCGTATGCAACGAAATCGCGTCGGCCCGGGCAAGCAGATCGTCGAGCTCGACTTTCTCGACGCCGATCTTCAAGGCGCGCTCCGGCGAAAGGAACGGATCGTAGGCGATGACTTTCATCCTCAGCGCCAGCGCCCGCTCGGCCACCAGCGAGCCGATGTTGCCGCAGCCGATGATTCCCAGCGTTTTGGCGTATAGCTCCACGCCCATGAAGCGGTTTTTCTCCCACTTCCCGGCCTGGGTGGAAGCATCCGCCGCGCCGATCTGGCGGGCTGCCGCGAACAGCAAGGCGATCGCATGCTCGGCGGTCGTGATCGAATTGCCGAAAGGCGTATTCATCACCACGATACCGCGAGCCGTGGCCGCGGGAATGTCGATGTTGTCGACACCTATGCCCGCGCGGCCAATGACTTTCATGTTCTTCGCGGCAGCGACGACGTCCTTGTCCACCTTGGTGGCGGAGCGAACGGCCAGTCCGTCGTACGCAGGGACGATTCTCAGCAGGTCGGGCTTCTTGAGCCCGACATTCACATCCACTTCCAGGCCGCGTGTATGAAAGATTTCGAGCGCGCGCGGGCTCAGCTCATCAGCGATCAGAACCTTGGGCATGGGGATGTCCTTATGCGACTGTCTTCAGTTGCTCGACGCAGCTGGCGAAGGCCCAATCCAACCATGGCGTCAGCGCGCTCACGTCGCTTTCCTCCACCGTGGCACCACACCAGATCCGCAGGCCCGGCGGTGCGGAGCGGTAGGATGCCGCATCCAGCGCGACGCCCTCTTTCTCGAGGAGCCCGGCCAGGCTCTTTGCGAATTCCGCCTGCGCCGGCTCCGGCAAAGAAGTGACTCGCTTGTCGACAACCTTCAGGCACACGCTGGTATTGCTTCGGGTGGCCACGTCTGGCGCAAGGAAATCCACCCAGGCAGTCCGGCCAACCCATTCGGTCAGCACCTTTGTGTTGGCATTGGCACGAGCCTGCAGCGCAGGCAGGCCACCGATACTTTCCGCCCACTTCAGGGCATCGAGGTAATCCTCGGTGGCCAGCAGCGACGGCGTGTTGATGGTCGCTCCCTCGAAGAGCTCCTGGTCGAGCTTGCCCTTCCTGGTCATGCGGAAAATCTTCGGCAGCGGCCGCTCGGGAGTGTAGCTTTCCAGGCGCGCTACGGCGCGCGGGGACAGGATCAACATCCCGTGCGCTGCTTCGCCGCCCAGAACCTTTTGCCACGAGTAGGTCACGACGTCGCAGCGGGACCAGTCGATTGGCTGAGCGAACGCGGCGCTGGTTGCGTCGTTGATCGCCAGTCCCTCGCGATCCGCGGGTATCCAATCGAAGTTGGGAATTCGCGCGCCGGAGGTCGTCCCGTTCTGCGTGAACACGATGTCGGCCGCCTTGCGCGCCGAGGAGAGATCCGGCAGCACTCCGTATGGGCGGCCGACGTGAATGCGGCAGTCGGCCAACTTCAACTGCTCGGCGGCATCGGTCACCCACTCTTCGCCGAAGCTTTCCCAGGCAAACACATCCACGGGACGTGCGCCCAGCATCGACCACATGACCATTTCCACGGCGCCCGTGTCGGAAGCCGGCACGATAGCGATCTTGAAGTCGGCGGGTACGCCCAGCAGGGCGCGGCTGCGGTCGATCGCCTCCTTGAGTTTGGCCTTTCCGGGCTTGGAACGGTGTGAGCGTCCCAACAAGGCACCGTTGAGTGCCTGAAGGCTCCAGCCAGGACGCTTCTTCGTCGGACCCGAGGAAAATCGGGGATCAGCCGGACGGATGCCCGGCGGCGGTGTGCGTGTCATCAGTTGTACTCCCATCCTTACAGATGGGCGTCCGCCGTTGGGAGCGGATGGCCCGCCGCAAAGAATAGGGATTCGCGTGCAGCTGTCAACCGATTTTACGATCGGACTGTAATGCGTTTTGGTTATATGGGAGCGGGATGCCTGGACGCGGCAATTCCCATCTCCAAACTCCGTCCGATCGTACGGGCGCGTTCCGCGAATTGCTCAGCGATCGATGCCGGACACAACTCCTGGGCAGTGCGCACGAACAGCTCGATCCAACGATCGAAGTGCGTGCTGTCGATCGGCAGCGGCAGATGCAGCCGCATGGGCTGGCCACGATAGCGCCCGGTCTTGAGCATCACCGCCGACCAGAAGTCGCAGATACGCGCCAGATGCGGCTCCCAGTCCTGGATCCGCGAGTTGAAGATCGGGCCGATGAGAGGATCGTTCCGCGCCCGGTCGTAGAAGGCACGAATCAACTTCTCGATCAAACGATCATCGACGGCGGCGGCGTCAGATGATGGGCGGCGGGATTCGTTGCGATTCATGTAGTGCAGGCTCCGAGCGGCAAAGCCGTGACCCGTTGACTGAAAGTCATGTTCTTGCCGCCCAATTTGACGCGGAGCGTACCGCGGAATCCTTGCTCGTCAATGTGCCAGATTGCCTCACCCGTCGTGCCGTGCCCGCCGGTACACACGAGTGCATACGAGACCGTATCGCCCTGGCGACTCTCGTCTGTCAGGCTGCAACCTTGCAATGCCGGATGACTGAGGATCGGGAAAGCCGCCGTCAGCGGAAAATGCGTCAGACAGCGCTTCTCATGCGTGATGGTATATCGCAGATTCTCTTCCAGATGCGGCATGTCGGTCTGGGTAGTCACCTCGTACATCCGCTCGGGAAACATCTCCGAGGCGTGGACCCAGACAGCGGCCCCAGCGAGCGTGACAATGGCACCAGTGCAAGCAAACGAGATGCGGGAAGGAAACGAGCTCCGGGCGTAATTCGGCGTCATGGGTAGATTCCGGGTTGGTCGCGCTGCCGGCGAAGCTAGGTGGATTCGGCCGTGGCGCCAACCCGATACTTGCGCCGTGAAACCGTTCCGTCGCAAGGTGCTGACTCTCTCCATGGGTGCGGTGTCCTGCGAGATCAAGGACCCATGGGCTGGGGCAGGTCAGCGACGGATCAGAAAGCTCAGGCTGCGCCTGAGACGTGCACCGTAGGGCGGACGCAATCCGGTGAGTCCTGCGAAGTCGAAGCGGCTCTGGCGAAATACGGAGCGCGCGTGACTGAAGCGGCGGAAGCCGTGCTCCCCATGATACGCCCCTGTTCCACTTGGGCCCACGCCGCCGAACGGTAGCTCCTCGGCAAGAAAGTGCATGGCGACATCGTTCACGGTCACCCCGCCGGAAACGGTGTGCTCGAGAATCTCTCTCTCCTCCGACTCATCGGAACCGAAGTAATAAAGTGCCAGCGGCCTGTCCCGCTGCCGGATCTCGGCAATCACGGTCTCGATGCGGTCGTAAGGCAGCACCGGCAACACCGGGGCGAATATCTCCTCGCGCATCACTTGCATGGCTGGCGTCGCGCCCAGAATCAACACCGGAGTCAACAGGTTGGCTGTCTGCGCCTGAGCGACATTGCCGAGCGGAATGACTTCGGCTCCTTGCGCGCGAGCGTCGGCAATCAGCGCTTCGGCGCGCTGCCGATGCCTGCGGTTCACCAGAGACGTGTAGTCACGATTATCAGGCAATCCCGGATACGCCCGTCGCGCCCAGGACTCGGATTCCCGGACGAAAGCGCCAACACTCTCCCGTGGAACACACACGTAGTCCGGCGCCAGGCAAACCTGGCCGGCATTGGCCAATTTTCCCAGAAGAAGCCGATCCACGGCGCGCGACAGCTCCGCCGAGCGCCCGATGATCGCCGGGCACTTTCCACCCAGCTCCAGAGTCACCGGGACCAGGTGTTCGGCCGCAGCGGCCATGACCTGACGCCCAACCCGCGTCGAGCCTGTAAAAAGCAGGTGGTCGAAAGGCAATTTCGAAAACGCTATCGCGACCTCCTCCGTGCCTGGAACCACGGTGACCTCGTTGGGATCGAAGGTCTTGCCGATGAGATCGGCCATGAGCTTCGAGGTCGCAGGGGTCAGCTCGGAAGGCTTGATCATGCAGCGGTTCCCGGCGGCCAGGATGCCGGCCAGCGGGCCAAAGGTGAGCGTTACCGGGAAGTTCCACGGACTGATGACGCCCACCACACCCAACGGCTGGTACACGATCTCGCCCCGCATCCCGGGCAACAGATTCGGAAAACCCAACCTCCGCCGCGCCGGTCTCATCCAGCGCGCAACATGCCGCCGCGCGAATTTCAGGGCGTGTACGGATGGGAAAATATCCATCAGCCGCGTCAATTCGGCCGGCCGCTGGCCGAAGTCGGCCGCTACCGCCTCACAGATGGCTTGCTGGCTCGAGACGAGCAATTCGATCGCACGGCCGAGCCGCTCGTGCCGGACCTGTACGCTTGCGCATCCCTCAGCATGGAAAGCCGCACGTTGGGCGCGTAGCAGTGCCTCGAGGTCCGCGGCTGGCGAGGATACGGGTTCGGGTGTTGCCATGTTGACCCCCAAGAGCGCCAGCTCATGAGGGTACGCGAAAACCTCGCCCGAGGCATGCCGGCTCCCGAGGAACGCGATCCGACCGGCAGTAACGGCGACACCGGCCCCGAGCCCAGCGCAGGGTGGTCGGGTCGGGGTCGACCTCCTGCACCGGTCTGGAGACGGCGCCGACCGGCAGTGTCAGTTCACCGTCAGCAGTACTTTCACCGACGAGTCGACTTCCGACTTCTGAATGTACCCGATGGCTTTCGGGTCGGCGGCCACCGCCTTCTTCACCGCCGCGGCATTGGCGACCTCCTTCGGGGCCTGGGCCTTGCCGGTGAAGATCAGCCTTGCCCAGGTCGCCTTGACCTGGGAAAGATCATGACCCGAGACCTTCTGATAGAAGACCGCCTTCTCCGGCGCGGAGCTCGGCAGATCCAACAACTTCATGCCCTGGTTCTTGCCGAGGAAGAGGTCCGCCACCTGATCTTTCGTCAGGTTCTGCGCGGTAGGGTTGCCGATGACGACGACCTCCGGCTCGGCGGCCTGTACCGTTGCGGTGGCCACCGCAGCGACGGTCAGTAGCGGGATGAGGGCTCTCACTATCTTGCTCCTGATGTCGGATTGCAATGGATGGTCGAGTACGTGATGGCGTCAGAATACGAAGTCGACCGTTGCGCTGAATACGCCCGCGGTGCTGCCGGGTTTGAAGCCGGGCTGCTCATTGACGAACAATCCGGTGGAGCCTGCATCCAGCCGCACGTAGTCATACTGGAGCTTCAAATCCAGATTCTTCATGAAATCCCAGCGCACGCCTGCCGACAGGGTTCGCTGCGACTCGCTCGAGGAGTTGATGCCGGCTACGATCGAGTTCACAACGGCTCCAAAGCCGGCCAGTGGCGGCGGCAGGCCATTGAGCGGAATGGCCGGCATGGTCTCGTGCAGAGACTTCAATCGCGAGTACGTCGCGTACGGTGTCACTCCATGCGTTCGGTAGCCAGCGGTGATGAATCCGGCGTTCGCATCACCGACGATGCCGCGGCTGGTCCATCGATGCAACTCCAGCATGACGAACCAGTTACCCGGGTCGTAGGTCGCACCAAGGTCAGAATGCTCGATATTGCCCCATCTCCCCAGGTTGTAGACGTAGTGCAGGTAGTTGGCGGTGGAAGCAGCATCTTGTCCACCTGGCACAGCGGACGCTGCGGCTACGAAAGGCGTGAACAGCCCGCCGAAGGCATCAGAGGGTGACTTGAACTGGTTATGCAGGTAGCTCCCGCGGATCGTCAGCGAGCCCGCTTCCACGGTATCGGTGATGAAGTAGAGATTCGATTGGATCGCGCCGAGTGCATCTCGTGTGGAGGTATCTCCGATACCACCGACCACGGTATTGGTCACGTTGCCCAGATGCATTGCGTAGCTGACTTCCCCACCATCGACGTTCGTAAACGGCACCGGTCCGTAGATCTCCACGGGTGGACGGATGAAAGGCAGCGAATACCCCACGTTGCGGTACTCGGAAAGCATGTTTATCGGCAGAACCATTCGCCCTGCGCGCACAGTGAGCGAGTCCGTGATCGCATATTTCAAGTTCGCCCATTCGAGCGAGGGACGGTAGCGCGGGTTGGGCTTGCCCGTCCAGCTGCTGTTGTAATCATTCTCCGAGATGAGCTGCACGACTGCGGAGAACTGGTCGGTGATTTTTGCATCGAGCTGCACGGCGGCCTTGCTGTCCACATCGTAAGCCCAGCTATGCGTGAAGCCCGCGCCTTGAATCCCCTGTGAAGAGGATGCGACGAAGTCCGCCTGGTCCTGAGTCGAATGCGCCACGCCGAATGTGCCGTAGGCATGCACCTGAAAGATGTCGCTGAGATCGGGGGCGGCCTGGGCGGCGCTTCCCCAAAGGGCCATCGACACGGCTGCTGTCAGAATCGTACGATTTCGCATGGACGTAACTCTCCGCTGGCTGCCGCGTGTGGGCCTCCAGTATCTGGTTTTGGATGCTTGCAAAGCGCCCGGCTCGCACCCCGGGCGCGTCGTGTGTTTGCTACATCAGTTGAGGAGCAGGACGACCTTCACGGAAGGATCGAGCTCGGACTTCTCGATGTAGCCGACGGCCTTCGGATCGGACGCAACGACCTTCTTCACCGCGGTCCCATCCGAGACCTCTTTCGGGGGCTGAGCCTTGCCGGTGAAAATCAGGCGAGCCCAGGTCGCCTTGACCTGCGACAGGTCGTGACCGGAAACCTTCTGATAGAAGATCGCCTTGACGGGCGCGGAGTTGGGTTGGTCGAGAGGCTTCATGCCCTGGTTCTTGCCCAGGAACAGATCGGCTATCTGCTCCTTGGTGAGGGGCGGAGCCTTGGGGTTCTCGATCACCACGATGACCTCGGGATCGGCGGCCTGCGCGGACCCGGCGGTCAGCAGCGCGGCGCCCAACAGCAGTGGAATGAATGGCTTCATGGCATCTCTTTGGGGAAGTTGATGGATCTGTACACGGGTATCGGCTCACGCAACCAGCTTCTTGAACGTCTCGAGGACGGCCGGCCCGTTGAAGGGCTTGACGATCCAACCCTTGACGCCCGCCGCCTTGCCGCGCTCCTTCATGTTCGGGCTGCTCTCGGTGGTCAACATGATGAGGTTGACGGAGGTGTTGCGCAGCTCGCTGCGGATCTTCTCCACCATCGTCAATCCGTCCATGTTGGGCATGTTGACGTCGGCGACGACCAGACGGATGCCGGGGTCCGCCTGTAGCTTGGCGAGCCCGTCCTTGCCGTCGACAGCGACCGTGACGTCGAGCCCCCCCTTGCGCAGGAAGCCCGCAACTTCCTCGCGGACCGTGCTCGAGTCGTCCACGACGAGAATCTTTGCCATGATGTCGATACCTGTTGAAGTGGTTAGAACAGTTGCAGCTCGCCCGACTCGACCAGGCCGGCGAATGTCTGCGGAATCTCCTTGAAATCCTCCGGCGACCAGCTCAGGTTGAACACGAAGCGCGCATACAAGGTGGTCGAGCGCGTGCCGGCGGCATCGGCGAGCGTGAACCGGAAGCACAACTGCGGATTGCTGGTGCCGAAGGAAATGTACTTGTGCTTGTGGTTGACGATCAGAGGCACCTGCGCACCACCCGAGGCGGCCCGGTCGCCGAGGTAGCGATTCTTGACACCGCCCCAGACCAGGTTCGTGATTTCCCCGAGCAGATCATTCACCATCCGGAAGGCGCCCGGCGATGCGCCCGGATGTCCGGCCAGCACCAACAGCGGGTCCTCCTCCGTTTGCAAGGTCATGTAGCCGCGGCACCAGGCACTTTCGAGCGGCATCAGGCTAAACAGCTCGCCGAAAATGATCCGGTCGTGCACGATGTACGGTGTGTCCATCGAGATCCGCGCGCCGGCAAACTGGTTGGCCAGCACGGACTGCATGATCTCGGCGATCCCACGCAAGAGGGCATTCGGGTATGTCAGGCAGAAGATGCGCTCGTCGATGACCTTGCGCAACGCCGCCATGTCGTTCGCGATGTACGCGGCGCAGACCGCGCGCCGCACCGGCTCGGCGAGTCCCTCGAGATTGGCCGAGCCCTCGCGGCGCATGATGACCGGCAGCTCCGGCCGCGCCCCATGGATCTCGGCCGCGATCAGCGCCGCCTCCTGCGGTGACCCGCCATAATTCTCCGAGAGCAGGATAGCGCCCAGGTCGATGTTGGTACGCAGCACGCTCATGACCGAGTCACGGCGCACCTTGAGCGCGACGAGGCCGTTTTCGTCGCAGAACGCCTTGATGGAGCGCAGATGTTCGGGACTCTCATCGAGCACCAGAACCTTGCTGACCGGAGTATCGTTCATTGAAACAGGCACCTCATGGTTGGCGGCTCCTCAAAACAACTCGAGCTCGCCGGAATTGGCTTCGCTCTCGGCCAGCATGGCGGAGAAAGATACGGGCGCCGAGCAGGAGATGCAGAGCGTAACGCGCACACGGACACTGTCGTTGATCGTGACGGTGCTGCTGGAGACATACTCGGGGCGTAGCTCGCCAATGTACGCCATGCACGTGGCGGAGAGCGTATATGGAACCGACATCGCCAGATGTTGAAAATCGCGAGTCATGTGGCGGTTGAGCGTCCCACAGCACATGTTGGCGGCCTCGTAGAAGGCTTCCTCCACACTGCGCTTGGTGTCCCGCCCGCCGAAATAGTCCGCGAGCGAGGCGCTCTCGTCGATGTGGAAGATGACCAGGAGCCGGAACTTGAACGACGAGATCGTGACGCCGTGAACGACGGTCTCCCCGGTGCAGTCCATG
>CAZBTV010000007.1:0-52076 GCA_964494895.1 uncultured Steroidobacteraceae bacterium | reverse complement strand
AGCTTCTCACCTGCCCGGGCTGTCGCGAAGGGCTCACGGTTCTCGACAATGATGCAGGTGTCGCCCGGATCACGCACCAGACAGCTCTGCGCGGCGTGATGCAACGCCCGCTCGATGTTGGTACGGCTTTGCTCGCTCAACTGCGGCACGGCTATTCCAGCTCCACGCGCACCTGGCGGATTCCCGCCTCCATCCCGCTGATGGCGGCCATCATCAGCTTTCCACCGGCCTGGATGTCCTGGAAGATCGCCGTGGTCAACAGGTCGTTCTTGTGCAGGTCTTTGCCGAGATCGGTCGACAGGGACTGGGCGCTGAGGGCCAGCCTGCGCACCTCGGCCGCGACCACCACGAACCCGCGCGCGGACTGTCCCGCGCGAGCTGCCTCTATGGCGGCATTGAGAGAAAGCATGATCAGCTCTTTCACGATCGAGGCGAGATCCTCGCCCTTCGAGCGCATCCGCCGGTTCTGCTCGGTGAGTGAGATCATGTCCTGATGCCAGCGCTCGAACGCCAGCGCCAGATCCTTGAAGGCGGCGACCTCGTTTCCCAACTCCTGCAAACGCCGCGAGACATTCCCGGAGCCAACAGCACGGGTCGACTCCGGGTGATCATCTGGCTGGGTCGCATACCGAGCGGACCGCAGTCGTCGCGCGCGCGTGAGGGCGGACTCGACATCCGGCAAGGACATGCTCTTGGCGTTTGAGTCCTTCATGACCTGGCTCAAGCCGCGAAGGTGTAAGCCGACCTGGGCACGTCGATCACGAATTCGAACGGTGTGAAGCCAAGCTCAGGACCTGTCGTGGCTGCGAGTTCGATACGCACGCTTGCGCCCTGCTCCGAAAGGAATGTGCGCACCGCGTCCATGCCGACGCCACGGCCGGAGACTTGTGTGACCTGCGTTGCCGTCGATAGTCCCGAGCGGAAGATCAGCTCAGCGACGGCTTGCGGGGTCGGCCGTTCCTCGGCTCCGAACAGCCCGGCGGCACGCCCCTTCTCATATAACTTGTGCAAGGCCAGGCCACGGCCGTCGTCGCCGACCCGCAACTCCAGCCGCTCGCCACGCGATCGGCACTGGATACGCACCGTGCCGCGCTCGGGTTTGCCCGCACTGGCACGTTCGGCCGGAGCCTCGATTCCATGGTCGAGCGAGTTCCTGACCACGTGCATGAAGCTGCTCTTGAGAGCCTCGGCAAACTGGCTGTTGAAGCCCTGCTCGCCACCGACAATCTCGAATTGCGGCGCTGGCTTTTTCAGCTCGTTGGCCAGCGAGACACTCGAGTCGGCAACCCCGGACGCAATACGCTCCAGAGAGATCAGGCCGAGCCGCTCCGCAGCCTGGCGCAGCCTCGAAAGATCCGCGCCGGGAGTGCCGGCCGCGGCCACCAGCTCCCTGATCTCCGCGAGTTGGGCGCTGCTTACGAACGAGCCACGCGTGGTAATCAGGTCGGAGGCGCGCCCCTTGCGTCCGAGCTTACCCTCGTTGATCCCAACATACCGGGTGACTGCGCTTTCGGCGGCGTCGAGCTCCGTCAACATCTGCTGCGAGCTCCACTCCGCCTTGGCATCCTTGCGCAGCCGGTCGTATGTCTGCTCCGCGCGGTGCGCCGCGTCCGTGATATGGCTGAACTGGAACGTCCGCGCGTTGCCCTTGATGGTATGCATGTTGCGGAAGAGAGCCGCGATGGTCTCCGGGTCGGGGCCTTTGGCCCCCTCGATGAGCTCCCGGTTGGCGCGCAGGAAGCGCACCGCCGAATCGGTGAATTCGTTGAACTTCCCAGGGGAGACCCGGATGATGTTGGAGATGATCTCCAGCTCCTCCTTCTGCTGCGCGGAGCTCGCCTCCAGCTCGCGCAGATGCGTGACATCCTGGGTGATGAGCAGCACCTTCTCGACCTTGCCTTGATCGTTGACGATCGGGCTCCAGTCCATCTGGATAGTCTTGCGCGCGCCGCTCTCGCCGGTGATACGCATCTCGCCCGGCAGCAGATGTCCATTGAAATCGAACATCATGGCGTCCTCGCCCAGAATCGCAGACAACGAGACGGCGATCTGATCCTTGGTGTCGATACCCAGGTCGGACGTGGCGAACAGACTGTCGATGAGATCCTTGCCGGCGAGATTGTCGATGCAGAAGATGGTCGTCAGATAGTTCGAATATTCCGGATGGATGCGGTTGCCAGGGATGACCGTCGATACGCCGAGCTTCATGTTTTGCAACATGGCATTGATATCCGAAGTCTTCTGGCTCAACTGGGCCGTCCGCTCGGCAACCCGCTGCTCGAGAGTCGCGTTCTGCTCCGCGATAACGGCCATCATTCTCACGTTGTTGCGGATGAAGTAGACCAGCACAGCCATGAAGCCGAGGTTCATCACGCCGAGCGCGAGCCCCATGAACAGGCGCACCCGCGCGCCGTTCTCAGAGCTCGCGAGCGTCGTGACGAATTCGTCATAGCTCGCCCCACGAAAGCTTTTCAGGCCATCCCTGAGCCCGGCGAGTGCCTGGTTCATGGCGGTGGTGAGCGGGGCAGGATCGGCGACACTCTGATCCAGAAACGCGGTGGCCGCCTTGGTCGCCAGCTCCTCATAGGCCTTCAGGCTGTTGCGGAGCTTCGCAACTTCCAACTCACGCTGGGGATAAAGCTTGCCGATCTCCCCGAACGCCTGGTCCGCTTGCGTGCCTAGCTCAGTGGCCTTGCCGAGCGAGTCCCGATCGCCGGCTACCACGACCTGGATATACAGCTCCTCCATCTTGTCGAGACGCACGATGTCGGCGTCCAAGCGTTGCAAGACCGGGAAATAGAGGTCCTTGATCGCCGCGAGCTGTGCCTGCCCCTGGATTTCCTTCTGCACGCTGTAGGCGGTAAACGCCAGGAAGATCACGATCGCGAGGCCGACAATGACGAATATCTTGCGCATGGACGCCGGGCTCTCCTGCAGGCGAGCCGCATTCGTGGCGCTCGGGCCGACGCCGTTGAAACCAACACGTTGGAGCATTGTTTGAAACTTGGCCTTGCAGCGGATATCGGTGGTAACGGGATGGCACCGGAAAACTTTAGTCGCCCGCGGTACTCGAGCGCGTCACTGGGCCGCGACCTGGCATGCATCCGTGCGCGGCCGTCATGTAGCACCTCAACAACAAAGTATTTGCTCTAAGTTAATTTGCCACGCCAAACAATTAGAGCCGAGACCATGGTCTCGCGATGTGCGGTAGTTCCAGTTGTATGCAAATAACGTCGATTCGTATACGAACGAACGGGTGCAGGTGCGCACCGCCCACGTGGTGGCCGTGGCGGCCGAAAGATGTATCAGGAATAGTACTTATTGTGTTTTTTGTGCGGCTGGACGCCGATTTCTTCTGTCGGCCAATTCCCAAAGCCGGGTGCTCCGGGGCGCGCCGCTACCCCGGGGCAATGTCGCTTCCAGCTTGGATTCGCGGCGTGTCTGACTGAGCTGCTAGGCGTCGACGTACACGCCCGAGCCCTGGCGCTGCCGGCGCGAACCGCTGTCTGTGGCCGTACCGCCACCGCTCATGAGCTCTTTCTTGCGTTTTGCGAGCTGCTCGCCCACCACCTTCAGGTCCATACGGGAGCGGCGCGCCTTGGCAAACATGCCGTCGCGCTTCTCCTCCTCGTTGACATGATGTTGGATCATTTCCGAAAGCACGGTGACCCGGGCACCGTAGTAGTCGTCCTCGGGAGCGGAAGCCTCGATTTCCTCGATGAGTCTCGTCGCGCCTTCGTGCTCGATCTCCGCCTCGTGATGCGTCTGCCGCTCGTCGGTGGCTTCGAGAAAGGCGGGGTAGAAGATCTCCGCCTCGATCTGGGTATGCACTTTCAGCGCCTGGCAGACCTTGTTCGCAATGCTCTGCTTGCGCGTCTCCGAGCGCGTCGCTTTGTATTGCTCGAACAGCTCCTTGACTTGCCGATGATCCGCCTTGAGGAGCGCAATCGCATCCTGTTGCGTTCCGCGTGCCGAACGGGCGCCCGACTTTGCCTTGCGTGTGACCTTCTTTCTCGATCTGGCCATGGACTGCTCCCAACTTTGGTGGAAGCAGGAGTACATCCGCTCACCGCGCGATAAAACATCAGCGGCTCGCCGCTGCTCATGTAGGTGTGACTCCTACAACTCACCGCCGCTAGCCAGGGCTTGGGAGCACGGAAGCTGACTTGGCAGCAGCCACCGTGCTTCAGAATGGATCGCGCTTGCCGGTGCTGAAGTTGGTGATCCGACCACTGCCCTCCATGGTCATGGAATCGATCACTTTGACCAGCTTGGCGACCTCCTGGTCGACCGGCGCCGCCCCTTTCATGTTCTTCAGGTCCGCCTTGCTCGCCACGAACACCGGCTGCACCAGGGCGACGATGACCCCTCTCGATTTCATCTGCACCGACAGCATGGACATGTACTTGTTCAAAGCCGCCTTGCTGGCACCGTAGTTCATGCCAATCCCGTTCGGCAGGGGATTGCCGAAGGAGCCGGCGAGAGACGTCACCGAAATCACCTTCTTCTCATGAGAACGCTCGACGTTCGGCATGAATGCCTGCGTAACCCGCATCGCGCCGAGGGTGTTGACGTCGAAATCGCGCCTCGCGCCGTCGAAATCGATCTTCTCGAAAGGCATGGTCGCCGCCGCCATATCCGCAGCGAATGTTGCTTCGACGGCTGCGGCATTGTTGATCAGGACGTCGATCGGCTGGTCGCGATACTTCTCCGCGACGACATGGATCGTGGCCGAGTCGGAGACATCCAGCTTCTCGAGAGCCACCTGCGGATGGCTGGCCGCCAGCTCGCCGAGAGCAGCCAGCGCCGGCTCGCCACTGTTGTGGCGCGAGGTTGCAATGACATTCCATCCCTTCTCGGCGTACTGTCTGGCCAGCTCGAGCCCTATGCCGCGGTTGGCCCCCGTGATCAGCACTGTGGGCGAGTCCTTCTTCAACTCCGCGCTGGCCGTCAGTGGCAGCAGGAAAACGACCGAAACCAGCAAAAGCGATCGGATCATGGTCGCACAGGCCCCCTGATTGGCTCGAAAGCGAAGGATTCTACGGCACAGGCAGACCGGACGGCTCAGGCCGGCGCGCGTCAGTCCGCCGGTCGGTCGCCGGTACAAATGTCAGATGTCATTGCCGCATGCCCAGGCGCTCGCCTTATGTTCCACCGCTCACGGGAAGTCCTCCTCCCAGAATTCGCGCTCGCCACGGGCTCTGTCCGGGCCGCGCGCGTCCTCCGTCTTGCGCAAGACCGCACGGCGAATTTTCCCGGAAATTGTCTTCGGCAACTGTGCGAACTCGATCCGGCGGACGCGTTTGTACGGGGAGAGGCGTGCGCGTGCGTGCTGAAGAATGGAGAGTGCGGTCTGCGCATCAGGAGCCACACCGGCGACCAACTCCACGAAGGCCTTGGGCACTGACAATCGCACAGGGTGCGGCGAGGGTACGACGGCCGCCTCCGCAACCGCATTGTGCTCGATCAAGACACTTTCGAGCTCGAACGGGCTGATCCGGTAATCCGAGGATTTGAACACGTCGTCCACGCGGCCCACATAGGTCAGATAGCCGTCAGCATCGCGAGAGGCAATATCGCCAGTATGATAGTAGCCGCCGGCCATGGCCCCGGTGTTGCGCTCCGGGTCATCGAGGTATCCGCTCATCAATGCCAACGGCTCGCGGGCCAGGTCGATACAGATTTCGCCCTCGTCCGCGCTGCGGCCATGCGTGTCCAATAGTGTGACGGGACAACCTGGCAGCGGCACTCCCATCGAGCCGGGCTTGATGGCTACCCCGGGTGGATTGCCGATCTGGGCGGTGGTCTCGGTCTGCCCGAACCCGTCGCGCAAAGTGACCCCCCAGGCCTTGCGCACGCGTTCTATCACTTCCGGATTCAACGGCTCCCCGGCGCTGGTTGCCTCCCGGAGAGTGACGCGCCAACTTGCCAGATCCTGTTGAATCAACAGCCGCCATACTGTGGGAGGGGCGCAGAAGGTCGTAACGCCGTGACGGACCATCTGGTCGAGGACTGTGCGGGCATCGAACCTGTCGTAATGCAGGCTCAACACGCACGCCTGGGCGTTCCAGGGCGCGAAGAACGAGGACCAGGCATGCTTCGCCCACCCAGGCGAGCTGAGATTCAAATGGACATCGCCCGGGCGCAGGCCCAGCCAGTACATGGTCGAGAGATGGCCGATGGGATAGCTGGCGTGCGTATGAGCGACCAGCTTCGGCCGAGCGGTGGTTCCTGACGTGAAATAGAGCAGCAGAAGATCTTTCGACAAGGTGGGTGCGGGAGTCACGAAGTGAACACTGGCGGCATACGAGTCCGTGTACGAGATCCAACCCGGCCGCGCTTCGCCAACGACCATGCGCACAGCGGCTGGCTGCAGCCCGGCAAGTCGGTCTACGACTTCCGAGGCGGTGATGACCACCTTGGCGTTGCCCCTGACGAGGCGGTCCTCCAACTCCCCGCGCTCCAGCAATGTCGTTGCGGGGATGATGACCGCGCCCAACTTGATCGCAGCGAGCATCGTTTCCCACAGGGGCACCACGTTCGCGAGCATGAGCAGAATCCGATCACCGGGCGCTACTCCGTGCGCCACCAGAAAATTCGCCACCTGCGAGGAACGTAGCGAGAGTTGTGCGAAGCTGACGGTCTGTTCGACACCACCAGCCACCACCCGAAGCGCGGGGTTTGCGTTGTCCCGAGCGATGACATCGAAGTAATCGCGCGCCCAGTTGAAATGCTCCAGCTTCGGCCAGTGGAACTCCTGCAGCGCCCGTGTCAAGTCCTCCCGGAGAGACAACAACTGATCCCGCGCCGCGACAAACCGCTCGGTATTGCTGCCCATATCAGCCCCCTCCCTCTTGGGCCTCTCGTTTATGGAAAATAGTAGCGCTTTCCACTCGCACGGCCATGTCGATGCGCGGCGGTTTCGCCGTTCCCGCCGGCAGAGGCATCGGATGCTTGCAATCTCGCAGCTCCCTCGAGCACACGCTCGCATTGCTTGCGACGCAGCGTCGCACCCTGCCCGGCCCAGCGTGCGGGCGCGGGGACATCCCTGTGCCTGAACCCGCGCCTGTGGAGTCGTTTCATGGCTCGGAGTGCGCCAGGCGCGCGGGTTGACTAAGATGCTTCCCTGGCCGTAACCGTCTCTCGCGTGACCAACAATCGTGAACGCCTCGCTGGCTCAGGATGCGATCCCCCTGCTGGACCTCAGCGACTTCGATGCGGGCGCGCGTTCAAGGGCGGATTTTCTCGCGAGACTGTGTCTGGCGGCACGTGATGTGGGCTTCTTCTACATCACCGGGCACCACGTGGAACCGCGGCTGCTGGGGGACTTGATGAACGTCTCACGCAGCTTTTTTGCGCTGCCTGAAGCCGACAAGCTGGCCATTGAAATGGTGAACTCGCCGCACTTTCGCGGTTACAACCGGGTGGCCTGGGAACGAACGCGAGGCGCACCCGACTGGCGCGAGCAAATCGACATAGGGGCTGAGCGGCCAGCGCTACCGCGAGCTCCCGGGATGCCTGCTTGGGCGCGCCTGCAAGGACCGAATCAGTGGCCAGCGGCCCTGCCGGAGCTACGTCCAGTGGTTCTGCGCTGGCAGACAGAGGCCATGCAAGTGCTGGCACGGCTCCTGGAGGCATTTGCCTTGGCACTGGGACAACCAGCGGATGCATTGGCGCCCCTGTATCAAGTCGAGCCGCACTACCTGGTCAAGCTGATCCGCTATCCGGGGCGAGACAGAACCGCCACGGACCAGGGAGTGGGGGCGCACAAGGATGCAGGCCTCCTCACCCTGCTTCTGCAGGACGACCGAGGCGGCCTGCAGGTCGAGACGGATCGAGGTTGGATCGATGTGCCACCGCGTCCCGGCACCTTCGTGGTGAACATCGGCGAGTTGTTGGAGTTGGCTTCGGACGGATATCTACGCGCGACACTTCATCGCGTCATCGCGCCGCCACCCGGGACAGAAAGAATCTCGGTTGCCTTTTTCCTCGGAGCACGGCTCGATGCCATCGTGCCACTGTTGCAGCTTCCACCGGAACTCGCCGCACGAGCCAGAGGCCCGGAGAGCGACCCCGGCAATCCCCTGTTTCGCAGCGTCGGACAGAACTATCTGAAAGGCCGCCTGCGCTCACATCCCGACGTCGCACGCCGGCATCATGCCGACCTGCTCAGCGAGTCACCTCCAGGGTGATCCTGCTGATCTCGACGCGCATCCATCGATCTCGACCCACATCCCGCTGATCTCGACTCACATCCTGCTAAAATGACGCGCGTGGTCAATCCATTTGTACGCCCCTTGATAGCACCGCTCGCGGCGCTGCTGGTGATACTCGGCGGCTCTCATGCAGCCGCCGAAGCGCCGTCCGAGAAGCCGGGATCGCAATTGCCAAGCCCACCCACCCTCGACACGATCGAGCAGCGGGTCAAGCCATGCACGAGCTGCCACGGAAACGAGGGCCGAGCAACACGCGAAGGCTACTTTCCGCGCATCGCGGGAAAGCCGGCGGGCTATCTCTTCAATCAACTGGTGAACTTTCGCGAAGGCCGGCGCCAGTTTGCCATGATGACCTACATAGCGCAGTTCCAAAGCGACGACTACCTGCACGAGCTTGCCGCCTACTTTGCCGGCCAACGCGTTCCGTATCCGCCACCCCATCCCCCCAAGGCGAGTGCCGCGGTGTTGGAACGCGGTAGACAACTCGTCACAGAAGGTGACCAGGCGTTAGGCATTCCCGCATGCAAGTCCTGCCATGGGAGCCGGCTGTTGGGAGTGGCACCGGCTGTGCCGGGCTTGCTGGGGGTGTCGCAAGACTATCTCACCGCCCAGCTCGGCTCGTGGCGCATAGGCACCCGCGCCGCGGCTGCGCCGGATTGCATGGCTCTGCTCGTGCGCCGCATGCGCGCCGAGGATTTGAGCGCCGCCACGGCCTGGCTGGCATCGCAGAGCGTTCCTGCGGACACAGAGCCGGACATCTCGTTCGAAAAATCGCCGCCCCTGACGTGCGGCAGCATCCTCCAGGCCAGTCATTTGCAATGAAAAAAGTATTCTGGACCGGCCTGATTTTCGTGCTGGTGGGGCTGGTCGCGGTGTGGTGGCTTGGCATCGCTCCGGATCGCGAGACGGGAGAAGCGCCCCAGCCTGCGACCGCGCCGAGCACCGATACCGTCGAGCGTGGGCGTGAGTTGGTCGTGCTGGCCGGCTGCGGGGCATGTCACACGGCCCGCGGCGGCGCGCCGTTCGCCGGTGGACGGCCCATTCCTACGCGCTTCGGCGTGTTTTATTCTCCCAACATCACACCGGATAACTCGACCGGAGTGGGTAGCTGGAGCTCCACCGACTTCTGGCACGCGCTGCATAACGGATATTCGAAGAACCGAACGCTGCTGTATCCAACCTTCCCCTATACGAACTACACCCGGATCAGCCGCAAGGATGCGGATGCGATGTATGCGTATCTCCGCACCATCGCACCGGTGCAGCAAGCGAACCGTCGGCACGAAATCCTGTTTCCCTACAACCATCGGATGCTTTTGGCGGCGTGGCGCTGGCTCTTCTTTCGCCCCGGAGTGTATCAACCAGACGAGCAGCGCTCGCGCGACTGGAATCGTGGGGCATATCTCGTACAAGGCCTCTCCCACTGTAGCGCTTGTCACGACACACGCAACGCCCTGGGTGCCACCCGATCCGAGGCGGGCCCCTCGGGCGGCCTCGTGCTCGATTGGTACGCGCCTTCCTTGATGAGTCCACATGAGGCGGGCGTCCAAAGTTGGAGCGAAGACGATATCGTTACACTGTTCAAGACAGGGCGAGTCCATACGGGCACTGCAAACGCCTCCGCCTTGGGTCCGATGGCCGAAGTGGTGTCCGAAAGCCTGCAACACACACCCGATGATGAATTGAAGGCGATGGCGGTTTACCTGAAGTCACTTCCAGTCGCGGCGGCGGCCGGGGGAGCGGGCGCCCCCGTGGTCTATGAGCTCCCACCGGCACTGCGCGCGGCTGGCAAAGAGTTGTATCAGAAGCATTGCGCAGACTGTCATGGCGACGACGGCGAGGGACACGAGCCCGCGGCTCCAGCCCTGGCGCGAAATCGCGTAGTCGCCATGACACCGGCCGTCGACGCGATTCGGATGATTCTCTTCGGAGGTTATTCGCCGGGCACGGCTGGAAATCCGCGCCCGTTCGGCATGCCTCCGTATTCGCTGACCCTGACAGATCAGCAGATGGCGGACGTTCTCAATTACGTGCGCACTTCTTGGGGAAACAACGCCCCTCCCGTGCATGGCGAGGAAGTCAGCGCGAATCGCGGCAATCCGCTGTGGTGAGCGGCTGTTCGGCGGCGGTGCGCTGACAGCGAGAGCGCCAACCGCGAAACGAATGCGGCGACACTCGCCCACAGATCTCCTTACCGCGGTAGCCAGTCTCCGCTAAAGGTGAGATCCGAGTCCACCGCGTTGGCCTTCCCGTAGGTTCGGAATTTCTCCACGACGCGCCGCATTTCCCCGGCATCGAGGATCCTGACGTCTCCCAGAGCCAGGGCCGTGCAATACTGCGCAGCCAGATTCTCGACTTCGCCCGCGAGCGTGAGTGCGGCGGCAAGATCGACACCCAACGTAATCACACCGTGATTAGCCAACAGGCAGGCATTGCTACTCCCGATGGCGGCAAGCGCCGCATCGGAAAGCTCTTGTGAGCCGAACGTGTGGTAAGCCGCACAGCGAATCTCAATGTCGCCAGTCACCGCGACCATGTAATGGAATGCAGGAATTCCCCTACCGGTACAGGCGAGCGCCGTGGCATGTCGAGAATGGGTATGGACAATCGCTCCGACGTCAGCACGTGCCCGCAGCAGGTCTCGATGAAAGCGCCATTCGCTCGACGGCCGCCGACGGCCAAACCAACGGCCGTCGAGACACATCAGCGGAACGTCAGGAGCTTCCAGCTTCTCGTAGACAGTCCCGGTCGGACTGATGAAGAAGCTGCGCTCGTCACGGCGAACGCTCACATTGCCGGAAGTCCCATGAGTCAACCCCCGGCGCGTCAGCTCCCGGCACGCCGCAACCAGCGCTTCGCGCAAGGCCAGATCAGTATCGATGGCATTCGTGGCAGTCGCCCCAGTTTCGGGATCAAGAGGAATTGGTTTCATCGTCTAGAGTCCATCATCAACGTCATTTCGATGGTGCGCCCGGTCGAGACTCGGACGCCACCGAACGCCCGCCCATTGGATCTCAATCTTCACCCTTCACACCTCTAAGTCACTGAATTTGAAAGCTCGCGAGCTCGCTACTGCTTTGCCGACCCAACTGGCTCGTCCGGCAGTTGCTGGGGCTCGATTCGTCTGTGGATACCTTCTGATATTTCAGCGGCCCTGTAAAAGGACTTTTTCCGACGCTCGCTTCTCCGGCGCCATAGGTCGCCGAGAGCGCAGCAACCAAGCACCTCACCTCGGTCACGCTCGATTTCTGCGCTCCGCGGGCAGTGGGTTTAGGCATACTCGTGCCAACACTTGGCAGTCCAACATCGAGAGCCCAAGTATGCGCAAGAAGGATGCTCCTCAGATTCCACAGGTCCTGGATCGCTTCGCCCTGGAGCGGCGCCGCTTCCTCGCCGAAAGTGCACTGTATGGTGCCGGAGTGGGCAGCATTCTGGCCGGGCTCGGTCTGTCCCGTTACGCTACCGCACAGCCTGCTCCTCCGGCCGCGGGCGCTGGCCTTGCCCCCCGACCCCAGATACCGCAGATCCCGCCGGAACCGGACGTATCGCAGCCAGCCCCGCTGCACGATTTGAAGGGGAAAGTGGCCTACATCACTGCGTCGTCCGATGGCATCGGCCTGGGAATAGCGCGTGCCGCGTCCAACGCGGGCATGAAGGTCTGCATCGGCTACCGCAACGAGGAGCGCCTCAAAGCAGCCTTGCCCTTGTTCAAACCCGACAATGCCGGGCTGTTTCCGATCAAGCACGACGTCACCGATCGCGAGGGTTGGGCCAAGGTCCTCGAGCAGATCAGGAACAAATATGGCCGGCTGCACCTGGTTGTCAACAACGCCGGAAGCAAGCTGCGCGCGAAAGTAAGCAATGCGAAACCCGAGGAATGGGACAACGCGGTTGCCGTGAACTTCACAGCCACCTACAACAGCGTCGCCGTGTGCCTGCCGCACATGCTCGAGCATGGCGAAGGCTCGCACATCGTGGTGACGTCATCGATGAGTGGATTACTCCCCGGCGGCAATCTGGGGGTCTACACTGCTACCAAAATCGCGGTGGTCGGGCTCATCGAAGCGCTCCGCGTCGAGCTCGAAGGCACTTCGGTCGGAACCTCGGCGTTCTGTCCTGGTGGTGTCAACACTGACAATTACATCGGCACCGGTGAGGAAAACCCGTTTCGCGCCGGGCAGCAGCGGCCTCCCGGAGCACCACCGCTACCGCCCGGGCCGCCACCGGGCATGGACCCTCTGGAGGCGGGCGAGCGTGTTTTGAACGGAGTCGTCAACAACGACCTCTTCATCCTCACGCATCCCGAGTACATGCCGGGCACACAAAAGCGCTTCGATACCATGTTGGTTTCGGAGCCCGACGAAGGGCCGGCGCCGGAAGTCCGGGTCAAAGCGGAAACGCGCGTGCTGCATGCGGGGATCTACCGTCGTGAGATCGAGCACCGCAAGAAGAAGCGCAAGTCCTTTCGCAGTGTGACCGCATAAGGCCGGAGGGGAGGCCAACATGGGTAAAAGAGCAAACAGGCGCGCGTCGCGAACGGCTGCGCCCCGGCTGGATCGGCGGCAATTCATGGGCCCCGGTGTGGCGTTCGGCTTTGGCACGGGCGGCCTTTTGGCCAGTCTTGGACTGAGCGCGTGCGCGACCAAGGGAAGTGACCGGGCACCCGCCGCAGCGTCAGCCGGCTCAGCGGGATTGGCCGTTTCAACAACAACGCCCCCCGCCGTCACTGCGGCAGCAAAGGCGGTCGCGCAGGCCGCAGCGGCGCTGCCGCCACCGGCGGCAATTCCAGGTCGCCCTCCTCTGCCGCCCGAGCCGAAGGTGTCCCAACCTCCGCCCTTGAAGGACCTTCAAGGCAAAGTCGCTTATGTTTCAGCGGCGTCCGATGGTATCGGGTTGGGCATCGCCCGCGCGGCATCCAACGCCGGCATGATCGTCGTGATCGGCTACCGCAACGAGGAGCGCCTCAAGGCCGCCTTACCACTGTTCAAGCCCGGAAATCCGGGCGTGCTGCCCTTCAAGCACGACGTGACCGACCGCGCCGGATGGAGCCAGCTCGTCGAGCAGGTGAAGAGCAAGTACGGCAAGCTGCATCTCGTGGTCAACAATGCGGGTGTCAAGACACTGCGCCAGGCGAGCCAGGCCAGGTACGATGAGTGGGACAACGCGGTAGCGGTGAACTTCACGGCCATCTACAACAGTGTGGCTGCCTGCCTACCCCACATGCTCGAGCACGGCGAGGGAGGTCACTTCGTGACCACCGCCTCCATGGGCGGCCTGCTACCCGGAGTCAACGCCGGCGTCTACACCGCAACCAAGATCGCCGCCGTCGGAATCATGGAAGCGCTCCGCGTCGAGTTGGAATCCACCAACATCGGCACCTCGGTTTTCTGCCCGGGCGCGGTCAACACCGACAACTATATCGGCACCGGCGAGGAGAACCCCTATCGTAACCGCGCCGGCGCCCCCCCACGCTTCCCCCCGATGGGAATGGACCCTCTGGAGGCGGGCGAGCGCGTCTTGAACGGCGTCGTCAACAACGACCTGTTCATCCTCAGCCACCCAGAGTTCCAGCCCGGCATGAAAGAGCGCTTCGACGCCATCATGCTCTCGACACCCGACATCGAGACACCGATCCCGGCTCCCCGTATCGGCTACGAACGCGTCGTACTCCGCTGCGGCATCTACGAGCGCGAGATGGAACACCGCAAAATGAAGCGCGGAAGCTACCGTACCCTCAAGACCTGATATGAAGACGCGAGCCCTGCTGAGGTAACGCCGCCACAACACCCCCCAGCGTCGTACTGCGACGTATCAGTCAGACCAGCTGAGGTCATCGCTCGATCGGGCCAGATGGCCCAGCAGGGTCGTTTTCCCTATGCGGCGCCTTCCCTCTATGCGACAGAAGAACCAATGTCCAGCCTCGACGATGCGACGGAGCTCGGCCAAAGGCTCAGCTCGACCATAAAAACCCCAGCTCGGCATAATTCTCATAAGATACTTTTTTGTATCTTATGATATTTAAGAAGGCAAGGCCATGATTATGGGAAATATTTCTGTGCGCGATACGCCAAACCGTACGGTGCCATCACGATGGAAGCAGCTTCACCCCTCGTCCCAGGCTTCCTCCATCTTCTTGCGCATGGCTGCGTCCGGCAGCCTGCCCCGGCCTGCGCGCTGATTGTCCTCCAGGTGCTCCACCTTCGTGGAACCGGGAATCACGCAGGTCACGGCAGGATGGGAGATCACGTACTTCAGCAGAAACTGGCTCCAGGTGGTCACGTCGATGTCCTTGGCCCAGTCTGGCAGCTTGCGCATCTGCGCCTGCCGCAGCACCGAGCCGAAGCCGAACGGAATGTTGGCCAGAACCGCGATGCGACGCTCCATCGCAAGCGGCAGCACGCTGGTGGCTGCCTCGCGGTTCGCGAGCGAGTAGTCGACTTGAACGAAGTCGAGGGGATACGCGCGCATGTACTCGAGCATGTGCGTGTGTTGCCCTACTCGGGAAGTGGTAATCCCGATATAGCGGATCTTCCCCTCCTTCTTCCACCTCTGTAGCACGGGCATCATCGCTTCGACTCCCTCCAGGTTGTGCACCTGTAGCAAGTCGATTTTGTTGGTCTTCAAGCGCGCGAGCGACCGCGCAAAGCTCTCCTCACCCGCCCGAGTGGAGGTCCCCGCCTCATTCACCGACAACTTTGTAGCCAGGAACATGCGGTCGCGGTTGCCTAGCGCCGCGAGCGCGTCGCCAATGAGCGATTCGCTGTCCCCGTACGCTGCAGCCGTATCGACGACAGTTCCTCCCATCTGCTGCATCCGTTTGAGCTCCGCCTGAATGGCCTCACGCTCGCTGCTGCGAAACTGATCGGTGCCCAGGCCCACGGCGGGCAGCCTCTCGCCCGTCGACGGAATCGCCTTGGTGATGAGCGGCAGCTCGGTGGCATGATCGGCCCCACGCGCCAAAGCCGAGATGATGAAGGCCCCGCCGGCGGCAATGCCGGAGCGCAAGAGATCGCGTCTTGAGGTCATACCAAGCCCCGGAAACCCATCTGATTGGCAGGCAATCATTAGACAGGCACGCTCCTGAGTCCACCCCGCGTCGGCCTGACGTAAATCACAGCACGAGAAAGATGGGCGAAATGGACAAATCCCTGTAGGACAACGGCGCTTTGCTCGCGCAGACCATCGGCTAAGCTCGGCGATAGCCGTAAACTGCACACTCATGGAGCCGGGTCGGACCTGGCGGGACTGGAGATGCCTCGATGAAAGCGATGCGCGTTTTTTGGGTAATGGCTTTGATGCTGTTCGCGGTGGGCGCGGTCGCCGCACCCAGCGAGGATGACTATAGGGAGACGATTGACCTCTTCAAGCACGCGGGCGAAAGCGCCACGTTTTTCCACCACTGTTATGGCTATGCCGTCTTTCCCAACATTGGCAAGGGCGCATTCGTGGTCGGGGGCGCCTACGGCACCGGCCGCGTCTACGAGCATGGCACGTACGTCGGGGATACCTCACTCGTCCAGGTCAGTGTGGGTTTCCAGGCCGGCGGTGAAGGATACAGTCAGATCGTCTTCTTCGAGGACAAGCGCGCCTTCGACGAGTTCACGACCGGCCACTTCGAATTCGACGCCGGAGTGAGAGTGGTGGCGATCACTGCCGCGGCGGGCGGGCAAGCCGGCACCTCTGGCGCGAGCGGTGACGTGAGTGCCGGAAAAAAGGATGCGGCCACCGCAGGCAAGTATTACAAGGGGATGGCCGTCTTCACGATCGTAAAAGGCGGCGCGCTTTACCAGGCATCGCTGGCCGGACAGAGATACTCGTACAAGCCGCGTGCGCACCGTTGAGTCCCCTATGGCCGAATCAAGAGCGGTGACGCGGAACCCAGTCGCTGGCGGTCGGTTGTAGCGGCCGTGGCGCTGCCAACCAGGCCCTGCCGTAGCCAAGGGGGATTGCCATGACTTTCCAGATCAAGCGTGTATACGACGCGGCGAGTCCTTCAGACGGCACTCGCGTCCTTGTCGACCGCCTCTGGCCGAGGGGCGTGAAAAAGTCGGATGCCCACGTTTCTCTCTGGATGAAAGCGGTTGCTCCAACCCCCGAGCTGCGGCAGTGGTTCCACCACGACCCGGAGCGGTTCGCCGAGTTCACTCGCCGCTACACGAAGGAGCTCAAGAGCAACCCGGCTCTCACCGAGCTCCGCCAGCTCGGCAAGGGCAAACGCGTCACACTGTTGTACGCGGCACATGATCCTCAGGTGAATCACGCACAGGTGTTGAAGTCCACCCTGGACGGTACTCGTCCGCCAGCCGGAACCGGCGGAGCGGCCTCGAGGCGAACCGCACCAAAGAAGGCAGGACCGAGCAAATCCACCCGCAAGAGCCGCTCTGGCAAACCACTCCCCGGCAAACGCGCTTCCGTATCCCAGCAGCGCGTCTAAGCGCTGCTGGCCCGCGGCGGAGTCAGGCGCAAGATAACCGGCCAGCACAGCACCGAACTGTGGCTGTGCGCCCGAAAGCTTTCGCCCCCCTTTCCCGTAGGAATTTTGCGCGTGCGCGTGCACGCCGCAATGTAGGACAATCTCCAACCCAAACTCCTACAAGCTCCAACCTGTAACAAGACCGTCATGCAGATCCACGACCATGCCCCGAACGCCTGGGGCCGCGGGTTTCTCTGGGGCGGCATCGCGCTCGGCTTGCTTCTGGTGGCCGCGTTCATCACGCACGGTTTCGGCCTGATGAGCCCCAACAATTCCGCCGCGACGGGCCCCGAGCTGCTGGTGCGGCAGGGGGAAAAAATCGTCATTCCCGAGAGCTCCCCCCTGCGCAAGCGACTCACCGTGACACCGGCGCAAGCCGAAGAGGTCAGCGCAAGACTGGTGCTGCCCGGTATCGTCGAATCGGACCCGGCGCGCACCGCAGCCGTACTGACGCCGCTTGGCGGCCGGATACTGGAGATCAAAGTCGCCTTGGGCGATCGGGTCCGACGCGGTCAGGTGTTGGCCGTGATCGACTCGCCCGATCTCGGCCAGGCTTATGACGACAACGACAAGGCTGCCGATATCTTCCAGTTGGCGCAGAAGAATCTCGCGCGCCAGGAGGAGCAGTTCAAGCTTGGCACCGTCTCTACCCGCGACCTCGATCAGGCCCGAAGCGACAACACACAGGCGACGGCAGAATACGCTCGCACACAGGCACGCCTGAAGATATTGGGCATGCCGGCCGGGGGGAAGCGGCACTCCACACTGTTGTCCATCTACTCACCCGTGTCCGGCAGCGTCACGGCGCTGAACGTCGCCACCGGCAACATGATCAACGACCCGACGCAGCCGATCATGACGGTCGCTGATCTGAGCACCGTCTGGGTAACCGCGTTGGTTCCAGAAAAGGACCTGGCAATGGTTGCCAAAGGCCAGGACGCAGAAGTCAGCCTGTCCGCCTATCCAGGCAGGACGCTCCACGGCAAGGTGCTGTTCGTCAGCGACGTCATCGAATCCGACTCCAGGCGCGACAAGCTACGTATCGCCTTCCCGAACGCGGATGTCAGCCTCAAGCCGAACATGTTCGCCACCGTGACCCTGCTCGGACCGAAGCAGACTCGCGTCCTCCTGCCAACGTCGGCGCTGTTGATGAACAATGATCGAACCACGGTGTTTGTCGCAACAGCGCCCTGGACCTTCGAGCGCCGCCCGATCGCCGCGCAATTGCAAGAAGGCGCCACGGTCGCTCTGGACTCCGGAGTGACGCCCGGTGAGCAAGTCGTGGTGAAGGGCGGAATCCTGCTCAATGATTGATCAACTCGTCGGGTTCTGCCTCCACCGCCGGGTGGGGGTAATCGTGCTCGCCGCCCTGTTGCTCGGCTTCGGCGTGTACGCTTGGGAAACGCTCTCGGTCGAGGCTTATCCCGAGCTCGGGGACGTCGCCGCCCAGGTCACCACCCAGATGCCCGGCCTCGCTGCCGAAGAGGTGGAGCAGTTGATTACCGTGCCGCTGGAGCGGCAAATAAATGGCACGCCCGGGCTGCTCCTGATGCGCTCATCGAGCACCTTCGGGCTTTCGCTCATCACGGTGTTGTTCCGCGACGGCTACGAAGACTACTGGGTACGCCAGCGCCTGCTCGAGCGCATCGGCCAGACGACGCTGCCCCCGGGCGCCACGCCGAGCCTCGACCCCGTCGCGGGTCCCGGTGGCGAGATTTACCGTTACACGCTCGAGTCCGACACCCGCAACCTGCAAGAGCTCTCGGAAATCCAGCGCTGGATCGTCATCCCTGCGCTGAAGTCGGTGCCGGGGGTCGTTGAGGACACCAACTTCGGCGGCTTCACCACCGAATACCAGCTCGACCTCGATCCGCGGCAATTGCAGCATTACGGGCTGGGCATCACGGACGTCATCAACGCGATCAACAGCAACAACGCCAACGCGGGTGGCGGCAGAGTCTCGCGCGGCGATCAGAGCTACGTCATCCGCGGAGTCGGCCTGATCCACAGCCTTGCTGACATCGGCTCCATCGTCGTGACTCAGGTCAAGGGCATCCCGGTCCTGGTCCGCGATCTGGGCAAGACCACCCTCAGCCACCAGGAACGACAGGGCATCCTCGGCAAAGACAACAATCCGGACACCATCGAGGGCATCGTCCTGATGCTCAAATATCAGAATCCCTCGCGTACCCTGGCCGGTGTCCACGCCAAGGTGGCGGAGCTCAACCGGCAGCTCGCGAAGCAGGACGTGCGGATCGTCCCCTACATAGATCGGGACGATCTGGTGCATATGACGGTGAGCAAAGTCGGCCGCACCATCGCCGAAGGTGTCGGGTTGGTCTTCATCGTGCTCATCGTCTTCCTCGGCAGCCCGCGCAGTGCCTTTGTCGTGGCGGTCTCGATCCCCATGGCCCTGGTCTCGGTGTTCGCCTTCCTCAACCTCACCAAAGTGTCTGCAAACCTGCTCTCACTCGGCGCTATCGATTTCGGGATTCTGGTCGACGGTGCCATCGTCGTAACGGAGGCCATCCTGCGCCGCCGTGAAGCCACCCCCGAAGAAGAGCTGAGCGAGAGTGAAGTGAAGGCGGCCGCGGTGCAGGTCACTCGGCCCATTTTCTTCGCCAGCCTCATCATCATCACCACCTATCTGCCCCTCTTCTCCTTCGAGCGGGCGGAGGCCAAGCTTTTCACGCCAATGGCCTACACGATGGGCTATGCCTTGTTCGGAGCCCTGCTGACCACCTTGACCCTGGTACCGGGGCTCGCCTATTACGCCTTTCGCAAGCCGGGACGTGTCTACCACAATCGCTGGCTCGAGAATCTCACCCTAGGCTATGAGCGAGTGCTCGAGGCCTGTCTGGAGCAGCCACGGATCATCTACGGTATCACCGCGTTCGCATTGCTCGCCGTCATCGGCCTCGGAGCCACGGTGGGACGCGAGTTTCTCCCCGACCTGGACGAAGGCTCGTTATGGTTGCAGGTGCAGATGCCTACGGGGCTCGCTTTGAACCAGGCAACTGACATGGCAAGCGAGCTGCGCCGCACGGTCCTGAAATATCCGGAAATCTCCTACATCGTGACACAAACCGGCCGCAACGACGACGGCACCGACTCATGGACGATGTCCCACATCGAAGCTCCGGTGGGCCTGAAGCCGTACGACACCTGGCCGGGTGGAGAAAGCAAGAAAGCCTTCGTGGATCGCCTTGCAAAGGATCTTGCGCGGGAGTTGCCTGGGTACGACATCGGCATCAGCCAGCCAATCATCGATGGGGTGAACGATCTGATCGGCGGGGCGCACAGCCCATTGGTCATCAAGATCTACGGCGACGATCTGGACATGTTGCGCGACGTAGGACGGCAGATCGTAGCCGTCCTCTACACGATCCCGGGCACCTCCAGCGCCTCATTGTTCCAGGAGCCGCCCATTCCGCAGATCGAAATCAAGCTGGATCACGAGAAGGCCGCGCGCTACGGTATCAACATGACGGACCTCCAGAACGTCATTCAAACCGGTGTCGGGCAGTCACCGGTATCGACTGTATACGTCGGCGAGCGAACCTATCCCCTTACCGTCCGATATACACCGGAGGCGCGCGATAGCCCCGAAGCGCTCGGCAACCTGCTCGTCAACACGAGTGGCGGAATGCAAATTCCCCTCTCGCAGATCGCCACCGTTCGCGTCCGCTCCGGCGAGAGTACAGTCACCCGCGAGAACGGCCAGCGCAACCTGACCATCCGCATCGACAACCGCGACCCCGACTTGACCTCCTATCTGAAGGAAGCCCAGCAGAGAATCGCCGCGAAGGTCCATTTCGATCCGGACAAGGTACGCATGGAATGGGGTGGGCAGTTCGAGAACCAGAGACGCGCCGAGTCGCGCCTGCTGGTCATTCTTGGCATGGTTATGGGATTGATGCTGATCCTGCTCACGGTCGGAACCCATTCCTTCCGCCAGGCGGCGCTGATTCTCGGCGTGGTGCCCCTTGCGACCCTGGGTGGCCTGATCTCGCTTCATATCACAGGCCAGACTCTCAACGTTGCAAGTGGAGTGGGCTTCATCGCGCTCTTTGGCGTCGCCGTCCAGAACGGCATCATCATGGTCGCGAACCTCAACCGCTTCAGAAAAGCGGGCTTCGAGTTGCACGAGGCGGTCATGAAGGGTGCGACAGAGCGCCTGCGCCCGGTTCTCATGACCGCGACCGTCGCCACCCTGGGCATGCTTCCGGCAGCCCTCCACACGGGAGTCGGAAGCGATGTACAGCGCGGTATCGCTACGGTCGTGGTCGGTGGACTTGCGGTCGCAACGATACTGACGCTGTTCGTTCTGCCAGCGATGTATCATGTCATTGAACACTGGGCAGAGGCGCGTCACGGTCGCACGGCGTGGCATTCGACATGAAGACGAAGCGAGCCGGGCTGCCGTTTATCGTGGCCGTCGGGCTGAGCTTAGCTCTATTCGGCTGCGCGGTCGGCCCGGATTTCAAACGACCGGCGCCCCCCGCCGCGAAAGACTACGGGAGCGCATCGTCTCACAGCGAAACAGTCTCGGTGTCCGACACGGCTACGGCCGGCCGCGTGCAACATATCGTGTCGGGTATGGACATCCCCGCGCAATGGTGGAGCGTCTTCCAATCTCCCAAGCTCGACAGGTTGGTCGAGCAGGCGATAAAGGGCAATCCCAATATCGAGGCCGCCAAAGCGGCGCTCCTCCAGGCCCATGAGCTGTACCTGGCCCAGCGGGGCACCTGGTGGCCCTCGGTGCAGGGGCAGTTCGACGCACAGCGCGCAAAAAACGCCATTGGCACGATTGCCAACCCCACATCCCTGCCCCAGCAGAATCCCTACTACAACCTCTACACGGCACAGCTCACCGTCAGTTATATGCCGGACGTCTTCGGGGCCACCCGCCGGGCCGTTGAGGCGGCGCGTGCGCAAGACAACGGCGCCCGCTTCCAACTGGAGGCAACCTATCTCACGCTGAGCAGCAACGTGGTGGTCACCGCGATCCAGGAAGCAGGACTGCGCGCGCAGATCGCCGCGACGCAGAGATTGCTGGAGCTACAGCACCAGATTACAGGGAAGGTCCGCCAGCAGAGGACGCTCGGTACGGCGAACAATCTCGACGTCCTCACTCAGGAGGCAAGTGAGGCGCAAACGGCGGCCAATCTGGCCCCCCTGCAAAAACAACTGGGGCAAACGCGTGACGCCCTGACTGCCCTGCTCGGCAAGCTGCCTTCCGATGAGCCATCAGACACCTTCCAACTGGATGAGTTGACCTTGCCCAGCGAGCTGCCGGTCAGCCTGCCTTCCAGGCTCGTGGAGCAGCGGCCGGACGTGCGGCAGGCGGAGGAGAGCCTCCATTTCGCCTCCGCGCAAGCCGGAGTCGCACTCGCCGACATGCTGCCGCAATTCCTGATCACAGGAAACTGGGGCTCCAGCGCACTTGCCGCGGGTGATCTGTTCAAGACGGGGACCGGCTTTTGGGATATCGGCGCCTCACTCACGCAGACGCTCTTCGACGCCGGCGCTCTGATACACAAGCATCGCGCCGCGGACGCCGCCCTCGACCAGGCAGGCGCGCAATATCGATCCGCGGTCATTCTGGCATGTCAGAACGTCGCGGACACCTTGAGGGCGTTACAGTCCGACGCGGATGCCTTGAAGGCGATCGCCGCAAGCGCCCGCGCCGCGAAAACAGCGTTCGACCTGGCTCGCCAACAGCGCGAGCTTGGAACCGTCAGCACGGTCGCCGTTCTGAGCGCAGAGCAACTCTACGAGCAAGCCGAGCTCGCCCTGGTGCAGGCTCAGGAGAACCGATATGCAGATACCGCCGCCCTGTTCCAGGCTCTCGGCGGAGGTTGGTGGAACCGCCCTCGCGGGTGCGATACCTGTGCGCCGGGACTCCCCGCTGCGGACACCCCCGATGCCGATAAGCAGTCCGCTCGCGCCCAGTAGGAGTCTTTCATGTCCGAGTTGATCTTGCGCTCAGACAACGATGGCATCGTCACCTTGACGTTGAATCGCCCGGACAAAGTGAACGCACTCTCCAAGGATGTCTTTATCGCGCTCGATGAGCACGTCGAGACGCTCATGCGCGAGGCCAGGAAAGTAGGGGTAGTCGTCTTGCGCGGAGCCGAGGGAAACTTCTCGGCCGGCTACGACATGAACGAAGTGCTCGAGTATGTCAAGGCGCATGCCAAGCCACACTATCACTCGGAAATCATCGAGAAGCTCGCCAATCTCCCCCAGGTCGTCATCTCTGCCGTGCAGGGCCATTGCTCCACAGGGGCGCTGGAGCTGGCGCTGGCAGCCGATCTCATCGTGGCAAGCGAATCAGCGAACTTCAGCGACGTCTATGCGCGCTGGGGGCTGACGCCGATCTGGGGACTGACGCTGCGCTTGCCCCACAGGATCGGCACAGCCAAAGCGAGCGAGATGATGCTCACAGGCCGCAGCTACTCCGGCCGCGAAGCCCAGGCCATGCACCTGGCCAACTTCTGCTTCGCGGACGATCGCTTCGAGGCCGAGCTCATCACACTCTGCAGCGACATCCTCGCCAACTCCTGGTACGCAAACCAGGTGATCAAGCGTGCCCTCATAGACACCGACGGCCTGACGCTCCGGGATGCGTACGGCCTGGATCTGTTCAAGAACGAAGGGTTGGCACCGGATGCGGCGAAGCGAGTCGCAAGGTTTTGCAACAGAAAGGACCGCCGTTAGGACCCTGCATCTCGCGGCCGGGCGCCACCGGGGTCAGCCGGACGCCACGCCTGTTGGAACTGCTGGCGGTGCGCTTCCTCTCCCAGGTCCCGGTACCGTGCGGAGAAATGAAACGTCTCCGCGTGCCGCACTCCCGCGGCGCGCGCGATCTCGCCGGCCTGACTCGTCGTCAGATGCGCTTTCCTCGCCGCAAGCTCCCGGTCCTCATGGAGGAATACGGTTTCGATGAAGAGCAGATCCGCATCCTGGATGAGCTCCTGCAGGCGCTCCCGGTTGCGCTGGTGCCCGCTGACGTCCGTCACATAACAGACCTTCTGGCCTGGCACAAACTCCAGCACATCACGCTTGAGCTCGCCCAGCGCAAATGTCCGCTCGCGTGAGCCCTCACGGGTTCGCCACCGGACGCGGATCGGGGTGTCATCCGGCTCTCCGGCGCGCACGCGTTGCTTCAGCTCGGTCAGCCAGGGCCCGGAAGGCAATCCGCGCGCCTCCAGGCGGCTCTTCCAGACATTGATGTGCGTGGTCTCCTCAAATGAGAATGCCAGCGAGGTAATGTCGTGGTGCTCGAGCGCCACCGCTCTGACACGAAACTGCTCATCTTCCAGCAACACTCCGCCTCGAGCCTGAGAGCCGGGCAGCGGCTCGCGCCGGAACTGCTCGCGGCTGCGGAAACGTGCGCGCTCCACTATGCCCGCTGGATGCAACTCCGCAGCCTCGATGACAAAATCCGCCTCGTAATTCTGCACCAGGTTCCAGGTGTAAGCGGATAGTTTGTGCTCGACTTGCGAGATGAAACGCGGTGGCCCATACATGCGCACACCCGTGGCGCGACCGAGGCAAACCCGAAGCAGGTGATCGAATCCGGCGAAGTGATCCATGTGGGTATGACTGACGAACACGTCGCTCACTCTAAGCAGCACCCGCGTGGACAACACCGTCACGTCTCCGATGTCGAACAATAGTGCCCGGCGCTGGAACTTCAGGTCGATGCAGATGCCGGGGTCGCCCCAGACACCGTTGATCAACCTGGCCTGAAAAGCGGATCTCATATGCCCTCGCTCCCATGCGTTCATCAGCAGCCCCCCGAAGGATGGGCCTACAGGGCCGATTTTGAAAATCCAGGCGCTGCCCTTCCAAGCGGCGCAGTACAGGGAATGGCAGGCGAGGCGGCGGATCGTGAGCTTCGGGGGGCACTGGCCAACCTGCGGTCTTCACGATCGATCTTGCTCCCCGGTCGATCTATGTGATGCGCGATTCGGTACGCTGGAAGTGGCAACACGCCGTCTCACCTGTCAAAGAGCTGCGCTATGAGAATGAAGCCAAGGTCCTTGGCCACCGTCGCCGCGGCGGCGGTCGCCTTCACGATGGTCTTCGCCCGCCCGGGTCACGCATCCGATGTATGCGACCGCGCCTGTCTTACTGGGCTGGTCGATCGATACCTCGACGCGCTGGTCGCGCACGATCCGCAGCGGTTGCCGCTGGCGCTAACCGTGCGATTCACCGAAAACGGCCAGGAGCTACGTCTCGGAGACGGCTTGTGGGGCACAGCGAACGCGCGGGGGAAATACAAGCTATACGTGGCGGACCCCGAAGACGGCCAGGTCGGGTTCTACGGCACTGTCATGGAAAACGACAACCCCGTTTATATGGCCCTGCGCCTGAGAGTGGAATACGGACTCATCAGCGAGATCGAGTCCATCGTGGTCCGCTCGGGCGGCAACACCAACTTTCCGCCGGCGGGCAAGACGATGGAGGACAAGGGCGCGCCGCGCCCGCAGTTCTCGCGGACTGTCCCGCCCGCCGGAAGAATGTCCCGGGAAGAGCTGATCAAGGTGGCAAACGCCTACTTTACCGGACTCGGCGGCAACACCGGACGCAACACCGCACCCTTCGCGCCAACCTGCCTGCGCTGGGAAAATGGTATTCAGACCAACAGCAACCCCGACATGCGCCGCCCTGACAACAGCGGTTTCAACGTCATCGCACTGAGCTGCGAGGAGCAGCAGAAAAGCGGCTTTTTCGCATTCGTGACCGCCATCCGCGACCGCCGCTTCCCGGTTGTCGATCGCGAGCGCGGGTTGGTGCTCTCGTTCGGCTTCTTCGACCACAACGGCCGCTCGAAGGAGCTCCACCTCACCAACGGCCAGACCGTGCCCTCCCCGGTGCACGCACCCCTGACACTCGAAATCTCCGAGCTGTTTCAAATCGACAAAGGCAAGATCGACCAGGTAGAGGCAGTGTTGCAGTCCGTGCCGTATGGAATGCGCTCCCGGCTCTGGGATCAACCATGAAGCGGCGCGCGGACAGCGCTCCACTCACTCCGGCGCCGTGGACGGCGATGGAAGAATGAGCCGAAGGTGGACATCCCGGGAGGCGCCGTATACGCCGTGATTCGCATCCGCCATCAACAAACCGTCCCGCCAGGGTAACACGGCTTGATTCTGGGGGCTGGTGTCCGCCAGCACGACTTCGCGCGGCTGTCCCTGAATCCATTGGAACATGGAGATGCGGCAGGGGACGCCTGGGTGGGTGGGAGGGTTGCTCTCCGGCCGCGCGGGGTCGCACGCCTGCTCCTGCTCGGCGACGAGCACATAAGGCGTACTACCATTCCACTCCCCGATCGTAACCTCGTGCACGTCGCGATAGCTCGGGCCGAGCTCATGGGCAATCCAGGGAGAGAAAGGATCCATCGGCTGCTCATACCACGTAACACCCCGTGGATCCGTGACACCTCCCGGTCCTTCATGCTCGTTGGCCGCCGTGATCACGCCGTCCCTGTCTGAGCCCAACTTACCGGCCGCGAAGCTGTTTCCCACGTTTCCGGGGCCGATGTAGTGCTTGGTCCAGTGCGCGGTGCGCGCATCCCCTCCCTTCGAGCGTGGATTCTCGTACCAGAAGATGTCGCCCTTGGGATCGGCGCCCACCAGGTGCGGCATCGGGTCCGTACCGATTCTGAGAACCGCGATGTCGTCGCCAACATCGGCGACATCATAGACAATCTCCCAGTGATCGGGATCGTTCTGAAAGGCCACGAATTCGGGCGCCTGCAGACTGATGGCGCCAGAGCAAACGATGTCTGCTTTGCCGTCCCCGTCCAGATCCTCGACGCGGAGGTCATGGCAGCCATGGTCAGGGTTGACCACATGAGCAGGCCAGGGGCGAGTCACTGTCGCCTTGTCGCCACGATTCATCGGGTTCTCGAACCAGACGATCTTGTTGCCGATCGAGGCCACCACCTCAGGATAGGAGTCACCAGCGAACCTCAGCGAGCGTGCGCGCTCGTATGCGCCACCGCGGGCGACGATGACGGAGCGCTTCCACGGCCCCTCGAGTTGATTCGTGATGGATCGATACAAGTACAAGCCGCCGCGCCCATTGCCGACGACGACGCTGGGAAACTGCGTCGACGTGAAATAGTCGAGGGCCTTTTCCAAAGGCTCGCCCACAGGCAAATGACTGTCCACCACCACGTCCGCCGCGATCGACTGGGACCGTGCCGGCCCAACGGCGGCGAGGTTGACGCACGCTGTGGATATGACCAGCGGAACGATCCGCCTGATAATCATAGGTGCCCCCGCAAGCTCGCATTTCCAACACGCTGGCCGGTAAACGAATCAACAGGCGCGCGGATGTCGAGCGCGCCCGGAAAAGCCGCCAATGAGCGAAAATGCCAGGGTGGGGTGCCGCTTACCGCTTCACTTCGGCCGCCTCACCTGTTGTTGTTTGGAGGAAACTTTGCCAGGACCGCCTGCACGGCCGCGCGAATCGGCTCCTCAGACTGCTCGATGTCCTGACGGCTCAGATCCTTCTTCGCCCAACCATGCCATACCGGCCGGTGGGTGTGGGCATCGAACACATCGATCGACAACGTGCCTTCGCGGACCTGCCGCACGTCGAGGGTGCTACCCCAATATGGGCCGCCCCACCACCCCGGTCCCCACCCCCACCCACCCCAGCCCATGGCCGCATAGGGTTCCGGATAGGAGTTGATATCGGTCCGCTCCCTGGAGCCGATGGTGAAGTCCACTGCGAAGTCGGCCGCCGCGGGATCACTCGCCGGCTGATATCCCTTGCTGACGAGATCCTGGATGATGTCATCCTGTGCACGCTGCATCACCAGCGGGTTCTGTACGTTCCGGTGTTGCCGCTGCATCATGGTGAACGTGTGATACCTGGAAAAATCCGCCTGCTTGTCATAGTCGCTGCCGACCTGAAGAGTTGCGCAGCTTGCCAGCGCAAGCGCCAGCGCCGCGAGCCCGGACAGCAAGACTCCTGACTGGTAACCGGGATGTGTTTTCATAGCGAGTGCGTTCCTATTGAATGACTACCCTGCAGCAACGGGCGTGCCCTGCTCCGATACCCACTAACTTGAGTCAAGGCGCCTGTCGCGGCGCCGCTGCGGCGAAATCGAGGCCTGCTCGCGGCAGGAGCCATCGCAGGAACTTTGAAAAACCATTGACGTTTGAACGTCACCGCGCTGCATACGCAACGCGCCCGAGATCCCGCTCGCGTGCGCCACTTTCGCCTCATAAGCTCGCCGGTCCTGCTGGCGATCATGTGCTCTCTTGCCGGCTGCGGTGGAGGAATTCTCCAGCCTGTTGGTCCTGTGGGAAGCGCTCAGCGCACCATTCTCTTCAATGCCCTCGCGATCATGCTGGCCATCGTCATTCCGACGATGGTGGCCACGCTCGTGTTCGCCTGGTGGTATCGAGCTTCCAACAAGCGCGCCCGCTATATGCCAAGCTTCGCGTATTCCGGGCGTCTGGAGCTCATCGTGTGGTCCATTCCGGCCCTGGTGGTGTTCTTCCTGGGGGGTATCGCCTGGATCGGATCGCATCGACTGGACCCCGCCCAGCCCCTGTCCGCAAATGGACGATCGCTGGAGGTCGATGTGGTCGCACTCGACTGGAAGTGGTTGTTCATCTATCCCCAACAGGGTGTCGCCAGCGTCAATCGGCTGGTAGCTCCGGCGGGTGTGCCCCTGAAGCTGAGGCTGACCTCCGCAAGCGTGCTGAATGTGTTCTTCGCGCCGCAACTGGGCAGCATGATCTACACGATGTATGGCATGCAGAGCCAACTCAACCTGCAGGCCGACGAGCCGGGCGCATATCACGGGCTCGCCGCGCATTTCAACGGCGACGGCTTTTCTGACATGAAATTCGAGGTGCGGGCGCTGACGCCCGCCGCGTTCACAGCCTGGGTCCAGAAGACACACAGCAACGGCCCGCCGCTCGATGACGCTGCGTATCGTCAATTGCTCGTGCAGACCCAAAACGTGCAACCCTACACGTACAGCTCGGTGCAGCCCGGCCTGTTCGAGGCCATTCTGCATCAGCACCTGCCGCCGGGAGAGGGACCGCCTGCCGGCCGCCCGAGCGCCAACGTGAAACCCACACGGGAGAAGTAAGTGTTCGGCAAGCTGAGCTGGCAGGCGATCCCATTCGATCAACCCATTCCGCTGACTGCAGGGGCTGTGGTGATCTTCCTGCTGCTCGCGGTAATCGTGTGGGTGGTGGCGAAGGGCTATCTGCCGTACATCTGGCGGGAGTGGATCACTAGCGTCGATCACAAGCGGATCGGCATCATGTACTGCATTCTGGCGTTGCTGATGCTGCTGCGCGGCTTCATCGATGCCCTGATGATGCGCTCCCAGCAAGCCCTCGCGTTCAATGCCGGCGGTTACCTTACTCCGGAGCACTACGACCAGATCTTCTCGGCACATGGCACCATCATGATCTTCTTCGGGGCGATGCCGTTCGTGATCGGGCTGATGAACTTCGTCGTCCCGCTGCAGCTCGGAGTGCGCGATGTTGCCTTTCCCACCCTCAACTCGGTGAGTCTCTGGCTCAGTGCCGCCGGCGCGCTCCTGGTCAATGTGTCATTGGTCATCGGCGAGTTCGCCCGCACGGGTTGGCTGCCCTTCCCACCGCTGTCGGAGCTGAAGTATTCACCGGGTGTCGGTGTCGACTACTACCTGTGGGCTCTGCAGATCTCCGGCATAGGCACCCTCATGACCGGAATCAACTTCGTCACGACCATACTGAAGATACGTGCGCCCGGCATGACCTACACGCGCATGCCCGTCTTTTGCTGGACGGCTCTGGCTTCCAATCTTCTGATCGTAGCTGCTTTTCCCATACTCACCGCAACCCTGGCGATGCTACTGCTCGATCGGTATGTGGGCTTCCATTTCTTCACGAACGAGGCCGGCGGCAACCCCATGTTGTTCATGAATCTCATCTGGGCGTGGGGCCATCCCGAGGTCTATATCCTGGTCCTGCCCGCCTTCGGGGTCTACTCGGAGGTGGTACCGACCTTCTCGGGCAAAGCGCTCTTCGGGTATCGCTCCATGATCGTGGCCACCATGGCAATCTGCCTCATCTCGTTCATGGTCTGGCTGCACCACTTCTTCACCATGGGTGCGGGGGGCGATGTCAACGGCGCTTTCGGGATCATGAGCATGATCATCGCGATCCCTACGGGAGTGAAGATCTACAACTGGCTGTTCACCATGTATGGCGGCCGGGTGCGCATGAGCACTCCCATGCTCTGGTCGGTCGGCTTCATGATCACATTCGTGATAGGTGGCTTGACGGGGGTCCTGCTAGCGGTGCCGCCGGCCGATTTCGTATTGCATAACAGCCTGTTTCTGGTGGCGCATTTCCATAATGTCATCATCGGCGGCGTGCTGTTCGCCGCATTTGCCGGATACACGTACTGGTTCCCCAAGGCCTTCGGCTTCGTGCTCGATGAGCGCCTCGGGAAAGTGGCGTTCTGGTTCTCGTTTGCAGGGTTCTATGTCACCTTCGTGCCTCTGTACGTAGCGGGCCTGCTGGGCATGACCCGCCGCATGCAGCACTTCGACCAGCCGGAGTGGTATCCGTGGGTGGAAGTGGCCGGACTCGGTGTGTTGCTCATGCTCTGCGGCGTCATTGCACAAGTGATGCAACTGGTAGTCTCGATCCGTAGCCGCGCGCAGCGTCGCGAGCCTACTGGTGACCCATGGGATGGGCGCAACCTCGAATGGGCTACTCCCTCGCCCCCACCCGTATTCAACTTCGCGGTATTGCCGAACGTAACCGGACACGAGCCGTACTGGCAGATGAAGCACAAGGCGCGGGAATCGATGCAACTCAGCACGCCCGAGCCTCACTACGAGCCCATCGAGATGCCACGGAATACTCCCACAGGGTTCGTTACCGCGTTCTTCGCGGTGATCACCGGCTTCTCTCTGATCTGGCACATCTGGTGGCTTGTCGTGCTCGGGCTCGTCGGGGCTTACGCCACGTTCGTCGTTTTCGCCTGGCGCGATGTCGCCGAACACGAGATCCCGGCGGAAGAAGTTGCGCGGATCGATCGTGCCAACCGCCGCGCACGCTACGAAGCGCTGCAACGCCTGGGGCGGACTGAAGGGTCCGAAGGTGCTGGAGCATCTCCGGCATGAATTCAACCGCGATCCCCGTCGAGACAGATCCTTATCACATTGGACATGGTGAGCACGGCGGGCGGGGCTCGCCGGCGCCCGGCCACGGCGCCGGCGGTCCAGCGCCGAAACGGATCATTGTCGGATATGGCTTCTGGGTCTTCCTCATTTCCGACATCATCATGTTCTCCGCGTTCTTCGCCTCCTACGCCGTCCTAGCGCCGGCGACCGCCGGAGGCCCCGCCGCGCGAGACATCTTCGATCCCAACAATGTCGCCTGGGAGACGGCCTGCCTGCTGCTCTCGAGCTTCACTTGTGGAATGGCGAGCATCGCTGCCAGCCGGCGCAGTCAGACATGGACCCAGCTCACACTGCTCGTGACGGGCCTGTTGGGTTTCATCTTCCTGTTGCTCGAGCTACGCGAGTTCAGCGGGCTGGTCGCACGCGGCGATGGGCCGACCCGCAGCGCCTTTCTGTCGGCGTTCTTCACCTTGGTGGGTTGTCACGGCCTGCACGTCACGGCCGGACTGCTCTGGCTCGGAACGATGATGGCCCAGTTTTACGCAAAGGGCTTCCGGCGCGACATCGAGCATCGCTACTTCTGCTTCAGCCTGTTCTGGCACACCCTCGACATCATCTGGGTCGCCATATTCGGCCTGGTCTACCTCGTGGGAATCAACCTATGAGCTCCGAGACGCAGCACGACGAGACGGCGGGGGACATCGCCCCAGGCTATGAAGCCGATACCCGCGAAGGCGTACGGGACGCCATCCGCGGGTACCTGACTGGGCTTGCGCTTGCGGCCTTGCTGACCGTGGCGTCATTCTGGGTCGCCTCCGGCACACACCTGATCTACGGCCCTGGAATACCGGTCGCGCTCGTCGTGCTGGCGGTCGCCCAGATGGGCATACACCTGGTGTTCTTCCTTCACATCACGACCGCCCCTGACAACACAAACAATGTCCTGGCGCTGGCTTTCGGCGTTCTGATCGTATTCGTCCTGGTGTTCGGCACGGTCTGGGTCATGGCTCACATGAACCGGAACATGATGTCCGTGCTGTAGATCAGAACGAATAGCCCGCGCCGAATACCAGGGCCTGAGGGCCGAAATGCACCCGCGTGGTGTGGATCTCACCCGCCGTGTCCGCCTTCAGATTGGTATCGACGCTGCTGATCGAGTAGGAGATGAACACGTTCCAACGTGTATGCGGCTGGTACTTGAACCCGACCGTCCCCACCGGCCCGACCGAGGCAGACAGCGAAAGCCTGGTGGGTCCGCCGATCACCTGCTGACCGCCTGATGTGACCTGGCGATCATAGAAGCTGGTGTAGTTGATACCCAGCCCGATATACGGCTGGTAGGGCGAATCCTCCCTCAAAAACCTGTATTCGAGCAGCGCCGAAGGGGCGAGCCACTTGGCTGTGGCGATCTCGACACCGTTGTACGGAACCGAGCCGACTTTGGCCGGCCCCTTGCCCACTGTCGAGGTCTTCGGAGGAATGCCGAAGGCGAGCTCCAGGTCCAGAAACGAGTTCAGGCGTCGAATGTAGCCGAAGTACGCGGTTTGCGTGTCCTTGAGATCCACATTCAGATTCGTTCCAGGCGGAATGAAGGGACCCTGAATGTTGTTGGCTGTGACGTGATAGAAAATCGCGTACATGCCGATGCGAAGCGTGTTGCTCGGTGGAGTATCCTCGGCCCAGGCAGAGGCGGAATAGCCGACAGAGAGCGTGGTCAGCGCGAGCGCGACGGGCACCGCGCGGGCACGGGTCGTCAGATTTCTCATGGCGTCAATCCTTAAAACTGGGAGAAGAAGGAGCGCGCGGCCAGTGCGCAGAACGGAGCTACATTGGCGTGGTACCCCTGCACCAGGGCCTGCTGGGCGGCTGCTGGTGACAGGCCACCTCCCGCCGCCGACTCATAGAACTGCAGGAGCTGCGCCTGGCTGGCCTGGAAGCCCTGCTGGACAGGCGCAAATGGCCCCGCGGGCGCCGCACCTACGTCCAGCACCGTAATCAGGCCGGCAGCCACCTCGGGGCTCCAGAAAGCCGCCATGGTTCCCGTGTTGACGCTGAAGAAAACGGTAGGATCCTGGTCTCCTCCACAAAGCAAAGTAGGCTCCATCGGCGCCCAGCCGCCGTTGCGCAGGTCATTGACATAGAACGCCTTGCGCAAAGGCTGCGTTGGCGGCGCCGCTGCGAGCGGAACACCGGCAGCCGGTTTCGGCACCGCGCCGTCAGGATTCGTTGCCGCATCGAGCGCGTATGAGACGCGAAAGTCATTGATGACGAGGAAGGGCGAGCCGAATCCCAACTGGAACAGCGGCGTCTGCGGATTTTTTGGATCGCTCGGAACCTGGAGTGCCGCTGTCAGCTCAGCGGAAAGCGCCTGACTGTTCGGCACAGTAGGCGGCAAGGTCACCACCGGCGTAGTGCTATCGAAGAGCGCGGTCGCTGGAAGCTTGCCATTGGTAAACAGGTCATTGAGCGGAGCTACGTTCGGCAGCAGGGTGTCGATACCCGACACATAGGTCGAAGAATAGATGTCCGAAGTTGCGTTGTAGATGTTGCCGTACGCATGTTGATAGCTCGTGGTGACCAGCGGCATGAATGCCGTCGAGCCCAGATTCACGGCGCCGAACAGGATGGCATCGCCGAAAGCCTCGAGCGCATAAGGCCCGGACATCGGCGCGGCCGCGGTGACTGGCTGCTGCGCGGCCTGCAACGCACGCATGGTCGCCATTGCAACATGACCACCTTCGGAATAGCCGGTGACGAACAGCTTGCCATTGTCCTTGGTGGCGGAGCTGAAGGTCTCCGGTAGCGCCGTCCGGGCCGCGGCCAGGATATCCATCATCTCACCGGACTGTTGTGCCGCGTTGAGAAACGGGTGATAGCCGAGAGTGGAGATGTCGTAACCGGCATAGTTCGGCGCAACGACGATGAAGCCCTGAGCCGCGAACATCGCCGCGATGAGCGCCCCTTCGGTGTTTGCCGGGTTGGTGATATCGGCGATGTTCGCCGTCTGCAGAAATTGTGTGCCGTGAGCGTAGAGTACGATCGGGCGCGGTCCCGAGCAGGTTCCAGCAGGTCCCGTTGGGACCATCATGGCCCCCGTGGACAAGGTAGTCTCGCCCGCCCCACCTTTCGTGTAGAACTTGAGATAGTAGAAGTCAACACCACACGCCGGATTGCCCGTCACCTGTAGCAACTGCTGTCCCGAGGCGGTGCTGGCGATCTGCGCCTGGAAAGCCGCGGCGTCGACCGACGCGATACGCAAGGGCGGGTTCTCGACCAATGTGCCGTGGGTAGTAGAGTCGTTGACCGTCGAAGTCTCGGTATTGGTGCCGCCACACGCAGCAAGCAGCAAAGCCGACCCGATAGCGCCCAAGGCGCTGTGAAACCTATTCATGCCTGCCTCCCCCTTTTCGGCCGGGCTCAATCAAAGAGACCTGCTCCCGGCGCGCGTTCCTTCCCCGGCCGCAACCGGAGAGAAACAAATGTTGACGCGTCCGCGAACGCATTCTACCCGCAGTTCAATGGTGCTGTGTAGACTTCGGATGCATGGCGATGAGAGCGGCGAGCGAGACGGCATCGACGGGTTTGACAATATGACTGTCAAAACCCGCCTCACGCGTGCGCTCGCGGTCGGTTGCCTGCCCCCAACCTGTCAGAGCAACCAGCAGCATGTCGCCTCTGCCGGCCGCCACCCCATTGGCCCTGATGTGAGCGGACCTGGGAGAACAGGTCGAAGACGTGTGGCAGATCCGCGGCAGGAATCCCAATTCCATCGTCGCTGACACGAACCACGGCATCAGCGCCTTCCCGGTCGAGGCTCAGCAGGATGCACCCAGCGTCCGGCTTCAAACAGCGAAGCGCCAGGCTACTGACTGGTAGCACGTTTCATACCTCGCGCGGCGGCCGCGGCTCGGAAACGCCACGCGCGCGGACGTTCCGGCTCACGCAGCCGGAATCAACACGGCGGCGCCCTGGAGATCCCCCGTGCGCAACCGGCTCAGTGCCTCGTTAGCGCGCTCGAGTGGGAAAGTCTCGATGGTGGGATGAAGATCGACGTCGGCGGCCACCCGCATGAACGCACGACCATCGGCGCGTGTGAGGTTTGCCACCGAGGACACGGACCGCTCTCCCCAAAGCAGGCCATAGGGAAAAGACGGAATATCGCTCATGTGAATACCAGCGCAAATGACCCGGCCCGCCTTGCGTGTGGCCGCCAACGCGGTCGGCACCAGCGCACCAACAGGCGCGAAAAGAATCGCCGCATCCAGAGGCTCCGGGGGCATTTCATCCGATCCACCGGCCCATGTGGCGCCAAGCTCAGTCGCAAAGCGCTGTGCGGCCAGGTCGCCGGGACGCACGAAGGCAAACACGCGTTGTCCTTCGCTGCGTGCAATCTGCGCGAGCAAGTGCGCGGCTGCGCCGAAGCCATATAGACCCAGGTTCAGGGCATCGCCGGCGGCGCGATAAGCGCGATAGCCGATCAGTCCTGCGCACAGCAGCGGAGCAGCTTGCGCATCCGTATAGTGTTCGGGAATTGGCATGCAATAACGAGCGTCCGCCACGACGTACTCGGCATAGCCTCCATCGAGCGTGCAACCGGTAAACCTCGCCCTATCACACAGATTCTCCAAGCCACCCTTGCAGTAGTCGCAGACCCCACACGTCCAGCCCAACCACGGAACCCCTATACGCTCGCCGGCCGAGAACTCAGTGACCTCTGCCCCGACCTCCAACACCCGCCCGACAATCTCATGGCCGGGAGTGACAGGATAAACGGCCTGTGGCAGCTCGCCATCCAACAGGTGCAGATCCGTCCGGCATACTCCACAGGCCAACACCTTCAGGCGCACCTCGTACTCTCCCAGCTTGGCCGGCGCGATCATATCCTCGAGGTCCAGTGCGCCTCCGGCCTTGTGTAACCGCATTGCCCGCCCTCTGCTCATGCCCCCTCCTTTCCGTTCAACCTGCGACCAGAACCGCGCTCGAGTAAGGCTCGAGCGCATAAGGTTGTAAAGAGTCGATGGAGGGCGCGACGCCAGGAGCAACCTGCTCATCCAGCGAGGTATCCACCGCAACACGCCAGCGGCCCTTGTCAGGCGCGGCCGGCGTATAAAAGACCGCCGCCTCCGCGCCGGCATTGAACATCAAGAACAGCGCGTGCACGGCGCCGTCGTAGACCAGGCAGGCCACCGCCCTGGCCTGCGGATCGTTCCAATCGGGCGACCCGCGCGAGGGGCCGAACCAGGTGATGTCCTCGCCGGTATAAAACTGCTCACGCGAGAGGATCGGGTGCGCGCGGCGCAAGGCGATCACGTGCTTGACGAAACGTTGAATGTCCTGATGACGCTCGAGGAGACTCCAGTCATACCAGCTCGTCTCGTTGTCCTGGCAGTAGGCGTTGTTGTTGCCACCCTGCGTGCGGCGGAACTCATCGCCCCCGAGGAGCATGGGCACACCGCGCGAGATAAACAAGGTCAACAGGAAGTTTTTGATCTGCCGCTTGCGCAGGGATTCGATCCGCGGGTCCTGCGTCGCGCCCTCGACGCCGTAATTGGCGCTGAAGTTATCATTCGCGCCGTCACGGTTGAGCTCGCCATTGGCAAGATTGTGTTTATCGGCATAGCTGACGAGATCGTTGAGGGTAAAACCGTCGTGGCAGGTGATGAAGTTGATGCTGCTCTCGGGACCCTTGCCGGATTTCGCATAGAGATCCTCGCTTCCGCAGAGACGGCTGGCGAACGCACCCAGCATTCCCTGATCGCCGCGCCAGAAACGGCGGACGTCATCGCGGTAGCGTCCGTTCCATTCCGCCCAGCGCCGCTCGTAGAAGCTCCCCACCTGGTAGGCGCCTGCGGCGTCCCAGGCCTCGGCAATGAGCTTCTTGTCACGCAGGATAGGATCTTCCGCGATCTGCTCGAGCAGTGGCGGATTGGCCAGCAGATTACCGTTGCTGTCGCGGCCGAGGATCGACGCGAGGTCGAAGCGGAAGCCGTCGACGTGCATCTCCATCACCCAGTAGCGCAACACAGCCAATATGTAGTCCCGTACGATTGGATGGTTCGCATTCACGGTGTTGCCGGTTCCAGCGAAGTTCTGATACAGGCGCTTGTCCTTCTCGAGGATATAAAAAATGGAGTTGTCGATGCCACGCCAACATAGAGTTGGCCCCGTCTCGTCCGCCTCGGCCGTGTGATTGAGCACCACGTCGATGATGACCTCGATGCCGGCGGCATGCAGCGCTCGCACCATCTCCTTGAATTCAAGCGTCTGCTGTCCCGCAGCACCGGCGCTGCTGTAGGCGCCGTTCACGGCAGTGAAGGACACTGGATTGTATCCCCAGTAGTTTCTGAGAATCTCACCGGTATCCGGATTGCGCGTTCTGAGCTCGTGCGCATTGAACTCCTGGACGGGCAGCAACTCCAGCGCAGTCACACCGAGATCCTTGAGGTAAGGAATCTTCTCGACCAGCCCGCGGTAGGTCCCTGGATCCGGCACCGATGAGCTGGGATGGATAGTCAGACCGCGAACGTGGGTTTCGTAGATCACCGTCTTCGACCAGGGATGCCGCGGCGGCCGATCATCCCCCCAGTCGAAGAACGTGCGCGTGAAGACGCATTTAGGCGCGTTGGCTGCGTTGTCGACGTGGCTGGGGCGCGCTCCATCCTCCGGATCATAGCCGCGCGCCGCAACGAAATCCCATGGAATCGACTGTGTGATCGCCGTGGCGCGAGGGTCCAACAGCAGCTTGTTGAAGTTGTAGCGATGTCCGGCCCCCGGCTCGTACGGGCCATCCACTCTCAAGCCATAGAGCTGCCCGGGCAAGAGACCCCGCACCCAGACGTGCCAGACATCGCCGGTGCGGTTGTGCACGGGGTCCAGGTCGATACTATGCGTGGGGGTGCCGTCCCGGCTGTCCGTGAACAGCTCGAGCCGTACTCGACGGGCATGGCGGCTGAAGAACGCGAAATTGACGCCATCGAGAACAGCACGCGTGCCGAGGGGCAGAGGCGTCCCCCTTCTGACACCGGCGGCCGCGATAGTGTTGGTGTCCGTGTCGGTCAGACCTGGCAGCAACTTCCGCACGATCATCCCTCACCGTCCGGGGGGCGGCCCCCTGACCGAACGAGGAGCATCGGCCCCTACGGAGCCGGGGGGTCGTATCCTCGGACCATAACGCGGCGGGGCTGTTCCTGACTCGTAAGCACCGAGATCGGGCGCCTTGCCCGTAAATCCGTCCGTGATGGTCGGCAGCTCGATACCAGCATCAATGGCGGGCGAGCCCGCCTCGAGACTGAAATCGAAGCTTTCCGGCTCGTATAGCCGCTGCGGATCTGACTTGTCGGGAATCGTCACTTTCGAGAACGTATTGAAGTCGACCAGAACGCTGTGCTGGTCCTGGCCCGTGCCGGAGCTGTACTCGGCCAGAGTCTTGAAATGGCGCGTTTCGAGATTGTCATAATCCACGGGGGTTGCGAACGGCGGAGAGTCCCATTCGAAAGCCGCCGGACCCGCGGCGGGATCCGGCCTGAATCCGTTGTAATCCGAGCTCGAGTAATTCGTCGTGGTCCGCAATGCGAACACCTGTGGCGACCATCCGTCCGCCAGCATGAGGTTGTTGCGAAAGTGCACGTTCGCGGCCGGACCGTAATAACGGACCTGGCCGACGAGCGTGTTCTGATAAAACAGGACGCCCGCCGGTGTATCCACCAGCTTCATGTAGCCGCCGGTGGTCGTCGCGTAGACGAGATTCCGGTAGAAATACGACGGCCCGCCGAAGGTGGGCTGGGCGCTCAGCGCACCGCCCGAGGAATTGAAACAGCGGTTGTTGAACACACGGATGTTGTGCGCGCCGCCGTCGGCTTCGATGCAATTGTCGTCCGTGTTATAAATATCGTTGTTGTAGATGTCGATGGACACCGGCACCCGGTCGCGAAGCTCGTCCGGTGTGCCGTCCGGATCACCATACGTATCGACGTCGATTCCATCGTGCCAGTTCGCCACATAGTTGTGCGCTATGACGTGCCCCTGGCCGTAGACCTTGACGGCATATTCCGAGTTGATGAGCGCGGGATAGCCGGGAAACTTCGCCCAGACTTCAGGCGTGAACCAACTCTGCATCTTGCCGGGATCGTGGCGCCCGATGAATACGTTGTCGGCGATGTAGAAGTCCTTCGATCCGGACCAGCCCGCCTCCACAACGCGGCCGACGTCGTAGACGCGGCTGCGCTTCAGAGTGAAGCCGCTCGAGCCGGCGATTGCCTTGATGCCGAGCTTGAAGGCGACCTGCGTATTGCGAACGGTGATACCTTCGAAGTAATTGAAGCTTCCGCCCATGAGATTGAACAGGTTATCGCACCCGTCACCGTCGAAAATGACTTCGCCATCGCCTGCCGACTTGATCACGATGGGCTTGTCGGGCGTGCCGCTCTGGGTGAGATAGTAGGTCCCATCGAACGGCGTACCCAAGGCCGGGATGCTTCTGTCGAATCCGCCATAGACGAACCGGTTGTCCTTGTAGAGGCCGGCGTGCACGAGAATCGTATCTCCCGGCCGAGCTCGCGGCGGCATCTCGCGCGAGTGGTCGGATTCGTCCGATCCCATATAGTAAGCGGCGAGCAGCCCCGTGAAGGCAGGCTGCTGCCTCGGCCCCTGGTAGCCGAACGGATAGACATGATAGACGGCACCGCCGGGTGCGGGTACCGGCTCCTTGCGAGTGCGGACGGTAACGACGCGCTCCTTGTTACCCTTCACACCGTCAGGATCAGATAGCACGAAGCGGCAGTCATACTGGGTGTCCGGCTCGAGATTGAGAATGCTGCCGGCAAACATGTTTGGGGCGATGTAGTGATTGAAGTGCTCGCCGCTTCCCTCGTGAGGCACGATACCGGTCACGGACTCGCGCTGCAGACGCAGCAACGGCAATGCCTTGCGCCAGCTTTGCTCCCCTCGCTTGCGGTAAAACACCTCGACCCGGGAGTTGCGGTTGTCATCTCCCGTGATCCGCCACTCGAAGCCCAGCGAGCGCAGGGTCGGCGGCTCGGCCCAGAGCTCGCCCGGCACCACGGTGGTGTTTACCTGGGCCAGGCAGGGCGTGACCGGAGCGCCCAAGAGAACCCCGGCAAGGGTAATCCATCGCTCGGAGAGCCGCACGCGGCAAACCGGTGGCCATCCAGGGCCGCGCCCCCGAGGGACACGCGTGGGCCGGCCAGCCGAGGCGAAGCCCTTCGGGCAGGCGATTGGTGCGGGACTACGGCAGAGCATGCAGACTCGTGTTGAACAAGTACGGATCCTGGAACTCGGTCCAGTCGCTCGCCTTTTTCCCCTTTACCGGGAGCAGCCGCGCGGACAGCGGCTTGTGCCATTTCCAGGCGAGGGAGGAAACGTCGCCCAGCATGCGCGCGAGCTGGTCTTCGGAGATATCCCCCGGAAGCGGAATGGTGTCGAGCCCGGTCCCGCAAACAGCCGAATAGGCCAACAGGTTATCCGTCGTGTAAGTGCCCTCCGCCCAACGCTGCGCGAGCACTTTGTCTTCCATGACGGGGACCATCAATCCCGAGTAGCCGATCTGCTTGACCGGAACGGCCTTGACGGCACTCGTGATGACCAAGGCAGCGGTCATCGTGCCACTGGACCCGAATTTCGCGCCCGTGTAAGCCTCCACCGCCGCGCCGATAGAGACGTCGGCCAGCGGCGCGGGCGTGGGATCCACGCCCATGAAGGACCAACCCGTCGCGGCCGCTATTTTCTGGCCGACGGACTCCCCCGCTTTGGCGTGCACGGTCAGTTGTTTGGTCAACTCCGCGACCGAGGCCCCAAAATCACCGTGGGTACGCGCGAAAACCTCCCGCACGACATTCGCGCCCTCGAAGCCCAGCGAGAATTGCCTCCCTGCGCCGGTATGGTAGGTGCCAGGATAGAATGGCCCGAGAGGCTCGAGCATTGCCGTGCCGGCGAAGTTGAAATTGCCATGACCGTGAGCGCTGTGATCCGCGACGTAACGTATCAGGGCCGCGGTCTCATGAATCACCTTCCAGTGAATACCGTCGTCGCCAGCCATGATGGCACTGGCGTTGATGTTGGGTAGCGTCGAGAGCACCTGCGCGAGCAGGTGCATGGTCCGCGGGTCGTCGGAGTCTCGCATCATTGCTGGACCAACGTTAGGCGCGAAGCGCTCCTTCGCCGCCAGGTCATCCAACGTCTTGAGGAATCTCAACGCATCGGCATCGGAACGCCCCGCCACCAGCTCCGCGAGCGGCTGCGTCACGATACGGACCGTCTCGACCTGATATCCCAGCTTCTCGAACTCGCTCCTCGCCGCCCTCAGCACCCCAAGCGCCTCCGCGACCTGCGGCGCAAAATCCACCCGATCGAGGCGCACGAAAGCGGTAATGGCCCGAACCTTGGGTTTTGTGTCGCTCAGCGGCGCCTGTGCGAAGCACACAGTTGCAAACATCGCAAGCAGGAACGCGCCGATCGGTTTTCTTGGTGGCGGAGGATACACAGTGCTCCTTCCCGGCTTCTGCCGAATACCGCCATTGAAGCACAGTTCGGATCTCAGGTCCGCGGGAGCGGCGAAGTTCCCGCGGACCTTGGCTCTCGCCCAGGGCGAGCCTAGATGCTCGCGCAGATCGCCTTCGTCTCGAGATAGTTGTTGAGGGCGGCGTGGCCCATCTCGCGACCCCAACCGGACTCCTTGTACCCACCGAACGGCAAGGCCGCATCGAAGATGTTGTAGCAATTGATCCAGACCGTACCGGCACGCAACCGGTTGGCAATGCGATGCGCCTTGCCGATATCACGCGTATAGACGCCGGCGGCCAGACCGTAGGGCGTATCGTTCGCACGTTTCAGCAAGTCGTCGTCCGCATCTTTGAACGGCGTGGCGGTGACGACGGGTCCGAAAATCTCCTCCCGATAGACCTTCATGTCATTGGACGTATTCACCAGCACGGTGGGCTCGACGAAATATCCGGTTTCGCCGATGCGTCGTCCGCCGCAAGTCGCCTTCGCGCCTTGCTCGACACCGGAGCGAAGATACCCGGAGACGCGCTCGAGCTGGGTCTGCGAAACCAGCGGGCCCATCTGCGTGCGCACGTCCAATCCGGGGCCGACCCGGATATTCCTCGCGAATTCAGTAACACCCTCCACGACCTTGTCATAGTGCTTCTGATGCACAAACAGCCTCGAGCCGGCGCAGCAGCACTGCCCCTGGTTGAAGAAAATGGCATTCGCCGCGCCGGGTATGGCGGTCTCGAGATCCGCGTCCTCCAGGATGATGTTGGGCGACTTGCCCCCAAGCTCCAGAGTGACTTTCTTCAGATCGTTCGCGGCGGCCCTCACGATGAGCTTGCCAACTTCCGTCGAGCCGGTGAACGCCACCTTGTCCACTTGCGGATGAGCCGCAAGCGGCGCGCCGCAGGTCTCGCCGAACCCGGTGAGCACATTCAACACGCCGTCCGGTACTCCCGCTTCCTGACACAACTCCGCGAGCCTCAGACCCGAAAGCGGTGTTTCTTCGGCGAGCTTCAGCACGATCGTGCAGCCGCTGGCCAGCGCGGGGCCGAGCTTCCAGGCCGCCATCAACAACGGGAAGTTCCACGGAATGATCTGTCCGACAACACCGATCGGCTCGCGGCGGGTATAAGCGTGGTATTCCGCACCAGGCGTGTAAGGGACCGACAGAGCGATTGTGTTGCCCTCGATTTTGGTTGCCCAACCCGCCATGTAATGAAACAGGTCTGCGGCCAGCGGCACATCGGCCGCGCGCGCGACCACGATCGGCTTACCATTGTCGAGCGACTCCAGCTGGGCCAGCTCTTCCAGGTTCTGGAGGATGAGATCGCCGATTTTCCAGATGATCTTGCCGCGCGCGGACGGGGTCATCCGCGGCCAGGGGCCCTCATCGAACGCCTTGCGCGCCGCAGCCACTGCGGCATCCACGTCAGCTTTTTCACAGGCGGGGACACGGGCGATGCGTTGCCCGTCGGCGGGATTGAAAACGTCGAACGTTTCGCCACTCTTGGCGGGAACCCAGCGACCATCAATCAGAACCTTCCGGGGCTGGGCGGTGAACTTTTGCACTGGCGCGCTGAGCGCGGTCAGGTCGGAATTCATCTGGGCGTTCATGCGAGGCTCCGTGGAAATGTGGGTAGCGCGACGGTACTCGCGGCCTTTCCGGGTGGGGGTCGAGGCAAACACCGACGACACGCAGAACGCGATCGGCGTGGGGTACTGTCGTATCGGCCACCATCCCCCTCGAAACAACGGCCGTAGTCACAATTGAGGATCTTTGCGCATGAGTGGGAGCTTCGCAATCGTGACATCTACTTAGCCGCTGACTTGGCTGGAACAGGCTCACAGCCGACCACCCTCATTGTCATTCTGTCGCTGCTCCAGAGCCTGGAGGCTAGCCGTCAACAACTCTCAACGGGAGACATTCCGCGCCACAGACGCCATGAGCGCATCGCTCCAGGAACGCAGACTTGGCAAATCGGCGGTTTCCTTTTCCTGAAGATCGATGGTCTCGTTGATCATCACTTCCTCCCCCCCCAGCAAGGTGTCCGCCTCGTTCTGGCGCGATGCATAGGCTTTGCGGGCTTCGACATGGCCGTAGAGGACGTCCGCCTCCTCCCCCGTTTCGTTCGAGCGCGCGGTAACCCGCAATGCCGAGGCCCCCGTGACTGTCAACACCATGAGCCGGGTTCGAATGATCAGGGGCTTTTCACCCGTCGAGGCCCGCACGAAGGCTTCGCCATCGATCTTCAGCTCCCGGGTCCGCGGGTAAGAGGGGGCGACCTGCACCGACGTGTTTGAGAGATAAAACACCTCGGTACTGTCCCCAAGGCGCAGGAGCTGCGGAGTCGGAGTACACGCGGTAAATCCGATGGCAATGGCAGTAGTGGCCAGGGCGAGGCGCAGGTACCACACCCTTACCTTGTGATTCGTTGTCATTGGCATATAGTCTGCCGGAGGAGACGCAGGAGCGGCAATTGTGGTCAGAGCGGTGGTCGGAGCATGGGTTGTACTCGTCGCGCTCGCCATACCGGCGACAGCGGCACCTCCCGCCAGCGCCACCTCTGCCGGCTCGGCGCCAGCAACCGGCGAATCCCGCTACACGTTCAGCTGGCAGCTCGGACCCGATGCGCCTGCCCCGCGTGGTGGGACCACCCGCGGCCCTGCGGTCCAGCTCGACACCGAGCCGACGGAAGCCTGGAAAGCCCTGCAAAAGCCGGGGTTGCAGCCGTTCGAGCGCGACCGGCGTGCGATTCTGGCCATGGCGGGTGACTACCGCGTGACCTTCGACTTTCTGGAAGTGGAGACCTATCCGCCCCAGACCCCGCGCGACAAGCCGTACCAGTCCTGGGGCACAGAGCGTGTCTACGTCGACGCCGACACCGGGAAGTCCATCAGTCTGGTGCATATCCTGGATATGCGTGTCGTGCAGGAAGACGGCTCCATCAGCGAGCCCATCGTAACCAAACATTGGCGCCAGACTTGGCAGTACGAACCCACGGAGCTGGTGGAGTTCAAAGGACGCGAACGCTGGGAGCAACGGCAACTGAGCGTGGCGGAACGTACCGGTGTGTGGTCGCAAACGGTCTATCAGGTAGACGAATCTCCCCGCTACGCGAGCGTCGGACGGTGGAGCCACTCGGCCAGCTTCTCCACCTGGCTGAGCGGTGATACCTGGCGCCCGTTGCCGCGCAGGGAATGGAGCGTGCGCAAGGACTATCAGGTTCTGTTGGGGACCAACCGGCACACCATCACGGCCACCGGCTGGGTCCAGGAAGAAAACAACCTGAAGACCGTGCTGACACCCGACCGCGCGATCGATACCGCTCACCCCTATCTGGCGCGCGAATACGGGGTTGCCCGATACTCACGGATCCACGGTTACGATTTCGCCGCGGCCGACGAGTACTATCAGCGCACGCGCCCCTTCTGGGATGGTGTGCTCGCAACCTGGCACCAGCTCTTCGTCGCACACCCGCAGATTACGCTGCGTGCCCCCGTGGACCAGGCTGGCTTGTTTCACAAGCTGTTCGAGTATGCTGATCGTCTGGCCGCCGGCGAAAGACCCACCACTCCAGCCGATGACGTCATCCGGGAGTCGCTGTTGGACATGGGTGCTCCAGTGCCGCTCGCCAGACACAGTGTTATCGCACGCTCGATCCCCTAGCGACAAGACGGCCTTCGCAAGCGCAACCTCAGGCACGGGGTTTGCTTGATGTTGGCATGAAGCTGTGCGAGGCGGCATCTCCTGCGATATTTGGGTCGCGCTGACGAAGCTGTTCGGGGACAACCCGGTTGCGCTTGCCGGCTCCACGGCCGTAGCCGTGTTGCTCCTGGTGTTGTGGTATCTGGTGCCTCTCATTCTCAGGCACGGGTATAAAACGCACCCCTCGCGTTACGAGGCGTCCCGTTAGGATTGGCGTTGGCGAGACATTCCCGGCGCCGCGTAACAGCGCTCGCCGGGAGTCATCAAAAGACAGGAGAAGCGCGGCTACTGCCTTGCCGTTCCTGGCTGAGCCTGCTTTCGGTGCTGCTCCGCGAGGGCGGTTGCAGGCGTCACCGATGCCGCCGCTGCCCTCATCTTGTTCATCATACCGGCGACCACCTGCGCCTCCCCGTCCATCATAGCTTTGAAGCCGATGCGCGCCACCTCGCCCGGATCCTGCTTCTGCTCGGTTCCGATCTTGGTGTCCATCATATCCGCGCGCTCGAAGAAATCGGTCTCGGTGCCACCCGGCATCAAACAGGTCACCGTGACGCCGGTGTCCTTGAGCTCGTTACGCAACGCCAGCGAAAATGAATCGATGAACGCCTTCGTGCCGTTGTATACCGCCGAGAACGCCCCCGGCATGAGCCCGGCTATCGAGCCCACGATCAGAATGCGTCCCGCTCCGCGGGCGCGCATGTCACGTCCGACCTGGTGGATCAACGCCAGCGTGCCCGTGATGTTTGTGTCAATCACGTGCGTGATGTCCTCGAACGACTGATCCAGGAAGGCATTGCCGAGGCCGTGCCCCGCGTTCGCGACCAACACATCAACGGTTTGCCCGCGTACCGCCGAATACAACTGCGCGACACCATCGGCCGTCGCCAGATCGGCCTCGATGGGCGTTACCTTGGCACCGAGTGATTCCAGCTCAGTGCGCGCTTCGGCCGTGGGCCGGTCGGCGGCGATCACCAGATCAAAACCATTCCGCGCGCACTCGCGGGCAAGCTCGAGCCCAATGCCGCTCGAGGCGCCGGTGACGAGTGCCAGGGGTTTCGCTGCAACAGCCATATGCTTCTCCTCGGTATGATTTGTCTAGAGACTGACTGCCAGGAAGCAGATACCGCGCCACGTAGAGGCTGCGCTGACGCAGCCGGACTGACTTCGCGCTATCGCCGCCGGGCATCTTTGCGCCCCCTGCCGCTGTCACGTCCACGGGCGAGCTGCTGCTTGCCGAGCCATCTTGGCCCCTGGCCCGCCGTCACACGGTCGCCCCATCGAACTGCAGCCTCAGGGTAGCGACCGAGGCGCAGCTGAGCGACACTGCAGAACAAGCGGCCTTTTGGGGAGGACCATGAGCGACGCCGAGCAGATTCTCAGCACTGCGGCAGAATGGCATCGAGGCGGCCACGGAGTTGCACTGGCAACTGTTGTCAGCACCTGGGGCTCCTCGCCACGCCCGGTGGGCTCGAAGCTCGTAGTGGACGAGACGGGGCGAATGATGGGCTCCGTGTCCGGGGGCTGTGTCGAAGGCGCCGTGGTCGAAGCGGCGCTCGAGATCATCCGCACGGGCACGCCCCGTGTGTTGGATTTTGGTGTAACCGACGAGCAGGCTTGGGAAGCAGGCCTCGCCTGCGGCGGCCGGGTCCGGATCTTCGTCGAGAGACTATCTTGAAGCTCACCCTCCTGGAGCAGCTTCTGGCGCTGGAAAGCAGTGGGACCGCGGTGGCGTGTGTCACCCATCTTGCGACCGGCACGCAGGCATTGGTCACGAAGGCCGGTGGCGTGCAAGGTGACCTGCCGCTCGGAGCGGCCGAGCTGGAGCAGGTTCTACGAGCGTTGGACGACGATCAGAGCGGAATCGTCGATACCAACTCGGATACCCTCTTCGTGGAAGTCTGGAACCCGCGGCCACGCCTGTTGATTGTCGGCGCGGTTCACACCGCACAGGCACTCGTGCCTCTGGCACGACTCGCGGGATACGACATCACCGTGATCGATCCGCGCACTGCCTTCGCCTCTCCGGCACGTTTTCCCGAAGTCGCGCTCCGCCATGACTGGCCCGATGAAGCGCTCACGGCACTTGCACCCGACCGGCGTACGGCGGTTCTGACACTGACTCACGATCCAAAGATCGACGATCCGGCGCTGCAAGCTGCGCTGCGGACGGATGCTTTTTATGTTGGAGCCCTCGGGTCCCGCCGCACTCATGCGAAGCGAGTGGAGCGGCTGCGAGCGGCGGGGCTGGACGACGCCTCGATCGATCGCATCCGCGCTCCGGTGGGCTTGTCCATCGGTGCCCGCACCCCGGTCGAGATAGCCATCTCAATCATGGCTGAGATCATTGCTGTTGCGCGCCGCGCTGCGTTATCGATTCGTGCATGACCACGATGCCTCTCCTCGTTGGCTGGTTAGGATCACGATGGGCGAGCCGGCGGATCCGCCACTCGCGAGCTTCAGAGCATCCGGTGACGCACCCTTTGTTTTCAGTAGGTTATCGCAGAATACGGGAAGCGGGGTGCACATCGGAAATGCCGTCCGAACACACTCTTTGACCGGGCGGCTCCGCGCCAATTCACATCGTCCTTCTGACGGTCGCCCGGCCGTACGTTCGCGTCTTCTCTACGGAGCCCATCTATACTCGTTGGCCAAACGTCCGTTTTGAAAGCTGCGGAGCTGACCGATGAATGTTGCACAGGTTGCAGCGGAGATTCTCAAACGCGAAGGTGTGGAATTTCTGCTCGCGTATCCGCTCAACCCGCTGACCGAGTCCGCGGCCGCTGCTGGCATTCGTCCCATCATCGTTCGCCAGGAACGGGTCGGCATCCACATGGCGGACGCGATCAGCCGCATGACTTCCGGCGACAAAGTCGGGGTTTTCTGCTGCCAGGCGGGTCCCGGTGTTGAAAACTCCTTCGGCGCCGTGGCGCAGTGCTGGTCGGAAGGAGTGCCCCTCATTGTCATTCCCGGTGCGTCTGCCCGAAGCCAGTCCTGGGTCAGACCCGGCTTCAACGCAACCCTCAACTACCAGCACATTGTCAAACAGGCCGAGCTGATCGTCACACCGGAGATGATCGTGCCGGCCCTGCGCCGCGCATTCAGCATGGCGCGCAACGGCCGCCCCGGCCCTGTGTTGCTCGAGGTGCCCGGCGACGTCTGGAATCTCGAAGTGCCTGGCACCCTGGACTACAGGCCGACTCGCCGCATTCTTTCGGCGCCGAGCCAGGCGGATGTCGACGCGGCGGCCGCCGCGCTCATCGAGGCGAAGCGGCCGCTGATCTATGCCGGCCAGGGTATCCATTATGCGCGCGCGTGGCCGGAGTTGAAGGCGGTCGCGGAGCTCCTGGAAGCGCCGGTCACCACGAGCCTCGAAGGCAAGAGCGCTTTCCCGGAGACCCACCCCCTGTCGCTCGGCTCGGGCGGAGTATCCATGCCCAAAGCCGTGTTCCAACACGTGCAGGATGCCGACGTCGTATTCGGGGCCGGCGCGAGCTTTACGGCGACCGGATTTGGAATCCGATTCCCGACCAAAGACAAGGTGTTCGTCCACAACACCCTCGACCCGGCGGATATCAACAAGAACATTCCAACCGGACACCCGCTGGTCGGTGATTCCAGGCTCACCTTGCAGATGTTGCATGCAGCGCTGCAAGATCGCCTGAAGAAGCCACGCGGCCTGGCGGCCGATGTCCATAAGCGGATCCGGTCCCAGAACGACCCGTGGCTGGCCGAATGGATGCCGCTGCTCACGAGCGACTCCAAGCCGCTCTCGCCCTATCGGGTGATCTGGGACCTGATGCACGTGGCGGACGTATCCAACACCATCATCACCCACGACGCCGGCAGCCCGCGCGACGAGCTCTCGCCTTTCTGGCAGCCCGTCAGCCCGCTCAGCTATATCGGTTGGGGCAAGAGCACGCAGTTGGGTTACGGCATCGGCCTCGCGATGGGTGCCAAGCTTGCCCATCCTGACAAGCTGTGCATCAACGTATGGGGCGACGCGGCCATCGGCATGACGGGCATGGACTTCGAGACGGCGGTGCGCTGCCAGATTCCGATCATGTCCATCCTGTTCAACAACTACTCGATGGCCATGGAATTCAAGCCGATGGCCGTCTCGCGTGAGAAATATCACTCGACGGACATCTCGGGCAACTACGCCGACTGGGCGAGAGCGCTCGGCGGCTACAGCGAGCGGGTCACGGAGCCTGCCCAGGTGATGCACGCCTTGATGCAAGGAATCGCCGCAACCAAGGAAGGCAAGCCGGTGTTGCTGGAGTTCATCACCACGCAGGAGAAGGTATACTCCACATTCAAGGATACGTATTCGGCGAGCTGAGCTCTAAGCGGCGCCACTCTCCGCATATCGTTCAGCCGGAAGCTCCTCCCGCGCCGAATGCTTCAGCGGGTCCGTTTCTCGATACTCCGGGCGAGCTCAGCGATCTCGTCGAGATCCATATCCTCGTTGATGCTGATTTCCTGAGAGTCGGTTCCTTCGGCGGGAGTTGCTCGACTGGAGCCACCTCGCGCGGCAGCGGCGCCGGGATGGCGCTTCGTGCGGCCGGCGGCGGCACCGCCAGCGCCAGCCCGTGGCGGTGATACACCACTTCCAGTTGGCCCGGCGGATAGCGTGACTCGAACAGCTTCCGCCCTCGGCTGCTCACTTTCCAACGCCGCGGCCGCGGGGACCACCGGGCGTACCCAGTCTTTTTGCTGCTCGATCCAACGTTGATAACGATCGAAGGTCCACATCCCCTCCTCGCCGCCGGACTGGATGACGTTGGCAATTCCGCCGAACTGCCCAGCGCGGATCGTACCCTTGGCGCCGGAGCTCGCCAGCAGCACCTCGCAGCGAGGCACGCGCAACTGCCACTGTGGCAGGAATTCCAGCCGCTGACATACGACACCGACCAGGCAGTCGGCGAGCTGTGCGCGGATGTTGCCTTGAATCTCCGCCGGAAACGACATGCAGATCCGGCTCAATGCCTCGGCGCAAGTCGCCGAGTGCATGGTGGCAAGCACCAGATGCCCGGTCTCCGCGGCGCTCAAAGTGAGGCGCATCGCCTCCGGCGTACGCATCTCACTGATGACCAGGACATCCGGGTTTTCACGCAAGGCATCCACAATCGCCTGCTCGAAGCTCGGCGAGTGAGTTGGAATCTCGCGCTGATGGATGAAGGAGCGGCGGTTCGTAAAGACATACTCGAGAGGGCTTTCGAGAGTGATGATGTTTTGCGCGCGCGATCCGTTCACCTCCTCGATGAGCGCGGCGAGCGTGGTCGACTTGCCGGATCCTGTCGGTCCCGACACGATGACCAGTCCTGTGGAAGCGGATACGAGCCGCTTCAACTCCGGATGCAGATTGCAGGCTCGCAAATCACCCACCGCTGGCGCCAGGAGGCGCACAGCCATCGCTATCCCGCGTACGGTTTTATACGTATTGATGCGGCAGCGGGTCCCACCGATTACCAGGGACATGTCCACGGAGCCACGCTCCTCGAAGCCTGGCCAGTCATCCGGTCCCAGGAACTCCCGGGCCATCTCGATCAGTTGCGCAGCGCTCAGTGGCTCGCCGATGGGCACGAGCTCGCCCCTCACGCGCGCGATCTGTGCGGCGCCCGCTTCGAGATGCAGATCACTAGCGCCGAGCTTACGGGCCTTTAGGACGGACTCTCTGAAGATCATGGGGCACCTGGGCACCACCTGGTGACATGAGCTATGCCTGAGCGACCGCTGCAGCGGACCGCATCCAAAGAAAGAGCCCCAACCGGCATCAAGGTTCCAAGCGGGAGCCTCCCACGCAATGGACATCCACGACTGGAGTCCCGGTTGCACCGTGATTGGGCATCTATACTCGACTTACGAGTCACACTGAATGCGATGTCACTGAAGCATCTTTGGATCGATAAGCGGCGGACGGCACAGGTCGGGTTGCTGTCTATGCTGGCCGCTCTGGGCACCGCTGGCTCCAGAGCAGCCGACGAGCTGAGTACCCCTCCCCTGCGGCTTCCAGTCCCTAGCGCGTTGCGCTACGACACCGAATACCCGCTCATCGGCTACGCCGATCGGCCAACCCACAATGCGATCGCGCGCCTGCAGGAGCGCATGGAACGTGGCGAGGTGAAGCTGAAGTTCGTGCCAGGCCGTGGTTATCTGGACTCCCTTCTGCAGGCTCTGGGCATCGACCCCAGCTCCCAAAGTCTGGTGTACTCGAAGACCAGCCTGCAGTTCGAGCTGATCCGGGCTGCAACTCCCCGCGCGATCTACTTCGACGACGATACTTATGTCGCCTGGATCCCGGATACCAGCATTCTGGAAATTACGGCCATGGACAGTGCCCTGGGACCCGTGTTTTATACGCTTCCCAACCGCGATCCCACGACCACACAGTTCGACCGCGAAACCCTGCGTTGCCTCACCTGTCACGACACCTTTTCGCTCATGGGTGGTGGCGTGCCCAGGTTTCTCTTCATGTCATCTCCGGTCACCGTGAGCGGGGAGCCACTCACGACCGAAATATCCAAGGAAACGACGGATGCTACCCCTCTCAGCGAGCGCTGGGGCGGTTGGTACGTGACTGGCAAGCCGGATGGCCTTTCTCACCTGGGCAATATCCAGGTAAGCGGCCCCGTGCAGCCCGCCTCGGGCATCTCGAGCCTGAAGCTCAATCGCCCGGGTACGCTCGAGAACGTCGACCGCCTGTTCGACACACGTCCGTACCTCACGGATCACAGCGACATCGTCGCGCTGTTGGTGTTCGAGCATCAGGTCTATATCGAGGACATCATCACCCGTGCGATCTACAAGGCACGCACGCTCGTCGCGCGCGCGAACGACGGTCAGCCCGCCGATTCGCTCTCGTGGGATGAGCTGCCGCCGAAAGCCCGCTCCATGATCAAGTTGATGTTGGAACCGCTGGTCAAGGCCTTGTTGCTGGTCGACGCCACCCGCTTTCCGGGCAAAGTCACAGGCAATTCCGGATTCGACCGCTGGTTCCAGGCACAG
>CAZBTV010000006.1:0-88153 GCA_964494895.1 uncultured Steroidobacteraceae bacterium | reverse complement strand
GCCCGGCCTTCGAACCCTTATAACTAGGGCGCCTTTATAAACTTTGTTTTCAGCGCCCGCAGGGGCGCCGACTGTGAAGTCATCTAATGGTCTCTCGAGAGCTGGCGTTGGATGGCAACTTTGTTAGGTAAAGTACTGGGGCAAACTAGAGCAGGCAAGCTTTTTTTGGAGGGAGGCATGTCGCGTAAACGCGTCACCGTCCCGTCGTCGTCCGCGTTGGGCACGGCGTTGGTAAGCGGTAGTGAAATAAACGGCACTATCTGAAAGCCCCTGGAAAGAAATAGACTGCCTTTCTGGTGCGTTGCGTGACCTCCATCGCATCGATGCTGCATTGGTCCTCCGAAAGAGAGAGCTCGCCAACCCGCAAAATAGGGACCACCTCAGAGCTGACTGACGGTGATCACTGGTCGCAATCCGTCTCCCCGGGGCACGAGGACTCATGGCCAGTGCGCTACGCGAGCTCGGCGCCAACGCTCTCCGGGGTTGGCTGGGGAGTGAACTCGACTATGAAGGTCGTGCCCACGCCCGGCGTGCTGTGCGTTTCGATCCTCCAACCCAGCCGCTGGCAGACGCGGCTCACCAGATAAAGCCCTAGTCCAAAACCCCTGCTGTGCGTGCCCCGATAGCGACGCTCGAAGATGTGTGAAAGATCCTCGGGTGCAATACCGATGCCCGTGTCCTTTACCATGAGCTTACCGGGGGTGAGGCGGACATCGATCCGTCCACCCTGAGTGAAGTTCAACGCGTTCAGCAGCAGATTGTTGACCACACAGGCGGCCATCACGGCCGCTGCGTTGACGTTCACCGGCTCCACTTTGACGTTGACTTCGAGGAGCTTGGCAGAGGCGCCGGCGCCGATCACGTCCACCGCTTCGCGGACTATCTGATCCAGGGCGCAGGACTGCGGCGCGCTGTCCGTTGGCTCACCCCGAGCCAGGTACAACAGCGCCCCGATCAAGGACTGCATCTGTCCCGTGGCCCGCCTGATTCTGAGCACGCGCTCGCGCGCCGAGGCGGAAAGCCCCGGCTCCTCGAGCAGCAGCTCCACGGCGCCTGCAATGATCGTCAGGGGGGTTCGCAATTCGTGACTGGCGTCTTCCGTGAATGCTTGCTCGCGCTCGAGCACTCGTTCGAGGCGCTCCATGTAATCATCGAATGCGGCGGCAATGACACCTACTTCCCGGTTGGCGAAGCGGTTCCCCAGCTTCTCGTTCCGTCGCGATGGATCCAGGCGCCCGACCTCATTGGCGAGTTGAGTCACCGGGTGCATGACCGCGCGTGAGAGGGCAATGGCAATGACAGCGGCGAATCCCAACGCAACCAGGCCTATCAGGAAGGCGATGCTGATCACGCTTGCCTCGATCGCATCCACGTGCCCCGTGTCGAGAAGAACGTAGATCCGGGTATTCCCGACATGATCGGACGCCACGTAGAACGTGTGCCCATGGATGAAGATGTCCTCGTGCACACCATCCGACAGGCTCGCCAGCTCGTGAGGGACCGTCGCCTGGTCTGCTGGAGTGCGAACGACATAGCCGCTGAGCCCGGCTGCAGAGGGTGGCCGCGCATTCGGATCAACTGCCATTTCCGTCTTGAGCTGTTGTATTTCTCCTGCGAGCGTGCGGTGGAGCAACTCATCTTCCAACAGCTCGATGAACTGATACACGGCGACCGCGAACGCGGCACATAACACCGCAGCGAGGACCGACGTTGCCAGAAGGAAACGGGTCCGTAAGCTCCAGCCGAAACGCATGGATCTCAGGCGAGCCGGTAACCGATGCCGTGCACGGTATGAAGCAGCTTCGGCTCGCTTTCACCATCGACGGCGTTGCGGATAATCAGGATGTGTCCCCGGAGCGCGGCGTCACTGCCCGGCGGATCATCACCCCAGACGGTCCGTTCAATCTGTTCCCGGGTGACCACACCCGGAGAAGCCCGCATGAGTTGCTCGAGGATTCGCATGCCGGTGGGTGCCAGAGTAATCGATCGCTCTCCGCGCCGAATGAGCAAGGTACGTAAATCGAACGTCAAATCCGCAACCTGGAGCACGCCGTGAGACCCGGATGCCCTACGAACCATGGCTTTAAGCCGTGCCATCAGCTCCAGCAACGAGAACGGCTTCGTAAGGTAATCGTCAGCCCCAGCCTCGAACCCCATGAGCTTATCCGCTTCTGTGTCGCGCGCGGTAAGCATCACGATCGGAATGTCGCGCCGGGCCGTCTCGCGCAGGCGCCGGCACAGGCTGATTCCGTCCAACCCTGGCAGGCTCAGATCCAGAATGATGGCGTCATAACCCTCGCCGCTGGCGAGCTGCAGACCTTGTATCCCGTCGCGCGCGTAATCGACCGTATGGCCGCGAGATTCCAGAAATTCACCGACATTCGCGGATAGATCGAGGTTGTCCTCAATGAGTAGGACGTGCATTTTCCTAGCCTAGCATCGCAGATGTAACGGAAGCGTTAGATGACGCTTACGAAATGCTTTCGAGTGAGCCGGTTTCGGTGGGACTTCCGGGCGCGCGACATCCATTCGAGGTACTCGTCGACTAGGTGAATTCACAAGTACGAATTCCCAAGTACTTTACGATGCAAAGTAATAGGGTGTCCATGTGTGCGCTGGTACACACCGGCTGCTGACGGGTGTCAGCCGAGCGTCAGCATCGCACCCACCACCATTAGCGCCACCCCGCAACCCAGTTTCAGCGTCAGCGGTTCCCTCAGCACCAGCGTCGCCAGAACGATCGTCAGCGGCAAGCTGAGCTTGTCGACGGGAGCCACATGCGAGGCGGGTGCAAGCTGCAGTGCCCTGAAATACGCGAGCCAGGAGACTCCTGTGGCGAGCGCTGAAAGGCCGAGAAAGATGAAGCTTTGGGCGGAAGCGGCTTTCAACGCCGGCGCTTCTCCGCGCGCGACCACGAGTGCCCAGACCAGCGGGACGATGAAAGTCGTGCGTACCGCCGTGGCGAGATTCGAAGGGATCCCACCGACGCCGATTTTGGCCAGGATAGCCGTGGCGGCTGCTGCGACGGCGGAGAGGAGGGCGTAAGGCAGCCAGTTCATCCTTTGATCATGGCAGATTCGCGCGGTGTTCAGGTATTCTCGCGACTTTTCGCAGGCGTCCCTGGCAATCGCCTTCCTTGAAGGCCGCCCGCGCGCCTGGAGCGGCACATGAATTCCGTCGCGCTGCCCCTCACATCGCTGCCGTACCGGCGCCTGCTCGCATCGCTGTTGCTGTTGGCGCTATACCCTGCCGGACCCACTCCGTTTGCGGCGGAAACGCCGCGTATGACGGTCATCGAGAACCAGGATCTGAGCGGCACCGTCTACAAAAAGCTCGCATTTCCCGAACGGCAATATTGTTGGGATGCCTGCCTGAAGGAAGATCGTTGCACCGGCGTCCGTTGGGGCGTGATCGAAGGCGACACCGCTGGACTGTGCCTGCTGCTCACGGGCTCATTGACGCTGAAGTCCCCCATCGTCCCCAGAACCGAAGACGGCAAGCCGATCCACGTTACGGGCGCCAAGAAAGAGGTCGCTGCTGGCGGCGGGTCCTGAGCGGACGCACCGTCCCAGCGTACCGGCAGCTAGACGCAGCGGGAGGGCCGGTTCGAGCTTGCTTCCTCTATAATGACCCCCATCAAGCATCCCGGCGGCGCGGGTCCCGGTAGGGCTTTGCGCCGGCCGCATAGCGGAAACACCCAGGAGTATCTCGATGCCTCTTCCAGTGACCCGATCCGGTAACCCAACCCTGAGCGAGCGGGTTTTCGCCAATCAGCCACGGCCGGCTTTCGGCACGGAGCGAATGACGCTGCAGGGGTCGATCAACAAAGCTTTCCTGCTGTTGGTCGTGCTCCTGGGCGGTGCGTTCTGGCCGTGGTCGCAATTTCTGACCACGGGAGACGTCTCCATCGTCTCTACCTCGGTGATGATCGGTGCCTTTGGTGGTCTGGTGGTCGGAATGATCATCAGCTTCAAGGCCGATCTCGCGCCATACCTCTCCATCCCATACGCGGCGCTCGAAGGCCTCGCCATTGGCGGCATCTCGGCACTGCTGGAAGCCAGATACCCTGGCATTGCTATCCAGGCGGTCGGACTGACGTTCGCGGTGCTCGCTGTGATGCTCGTGGCCTACAAGCTCGGCCTCATCCGAGCGACTGAGCGGTTTCGCGCGATCGTGATCGGCGCGACGGGTGCCATCGCGCTGGTGTACCTGGTGTCGATGGTACTGGGCCTCTTCCACATCGATGTCCCGGTACTGAACTCCTCGGGTCCCGTAGGGATCGTGGTCTCGCTGGTGATCGTCGGGGTAGCTGCCTTGAACCTCATCCTCGACTTCGACTTCATCGAGGCCGGGGCTGCCCAGGGCGCCCCGCGCTACATGGAGTGGTACGCCGCCTTCGGCCTGTTGGTCACGATGGTCTGGCTGTACATGGAAATTCTGCGCCTGCTGAGCAAGGCGCGCCGCGACTGATCGGCCGTTCGCGGTCGAGCTGATCAGGTCCCGGCGTTGACGAGCTCAACGCCGGGATCAGCCGCACAAGGCGGCTGCATTCATTCGTTCCACCCCTTGGTCTCCTCCTCCTCTTCGGGTCGCGGCTGAAAGCCGGGCGGCACCATGCCCAATGGCACCCCTCTGCCATGCAAGTCTGAGGAGGGAGGCTCCATGGGTCCCGGGTACGCCTGTGGCGGCGGCGGTGGCGGATCCGGAGGCGCGCTTTCTGGATCGAATGCCTGCGGCTGAGGTAGTGGTGGAGGCGGGCTGGAATCCGGGGGCGGCTGCTGGGGTGATGGGGTGAAAGACGGTGCGCTGAAGGGCTGCGGTTCCGTGTTCGCAACCAAAGTTCTCGTCGGACCGAATAGCTGAGTATTGGCCGCCGCAGCCTGCACGTGCGGCGTTGCCTCTGCCGTACTAGGCCTGCGCAACAGCTCAAAGCCCAAAACCCCCAGGAGGATCACCGCAACCATGCCGGAGCCAAGGGCGAAGGCCGCGCGCTTCTGCCCGGAGCCGTCCAGATTGGGCACAGCCAGGGGCCGCTTGCCGGCCGCCATCCGCGCGAGCTCCGATAGTGACCCGGTCGGTAAGGTCGACCTCGCTGCAGCGACCAGTGACCTGGTCCGGCTCAACTGTCCCGCGTCGGGCTGATTCGCGGGCGAAGGTGTCCCCATACGCCCCGACCTTCTGTCGCCGTTTCCGCCCGTCGCTTGTGCCGCGCCTGTTTTCTCGGCTTTACGCCTCGCCAAAGCCCGTTCGAACGCTGCGCGCTGAGCTGCCGTCGGGTTCGCTTGCGCGCGAACGCGTGGTTGCGCCCCGATACGAGCTCTCGACTCCCGCGCCGCTTTCGCGTTCGCGGTCCCTGAGGATTTCTCAGGCAGGGTTCGCGGCTGAGGTGGTTTGCCGGCATCCGGGCTTTGATACGACTGCGCGGCCGGCGCGGTAGGCTCGAATATAGAGTCATTCGCGGCACCGCTGTCGTCCCACTGCGGCTCCTGCGCGAGGTCTGCCGGGGCAGCCTCCTCCGCCTCGGCGGCTCCCGACATCACCTCAAACATGGGATCTTCGCTGTCGCGGTCCGGGCTGTGCGCCGGTATGACAGGAATCTCCGCTGGAGATATCTCGATCACCGCATCACACGGATCATTGACCCCGCGAACCGCAGCCGCCACCGGATCCTCTTCGCCCGGCGGCATCTCGGCCGCCGTCTCATACACAATCCAGCTCGCAGGAGCCCCTGGATCCGCCGGGGTCCGCAACTCGTGCTCTATCAGGGCGAGGCGCTCGCCCGTGTCCGCGTCCGAATCCAACACCACATGCCGGACTTTCATAGGCGCGCGCCTGGGTAGATTCTGCCGGGCGCGCTTGAGCGTCTCGAGTAGCTTCCGCGGAGTGAGGGGATAGCTGATGGTCTCGAATAGTCCGAATACTTCGAGACGGTTTGCCAGCCGCTCGAGCTGCTCGGGACTTGCTGCGAAGACCCGCAGCGTTCCCGGCGACACCGAGGCCACCTCGCTCAGCAGCTCCAGTCCAGAGTAGTCGGCCAGCTTTTCGCACGCGATAACGACATCGAACCGCTGTCGTTCCACGTGATCCATGCACAGGTCCCGGCAGGTGGCCGTGACGAGCTCGCAGTGACGCCCAAATGTGGCGGAAACCGCCGTCAGGAACAGGGCATTCTTATCTGCGACCAGAATCCTCATGAATCGGACGCTTCAGCGATGAAACGCGCTGGATAGCACACTTCGGTCCGGGAGCAGAATGACTGCAATTGGCGACACGAGCTCGCATGGCGGCTCAGAGGGCGCCGATTTCGCATGGGTCGAGAGCACCTGCGAGGCTTTACCTTGACCGGACAAAAGATGCGCATGCATTAAGTTACCCGCCCCGCGTTCCCGCGGCGTGCACGCCGTCTCATTCTGGGCATGTGCTCGAAAAATCGCGCCGCCAAGGCGGAGTGTTCCGGGGAATTCGCCGTCTGGGGCAGCCGGTTGCAGAATGGGAAGTACCGGGTCTGGAGCGCGCCGCTCGCAATCATGACACTTCTTTGTACTTCGCGAGCTCGAGTTTTGCGATTTGATTTCGATGAACCTCGTCAGGGCCATCCGCCAGACGTAATGCCCGAGCGGCCGCCCAGGCTGCCGCGAGTGGGAAGTCCTCTGATACCCCGGCGCCACCGTGCGCCTGAATCGCCCAATCGATCACCTGGCATGCCATGTTCGGGGCGGCCACCTTGATCATCGCGATCTCTTTGAGCGCAGCCTTGTTGCCCAGGCGGTCCATTCTCTCGGCCGCATCCAACACCAGCAGCCGCGTTTGATCGATGAGAATGCGCGCATTGGCAATGCGCTCGCGCGTCACGCCCTGGTCCGCTATGGGGCGACCGAAAGCAACTCGCCTGAGAGTGCGTTGACACATCAGCTCGAGCGCCCGTTCTGCCAGGCCGATGAGTCGCATGCAATGGTGGACGCGACCGGGTCCCAGGCGGCCCTGTGCAATCTCGAATCCACGACCCTCACCGAGCAGGATGTTGGTCACCGGCACGCGTACGTCGTGAAATTCGAGCTCGCCGTGCCCGTGCGGAGCGTGGTCATACCCGAACACGCGCAGCGTGCGCACCCTGCGCACTCCCGGCGTATTCATTGGGACGAGAATCATTGATTGCCGGCGATGCACTTCAGGACGATCGGGCGAAGTCTGCCCCATCACAATGAGGAGCTCGCAGCGCGGATCGGGTGCGCCGCTCGTCCACCACTTGCGCCCGTTGATGACGTAGGAATCCCCATCCCGGACAATGCGCATCTCCACGTTTGTAGCGTCTGAGGATGCGACGTCTGGCTCCGTCATGGCGAATGCCGAGCGGATGGTTCCGTCGAGCAAAGGCTGCAACCAGCGCGTCTGCTGCTCCGGAGTACCGTAGCGTGCGAGTACCTCCATGTTGCCCGTATCCGGCGCCGAGCAGTTGAATACCTCCGGTGCGAACGGCGAGCGCCCCATGATCTCGCACAAGGGAGCGTACTCAACAGTGCTCAACCCCGCGCCGAAAGGTGACTCCGGCAGAAACAGATTCCAGAGCTGCCGGGCCCGTGCCGTGGCCTTCAAATCCTCCAACAACCGCAGCGGCGTCCAGGGCTCGCCCCGGGCGCGATTCGCCTCGATTTCCGCCTGCAGGCCCGGCTCGTTGGGATAGATGAGCTCGTCCATAAAGGCGTTCAGCGCTTCCGCGAGCGCTGTGGCCTTGGGGCCAGGCTTGAAAATCATGCTGCCTCCATCGCTACTACCCGTCCCCATGCGCTTTCCGCGAGCGGCCGTGCCTCGGTGCCAACTACGGCGGCCTCCGCGCTCGAGGCATTGCCCTGGAGCGCGCGTTTTGCGACACCCTGCAGAATGCCTACCAATCGGAACATGTTGAATATGATGTAATACTCCCAATGGTCAGGAGGCAGCGCCTCGCGTCCGAGTCGAGCGCAGTAGGCAGCGAGATATTCGCTCACCGTGGGCACGCCCAGAGCGTGCGGGTCGAGACTCTCCAGTCCTTGTTGGCGATTGGATCCCCGATACCACGGCAGGCAGTGATAGGCGAAGTCGGCGAGCGGATGGCCCAGGGTCGACAGCTCCCAGTCGAGAACCGCCACGATCCGCGGCTCGTGCGCATCGAAGATCACATTATCGAGCCGGAAGTCGCCGTGCACGATGCGGGTCTCGTCGTCCGGCGGAATGTGAAGTGGCAGCCACGCGATGAGCCGCTCCATCGCCGGAATGTCCTCAGTCTGCGATGCCCGGTACTGAGCTGTCCAGCGTTGCACCTGCCGTTGAATATACGCGCCGGAGCGTCCGTAGTCGGCGAGCCCGAGTGTGTTGGGATCGAGCGAGTGGAGTGCCGCGATGACTCTGTTCATCTCCCCGTAGACTGCGGCACGTGCTTCGCGAGGCAAGCAGGCGAGAGCCGGGTCGCTGAAGATCCGGCCTTCGACATACTGCATTACGTAGAAAGCGCTGCCGATCACCGCCGGGTCTTCACAGAGTGCAACACATCCTGGTACCGGTATCCCGGTACCAGCGAGCGCCCGCATTATCCGGAATTCGCGTTCAACCGCGTGCGCTGACGGCAGTAACAAGCCCAGCGGTTTACGCCGCAGGACGAGCTTGCGCTCGCCCAGATCGAGAAGATAGGTTGGATTTGACTGCCCGCGCTCGAAACGCGTTACCTCGAGCCCGGATACGTCCGTGGAGAGGTGGCAACGAAGCCATTCGCGCAGGCGCGCCGTATCGAGCGCCTGCCGCGAATCCGAGCCGATGTTTTCATCCGCGCTGATGGCAGCCTCGTCTGGCGTCGGTGCTTGCCTTGCCGTCCATGGAGCTCGAGAGACTCAACAGACCTCGAACAATCCCGCGGCTCCCTGCCCACCGCCGATGCACATCGTCACAACGACATACTTCGCGCCACGGCGTTTGCCCTCTATGAGAGCGTGGCCGGTAAGCCGCGCCCCGGAAGCCCCATAGGGATGTCCGACTGCGATGGCACCCCCATTCACATTCAGCCGCTCGTCGGGAATCCCGAGCCGGTCACGGCAGTAGAGGACCTGTACCGCGAAGGCTTCGTTGAGCTCCCAGAGGCCGATATCTTCCATCCTGACACCCGTGCGCTCGAGCAGTCGGGGCACGGCAAATACCGGGCCGATTCCCATCTCATCCGGCTCGCAGCCGGCTACCGCGAATCCGCGGAAAATCCCCAGTGGCTGAAGGTTGCGCTTTTCGGCGAGCTTCGCATCCATGACCACACATGCGCTCGCCCCGTCTGAAAACTGACTCGCATTGCCCGCCGTGATCACTCCATCCGGCAGCACCGTACGGATCTTCGACACGCCTTCCAATGTCGTGTCCGGACGGATGCCCTCGTCGGCACTGATCGTGACCTGACGAGTGCTCAGGCGGCTCGTTGCCTCGTCCACCACGCCCATCGTGACTTGCATCGGCACGATCTCGGCGTCGAATCTACCAGCGGCGCGTGCCTCGGCCGCGCGTTGCTGACTTCGTGCGCCGTATTCATCCTGCCGGTCGCGCGAGATGCCGTAGCGTTTGGCGACCTGTTCGGCTGTCTGGATCATGGTCCAGAAGATCTCGGGCTTGTGATCGAGCAACCAGGGATCCTGGCGCATGTGGGGATTCATCTCGTTCTGCACGCACGAGATGGAATCCAGTCCGCCCGCGACGAGTACCGGGGTTTTCTCGGTGATCACCCGCTGTGCTGCCATGGCGATCGTCTGGAGCCCGGACGAGCAGAAGCGGTTGATCGTGACGCCGGCGGTCGTTACGGGAAGGCCCGCGCGTAGCGCAATCTGTCGCGCGATATTGCCGCCCGTCGTGCCTTCCGCCAGTGCACAGCCCATCAGCACGTCTTCGACCTCGGCTGGATCGATGCCCGCCCGCGCGACGGCGTGTTGCACGACATGACCACCGAGCGTAGCTCCAAATGTCATATTGAAGGCACCTCGCCAGGACTTGGCGAAGCCCGTGCGAGCTGTTGAGACGATGACGGCATCATTACTCATGAGAGTGAATCCGCGGATTGAGAGTCAAAGGAGGCGAACGAGGCGCCCTCCGTCGCGAGCTTCTCCAACAAGGGCGCCGGTGTCCAGGGTTGCGGGTGCACGCCACGCGCATAGCGGCGGATAGCACTGACCACCTCCATGAGCCCGACGCTGTCGGCGTAAAACATCGGGCCGCCGCGTAGCAGGGGAAATCCGTAACCGTTCAGATAGACCAGATCGATGTCCGAGGCGCGCTGCGCGATCCGCTCCTCGAGAATCCGCGCGCCTTCGTTCACGAGGGAATACACGAGTCGCTCGACAATCTCCCGATCATCGATCTTACGCCGCGTAACGCCCACTTCGGCCGAGTATCTCTCGATCATGGCGTTTACCTCGGCGTTGGGGCGTGGCGTGCGATCTCCGGGCCGGTAGTCATACCAGCCCGCGCTCGTTTTTTGCCCGAAGCGGCCCATCTCGCACAACCGATCCGCGACCTTGCCCTCATCCGTATGATGACCCTCGGCGGCGCGGCGCTTGCGAATGGCCCAACTGATGTCGTTGCCGGCGAGATCGCCCACGCGGAACGGCCCCATCGCCAAACCGAACCGCTCCATGGCACGGTCCACCTGCTCGGGCAGGCAGCCTTCCTCCAACAGGAAGTTGGCCTGCGCCGAATACCGATGCAGCATGCGGTTGCCGATGAATCCGTCGCATACTCCGGAGACCACCGCGAGCTTGCGGATCTTCTTCGCCAGCTGCATGACGGTAGCAAGGACATCCTTGGCGGTCGCCTTGCCACGCACGACTTCCAACAGCCGCATGACGTTGGCCGGGCTGAAGAAGTGCAGGCCGACGACATCGGCAGGGCGGCGTGTGCAGGCGGCGATCCGGTCGACATCCAATGTGGAGGTGTTGGTAGCGAGGATCGCGCCGGGCCGGGCCACCTCGTCCAGCCGACGGAATACCCTCTCCTTGATCGGCAGCTCCTCGAATACGGCTTCGATCAGCAGGTCGGCTTCGCCCAGGTCCCCATAGGACACGGTGGGCCTGATGAGCGCCATGCGGGTCTCCACTTCAGCCGCCGATATCTTTTTCTTCTTCACCGAGCCTTCGTAATTGCGGCGGATGGTGGCGATGCCCTTGTCCAGCGCTTCCTGGCTGACTTCCAGCAAGGTCACCGGCAGGCCGGCGTTGATGAAGTTCATCGCGATGCCGCCACCCATGGTACCCGCGCCTATCACACCGACTGACGCGATGTTGCGAGTCGGTGTCTGCGCCGGCACATCGGGAATTTTCACGGCCGCGCGCTCGGCGAAGAATACATGGCGGATAGCCCGCGACTCCGGCCCTTGCAGCAGCGTGAAAAAAATCTCGCGCTCTTTGGCGACGCCTTCATCGAAGCTCGCGGACGTGATGCTTGCCTCGATGGCATCGAGGCAGGCGAGCGGAGCGGGGAACCGGCCGGCCTTCGCCTTCACCATGTTCCGGGCGAATTGCAGCAGTGCCTCATGATTCGCGTCGCTGACGGGCCGGTCGCGCAGCAGCCGCGCCTGCTTGCCTTCGGCCGCGATCGCACGGGCAAATGCCTTCGCCTCGCTCAAGAGATCCCCGTCGATGATTTTGTCAAACAGGGCGGTTCGCCCGAGGTCGGCGGCGCGCACGGGCTCACCGGAGACGATCATGTTGATTGCTGTCTCGAGACCGACGGCGCGCGGCAGGCGTTGTGAGCCGCCGGACCCAGGAATGAGGCCGATCTTCACTTCCGGCAACCCCACCCTGGCCTCTGGGCTCGCCACCCGATAGTGACAGGCGAGAGCGAGCTCGAAGCCGCCGCCAAGAGCCGTGCCGGACAAGGCAGCGACGGTGGGCTTCACGGAGTGCTCAAAGAGACGAATCAACGTAGCCAGGTTGGGCTCCGCAGCCATTCTGGGAGTGTTGAACTCCTTGACATCCGCGCCGCCGGAAAAGAATTCGGGGTTGCCGATCAGAATCACGGCCTTGATGGCGGGGTCGGCCTCCGCTCGCGCAAGCTCACGGGCAAGCCGCTGCCGCAAGGAATGCGAGAGCGCATTGACCGGCGGATTGTCGAGCTGGATGACGGCCACATCACTGTCGGAAGGGGAATTCATGGCGATCCGTCCGGAAAGTTGACTTGAGGCGCGGCGCTGTTGGTTCCGCATTGTGGAACAAACAGTTGCGTAATCGATCTAGCGTAGCGGCTCGCGCCGATGCCTGTCAAAGCGCCGCCTTTCTCCCATCTCCAAGCACATTGGCGAATGCTCCCCCCTTGCACCGGAACGAGCGAGCGTCCAGGCACAGGGTGGTCACTGGTCCTGGCCAGGATTGACTGACGGAGTCGGCGTGCTCACATTCTCGTCGAAGTCTTAGGGGGAGACGATGTTCATCAGCAAGATCCACCTGCCGCGACGAGCCGTGCTCAAGGCCCTCGGCGCAACGGTTGGGCTTCCTTTTCTGGACGCCATGGTTCCGGCGGGAACGGCGCTGGCACGTACCGCCGCCGCGCCCCGGTCCTGCCTGGGCTTCGTCTACTTTCCCCATGGCGCTGTCATGGACCAATGGACTCCGCAAGGCGAGGGTTCGCAGCTCGAGCTTTCACCGATATTGGCGCCTCTGGCTCCCTTGCGTCAGCAGGTCACTGTCATCAGTGGACTGGAAAACCGGTCCGCCATCGCACCTCCAGTGCATGCGATCACACCCGCTACCTGGCTGAGCTGCGCCAGACCGCGAGTGACGCCTGAGCCGTGGGCGGGCGTTACGGTCGACCAGGTCGCTGCCGCGAAGCTGCACCGCGATACCCGCTTCGATTCGCTTCAGGTGGCGACGGAGACTGCCGGAGGCGAGGGAGCCTGCGATCGCGTCTACGGAGACATCTACGCCAAGACGATCTCCTTCCGCGCGTCGGCGACTCCTTTGCCGATGGAACATGATCCTCGCAAGCTCTTCCAGCGGCTTTTCTCAGTCGGAGAGCAGGCTCTCCCGTTACACGACCGCCGCAGCGTGCTGGATGTGATTCGCCCCGAGGCAGTCGAGTTGAGCCGCAAGCTGGGGCCCCGGGATCGGTCGCTGCTCAATGACTATCTCGCCAACCTTCGCTCCATCGAGCAACGGGTTCACGCATTCGTGCCCGCGGCCGGCGCGGAATCCGAAGAGATCCCGCGCGACACGGCTACCCCGTTCGATGAGCACGTGCGGCTGATGTTCGACCTGATAGCGCTGGCATATGAGGCGGGGCTGACACGGGTGGCGACGTTCATGATGGCCGCCGAGGTAAGTAATCAGTCCTACGGCTTCATGGGCGTTCCGGACTCCTTTCATGCGCTCTCGCATCACGGGAACAGCCCAGCCAAGCTCGAGCGGCTGGCGAGGGTACAAACCAGCAATACTGCTCTGTTTGCCGAATTCGTGAGCAAGCTCGCGCGGATTGGCGATGGCGACGGCTCGGTGCTGGATCACTCGCTCATCGTGTATGGTAGCAACATGAGCAACAGCAACCTGCACAACCACTCCGGGCTGCCGCTGGCCCTCGTCGGTGGAGCCTGCGGAAAGCTACCGGGCGGTCGTCACGTGCGGTGCCCGGACGGTACGCCGCTTGCGAACCTGCACGTCACGGTACTCAACAAGGCAGGTATCCCCACGGCGGCGTTTGGCGACAGTACCGCGGAGCTCTGAGGCTCTTCTTCGAGCCGGTGCGGGTCGAACTCATTTCGACGCGTCCCGACCCTCGCTGGACATACCTTCCTCCCACGTGCTCCACCCGGAGTTCATCCCGTACGGCACCCGTTCCATGATCGCCATGATCTGGCGAATCTTGCCTTGCTCGATCCGGAATGCTTCCGCGATTTCCCAGGTCCAGGGCTCCTTCGGGCCTGCCGTGACCGTACGGCCGTCCGGGGTACGGAATGTGCGCGTGTCGCCGGCCATGTGATCGAAGAACACATAACTGAACACCACCCCGCGCTCCGGATCCACAGCCACGAAGCGCCGGTCCCGGATGCGGGAGACGAAGTGCAGCAGGCCGGACTCGAACTGCTCGCGGCAGGTCCATTGGCTCGAGTACAGGGTCGAAGTCTTCGGATCCGGCCGTGTCTCCCCGGCAGGAGTAGGGACGTTGGTAGTGTAGGCGCCATTCTCGATGCGGTTGCAATCGTCGTCGAACGGGTAGACTCCCTTACCGTCGTTCTGTTGCATTCCAGAAAAATACATGTTGGCCGTGTTGATGAGCTCCGCCCGTGACATGCGCGCCCGCGCCGGCACGGGATCGCGCCAGGTGTAGCCGATCTCCTCGAAGCCCTGCGCCGATTTCTCGCTACGTTGTACGAGAGACTCCGCGGCGGTGATCTCCCCTTTGCGTATTCTCAGGTGCAGCGCCAGCATGGCCGGGGTGCCGGCCTCCTTGATCGAGCCGAGGAAAGCCACGTGTCCCGATTCGATATCGGTGACGAACAGGCGATAGCTCCCCATGCCGGTGAACGTTCGCCACAGACCATCGCCCGGATCGAGCTTCTGGCCGTTCTCGGTAAACTTCGCACTGGACGCAAACGGTACTTTGCTGGGATCGTGCGCCAGCATGGCATCGAGATACCGATCCACGAATCCCTCCAGACAGGCGCGATCGCACGCAGGGGACGAGGCCGCGCGCGGCGCCGGCAGGCAAGCCGCGAGCAATCCAACACCCAGCATCAGGAGCGCGCGGATGCCAACGCGATATCCCATTGATGAGGCCCCGATTCGCTCGTACGCGAGCGACACAACTTACCACAACCCGCCGGAAGGCTTGTCGCCACGCTGTGCCGTGGGGCACGCGCCAGGCCGCGGCAAGCAGCACCCCGTTTTACCATGAGAAACCTTAAGAAACTGTGAGGACAGGCTTTCCGGAGCCTGGCTCATGCCTCGCGGCGCGGGACGAATGCTGTAGTTTACGGGCCAGAACCCATGACATGTGTCAAGGGATTGGTCCGCATCAGAGCGCTCCGCGACCACGCTCTGGCGCACTGGAAACTTCCGGCGCCGCGGATAGTCAACGGCAGGTGTCTTTTTGCGTACGACACCCTGCTCTCGCGGCATCCAACCAGTTAGAGTGTCCGTTGCTGTCACGATACGCGACTTCCTGTGTGTCATCGCAATGTAGGGAGAAAGCGTTGAGATACGCGAGTGATGGGATGATGTGGATTCGATGCGCGTGCGACATCCGGTCTATCCTTGGCCGACCCGTCTTTGGCCGGTGTACCTTTGGTGATGGAGAAAAACGACTTGGCCTTTGTCCCTGAAGCTCCGCAGAGCTTTCTGCGCCGTCACCGGGTCACGATCATCCTGCTTCTGGCCGTGCTGGGGTTCATCTTCCTGCTGGTGCGCTTCGTCCACTATCGGCAGCAGCAACATCAGGAGGCCGCGAACGCCTCCCGGCAGAATCATCGCTTCCGACCTCGTCCCGGCACCGCTGGGCAGAGCGCTCCCGTGGCGGTATCCGTGGCCACGGTGGCCTCTGGCGACATCACGGTGCGGATACCCGCGCTGGGAACGATCACGCCATTGGCGACGGTCACCGTCAGAACCCAGATCAGCGGCCAGCTACAGAAAATTTTTTTCACGGAAGGGCAGCTCGTGAAGCAGGGCGAGCCCCTGGCTCTCATCGATCCGCGCCCGTACGAAGCCGCTCTTGCACAGATGGAAGGCAATCTGCGGCGCGACCAGGCATTGCTGGCCGACGCCAAGCTCGACTTGAAGCGCTATGAGGATCTGATTGCCCAGGATTCGGTGTCTCAGCAGCAGGTCGACACTCAGCGCGCGCTCGTCGATCAATACGTCGGCACGGTTGCCTCCGACGAGGCGCAACTCAGAACGGCCAGGATCAATCTCGTCTACTGCCACATCACCGCGCCGGTCACCGGCCGGGTGGGGCTGCGCCAGGTCGACCAGGGGAATTACGTGACCCCGGGCGATGCCAACGGCATCGTGGTCATTACCCAGATGCAGCCCATCACCGCGATCTTCCCCATCCCGGAAGACAACGTGACAAAAGTCATGCAGCGCCTGCATGACGGCGCCAGCTTGCGGGCCGAAGCCTACGACCGCGCGGATAGCACGAAGCTTGCGGAAGGCAAGGTGCTGACGGTGGACAACCAGATCGACATCACTACCGGCACGGTCAAGCTGCGCGCACTGTTCGACAACAAAGACAACGTGCTATTTCCAAACCAGTTCGTGAATATCCAGCTCGTCGTGGACGAGCTGAAGAACCAGATCGTAATGCCGAACGCGGCGGTCCACCGCGGCGCGCCGAACGGGCAAACCACGACGTTCGTTTATCTGGTGAAGCCGGACAACACTGTTTCCGTACGTCCTGTGACGCTGGGTGTGGTCGACGGCGAGCGTGTGGCGGTGACGGCGGGCCTTACCCCTGGAGCCGTCGTGGTTACCGAGGGCGGCGATCGGCTTCGCGATGGCGCTGCTGTCCAGCTTCCCGGGACCGAGCAGCCGGCTCGCACGGCTTCAACACAGGCTCCTCCAAACACCGCTGCTCCGAACGGCGCTCCACCCGGCAAAGGGTTTCGGCGCAACCACGCGCGCCAAGGCCAAGTACAAGACCAACCGCCCGCTCAGACACGATGATTCGGCAAGCCCCGGTGGACGAGAGAACGGCCCGTGCGAGTCTCCGGCGTGCGGACTTGATGGCATGAATCCGTCACGTCTTTTCATATTGCGGCCCGTGGCCACCACTTTGTTGATGGTCGCGATTCTGATCGTGGGTGTGATCGCTTTCTTCCAGCTCCCTTTGTCGGCGCTGCCCGAGGTCGACTATCCGACCATCCAGGTGCAGACGTTTTATCCGGGCGCCAGCCCCGAGGTCATCACCTCAGCCATCACCGCGCCGCTCGAGAAGCAGTTCGGACAGATGCCGGGACTGAGCCAGATGTCCTCGACGAGCTCGGCTGGAGCTTCTGTCATTACGCTGCAATTCAATCTCTCGCTCAACATCGACGTAGCCGAGCAGGAGGTGCAGGCGGCGATCAGTGCCGCGCAAGTCCTGATTCCGCAGGACCTGCCCGCGCCACCGATCTATGCCAAGGTAAACCCCGCCGACGCACCGGTGCTCAGTCTCGGGATTACCTCGAAAGTCATGCCCCTGACGCAGGTCGAGGACATGGCTGACACGCGCATAGCCCAGAAGATCTCGCAGATCAAAGGCGTCGGCGTAGTCAGCATCACCGGCGGGCAACGTCCCGCGGTCCGGGTCATTGTCAATCCACGCGCCCTGGCCGCATATGGTCTCAACATCGACGATCTGCGTACGACTATCAGCGTAGCCAATCAGAATGGCCCGAAGGGCACACTGGACGGACCGACTCGCGCCTACACGATCAATACGAACGACCAGCTCAGGAGCGCTAGCGAATACGCCGACATCATCATTGCCTATCGCAACAATTCACCGGTGCGTCTGAAGGACGTCGCTACTCTCCTCGAGAGTGCTGAGAACACCAAGCTCGGCGGCTGGATGAACAACACTCAGGCGCTCATCGTGAATGTGCAACGGCAGCCGGGCGCGAACGTGGTCGATGTCGTGAACCGGATTCAGGCCCTCTTGCCCGAGCTGAAAGCATCGCTGCCGGCCGGCGTCGACGTCGCTGTATTGACCGACCGTACGACCACCATCCGCGCATCGATCCGCGATGTGGAATTCGAGATGACGCTCGCCGTGGCTCTGGTGGTCCTGGTGATTTTCCTCTTCCTGCGCAATATCCCGGCCACCGTCATTCCAAGTTTGTCCGTGCCGCTGTCGCTCATCGGCACCTTCGCGGTGATGTATCTGGCAGGCTTCAGCCTCAACAATCTGTCGCTCATGGCGCTCACGATCGCCACCGGATTCGTGGTGGACGACGCGATCGTCATGATCGAGAACATCACGCGCTACATCGAAGCCGGCGAGCGTCCGCTCGATGCGGCTCTGAAAGGCGCCGGACAGATCGGATTCACGATCATCTCCCTGACCGTGTCCCTGATTGCCGTGCTCATACCGCTGCTGTTCATGCAGGATGTGGTGGGGCGCCTGTTTCGCGAGTTCGCCGTTACGCTCTCCGTCACCATCATTATTTCGGCGGTCGTCTCGCTGACCCTGGTTCCGATGATGTGCGCGAAGCTGCTGCGGCACGCGCCCTTGCATGCTGCGCAGGAGCAGGAGAATGCCGGCTGGTTCGGCAAGCTCATCGAATCCTATGGGCGGCGCCTGAAATGGGTGTTGGATCACCAGCGCCTGACGCTCTATGTGGCGACAGCCACGGTGCTGCTGACCGCCTTTCTCTACTGGCTCATCCCCAAGGGGTTCTTTCCGGATCAGGATACAGGACTCATACAAGGTGTTTCAGAGGCGAGCGAGAGCGTCTCGTATGAGGCCATGGCCGAGCGCCAGCAACAGCTCGCGGCGGCGATCCTGACCGATCCGGATGTGGACAGCCTGTCATCCTTCATCGGCGTGGATGGCAACAACGTCACGCTCAACAGTGGACGATTCCTGATCAATCTCAAGCCGCGCGACAAGCGTACGGATACGATCACGGACATCATCCGCCGTTTGCGTACCGAGACGACAGGCATTCCCGGGATTACTCTCTACATGCAACCGGTCCAGGATCTCACCCTGGATAACACGGTCAGCCGGACGCAGTACCAGTTCACGCTGGAGAGCGCGGATGCCAACGCGCTCTCGACGTACACGCCCAAGCTGGTTGCGGAGTTGCGCCGCCAGCCCGAGCTGGCAGACGTGGTCAGCAATCAGGAGGACAATGGCCTTGCGGCTTATGTGACGATCGATCGCGACAGCGCGGCGCGTCTGGGCATCAGCGTCGGCACCGTGGACAACGCCCTTTACGATGCATTCGGCCAGCGGATCGTATCCACTATCTTCACGCAGTCGAATCAATACCGGGTCATTCTCGAAGCAGACCCGGTGTCCTATACCTCCGTGGACTCGCTAGCCTCGATCTACGTGCCTTCGGCGGCCGGCGGTCAAGTGCCGCTCTCCGCGATTGCGAGGGTGGACGTCGAGCAGCGGCCGCTTCTGATCAATCACCTGGCACAGTTTCCAGCGACGACCGTGTCATTCAATCTCGCGCCGGACGCCTCCCTCGGGGCGGCGGTGGATGCCATCGAGAAGGTGGAGCGGGACATCGGCGTCCCAGAAAGCATTCGCACCACCTTCCAGGGAGCGGCTCTCGCCTTTCGCAACAATCTCACGAACGAGCTGCTGTTGCTCATCGCTGCCGTGCTCGTGATGTACATCGTGTTGGGTGTTCTGTACGAGAGCTTCATACACCCGATCACGATTCTTTCGACGCTGCCGTCGGCAGGTATCGGTGCGCTGCTGGCGCTCATGCTGGCCGGTGAGCACCTGACCATCATCGCCCTGGTCGGCATCATCCTGCTCATTGGTATCGTGAAAAAGAACGCCATCCTGATGATCGACTTCGCGATCGATGCGCAACGCGAACAGGGCCTGGCGCCGCACGAGGCGATCTATCAGGCCTGTCTGCTGCGGTTCCGGCCGATTCTCATGACCACGGTAGCCGCCATATTCGGCGCTTTGCCGCTCATGTTCGGCACCGGAACGGGCTCCGAGCTGCGCCATCCGCTCGGTGTCAGCATCGTCGGTGGCCTGTTGGTGAGCCAGGTGCTCACCTTGTTCACGACGCCTGTCATCTATCTGACCTTCGACCGCATCTCCAAGCGGATTCTGGGAGGTGATCAGCCGCAGGCTCACGATCTGGTGGATGATCCGGCGTGAATATCTCGGCTCCTTTCATCGCGCGGCCGGTCGCGACCATCCTGCTGACCATCGGGGTGGCCCTCGCGGGCATTGCGTCCTTCACGCTGTTGGGGGTCGCGCCGTTGCCTCGAATCGACGTGCCGGCCATCTTCGTCTCCGCCAGCCTTCCCGGAGCGAGCCCCGAGGTCATGGCGAGTACCGTGGCGACTCCCCTCGAGCGCCACCTCGGCGCCATTGCCGATGTCGACGATATGACCTCGAACAGCAGTGTGGGCTCGACCAACATCCAGCTTACCTTCGGCATCGATCGTGACATCGAGGGTGCCGCGCGTGACGTGCAGGCGGCGATAGTCGCGGCGCATGCCGACTTGCCGAGCTCACTGACTCGCAACCCGTCCTATCGGAAGATCAACAGCTCGATGTTTCCGATCATGAACATCGCGATGACCTCCGATACCCTGACCCAGGGGCAGATCTACGATGCCGCGGACGCTGTCATCTCGCAGCGGCTATCGCAGGTGAAGGGGGTAGGCGGGGTAAACGTGAGCGGCAGCGCGTTGCCCGCCGTCCGTGTCGAGATCAACCCGCTATCGCTTTCGAAATACGGCATCGGCTTGCAGGACATCCGGGCCGCAATCTCGAACGCAAACGCCAATGCTCCGAAAGGCTCGATCGAGTCGGACCGGCTCCACTACCAGATCTACACCAACGACAATGCGCGTGACGCCGCAACGTATCGTAACCTGATCATTGCGAACCGCAACAATGCGCCTGTGCGGCTCTCGGATGTCGCCAGCGTCACGGACATGGAGGATGGAGCGACGGAGAACATTCGCACTTATGGGCTCTACAACGGCAAGCCTGCCGTGTCGGTGCAGATCCTCCAGCAGCCGGGTGCGAACGTTGTGGAAGTGGTGGACGCGGTCCGAGCCGAGCTGCCGCTTTTGAAAGCCGCCATCGATCCGAAGATCGACCTTGTGGTCACCTTCGATCGCTCTACCACGATCCGCGCATCGCTCCACCAGGTCGAGGAGACCCTGCTGCTAGCCGTGGCTATGGTGATCCTCGTCGTGTACATGTTTCTGCACAGCTATCGCGCCGCGCTGGTTCCTGCGCTGGTGGTACCGGTGTCTCTGGTGGGCACTTTCGGTGCGATGTATCTCCTGGACTATACGCTCGACAACTTTTCCCTGATGGCGCTTACGATCGCTACGGGTTTCGTGGTCGACGACGCCATCGTCGTGATGGAGAACACGACGCGTCACATCGAACAGGGTATGACGCCAATGAAGGCAGCGCTCCTCGGTGCCCAGGAAGTGGGTTTCACCGTGCTGTCCATGAGCTTGTCCCTCGTCGCCGTGTTTGTGCCGTTCGAGCTGGTCGGCGGGATCGTGGGTCGGTTGTTCCGTGAATTCACCGTGACACTGTCGGTATCGATCCTGATCTCCCTGGTCGTCTCGCTGACTACGACCCCGATGATGTGCTCCCGGCTGCTGCGTCGGGAGACCGCTCGAGAGCTTACCCGCTTCGGGCGAGCCTTCGAGCGCGGATTCAATGCGTTGCGCTCGGGTTACGAGCGATCGTTGAGCTGGGCTCTGGACCACCGGCGCATCATGTTGCTCATCCTGCTGGTGACGGTCGTCCTGAACGTGTACCTATACGTCGTCGTGCCGAAGGGCTTCTTCCCACAGCAGGATACGGGTCAGCTCCAGGGTGGAATCCGCGGCGATGCCTTCTCGTCCTTCCAACTCATGAAGGCGAAGCTGCAGGAGGTCGCGGACATCATTCAACACGATCCCGCGGTCGCCGCCGTCACGGGGTCGGTCGGCGGGGGAGGTTTCGGGCCGGGCTTTGGCGGCGGTGCCACCGCGAGTATCAGTGTGACGCTCAAGCCCCGGAGTGAGCGCGACGTGTCTGCAGATCAGATCATCGACAGGTTGCGTCCGAAACTCAACAAGGTGACCGGCGTTGCCAGCTTCCTTCAGGCTGTCCAGGACCTGGGCGGAGGCGGGGGTGGCCGTTCCGGCAACGCGCAATATCAGTACACCTTGTTGGGTGATGACCTCACCGAGCTGCGCAAGTGGTCAGTCAACCTGCGGCGCGCTCTGCAGGACGTGCCCGAGGTGGAGGACGTGGATTCGGATCTGCAGCCCGGCGGGCTGGAGACTGATCTGATCGTCGATCGGGACAGCGCTTCGCGGCTCGGGCTCACCGAGAGCCAGATCGACAATACCCTGGGCGGTGCATTCGCGCAGGCGCAGGTTTCCACCATCTACAATCCTTTCAGCCCACAGCAGTACCATGTAGTAATGGAGGTCGCACCCGAGTTCTGGCAGAGCCCGGAGGTCCTCAACGAAATGTACGTGAGCACTTCCGGCGGGGCGGTAAGCGGCACCCAGGCGACACAAGCGGTCGCGGGCACAACCTCATTCAAGGCGAAATCCAGGACGGTAGCGACGAGCGCCAGCGACGTTGCCGCGGACCTCGCTCGCAACCTTGCGGCGAACTCGCTGGCCAACTCCGGCCGCGGCAACACTTCGACGGGCGCCGCGGTGAGCACGAGCAAGGAAACGGTCGTTCCTTTTTCGGCTTTCAGCCATTACGCGACCACCACCACGGCGGTGAGCGTGAATCACACCGGAACATCGGTGTCCACCTCGATCTCTTTCAATCTCCCCGAAGGTGAGGCCTTGAGCACTGGGCTGGCGGCGATCGAGAAGACGATGGAGCGGATCCATGTGCCCGTCAGCATCCACGGCAGCTCGTATGGCACGGCACGCCTTTTCCAGCAGCAGGCCAGCGGGCAGCCTCTCATGTTGCTGGGCGCGCTGGTCGCTATCTATGTGGTGCTCGGCATGCTGTACGAGAGTTATAGTCAGCCGCTCACCATCCTTTCGACACTGCCGTCGGCCGGCCTGGGCGCGCTGTTGGCTCTATTGGTTGTCGATATGGAGTTCAGTCTCATTGCCTTTCTGGGCATCCTGCTCCTGATCGGTATCGTCAAGAAGAACGCCATCATGATGGTCGATTTCGCACTCGAGGCGGAGCGCACGCTTGGCCTCGATCCGCGCTCGGCGATCGCGCGCGCCTGCTCTCTGCGCTTCCGGCCCATTATGATGACCACCTGCGCGGCAATCGCCGGCGCTCTCCCATTGGCGGTGGCTTACGGTGACGGCACGGAAATGCGCCGCCCGCTGGGCGTCTCGATCGTCGGTGGCCTCATCGTGAGCCAACTTTTGACTTTGTACACCACTCCGGTGGTGTACCTGTACATCCATCGATTCTCGCGGAAAAAACAACCTCGTACGGCGCCTCCCGCGGCGCTCGGCGCGCTTGGGGGAGAGGAGGGTTCCGGATCCATGCAGGTCAGTACATGATCTATCGCGTTCGTGGGGTATTGCTCAGTGGTATGTGTGTGCTCGTCACCTCGTGCGCGATCGGGCCCGACTACAAGCGTCCGACGGTGGACACGGCAACGAGCTTCAAAGAATTCGGCGATTGGAAGCCCACCGAGCCCGCTGACGCCTTGAGCCGGGGCCCGTGGTGGCAGGTCTTCAATGACCCCGTTCTGAGTAGTCTCGAGGAGCAGATCGACATCTCGAATCAGAACGTGAAGGCGGCGGCTGCCGCCGTCGAGCAGGCGAGGGCGCTCGTCAGGGAGGCAGCGGCCGGTTACTGGCCTACCGTCACTGTTAGCGGCAACCGCATGCGTGAAGGCCACGCACCGGGTGCGTCCGCCGCAGTTGGGAACACGTTCAGAATAAACACCTTCAACCAGAACAGTGCCTCCGGATCGCTGAGCTGGCCTCTGGATATCTGGGGCCAGGTACGGCGTCAGGTAGAAAGCGACCGGGCGAGCGCACAGTTCAGCGAGGCCCAGCTCGCGGCAGCGCGTCTGTCAGCACAGGCCAATCTGGCTCTCGATTATTTCCAGCTTCGCGGACAGGATCAGCTGCAGATTCTCTTGAACGATATTGTCAGCGCGGATGATCAGGCACTGAAAATCACTGAAAACCGCTATCGGGTTGGGGTCGCCGCAAAGGCGGACGTGGTGACTGCACAGACGCAGTTGCTATCCGCGCAGGCTCAGCAAACCGCTGTGGCAATACAACGAGGAACGCTGGAGCACGCGATCGCGGTCCTGGTTGGACAGCAGCCCGCCACGTTCTCCATCCCGCCGACCGCGCTCAGAACGGATGTTCCTACAGTCCCCCCCGGCGTGCCTTCCGCATTGCTCGAGAGACGTCCTGATATTGCCGAAGCCGAGCGTAAGGTCGCCGCGGCCAATGCCCAGATCGGTGTTGCCAAAGGCGCCTTCTTTCCGTCGCTGTCTCTGGCAGCCTCCATCGGCTACACCGCTAGTGGGTCCCTTACGCAGCTTTTCCAGGTCCCCAATCGGGTCTGGTCCGTGGGCCCCACACTGTCTCAGATCGTGTTCGCTGGCGGCCTCCATCGCGCGCAGCTCGCGGCCGCGAGGGCTTCATGGGAGAACACTGTCGACAGCTATCGCGAGACGGTGCTCGAAGGTTTTCAGCAGGTGGAGGATGAGATAATTACCCTGCGCGTGCTGGAAAAGGAGGGTGCTGTGGATGATCAACTGGTGCAAGCGGCCCGCGAGGCCGAACGGCTCACCCTGAACCAGTATAAAGCCGGAACGGTACCCTACAGCAGCGTGATCACTGCCCAAACCACGCGTCTGACAAGCGAGCAATCGGCACTCACGGTGTTCGTCAACCGCCTGACAGCCAGTGTCACGTTGATTGAAGCACTGGGCGGCGGATGGAGCGCGTCGCAGCTTCAATAGGACGCCCCTCAGTCGCGCAGGCACCGGCACGCCTACGCGCGTGCCGGTGCCGGTTCCCCGCCCGTCCTGGCGTTTCGCCCTCAAACCTCAACTAATTGCGTTGACCCTTCAAGGCCGCGTCGTCTTCTGCTTCGGCGTGAGATCCATGTCCCGCTCCTTGCCGCCTTTGGAGCGTGAGCGGCCTGCGCGCTCAGCCTCATCCATCTCACGCCGCTCGTCCGACGATCGTGGCGCGGCATCTTGCGCCGCCTTGTCGATATCCGCCTCTTCGACGAACTCCTCGACGTCCTTTCGATAGCGCCGCGCGGCCTCGTAGTCGCCTTCGCCCTGAATGTCCGATTTGCCGGTATTGCCCATATCCTCTCCTATCGTTTACCTGTCAGGTTGCTATGCCCTTCGCAAGAAGGTCACGACTGCCAGAATCAGGAATATGAAGAACAGTACCTTCGCGATTCCCGCCGCCCCCGCGGCAATGCCACCAAAGCCGAGAACGGCTGCGATGATCGCGATAACGAAAAAGACAACTGCGTAATAGAGCATCTGCATTACTCCCGACATGCTGATAGATGGAGCGGGAAGGTCCGGGTGCTACTTTGACGCATTGCGCCGTCGTGAAGTTATAGGCACTTGCCCCGGATGCTTGTCGGACAGGTCTGACTGGGGCGCACTGAAGTTGCGGCATGGCGCTTGCTAAGAGGATCGATTCCAGCATCGGCCTTTACTACACGCACGGGCAGGCTCGCCACGGACTGGCGCGAAGCGGAGTCGGCCCATCGAAGGGGAACAGCAACAATGAGACGACGAGTACCAGTGCGTGAAGGACGCCCTTTCCCTCTGGGTGCCACGTGGGACGGCCTCGGAGTGAACTTCGCCCTGTTTTCGGCAAACGCTACGCGCGTCGAGCTGTGTCTTTTCGACAATGACGGTAACACCGAGATCGAGCGCGTCGATCTGCCCGAATACACGGATGAGGTCTGGCACGGCTATCTGCCGGATGCCCGGCCCGGCACTGTGTATGGATTTCGCGTACACGGCCCCTACGAGCCCGACGTCGGCCATCGTTTCAATCCGAACAAGTTGCTACTGGATCCCTATGCGAAGCAGCTCGTCGGCACCTTGAAGTGGGATGACGCCGTGTTTGGCTACACGATCGGCTCTCCCGACAAGGATCTCTCGTTCGATGAGCGCGACAGCGCGCCATTCATGCCCAAATCGCGCGTCATAGACCCAGCCTTCACCTGGGGCAACGAGCCGCGGCCGCAGATTCCCTGGGACCATACGATCGTCTATGAGATGCACCTGAAGGGTTTCACGCAGAGCGATCTACGCATTCCCGAAGAGCGGCGCGGCAAGTTTTCCGCCCTCGGTGATGCCCGGGTGATCAATTACCTGCGCCGGCTCGGGGTCACATCCGTCGAGCTGTTACCCATTCACGCCTTCATCGACGACCGCCAGCTCGTGGAGAAGGGGCTCGTCAACTATTGGGGCTACAACACCATCGGCTTCTTTGCGCCCGAGCCGCGCTACATGGCCACGGGCTTCGCGAACGAAGTCAAGGAGATGATCAATCAGTTGCATGCGGCGGGCATCGAGATCATTCTGGATGTGGTCTACAACCACACCGCCGAAGGCAACGAAGGCGGGCCGACGCTCTGTCACAAGGGGATCGACAACGCCAGCTATTATCGGCTGCTCCCGGACAAGCCTCGTTACTACATCAACGACACCGGGACCGGCAACACTCTCAACCTGAGCCATCCGCGTGTATTGCAGATGGTGACCGACTCCCTGCGTTACTGGGCGACCGAGATGCGGGTCGACGGGTTTCGTTTCGATCTCGCCACGATCCTCGCCCGGGAGCCGTATGGGTTCGACGAAGGAGGGGGCTTCCTCGATTCCTGCCGGCAGGATCCCGTGCTTGCGAGCGTAAAGCTGATTGCCGAGCCGTGGGATGTCGGCCCCGGTGGCTATCAGGTTTCCCGCTTTCCGCCGGGGTGGGCGGAGTGGAATGACAAATACCGGGATGCCGCGCGCGCGTTCTGGAAGGGGGACGAAGGCGTGATGGCTGAATTCGCCAGCCGGCTATCCGGGTCGGGCGACATTTTCAACCACCGCGGCCGCAAGCCCTGGTCGAGTGTCAATTTCATCACCGCCCACGACGGCTTCACCCTCAATGATCTGGTCTCATACGATCACAAGCACAACGAAGCCAACGGCGAGGACAATCGGGACGGGACCGACAACAACCGGTCCTGGAATCACGGTGCCGAAGGACCCACCGTCGATGAGGCGATTACTGCTGTGCGCGAGCGCCAGAAGCGCAACCTCCTGGCAACGCTGCTGATGTCGCAAGGCACGCCGATGCTGTTGGCCGGAGATGAGCTTGGGCGTACGCAGAAGGGCAACAACAACGCCTACTGCCAGGACAACGAGCTGACCTGGATGCAGTGGGGTGCGGTCACGACGGACGGGCGGCGGCTATTGGAGTTTACCCGCAAGCTTATCGCCTTGCGTCGGGCATACCCGATGCTGCGGCGCGGGCGCTTTTTGTTAGGCCAACACAACGAGGAGCTCGATGTGAAGGATCTCGCCTGGCTTTCGCCGGCAGGGGGCGAGATCACCCAGGAGCAGTGGCGGGATTCGCGTGCGAAGTGCTTCGGCATGCTTCTGGATGGCAGGGCGCAGCCGAGTGGTATCAAGCAACGAGGCTCGGATGCGACGCTCCTCATCGTCTTCAATGCGCATCACGACGTGGTGAAATTCACGTTGCCGGAGGTTCCGGAGGGCAAGTCCTGGACACGCCTGATCGATACCAACCTGCCCGCGGAGATCGAGGCACCGAACCTGGAGTTTGGCTCTATCTACCAGGTGACGGGGCGCTCGCTACTGTTGTTCGTGCTGAACGTCCAGGATCGGCGAGCGAGGTTCACTCGCACTGGTTTTGGCGCTCTGCTCGATATCGTCGACACCCCCATGGAGGGAGAGGTCTGAGGCCCCCGCTGCCTGACGATCGTTTACTTGAACAGGACTACGGCCTTTGTGAGTGTGACCCACACGCCCCAGCCCAGCGGAATCCATACGAGCAGCCAGGCTGGTATCACGAGCGCTGAAGTGCCGCCTGCGGCGGTGGCGCTCGATGTTTCGCCTGCCCTGGAGAGGCTCGCGGAGGGCTGTTTCGGTGCAGTCTGCTCCAATTCCGTGGCGGTCATGAAGTGCTTCGGGTCCACCGGCCTGATGAGCCAGTTGCAGAAAAAGCCGATCACCAGCAGCCCCGCCAGGATGAACATGGTGACGCTGTAGACCTGGGCGCGCGCGATACCGTGATCGAGTTGGTAGTCACGGATGTAGTTCACCAGCACCGGCCCGAGCACTCCGGCCGCCGACCAGGCGGTCAGCAGACGCCCGTGGATCGCACCCACCATCCGGGTGCCGAACAGATCCGCCAGATAGGCCGGTACCGTGGAGAAGCCACCACCATACATCGACAGGATCACGCAGAAGAAGCCGACGAACAGTGCCAGGCTGCCTTCCGCGGCCGTCCACGGAATCGAGGCATACAGTGCTACGCCCAGGAGAAAGAATACAGCGTAGGTCGCCTTGCGCCCGATATGGTCGGACAACGATGCCCAGAAAATACGGCCGGCGATGTTGAACAATGACAGCAGGCCGGTGAAACCGGCCGCGATCGCGGCGATCTGCCCCTTCTGTTCGGGCGTGAGCTGATCGAAAGTCGCGTTGACTCCGATCAGGTGCCCACCAAAGACCTCCTGCAATAGAGGAGAAGCCATCGAGAGAATTCCAATGCCCGCGGTCACATTCAGGCATAGTACCGCCCACAGCAGCCAGAACTGCCTCGTCCGCCACGCTACTTCCAGCGCGACGTGCTTGTCCGTGACGAGTATTTTCTGTGTGGTGCGGGCGGGTTCCCATCCGCTCGGCCGCCAACCATCGGCCGGCAATCGATAGCCCAGCGCTCCGCCCATCATGAAGACGAAGTAGATCACCGCCAGTGTCAGGAAGGTTTCCCATACTCCCACGGACGCCGGCGTCGCATAGTATTTCATGAGCCTGTCTGCGAGCGGCGCGCCGATCATGGCACCGCCCCCGAATCCCATGATCGCCATGCCCGTGGCCATGCCGCGCCGGTCTGGAAACCATTTGATCAGAGTGGAGACGGGCGAGATATATCCCAGTCCGAGGCCGATGCCACCAATGACACCGGAACCGAGCCAGAGGAGCCAGAGCTGGTGGATGCTGATGGCGAAGGCGGAGATTGCGAGCCCGCCGCACCAACATATGGCCGCCACGACTCCCGCCTTACGCGGTCCGGCTCGCTCCAACCAGCCGCCATAGGCGAACGCGGCGGATCCGAGAAACACGAAAAACAGCACGAACGTCCATTGCAGGTCGGAGATCTTCCAATCGCAAGTGCTCGTGAGCGCGCGACCCAGCAGGCCCATGTCCGCCGGACAGGCGACGGGGTTGGTTATGCCGATCGCCTTCGACAGGGGCAACCAGAAGACCGAGAAGCCGTACGCCATGCCGATGCACAGATGAATCGCCAGCGCGGCGGGAGGAATGAGCCAGCGGCTGAAGCCTGGGCCCGCGATCGTCCGTTCTCGCGCCAGAAATCCGGTGTCGGTGAGCACTCCAGTGGACATTCCAGGTCTCCGGTCAAAAAGCCAAGCTGAGTCTAGCGAAAGGCGGTGTGCCGCAGCCAGTTCCGGGAACTTTGGCCTGCGACATCCGTCGGGGGTGTTCCATCACGCGAACAAGGCAGGGCGCCTGTGTGTCGGTTGCGGGCCCAGCGCTAAGGAGCGGTCATGGCTGCGGTAGCGTCATGGTTAGTATTCGAGGTGCAGCCGGATTCCCCAGAAGCGCGCCGGGCCGCGATCCTGGTTGTAGCCAGGGTTGCGGATGAGCTGGAAATCGGGGGTCAGCTGCAATCTCAAGGAGGTGTGTGCGATGGACGGCGCCCACTGCACGCGATACTGGGTTTCCAGAATGAATTCGCGCCCGTAGTGCAGCCGGCCGTCATCGAGCAGGAAGCCCGAGCCGCCGGCAGCGAGATATTCACGATGCGGAGCCGACAGCCCTTGCGATGCCACGGCAATACCCAACCGGTCGTCGGTACGCCGCCAATGAGCACCGGATACCTGTGCGCCGACGCTGAATTCGTCGTCGACTTCCGTGAATGCGAAACTCTCCGACTTGCCGTCATTCCAACCCAACCGCGCGAACACTCCGGTCTCGCCATCGTCGGCAAGGGGCTGCTCGGCGTTCAGGCCGAAGCCTGTCTTATGCCGCCCAGGGCGATCATCCGCAACGATGGAGGGTACCGTGCCAGTGGCCGCCGCGGTGGCCAGCGCCTGCTCATAGAGGCCCATGGCCGCCGTATTGCGATACACAAGTGCCCTGACGATAGTGCCGGTCGGCCACGGCGAAAGCGTGAGCTCGAGATTCTCCCCGCGCGCGTTGGCCAGGGAGCCCACCAGGGTTTGCCCGTTGGCATGCTCGGGCATGCGATACACACCATATCTCAACGCCCACGCGGGACTGATGTAAGCGATCATCACACCATCGGTGTATCCGCGGGTGTTGGCCGCGTAATCCCATGCAGTGTTCGCCCACAGCGACCAGTTCATGAACTGGGTACGCGTGGATCCGGCGTACCGGTTCCGATCGAAATCGTCGCTTACGGCCATGCGGCCGATCTTCAATTCGAGTCGTCGCGTGGCCTCCGTGCCGGGAATCTGGTCCTGTGCCCGCTCGACTCGAGTGACCTCCTGTCCCAGAGGAAGCATGAATCGCGCGAACAGACGGGCTATGTAAAACGTTTTCGGCAGGTTGTTCGCGCCCTCGCGCACGACATCCCCGTTGGTCAAGCCCGCCAGGCCGGTTGCGCCGCTGACGCCCGCTCCCATGAATTTCTCGGTGTCGAAGTAGAGCTGCGCCCAATCCAGAGGCGCCCAGCCCAGGTAGCCACCGATGGTGTGCGTGGGTTGCGTGTCGCCTGCCGGATTGAGGCTCAGCCGTCCGCTATAGGGTGCGTCCAAAGCGTCCTGATGTTGCAGAACGTAGGTGTACTGCACACCCAGCAACATTGGCCAACGGCTGGCCGGTTCTGGCAGCTGCGGATCGGCCGCCGTGGCCCTCGGCGACCGGACCGCACAGGAGAACAGCACCAGACCCATCATCAGGCATAGATCTCTCGAACGAGTGTTTCGCATCCATACAAGGATCGCATGAATTGCGAGGGCCGAACTCGCGCTTTCCGTGTGTCATCGTTCCGCCGGGGCACCCGCGAGGTGCCTTTTCCGGGAACAGGAACTCCTACGACACAGCTCACCCATGAGGCCCTGCCTGCAGAGCAGCAAGCGGGGGATTGTTGATGTCGCGAACCGCTCGTGCGATCGCGGCTTCCCGACATGCGTGCACGGAGCCGGCCCGCACCAGGTCCCTGGGATCCGGCAACGGACAAACCTGGCGCGCGGCGGCCGCGATCCTGCGATAGAGCGCTTGCGCGCCTTCGGCGGATCTGATGTTGAGGTCACCGTAGGACACCACTGCGCTGCGCACGTTGTCGGCCGGCGGTGCGGCGTTGGCAATACCCAGTGAGCTGGCCAACACGAAGGCGGCCGATATGGCGATCCGGGCCGGTGTCATGCGTGTTGAGTTTGATGTTTGTGAGGTCATGGAGCTCTCCTGATCGATTCGGGTTGGATGTTAAACAGCCACCATCCCGCTGGCGATGCGTATGAGACTCCTTCGCGGCGCGTGCGGGTAGCTGCCTGCCATCGAGCTGATCCCCGGTCCCGACGGGGTCGTACCGCGACGGGTAGCCGCCGGCAAGGCGTTGTCCCACGCGGGACCTGCGCCACAGCGGCTATCCGCGCAGGCCGCTCTCCGCCGTCCACGGCCTCATCCCTGCTGGCGACGGTTTCGTCCCTGAATCCGGCGCGGGCGCAACAATCCGGGCGCGTTGGCGTACGATACGGACAGGTTTTGGCGCCGGTGGCGCGGCGCAGTGCGCAGCTGGCGAGTCCCCTTATCAGGAGAGATCCGGTGAATGCGTTGTCACCCAATGAGCTCAGAGCGGGCGGAGCCGGCTCAATCGCCCCACAACGCCCGTTGCGTAGTCGCGCCCGTTTCGCCCTGTGGCGCATGTTCGCCAGTCCAGGCGTGCGCCAGAATTTCCTGATCCTGACGGTATTCTGGGTGTACGTCGCGCTGTCGAACGTGCTGTACGCGAACAGCATGCAGGCGAGCCTGGACACCATGCCCGGCAAATTCCATGTGTTCGCCCCTGCGTGCGCCCGCCTGCTCCAACATCTCTTTCTCTATCCGGTGTTGCTGGGCTGCGTCTGGCTGTCGTCGCGTATCGGCTGGCACTCGGTATGGCGGAAGCTTCCGGTGCAACTCTCGCTGGCGTTTTTCTTCGCGGTGTTGGGCAAGCCGGCGCTTGGGATCGGCGAGTACCTTTCCAGCGATGCCGCCACACTGCAGAAGCACATGATGAAGGGTGAGAACTGGTGGGACCCGTCGGACGGTCCGATGTGGCTCGCGAGCGCCACGACATTTTTCCTGACCTACGGCTTCGCGCTCACGCTCGTCATGGGCTTCGCCTTCTACCAGCGCCTGCGCGATGCGCAGTTACGCTCGAGCGCTCTGGAACGGGAGCTGAGTGCCGCGCATCTGGCCGCGCTGAGAATGCAGTTGTCGCCGCACACCCTGTTCAATCTCCTGCACACGATACGCGGCCAGATTTCCTGGGATCCCGCGGCGGCCCAGTCGATGGTCGTGCAACTGGGTGACCTCCTGCGCCGCCTTCTGACCGCCGGTGAGCGTGATTTCTCACGCCTGGAGGAGGAGTTGCAATTCGTGCGATCGTACCTGGGCCTGCAACAACGCCGCTTCGCCGATCGCTTGAGCATTCGCGTGCCTGAGCCGAACGGGATCGTTGCCGCCTGGGTCCCGAGCCTGATCCTGCAGCCTTTGGTGGAGAACGCGGTCGTGCACGGCCTTTCCGGACACGACGGTCCGGTGATGGTGCGGGTCGAGGCCGTCGTCCACGACGAGATGTTGTCCCTCAGGGTGGTAAACACGGTTGCTGCGGGTAAACTCGCAGGACGGGTGGGGATCGGCTTGCGCAACGTGCGTGAGCGCCTGGCGATTCAGTTCGGCGACCGCGCCTCCTTCAGCGCGATGCCCGGCTATGACAACGTATGGATCGCGGAGGTACGATTGCCGTTGCTGCGAGACGGACCTGTCGTACCCGTCGAAGCCTCGTCGGGCGAAAGTTCGCCCGTGATGCGGCCGGCGGAGAGCGAGATGACTGCCAGGGCGGGCATCTGACACATTAGAACAGGTGTGCTCGCATGATGGATGTCATGATTGTCGATGACGAGCCTGCCGCGCGCCGTACGCTGCGGGAGTGTTGCGCGCGAGAACCGGATTTGCGTGTCGTTGGAGAGTATGGCGATGCGCGCTCGGCACTCGAGGCTATTCGTGCTCGACCGCCGCACCTGCTGTTTCTCGACATCCAGATTGATTCTCAGAATGGCGTCGTGCTGGCACGCTCACTGGATCCCGACACTCTGCCGCAGATCGTCTTCGTCACGGCCTATCACCACTACGCGCTCGAAGCATTCGAGGTGAGCGCGGTGGATTATCTCCTGAAGCCTTTCGATGATGACCGCTTTCGCAAGACGATCGCGCGCGTAAGGCGCAGACGTGAGGCCGAAAGCGGTGCCGAGCGGTCCGTAACCCTCAGCTCCGTATTAGCGCAAATTGAGCGCAGCGCCCGCGCACTGTCGGACTTGCGTCCGCGGATCCTTGCGGAGGCGGGCAGCCGCATGCACATGCTGGACGTAGGTCAGGTGGAGCTGGTCGAGTCGGAGCGCAATTACGTGAGACTGGGTGTCGGGCGTGAGAGCTTCCATGCACGCAGCACTTTGCAGCAGGCGGAGAAATCACTACAGTCTCAACCGTTGCTACGCATCAGCCGGTCCTGTCTCGTGAACATGAACCACGTCCGGGAAATCAGCCGCACGCCTCGGGGAGATTTCATCTTCGTGCTTGCCGGCGGGACCACCGTCACCAGCAGTGAAGGCTGCCGCGAGTCCGTCAGGCAGTATCTCGAGCGCCTGAAGCTGAGTCCACTCGGGCGCGATCCGGCTGAAACACCTCCGGGCTGGCGCTCCTGAAGGTAACGTGGCCGCCCGTTCGCCCGTGCTCGCGCTGAGCATTCTCACGCTCATCAACCTGCTGAACTACGTCGACAGGTACGTTGTCTCCGGCATTGTCCCGGACCTGAAAGCCCCGCCGCTCGGGTTGTCTGATAGCCAGATCGGCCTGCTGACGACCGCTTTCATGATCGTCTATACGGTGGCCGCGCCGATATTCGGGGCTCTCGGAGATCGTGGCTCTCGCACCCGTCCAATCGCGGCGGGTGTTTTCATCTGGAGCATAGCGACGCTTGTATCGGGATTCGCGGGCACCTACACACACCTCCTGAGCGCGCGTTCGCTGGTCGGCATTGGCGAGGCGGCCTACATTGCGATCGCGCCGGCACTGCTTTCCGACTGTTTTCCCCGCGCGCAGCGCGGCCGTGTGCTCGCCGTCTTCAACATGGCGATCCCTGTGGGAGCTGCCCTGGGCTACATTGTCGGTGGCTTGATGAGCCACCACTATGGTTGGCGCCAGGCGTTCTTCGTTGCCGGCGCGCCGGGCGTGTTGTTGGCGCTGCTCGTGCTACGCCTACCGGACCCGCCCCGCGGCTCGCAAGCTGACGAGGAAGAGGGGGGAGCCGAGTCGCCGGGAGGGCCTCCCGCCAACGCGGTTTCGCGCTACTTGAGCCTCTTGCAGCGCACCCCGTACATGCTGGTGGTATTGGGCTATGCGGCCTATACGTTTGCCTTGGGAGGCCTTGCGGTATGGATGCCCAACTTTCTGGAGCGTGTGCGCCACATCCCAGCCGTCAAGGCTACGACGAGCTTTGGCGCCATTGTGGTGGTCACCGGATTCGTGGGGACCTTCGTCGGCGGCTGGCTCGGTGACTACTGGCTGAGGGTTTCCCGGCAAGCCTATCTCTGGATGTCGGGATGGGTCACGTTGCTTGCGGCGCCGTTCGCGCTCATCGCCCTGACAGCCGGCTCGCCGTCCGCCTATTATCCTGCCATCGTCGCCGCGGAGCTGTTGTTGTTCATGTCCACCGGACCCGTCAACTCCGCCATCATCAACCTGGTCTCGCCGGCTGAGCGCGCGTCCGCGGTCGCGCTCAGCATGTTCATGATCCATTTGTTGGGTGACGTCCCGTCACCGACCTTGATAGGGTGGCTGTCCGACAGGTCCTCACTCGGGAGGGCGGTCATGATCGTTCCCCTGGCTGTCGTGCTCAGCGGCGTCATATGGCTGATTTCGGCCCGAGTTGCTTCGCTCACTGAGCTGCGGCGCGCGCATCCGGTCACGCCGGGTGTCCGCTGAGCCGAATCTTCAGTCGACGGCCGACAGCTCAGGCTGCCTTGTGCTCATGACCGTGTGCAGCTCATCGAACGCATGCAGCTCGGCCAGGAGCCACTTGCGGAAGGCTATGATCTCCGGGCGCACCGCTACCTCGAGACGATGCACCAGAAAGTAGCTGTCTTCCGTTTCCCACTCATGGTCGAACAGACGGCTCAATGACTTCGCGCGGAATCGCTCCGCGCTCAAGGGCGCCGGGATCAGGCCGATTCCCGCCGAGCGCTCCGTCGCGCGCACCAACGACGACATGTTGTTGAAGGCGATCCGCTTGCGGGGGCGGGGCATGCGCATGCCGGCCGACTCGGCCCATCGCTCCCAGCCATCCTTGCGAGCCTCGAATACCAACAGCGTCTGTCCGTCGAGCTGCTCGATGGAGGTGATGGGGGTGCGCGCGAGCAGGGCGGGCGAGCACGCGGGAACGTACGCCTGGGAAAACAGCCGGTGTGCCTGAAGATCGTTCCAGTTACCTGAGCCTAGTACGATCGAGATATCCGCATCGGCGGGGTGGACATCCGTACCGGTGCCGTCCGTATCGATTTCCAGGTCGATCTCAGGCTGCGCCGCATGGAGTGCCGCCAGGCGCGGCAGGAGAAATTCGTTGGCGAAGAACGAAGCGACCCGTAAGCGCAAAGTGCTGCGGCCCGCCCTGGCGCGCAGCTCCCGGGTCGCCGCGTCCAGGCGCTCGAAGAGATACTCGATCTCCTCCAGGTATGCGGCGCCGGCATCCGTCAACGCGAGCGTGCGGGCGCCCCGATGAAACAGGACGACCCCGAGCTCCTCCTCCAGCGCACGGATCTGGTGGCTAACGGCCGACGGGGTCAGAAACAATTGGCTTGCGGCGGTCTTGAAGCTACCGGATCGCGCGGCCAGCTGAAAGGCGCGCAGGGTCTTGGTCGAAGGCAGGCGCATATCTTCCAGATAATCCCATAAGTCCGTGAACCGTCGAGGAACCACAGCTCACCGGTGAGGTATCCTGAGCCCCTATTATTTCAGATGTGCCCCCGCCTCCAGAACTTTCCGCTCATTTCGATATGACGGTTCCACCCGCCGGCCGCCCTCTGCGTGCGCTCGGGCGGGCAGAGGTGGTGGAGCGCTTCCAAGCGGCACTGAGGAGCGGGGACGGGCCGTTGGGCGCGCATTGCGTTCATGAGCTGTGGATGAGAGGTGAGTTCGCCACGCACATCGAAGTCGCCCTGGAGAAGCTCTGGGAACGGGCCGCAAAGACGATCCCCGAATGGTTGCCGATGCGTTATATCGAATGGCTGCCGACTGCCTATGAGGTGGCGGGCCGGTTTCGGGCCGAGCGCCGCGGGCGCTCCAACCTTTACCTGGTTGTATTGGACTACCAGGACCGCCACGGCGGTCCCTACGGCGTCTATGTCGGCATGAGTAGCTATTCGCCCGCGGAACGGTTTGACCAGCACAAAGCTGGCATTCGAGCTTCCGGAAGTGTCCTCAAGCGCGGCCTGGAGGTGCTCACGGGCCCGGTCCTGCATCTACAGCAGGTCGCGCGGCCGGTAGCTGCACGCATCGAAGTCGAGCTTGCCGAAGCACTACGGGATGCGGGACTTCTGGTGCAGGGAGGGCATTGATCCATCCGCCGGCCTCGCCTCGGGCAGCGCAGTCGCGATTTGTGGGGCAGCCTGCCCGCCTTTACGTCCGGCGCGCACCTCCTGCTGTTTACGTTCCCAAACTTCCTCGCGGTCGATGGTGACCTCGGGGGGCGCCTCGATCCCGATGCGGACCTGATTACCTTTGAACCCTAGCACCGTAATGCGGATGCGGGAGCCGAGCCGTATCGCCTCGTTGGGCCGGCGCGTGAGTATCAGCATTCGAACACCTCCTCGTTCAGCATCTTCGCCGTAGGCTATTCAGCCACGGCGCCTCTGGGATTGACATTGTCTCGCCAAAAAGACGTCGGGCGGCGGATACAGCAGCCTCCAGGAACGAGGTTTCGAACCAACCTGAACTAACTTTCGCCTCGAGCGTTTAACGCTCATGGCTTCATCACAACCTGCAGCTCCAGCGTCAACACGCGCGCTCACCGTGTTGAAATGGGTCGGCGGCATCATCGGCGCCCTCGTCGTGCTCCTGTTGATAGCCGCCGTTGTGTTGGACTTGAACGCGGATGCGCTACGCGGTCCTATCGAGCGTGCAGCCTCGGCCCGCCTGCACAGGCCGGTTCATATCGGCCGCCTCGAGCTGCACCTGTTCTCGTGGCAGCCGCATGCGGTCGTGCGCCAGTTGCGAATAGCGAACCCGGACTGGGTCACGGCCAGGGATCTGGAATTCGCTGCAAAAGCGGCGGAGACGCCCGCCCGAGGCGCGAAAGCTGCCTCGAAAGGCGTGTCAGGCACCCAAGCCAGCGCGTCAGCCACGCAAGCTCCTTCCTCATCGGGCGCGGGTCAGGTACCCGACATGGCGCGCATCGGCGAGTTGCAGCTTGCGCTTTCCATTCCCGCGCTGTTCAAAGGCGATCTGCTGCTGACCTACCTCGGCATCGACGATAGCGACATCAACGTGGTGCGCGACGCCCGGGACCGGGTCAACTGGGAATTCAACCCCGGCGCTCCGCCCAAGCCGTCGACACAGCCGACGAAGCTTCCTCTATTGCGCCGACTGCATCTGGGGAAGGGCCACCTGGTCGTATCGGACTCGATCCGAAAGCTCCATTTCGCCGGTACGGCCTCGGCTGACCAGGGGCCGCACGGTGGCGCGCAGTCTTTGAGCCTGGACGGGGACGGCGACATCAATGGCGAATCCTTCAAACTCCTGGCGCATAGCGACCCGCTCATCACGGCCGAAAGCCACAAGCCCTACACCGTCACTTCCGACATCGAGGCGGGCAAGACGAAGGTGCACAGCCGTATCACGATCACCAAACCGTTCGATCTCGGCTCCGTTGTAGCGGACATATCCGCTTCCGGTGACGATTTTGCCGACCTCTACTACCTCAGCGGCTTGGCGTTGCCCAACTCGGCTCCTTACACGGTGTCGGGCCACATGCAGCGTGAGGGGGCGCTCCTGAAGGTCACCGACTTCAAGGGAACCCTCGGCAGCAGCGACATCCACGGTAGCGTGTCGATCGACACCTCGAGACAGAAGCCGTTGCTGAAGGCCGACCTCGCGACGCGCGAGCTGGATATCAAAGACCTGGCGCCGACGTTGGGTGCGCGGACCAAGACCACGCCGTCGTCCTTGAGCCGCAAGCAGGCCGAGCCTGGACAGAACCGTGGCTCCCCGGCGGAGCATTCGGAAAGCGCGGAGGAGTCTTCCGCGAAAGCACGCGCCGCCGCGCCCAAGGCGGCCAAGACCACTACCTCGAAGGCGGGGGGCAGCACTCTGCACTTGTATGGTGCCAAGCCCAAGAGTGCCGAGACCCGGACCGCCGAAGCGCGTCAGGCGGACGTCGAGGCGGCCAAGGGGCAAACGCTCCTGCCGGATGCGAAGTTGGATCTCAAGCGCATTCGGGCCATGGACGCCGACGTCAGATACCGCGCCGAGTCGGTCAAGACACAAAAGATGTCCATCCGTGAGATCGTGCTCGATTTGAAGCTCCAGGACGGCGTCCTGACATTCGTACCCCTCTCGTTCGTGCTGCCGGAAGGCAAGCTGACAACCGACATCAAGTTGGATGCTTCGAAGGATGTTCCGGAAGTCGCGATCGACGCGCGCCTGACACATGTGCAGCTATCGCAGTTCAAGTTGAAGAATGGCGACGAGCCTGTCGATGGCACGCTCGTGGGCCGCGCCATTCTGCACGGTCGTGGGAAATCCGTGCACGAGGTCGCCTCCACCGTTGCGGGGACACTCAGCATCGTGATCCCTCACGGGGACATTCGCTCGGCATTCGCGGAGGGATTGGGCATCGACGCGGCGCGGGCGCTAGGGTTACTGTTGACGAGCAACAAGGACAAGACCGGAATCCGCTGTGGCGTAGCCAACTTCAAGGCCGAAGGTGGGGTGCTGGCCGCTCAGGACATCGTGTTCGACACGGACAAGATCCTCATCCTCGGTAAAGGAGAGATCGACCTCGGCCCCGAAGTGATCGACCTGACATTGACGGGGCAGCCGAAGAAATTCCGCATCTTCCGCATCAAGTCGCCCGTACAGCTGGGTGGGACGCTATCGAAACCCAAAGTGGGCCTGAAGCCAGGAAATACACCCGGTGAGGTGGCGCTCGCCACGGCTTTGGGAGTGCTCGCGACTCCGCTTGCTTCCGTGCTTGCCTTTATCGATCCGGGTCTGGCGAAGGACGCCAATTGCAGCGCTCTGATCGCGGAGGCACAACATGAGGGGGCGCCCGTAAAGAGCGCCTCCAAGGATCAGCCCAACAAAACCAAGGATCAACGCATCAAGGACGCTCAGCGCTCCACGAAGGCGCGCTCGATGACATAATCTCCCGGCTCGCCGATGTGGGGTGAGCCGGTGAAGCCCCTCCCATCCAGCAGCGCACAGGTATCGCTGAGCATCGCCGGGCTGCCGCACACCATGACGCGATCCTCGGCGGGATTCAGGTCTGGGAGGTGCAAATCGCGGCAAAGACGTCCCGACTCCAGCAACGTCGTCAGCCGACCGCGGTTTACGTAGGGCTCGCGCGTGACCGTGGGGTAGTAGTGGAGCTTATCGCTCACCATTTCGCCCAGGTATTCGTGTGTCTTGAGCTCTTCGATCCGGTGCTTCACGACGGCCGATTCCCGGATCCAGCGTACGCCGTGGACGAGCACGACGTGCTCGAATCGCTCGTATACCTCCGGGTCCTTGATGAGGCCCATAAAGGGCGCCGCGCCCGTCCCGGTACTCAGCAGATAGAGCCGTTTCCCCGGCTTCAGGTCATGCAGCACCAACGTGCCGGTGGGCTTGCGGCTGATGAGCACCTCGTCGCCCTCCCGGATGTGCTGCAGACGCGAGGTCAGTGGTCCGTCAGGGACTTTGATGCTCAGGAATTCCAGATGCTCCTCATGGTTCGCGCTGGCAATGCTGTAAGCGCGCAAAAGCGGCCGATTGTCGACCTGTAGACCGACCATGACGAACTGCCCGTTTTCGAAACGCAGCGCTGCATCACGCGTGGTGGTGAAGGTGAATTGTGTGTCCGTCCAGTGGTGTACCTTGAGTACCCGCTCCGCACCTATGGCCGCCAAGATCTGTCACCTGCGAAAACATGAAGCCAATTCCTAATGTTACAGCGCCCGCACCCGCGATGAGGATTTTTCGAGCTATGGGCTCATAATCCGCTGGCATATCAGGTGCTGGGATCTTCAACCAAGGGGGGCTCGAGGATGACGCTATCGGCAGCAACTGGCCTGAAAGGCAGGACCTTGTTCATCACAGGGGCGAGTCGAGGGATCGGGCTGGCGATCGCCCTGCGGGCGGCTCGCGACGGCGCGAATATCGTGGTCGCGGCCAAAACTCAGGAGCCACACCCGAAGCTGCCCGGCACAATTTACACTGCGGCCAAGGCCATCGAAGCGGCGGGGGGCCATGCATTGCCGATCGCGGTGGACATCCGCAACGATGCCCAGGTCGCGGACGCCGTCGCCAGGGCGGCGAAGACCTTCGGTGGGATCGACATACTGGTAAACAATGCCAGTGCGATCACCCTGACGAATACGCCCGATACGGATATGAAGCGATTCGATCTGATGCATCAGATCAACACGCGCGGTAGCTATCTGTGCTCGAAGCTATGCCTGCCGCAGCTGGCGCGCTCGTCCAATCCGCATATTCTGATGCTGGCGCCCCCATTGAACATTGCGGAGCGCTGGTTCACGCCCCACCTGGCGTACTCGCTCAGCAAGTACGGCATGAGCCTTTGCGTGCTGGGGCTTGCCGGCGAGCTCCGTCCGCGGGGTATCGCCGTGAATGCTCTCTGGCCGCGGACGGTGATTGGAACTGCTGCACTGCAAGTAGCGATGAGTGCTTATCCAACCAGTGAGCGTCGCCGGGTCCGCAGGCCCGAAATCGTAGCGGACGCCGCTCACCTGATCCTGACAAAGCCGAGTCGCGAATTCACCGGGAATTTTTGTATCGATGAGGAGATCCTCCGTCAGGGGGGTGAAACCGATTTCACGCAATACCGGGAACCGGGGGTGGCCGAGGAAGAGCTGCTGCCAGATTTCTTTCTCTAGGTTTTGCGGTAGCCTCGTGGGAGCTGAATGGCCGTTGGGGTGTTGCGATGCATTGCGCGTTGCACAATAGCTTCGTGGCCGCGTGAGGGTTAGATTAGTGCCTATTGACGACGACGATGCGAGCGTGCGTCCTTTGAGCAACTCACGAAATGCACCCGGACCGGATGTCGCGGCTCTCCTGCACGAGCTGAACCAACCATTGACTGCGATTTTGAGCAACGCGCAGGCAGCGCAACGCAGCATGTCCAGCACCGTGATGGATCGCGCCGAGCTGCACGACATACTCGAGGACATCATCGCGGACGATAAGCGCGCCGCCGGGATCGTGAAGCGCATAGGCGAAGCGCTGAAGGAAGCTCAAGTTGGTTCTGGTGAGCCGCTGGAGGAGGGGCTGCGACAATGAGCGTACAGGAGGAAACAGTATTCATCGTGGACGACGATCCCGATGTTTGCAGAGCCATTGGACGCCTGGTGCGGGGCGCGGGTTATGACGTGCGGGAATTCAACTCGGCGCACGAGTTTCTCATCGGGCATGAATCGGAGCCGCCCGGTTGCGTGCTCCTGGATCTGTCCATGCCCGATCTGGACGGCCTGCAGCTGCAGCGCTGCCTGGCTGCTTCCGGATGCCATCGGCCGGTCATTTTTCTCACGGCCAATCGGGAGATCCACAATACCGTGCGCGCCATGAAAGCCGGGGCGGTGAACTTTCTCACCAAGCCAGTGGATCGCGAGGAGCTGCTGGCCGCGCTCGCGGAGGCGCTGGCGATCGACGCCGCCGGTCGCGCGGAGTGGGAAACACGCAATACCATCGCAGGACGTATCGCGACGCTGACCCCTCGCGAGCGCCAGGTTCTGGAGAAGGTGGTCGCTGGACGACTCAACAAGCAGATTGCCGCGGAGCTCGGGACGGTTGAGAAAACGATCAAGGTACATCGCGCGCGGGTCATGCAGAAGCTGCATGCCAGCTCGCTCATCCAACTCGTGGAGATCGCACAGCTTGCCGGACTCAAAGGCGAGCGGAGCAACGTCAACGCCCGCAATTGAATGAGCTGGAGCCTGCCAACCGGGAGGGGCGGCTCCTTCCGGGTGTATTGCTGTTTGTCTACCTGCTAGCCCGCGCAGCGCGCGCCATCACGCCAGCGTTGCGATCACTTTATTCACCGCGGAGACGAGGTCTGCCTCGTCGAAAGGCTTCGCCAGGTGCAGCGCGAAGCCATTTTCGAGGCTGCGTATGATGTCCTCACGATACACGCTGCCGCTGATGGCAATGGCGGGAAGCTGGCCGTGGCGGCCTAAGCGGGTGAACCGCGTGCGCAGCCGGGACGGCAACTCGAGGCCGCTGCCATCGGGAAGCGTCAGATCACAGATGAGCAGATCGAACTTGGCGCGCTCGGTGGCCTCGATTGCGGCGGCGAAGCCCGGAACACAGACGACGAAGTGGCCGTGGCCCATCAATAGCCGGCGGCAGGCTTTCGCAACTCCTTCATGATCTTCCACCAGCAGGACGCGCAGATTCTCAGAGCTATGGCTACTCTCGCCCGTGATTGGGTGTAGGTTATGCTGGTACGCGGCACTCGCGGCGGTTTCCAACTCTGAGGCCGCAGCGTCCTGCATGCGCGCGCTCGAGGTTGCCGGATGGCCGCAGTCAGGGTCAGCAGGATTCGATTCCGGGTCGGCCAGAAGCACCGGCAGGCTTACCGTGAAGGTTGACCCGCGTCCCTCACCGTCGCTGGCTGCGGTGATTTGACCGCCGTGCAGCGTGATGATGCGATGAGCGATCGCCAGCCCGAGCCCCAGTCCCTGGCCGTGGGAGCGACGTTGGGTGTTGGCTCCTTGCCAGTAGCGCTCGAACAGGTGCGGCAGCGCCTCCGGGGCGATTCCCTGGCCTGAGTCCCGCACCAGCAATTCGACATGATGGTCGCGGCGGCCGTAGAAAAGTTGGATCTGTCCTCCCGGCGATGTGTAGCGGATCGCGTTGGAGAGCAGATTCCAGACTACCTGTTGCAAGCGTTCGGGGTCCCCGTGTACTGCGCCTGCGTCTGCCTCAAAGGCTGTCTCCACGGCGAGATTTTTCGCCAGCGCTGCGGGGCGGAAGGAGTCGACCACTGTGCTGATGATCGGTGCCAGAGAAGTGATGGTACGCGGTTCGATGCGCAGGCGGCCTGTTACGATGCGCGAGATGTCGAGGAGGTCATCCACCAGCCGGCGTTGAACACGCGCGTTACGCTCGATGAGATCGAGCGCGCGCAGTGCTTCGTCAGCATCCAGTTTGTTCCCTTTGAGCAGGGCGGTCCAGGCGAGCACTGCCATGAGCGGCGTACGCAGCTCATGCGACAGCATTGTGAAGAATACGTCCCGGGCTCGGTTTGCTTCTTCTGCAGCGGTCCGCGCGCGATGTTCCGCAGCACGCAACCGGGCCTGGGCGAGTCTGGACTCTACCCGGGCTACCAGTTCCCGAGCAAAGAACGGCTTGGTGACATAGTCGTCCGCTCCGGCGCGCAGTCCCTCGGACGAGGCCTCTTCGCCAGCACGGGCCGAAAGTAACATTACCGGAAGCTTGGAGATAGCGTCATCGGCTCGGATCGCGCGCAACAGTGCAAACCCGTCCATCACGGGCATCATCACGTCTGCGATGACGAGATCAGGTGGGTTGCGGCGAATGTGCTCTAGCGCGGCTCCTCCGTCGGGCTCCGTCTCGACCTGCCACCGATCGCCGAGCAGTCGCGACATATAGTGTCGCATGTCGGCGTTGTCATCGGCGATGAGAATGCGCGCGGTCTGATCCGGAGTACTCGCCTGGTCTGCAGCCAGGGTGGTGCTTTGGTCCGTCGCGCGTAGCTCCGCGCGCGCTCCCTCCGGCAACCAACCCAGTGCTTCTTCGAGGAAGGGCAGTGCGCCTATCCGGGCAACCTCCAAGGTCCGCATCACTCCCAAGCGCTCAGGTGGCAGGTGAGCGGAGCCGCGCGGGATGCGTACCGTGATGGTGGTGCCTATACCAACCTGACTTTGCGCCTCGACGCTGCCGCCGTGCAGCTTCACAAGCTCCTGCACGAGAGAGAGACCGATTCCGGAACCTTCGTGGGTGCGCGCTTGGGATGCGCGCCCACGAAAGAATCGCTCGAACAAACGGGGAAGATCCTCGGCCGCCACACCACAGCCGGTGTCGTTTACCCTCAGCTCGATGCTCTCACCCAGAGCGTGCTGAGAAACCTGCACCCGGCCTTCGAGCGTGAACTTGAACGCGTTCGACACGAGGTTGAGAACGATCTTCTCCCACATATCGCGATCGACGAACACATCCTCAGGCAGCTTCGGGCAGTCAATGGCCAATCCAACCCCGGCACGCTGGAACGCCGAGCGAAACACGCTGGCAAGATCGCTCGTCAGACTTGCAAGGTCGGTAGCCTCGAAGCTCGCCTCGATGCGCCCGGCCTCGATACGTGAGAACTCCAACAGCGAATTCACCAGCTTCAACAGCCGTCCGCCGCCGCGACGGGCGATTTCCACCAGGTCGCGGTCCGCTGATTCCAGAGTTGTCCGTGATAACAGGTCGTCAAGTGGCGCCAGCAACAAGGTCAGCGGCGTCCGGAGCTCATGACTGATATTGCTGAAGAAGACCGTTTTTGCGCGGTCGAGCTCCGCGAGCGCCTGCGCACGCTGGCGAACATGTTGTTTCGCGCGTGCGCTGTAAATCGCGGTTTCCAGGTGATTGGCGACGAGATCGAAAAAGGTGCGCGACTCATCCACGGGCCTCATCGGGTTTACACCCGCGACCAGGACCGCCGCGAGATTCTCTGCTGCTGGATTCGATACGGGTAGCGCCAGCGCCCGTTGGGGAGTTACCTCTGGTGTGCGAACCAGGCCGTCTACAAACGGCTGTACGTCCTCGATGAGCTGTGGAAGGCGAGTGAGAGCCACGCGCGCGACCGCGTTCGAGCTCCCTTCAGTAATCTCCAGAGTTTGTGGAAAGAGGCTGGGAAGGGACAACAGTCCAGCCGTCCCGGCGAGATGCGCGCGCTTTCCGTCCGCCTCGACCAGATACAGTGCCGCGAACGGCAGGTCGCGGGGGTTGCCTTCGAGAGCCGCCACTGCCGATTGGCAGACACCCTCAGGCGAGTCGGCGAACGAGCTGCCCGCGGCGAGCGCCCGCAAGCAATTCATTTGCCGCTCGGCGATGATACGCCGGGTATTCTCGATGGCTGTACAGAAAATGCCGCTGGGACGATTCCGGTCGTCGCGGAGCGCGGCAAACGAGAACGTGATGTAGGTTTCCTCGAGATAGCCGCTGCGCACGAGCGGCATCAACAGATCCGCCTCACCTGTTGGAGCCCCGGTTGTCAGGGTGTGCGTGAATCGAGGCAGGAGAATCTGATCCCAGATCTCTTTCCAGGCGACCTTTACCGGCAGGCCCAGCGCTGCCGGGTGACGCGACGGACCAGCCAATGGAATGAACGCATCGTTGTAGAAATAGATGAGCTCGTCGCCCAAGCCCAGGGCGGTAGGGAAGCTCGAGTCGAGAATGATCTGCACGGCATTGCGCCAGCTCTCGGGCCAGAACTCGACCGGGCCGAGCGGCGTGGAGGACCAATCGAATTCGCGAAAGCGCCGAGCCATTTCGCCGCGGCTGGACTCAGATCCGGGCAACGTCAGGCCGGGCTCGTGGGGCGCCTCCGGCTCTTGAGTGTGCGTTGCAACAACGTTCCGCGTCGAGTTCATGGCCAAAAGTCTGGCGACATATTGCATGCCCGAATGCTGGCGTACCCGGATTGTGCGCGCAATGTTTGCGCAAAGCGACAGATCGCCACCGCCGCAGGCAGGTCACTGGGTCAGGCAGCTACGGCCGACGGGCCGGCCAGATCTCCGTAGAGGAGCGTTGCCAGGCGGTCAGGACTCAGAATCATGACCAGCGGCGCGTTGGGATCGGCAGGCTCGATAGCCAATGTGGCCAGCTGCTCGCTCGAGCCATCGATCGGCAACAGGCGGTCCGTCGGCACTTCCGAGACATCTCCTAACAGCTCCACCCGGAGGCCGAAGGGTTTGGCTCGTCCTTGGGCGCGGATGATGACCACGATACGTGGGGTCTCCAACTGACTTTCGCCGAGCACCTGGCTGAGATCCGCAACCGCGATAGGCTCGCCCGCGAACATCAGATAGCCGGCGCACCAGCGCTCGGCGGTCGGTAGTGTCTGCAGCGTACGCGCATCGACGGCTTCGATCACATTGGCGGTGGGCAACGCGTACCAGCCATCCCCTGCAGCGAAAGTGGCAAACTCACGAAAGTCGTGTTTGCCGCTCTGGCGAGTTGCCGCCCGCTGTGGCACGGCGCCGCGTGCGCCCCCGCGCCGCTGCGCCACGCCGCCGATCGGGATCATCACCATCGCGTATCCGCCAAGTCCCGGATACTCGCGGTAACCGCTGTCAGGCTTTACTCCGATCGCGTGGTAGCTTTCTCCAACACGGACTACGCGAGCTTCACCTTGCCGGGCGGCGTCTCGAGTCCATTGCAGCCCGAGAGCGCCGGCATCGACGGTGGCGCTGCTTGCCATGACTCGTTGATCGCGATCCAGAAACAGAGCGACAGATCCCGCGAGTGGCTGTCCGCTCTCGTCGCGGGGCAGACAATCGTGCAACATCGCCGCCAACTGTGGGGCTGTATCGAACACCACGGCGACGGCACCGACGACCCGTCCCTTCGCGCCTCTGACGGCGCCACCGAAGATCAGCGTGGGTCGGTTGTCGTAAAGTGCGCTGGGCTGAAATCCTGACACGCTATAGCCTTGGGTGCCGACCACCTCGAGAGTCTGTGCCGCCCAAGGCTCATCCATCTGTGTGCCTGTCAGGTGCTCGTATTCCGGGCGGGAGGTCGCCACGATACGTCGGTCCGAATCCAACAGCACTATACAATGGTAAACGGTGTACAAGCTGTTGATGTGCCGTAGTACGCGGGTCACCGCATCGTCGTCGCAGCCTTCCACATTGGTGAGCCGGCCGATCAATGTCGTGTCGAGCGCCCACCAGCGGCAGTCGTTTGCGCGCTCGTACAGGTTGCGCGCCAGCAGCTCGCTCGCCAGCGAGGCCATGAACTGACTATCGTGCAAGACAGAGGAGACAACCGTCTCGTGCAGCTCTTCGATGGAGTGCTCGAACACCTCCTTGGTCTTGCGCCCCATATTGCTGATCTCGCGCAACAGGGCTTTCGCGAAGGTGCTGTTGCCGCTGTCGCTGAGGGACAGCCGCACGCTGCCATTCCAGACGGAGCGATTGAGATCGCGCTGGACGGCATCCGCCTGGCGGGGGATGTCGCGCAGCGCCGAGGAGAATGTCGCAGCGCTCGAGCGCAGATCTGCCAACACCTCGGAGGTGCAGCCGGGATTGCCGGAGCGGCCGTCCGCCTCGAAGGCGCGCTCCAGCGGAATCATGACATGCCCGCGCCATTGCGGGCCGGTGTAACCCTGATACGGTTGGGGCTTGCGCGTGACCGCCAGGAACTCCCGGCCCGCGAAACGGATGATGTCGCCCGTGTCACCGTTGCCTGGCGTGACACGCGCCCCGACGGGGACCTGGTAAGGATCGCTGGTGGCAATGACTTCGTCGTTGGCATCCAACAATGAGAGCACGGTCCAATCGGCGGCCGAGCGCAACTTGGCGAAAATACCCGCGCATTCGTCCTCCAGACGAAAGCACAGGCACAGAACTCCGAGCGTCTCGCGCTCGGAAGCAACCCGGTGCGAATAGATGAGGGCGCGGCGCGATTCGGGGACGAGATCCGTTTGCCGATACGTCTCGAGGTAAGCCTTATCACTCGCCAAGGTGCTGCCGACGAGCGGGTCGCGCGTAGAGGCCGGAGCGGAGCCGTTCTCGAGCTGCGCGAGAACTTCACCCTCGGGAGAGAGCAGGATCACGTTGTGGTAGACAGAATACTTGGCGACGTACTCGGCGAGATGGCGCTCGAGAGCATGCGTTGCCGCCGCGAGGGCCTTGACCGCTGAATCGGTCGCGCCGGTGCCGCTGGCGCTGCGTCGGAGGTCCGGAATTCGCCGGGCAAAGCGGCGGATGCGTCCGTCCGCTGCAAGAAAGCCGATGTCGGCCGTACGCTCGAAAAGGTTTCGCACCAGGATGTCGATCGCCACCTGTGCCCTGGCGCGTGCCGCGAGCAGCGCCTTCTTTTGGGTCTCCTCCGCGAGGTGTGTCACGAGGTCGCCCGCGAGCGATTCGAAGGCCTGCCGCGTGCCGCTGAGGTTGGTTCCGTCCTCGCTGAGATGCGACAACAGCGCAAGGCTGTCCCAAGCGCCTTGCAATGTGGCCAGCCGCTCGCGATAGCCAGCCACTGCCGGCATGTGCTTGGTTAGACGCGACATGTCGCGAAGTCGATCCCGCAGACCTCTGGGTTTGACATTTGATAACGACTTTGAAAAAGAAAACTTGAGCCAACACGCAGATCCTGGAAGCGACAGCGTGAAGGAGTCGCCGGAGCGCTCGAGCACGGCACCTCATGGAGGTGCGCAGTGGCTCCCCAACTCAAAGTGTGAGCCATCGCTCGAATGGCGTGCCGGTGCCTGTATCCGTCGCGGCCTGCCGCTGCGATTTCCCGCAGACAGCGGCGGCCACACAGCGGCGTGATTGTGGTCTCTCCCTATGGCCGGGAACGCGAGCGCCACGTATCTTTGCCTTACGATCCCCGGTGAGGTACCTGGCTGGGCTATCTAGCGAGACCGGGCACGCGCTAGACTTCGTGGCGCAAGGAACACAACCGAAGGCATCGACTTTATCGCGGCATGGAGAGCCCCGTCTTTCTCGAGCGGCAGGCCGCCGCGCGGAAGGTAAACACAAGACGGGTTGTGTGAAGGACCAGAGCTATGGTTAGAGTCGGGGCAGGCTGGATAGCTTGCCTGTGGGTGTTGAGCACGTCGGTTGCGACGGTGACGGCGGCTTCACCGTTGGTGCTCGCCAGGGGCTCCCGCGTTGGAGTCGTGACGGTGTTGTATCCGGAAGTCACACACTACCATTCGGGCAAATCTCTCAAGGACGGTTTCCTCAAAACCGAGACGGTCGACTGGCCTGTGAGCAGCCTGCTCATCGATGCGTTGAAGGATCATGCGGCACGGATGGGCCTGGTGCTCGTGCCGCTGCAGATGACCGAGGAGCTCGATCGCGCCCGGGAGTCGTGCTTCCTCAATGGCAACTTCTCAAAGGGCTTGCCGAAGGAATGCGCAGCGCCGTTCGAGCACCTCGCCTCGCAGGAGAGCGTCCAGGCCATCATTGCGCTCGCTCCCGGCCTCAACAACTCCACTCATGGCGGCTCCGCACGCCGCAAGGGGCTGCCCGACTATCTCCGAGGCTGGGGCTTTGCGACCGGCGAGGCTGCCGCTCCCGATGGCAAGCCGAGCCTATTCAGTATGACCGAAATGGTGGTGGTGGTCCCCTCACCGGAAGGCCCGCAGTTGCGAGCCCGTGACTGGGGAGGGAACGATGCGCTGGAGTGGACGACCTTCGCCGACCCGCCAGATACGAAAGCAATCCCGGCACAGGACTATGTGCAACTGGAATCATTCTTCGCCGCCTTGCTCACGGAGCAAACCACGCGGCTGATGCAGCAGGTACAGGTCGGACCCTGACCGCAGGGGCCTTTGCAGGGTAGCGATCCAACGCGTTGGATGCAGCTTTGCTCCACGCTCCAACGGACTTGCCGCCCTGGCTCGCCAGGGTACTGCATTGCTCGGGACCTGTGCATACCGCCAATGCCGTGCACCGTTATCGATCGGAGCTTCGCACCGACGGATCTAAGTCGCTGATTTCATGTACGGGGGGACATGGCATGCAGCTTGCAAAATCGAGGTTGGCGGTGCGCTCCTATCACCCGTGTTGACTCCGGCTTCGCGTGGGATAAGGAGCATCGTTCGCAGCGGCGATTGACCCCCTCATTCGTCGCCGCGGCGTTATAACGTGCGAGGTGGTCCGTCGCCTCGCACGTTTTTTAAACACCTTGGCACAACGGCTGCAGCCTGATCTCCCCGCGCCATGGTCATCCGGCGGCGCTGACTCCTGGGATGCGCAACTGCAGGTCAATCTCCGCGATTTCGTACCCTTTGCGGAAGTCACGGATATGTTTTGTCATCCAGGTCCGTGCTCCTTCGGCATCCCGCTCCTCCAGCGCTTCGACGATGTGCTGTTGCGCGGCGGAAATACGTGATCGGGCCTGCGGGACCTTATCGATCATCACCCGCAGCGAGGGCTCGAGAAGCTGCAGGAGAGGCTCCTGCGCGAGCGCGAGCACCTGATTATGGGTTGCCTTGCCGACACGCCGGAAAAATTCCGCGGCATGGTGAACCGCGCGCCCGGTGTCGGCGTTTAGAGCTGCGAATTTCTCAGTGGCGTCCACCACACCTGCCAGGTCATCAGCAGTGCGCGCGCGTGCGGCAGCTTCCGCGATGGGTGGCTCCAGGATCGTCAGCGCAGACCAGACTTCCATGAATGTGACGTCGTGCATGACGAGGGCACGGCTAACGCCTTCGGCGATGGCGTCATGTTGTGGGCGGCTGACCGACATCAACTTCGAGCCGGGTCGCCGCGTGACCAGTCCTCCACTTTCGAGCTCGCGAAGCGCCTCGCGTATTGTCGAGCGATTCACTCCGAATTGACGCGCGAGCTCGGATTCGGCGGGCAGGCGCTCACCTTCGCGCAGGGTTCGGCTGACGATACGCTCTTCGATCACCGCTGCCACCTTCCGGTAGGCGGGCTCGATCAAAATCTGTTCGAAGCGAACAGCCTCTGTCCGCGTGCCCTCGGGGTCCGTGCTCATGCCGCCACTGTCTCAAACAGCTCCCGGCCGATCAACATGCGGCGAATCTCCTGCGTGCCCGCGCCAATCTCGTAGAGCTTCGAATCGCGCAACAATCGTCCCGCCGGAAAGTCGTTGATGTAGCCATTGCCGCCCAGCGCCTGGATGGATTCGAGCGCGACCTGTGTTGCCCGCTCCGCGGCGAACAGGATACAGCTCGCGGCATCGCGGCGTCTTACAGTACCCGCATCGCAAGCCCGCGCAACCGAGTAAACGTATGCGCGGCTGGCATTCAGTGCTCCATACATGTCCGCGATTTTCGCCTGCATGAGCTCGAATGTCCCGATGGGTTGGCCGAATTGCTTGCGCTCGTGAATGTATGGCAGGACCAGATCGAGAGCGGCGGCCATGAGGCCCAGAGGGCCGCCCGCCAACACCACGCGCTCATAATCGAGGCCGCTCATCAATACCCGGGCGCCCCCATTCTCCGAGCCCAGGATGTTCGCTGCGGCCACGGGACAGTCCTCGAACACCAACTCACAGGTGCCCGAGCCGCGCATGCCGAATTTATCCAGCTTCTGGGCGGTGGAGAATCCTTCAGTGCCGCGTTCGACAATGAACGCAGTGATTCCACGCGCGCCGGCCGAAGGCTCCGTCTTCGCATACACGACGAAGACATCCGCATCCGGTCCGTTGGTGATCCACATCTTTCGACCGTTGAGTACGTATCTATCCCCGCGCTTGTCGGCGCGCAGTTGCATTGAGACGACGTCGGAGCCGGCTCCGGGTTCGGACATCGCCAAGGCGCCGAGGTGCTCGCCGCTGACGAGCTTCGGGAGATAGCGGTCGCGCTGCGCGTCCGTGCCATTGAGCCGGAGTTGGTTCACGCACAGGTTCGAGTGCGCGCCGTAAGACAGGCCAACGGCACCCGATGCGCGAGAGATTTCCTCCATGACGAGCACGTGTGCGAGATAACCGAGGTTCGCGCCTCCCCAGCGCTCCGGTACGGTGATTCCAAGCAGTCCCTGCTCACCCAAGGCCGGCCACAGATCGCGGGGAAACTCATTGGTGCGATCGATCTCGGCCGCTCGCGGCGCTATCTGGTCACGCGCGAAGCGCCGCACCTGGGTGCGGACCTCGTCGAGCTCGGGACCCAGCCCGAAGTCAAAGTCACTGCATTCGGTGGCGTCCATGAGCTTGCCTTTGCGTTCAGTAGGATCGTATGATTGTCCGACAAACCGGCAACCCTGACAAGCGCGATGCCCCGACTGTCGACCCGGGTGGACGTCCACTCCCAGGAATTTCGCGAGAACGACCGTGCCATGCAGGCTCTGGCGGCTGATTTGCGCCATGAAGTCGAGCGCGTCGCTCAGGGGGGCTCCAAGGCGGCCGTCGAGAAGCACAGAGCTGCGGGAAAGCTCCTCGTTCGCGAGCGTATCCGGGTGCTCCTCGATACGGGCAGTCCTTTTCTGGAGCTGTCGCAACTTGCCGCTCACGGCATGTACGGTGGAGACATCGCCGCGGCAGGAATCGTGACGGGAGTAGGGAGGGTAAGCGGCCGCGAGTGCGTGATCGTTGCGAATGATCCGACCGTGAAAGGCGGCACTTACTACCCCCTCACTGTCAAGAAACACCTCAGGGCGCAGGAGATCGCACGGGAAAACCGCCTGCCTTGTGTCTATCTCGTCGAGAGTGGTGGCGCGTTTCTTCCGGCTCAGGACGAGGTGTTTCCCGACCGTGAGCATTTCGGGCGAATCTTCTATAACCAGGCGACGCTGTCCGCCGAAGGCATCGCGCAAATTGCGGTGGTTCACGGCTCTTGTACGGCAGGTGGCGCTTACGTTCCCGCGATGTCGGACGAGAACGTCATTGTTCGCAAGCAGGGGCGTGTTTTCCTGGGGGGGCCTCCGCTGGTGAAAGCGGCTACCGGAGAGGATGTCGATGCGGAGTCGCTCGGGGGCGCGGATGTCCACTGTAGGGAGTCGGGTGTTTGCGATCACTACGCCGAAAACGACACGCATGCGCTCTCGATTGCGCGCCGGATTGTCGGTCGTCTGAAGGCCGCACCGGACACTACGCCGCCGCGTGCTCCGGCCGAACCGCGCTTTGATCCGGCGGAGCTCTACGGGGTGGTACCCGCGAACCTCCGCAGACCGTACGACGTGCGTGAAGTGATTGCGCGGCTAACCGACGACTCTGAGCTGGACGAGTTCAAGGAGTTGTACGGAACGACCCTGGTGTGCGGTTTCGCCCATATCGGCGGCTATCCGGTCGGCATTCTTGCGAACAACGGCATTCTATTTTCCGAGAGCGCCTTGAAGGGCGCGCACTTTGTTGAGCTCTGCACCCGTGAGCAGATCCCGCTACTGTTTCTACAGAACATCACTGGCTTCATGGTGGGTAAGCGAGCGGAGGCGGGCGGAATAGCGAAGGACGGCGCGAAGCTCGTGACGGCTGTCGCATGCGCGAGCGTACCGAAGCTGACGGTCATCATCGGCGGTAGCTATGGCGCCGGAAACTACGCCATGTGCGGGCGAGCTTATTCACCGCGGTTTCTCTTCCAGTGGCCAAACTCGCGTATCTCGGTCATGGGAGGGGAGCAGGCCGCAAGTGTGCTTGCAACAGTGAAGCGCGACCAGATGAAAGGTGCCTCGTGGCCTGAAGCGGAAGAGGAGGCATTCAAACAGCCGATTCGCGAACAGTATGAGCGCCAGGGACACCCCTACTATGCGTCCGCGCGGCTGTGGGACGATGGCGTCATCGATCCGGTCGACACCCGTCGAGTTCTCGCGCTCTGTCTGGCCGCGGTCCGAAACTCACCGGAGCGTGATACCCGTTTCGGGCTGTTCAGGATGTAGAACGTCGCCAATGGCAGCACGCATACAAACCATCGACTCGCCCGCCCAATCCGCATGATAAAAAGCCTCCTGGTCGCGAACCGCGGCGAGATTGCCTGCCGCATCTTTCGTACAGCGCGCCGCCTCGGCGTGCGCACGATCGCCGTTTTTTCAGACGCGGATGCGAGCGCGCAGCATGTGCGCGAGGCCGACGAAGCTGTTCGAATCGGGCCGGCCGCTGCTCGCGAGAGCTATCTCAACATCGAGCGGCTTCTGGAGGCCGCACGCTCTACGGGCGCGCAAGCGATTCATCCAGGCTACGGCTTCCTTTCGGAGAACGCCCACTTTGCGACGGCTTGCACGCAGGCGGGACTGGTGTTTGTCGGCCCCCCCGCTTCGGCCATCGAGGCGATGGGCTCGAAAATCGAGGCCAAGGCGAGGATGCGCGCCGCTGGCGTTCCCGTGCTCCCTGGATATGAGGGCTCGAGGCAGGACCTGGAGTCCCTGGAAAGAGCCGCGCTCGAGTTGGGGTTGCCGCTGATCATCAAGCCTGCCGCCGGCGGAGGCGGGAAGGGCATGCGCATCATCAGAGAAAAAGGCGAAATTCCCGCGGCCCTCGCGGGAGCGCGTCGGGTTGCCGAGAGCGCATTCGGGAACGGGGCGCTCTTGCTCGAGAGGTATCTTCCTGCCCCGCGTCACGTCGAGGTACAGGTGTTCGCCGATACCCATGATCATTTTGTGCATCTGGGTGATCGCGACTGCTCTATCCAGCGCCGCCATCAGAAGTTGATCGAGGAAGCCCCAGCGCCGGCCATTCCTGCAGACGTTCGCAATCGTCTGCGAGCCGCGGCCGTACTGGTGGCGCGAGAGATCGGTTATGTCGGTGCGGGCACGGTCGAATTTTTGTTCGACGGCGCCGAATTCTTCTTCATGGAAATGAACACTCGGCTGCAGGTGGAGCACACCGTGACCGAAGCCATCACCGGTCTCGACCTGGTTGAATGGCAGTTGCGAGTGGCGAGCGGTGAGCCGCTACCTCTTGCGCAAGAAGAGATCCAGTTCCAGGGACATGCAATCGAGGCTCGTGTTTGCGCGGAGGACCCGGATCGTGATTTTCTGCCGAGCGCGGGCGACTTACGGCTCCTACAGTGGCCTGCTGAGGATTTCATCCGGGTCGACTCCGGCTTCGCGACGGGTGACAGCGTTCCGGCAACCTATGACTCCCTTCTAGGCAAAGTCATCGCCTGGGCACCCGAGCGCCAACGCGCAGCCGCACGGCTTGCGGCAGCGCTCGAGCAGATCCGCTGCGTCGGCGTGCATACGAACGACAAGTGGCTGAGCCGTGTTCTACTGGACTCGCGCTTCCTGGCAGTACGCCACAGCATCGCGTTCTTGCATGAATGCTCTGGAGACTTCACCGGTCCTGATGATCTGGAGCCGGCGGTCGTTGCTCTTGCATGCCTCACACTGCACGTTACAACCGCATCCCCGCGGCCGAGGACGCCATGGGAAGTTTTCGACGGGTTCACTCCGAATCTACCCGCCCGGGTCGCATACAACCTGACCTGGCGCGGGCACCAGCACTACACCGAATTGGTTTTCGAACGCGGCCGACCGGTTGCCATCTCTGTTGACGCACAAACCCCTCTCAACATCGCGAATTTAGCGATTTATAACGGGAACATCGCGGTCCAAATCGAGAGCGTGCGTTTGGAAGCGCGCTATCTGAGCGAGGAGTCGAGGATTCATCTGTGGATGGAAGGGGAACATTTTGAGATCGCGCTGGATGATCCCCGTCGGAGGGAGTTTGCGGCCACAGCTGCGCAGGGGGGGCTTACAACGCCGCTTCCTGGCGTTGTCACTGCGATCAATGCGCACATGGGACAATCGGTCAAGGCAGGCGATGTCCTGATGGTGATTGAGGCCATGAAAATGGAGCACAGCATTCGGGCTCCGAATGACGGAGTTATAAAAGTGATCCATTTTGGATGCGGTGATCGCGTTCCCGAGGGTAGTCTGCTTCTCGAGCTTGCTCCAGAGACGACGACGTGACAGGATGCAGCCTTCGCTCGCTCGGCAGGCGTAGTGTGGCTTTCTTCGGTCGCCCAACGCCGGAACGCAAAATAAAACCAAAAAGAATTTTTTTTGCATTGCGCTGAGATATTCACCTCCATCCCAGCAGTAATCAGATCGGCAGTTACTGTCTCCCGCGTGAGCGTTGTCGAGCGGATAGTGTCGAGGGATTACGTGCAGACCACTCGTCCGTGCGATAGGGACCTAGCGACTCTCGGTACCGGCGACGAACAAGGGATTTTTGTTTCCGGCACCCTCGGCGGGAGCCAGTAGCTGCCTGCTCTTATGCGTCCGCGGTTTGATTATGGGGAGCGGACGTGTAGCACACCGCTTGCCTGCGGCGTGGGTTTGGAGCAGGATCGGGCGGCACGCAAAAACGCGCTGCTCAATGATTGAGCAACCGGATTTTCCGGTCCCAGAGGAAGCCAACATGGATGATCAGAGCGAACCTCCGCAGAGCGCGTTGCATACAGAAGTCGAAAGCCCGTCCGGCTAACGACTCTTTTCCAGCGCCTTCAAAAGCGAATTCGACATTACCTCGAGACAAGGAATGGGGAACAAGGGATGTCACGTCGATCCAGACTTCACGTACCCGGTGGTGTTTACTACGTCGTACAACGCAGTAACGCCCGTCAACCGATTTTCACCGATGCTGCCGACTATGCGATCTTCGAGCGGCTTCTTGCCACCATGCTCGCTCGCTGCCGTGCGCGTGTGCATGCGTTCTGCTGGGAAGTAGATGCGATCCATCTCGCGCTGCAGGTCTCCGACATGCCTGTCGGAAGGCTCATGCAACGCCTCAGCAGTCAGTATGCCCGGCGGGTTCACCGCCGACAGGGCAACGGCGGACACCTGTTTCAACAGCGCTACCACTCGTTGCTGATCGATCCTGATGCCTATCTGCTGAAGCTCATCCGCTATTTGCATATCATTCCCGTGCGTTCGGGCGCTGTTCGGGATCCTAACGACTATGCCCTTAGCAGTCAGCGTGCCTACATGGGCGTGACCCAGATTCCCTGGCTGACGACGGGAGTTGCTCTGCGCATGTTGGCCCAACGGCCGGAACAGGCGCGCTATGCCTACCGTCGATTGATGTTCGAGGCGCCCGCCCCGGACGAGGGCACTCATTTCGAGCGCGGCTGCGACGAGGATCCGCGTGTGCTCGGGGATCGGCAGTTCATGGCCGACATCCCGCGCCATATGCGAGTACACCGGAGCAGCTATTCGCTCGACCAGGTAATTGATACGGTCTCCTGTACGCTTGGCGTGGAACGCAGTGAGGTGTTGTCACGTTCCCGGCAGCGGCGCCTTTCGCTCGCCCGCGCTCTGATCACGTGGTATGCCACTGAGCGCGGCGTTGCGACCCTCGCCGAGGTTGCACGGCGTCTGGAGCGCGATCCGTCGACTTTGTTCGTTGGAGTTGAGCGCTACCGGACTCTGCGCCCCGAGCTATTCAATCTGACAGCGCTACCGGACACGGGACCCTTGGTGAGGCAGCCGACGCAGGGACCGACGGCACAGCCTGTTTCGGGCGAGACCGAGGAGCCGGCTCACGCCCAGGCAGCGGGTGCCGCTCTGAGCAGCGTGTACACGCCCCAGCGTTGACAGCGCGCCGTGTTCGGGTAATGCTGAGGGTTGAAAGGTAGCTGGAAACCCATGACCCATCCCATGCGGCTCGCTCTCGGACGAATTACCAGGCCGACTATCGCGAAGGCGACGGTCACTGTGGGTATTCGTGCTGAGAACGAGCTGATGGGTTGGATGTCATGGGTAATGTCGAATCATTTTCACTGCTGCGTCTTAGGGTAGTCGCCGAGGCGGATGCCGGCGCCCTGATGCGCGTCCTCGAGCGCTTCCAGAATCTGGGCGTCCTGCCCCGGCGTGTGATCGCCGAATTCACCACCACCGATTTGCTGACAATCCAGCTCGACGTGGCTGGCCTGGAGGAATCCCGCCTTTCGCTCATCGCCGCCAAACTCGGCGAGTTACCGTGCGTGACCCAGGCGTACTGGCACTACGCTTGAGACGGGCCGTGTTGGAGCCCGTGCTCAACACTCGGCTCTGACTACTTGCGCGCGGCCGCCGCTCGCTCGGCGCGCACCTTGGCGATGAGCGCGTCGGTGTTGGTTATGATCTTCTCGAAGCTGTTGCCGAGAGCGACGTACTTCCCGTCCACCGCCAGTGTGGGGACGCCCTCGATCTTGTAGGTTTCGACCATCTGCTCTGCCTGGTTGAGCTTGGTATTCACGCCGAATGAGTTGAAGTCGGTGACGAATTTCGCTGCATTGACGCCGTGCTTGCCCACCCAGTCGGTAATGGACTTCTCATCGAACAATGGCAGGTGCTCTTCGTGGATAGCGTGAAAAATCTGCCCATCGAGCCGCCCAACGTCCCCGGTCGACTCGAGCGCGTAATACGCCTTCGCGAGATTCGTCCAGGCAGTACGTCCCATGCCGCACGCGACGTGCTTGAAGACCACGTCTTTGGGGAGGTTGGCTGCCCAGGCACTGACCGTAGGATAGAACTCATCGCAGTGCGGACAACCCCACGAGAAGAACTCGATGACCTCGATCTTGCCCTTCGCCTCGGTATGCTGAGGTGGGTCCAGAGTCCGATAGTCGGTGCCTTCAACGAGCCCAGCGGCGCGCGAGGGGAGCGCCGATATCATCAGAGCAAGGGCTAGAAGAGTGCTTCGAATGAACATGTTCGCTCTTTTCCTCAACGTGACCGGCTGCTCGTCGGTACCGTGCTTTGGACGCCTGACCTCGGCAATGGTTTCGCATCGAGTGCGAAACACCCACCGAAGGCGGTGGATATGCGCCAGAGTGACTATGACAAGTGTCCCTTGACCGCGACGCCGCTGCGCCGCGTGGCCGCAATCATTGCTCAGGACACGCTGCTACCGCGCGGCGTTAGCTCGCAATTTCCGCAGATAGCGATCTCGCAGCTCCGTCTGCCGTGATTGCATCGGCTGTGACTCACCTTGGATGAAAACGCGCTCAGCCAACGTGGTTACATCGAGGGGATCACCGCTCCAGAGAACGAGGTCCGCGGGGCGTCCACGCTCGAGCGAGCCGTTGGCCGCCCCAACGCCGAATATCTCGGCAGGATTGCGGGTGATGGCCGCCAAGGCCACATCCCAAGGCAGGCCATGAGCGACCGCGACGCCTGCGGCTTGTCGGAGCTTGCGCATGTTATGCGGCTCCGGATCATCGAGGCTGAAGACGATCTTCACGCCGGCCTCATTCAGCCGAGCCGCATTCTCCAGGGTCGCCCCGACAGCGTCGAACGTCGCGGGAAGATCGTCGAGTGGATTCAGAATGACCGGGACTTTCGCAGCTGCGAGCTCGGCGCCGATCCGCCAGGCTTCGGTGCCTCCCTTGATGGCCACGCGAGCCTTCTCCCGCTGCGCAAAAGCAATGACCTGTCGAATGTCAGAAGCACGATCAGCGTCGAATACGAGGAGCCCGCCACCACCAACATAGGCCTTCAGCGCCTGGCGGCCGCCAGGTGTGAGCAGGCGCATATCGCCGGGGAGAATCGAGCCGGGTGAGCGCATCTCAGTGAGCGCCTGCTGGAGCAACATGAACTGTGCGGCCCGGCTCCCACCGGAGAGCGCGCTGGCGTCGCCACCGACGTCGATGAACAAGGCGCGCGCCGTCGGAACGAGGGCGCCGTTCAAGCGGGCGATCGATCCCTGTCCGGCGATGATGGTGCCGCCCAGCCCCTTGCCGCCGGGTTCCGCGCTCGGCGCGAGCATGGCAAAGGTGATACCGCCAAGTCGGTTGACACCCAACACCGCTGACTCCGGATTGAATGCGGCACTGACGTCGAACTCCGGCCGCATGCTACCGAGCTTCAGCGAGTAATCGTCGACGGTCGGCTCCTCGCCGATCTCCTCGACGCCGGGGCGGCCGAGCCCTCCAAACAGGCCTGGTGTGACGGGCCGGCCTCCGGCCTCGATGACCTCCGCGCCCGCTGGAGCGCTGAGCGCCTTACCAACCGCCTCGATCCTGCCACCGCGGATGAGAAGGTCTGAATGCTCGAGAGTGCCCGCGGTGGTCGCCGTATGAATGGTCGCGTCATGAATCAACACCGGGCGCCGGAGGCTCGGGTCTCGCGCCGACGGTTTCACCTCGGCGGCCAGTGCCGTCGCCTGAGTGAACAACATCGCTATGATCATGGCGAAGGCGAGCACACCCGACCGGATTCTCATCGGTCCACCTTCGCCGCGGCCGGCTGTCCGAGGAGGAAATCCGACTCCGGCGCAACCGTCGGATCGCGACGATCGTAACGCACGACTCCATCGATGAAGACGAGATTCGCGTGAGCGTAGACACTGAATGGATTGCGGTCCCACACGACGACATCCGCCATCTTTCCGGTCTCGAGCGTGCCGGTGCGATCGGCAATGCCAAGAACTCTGGCCGGATTGGCCGTGAGCCACCGAATGGCGCGCTCCGGGGGAATATCGAAGCCCGCCCGGATGCCGTACGCCATGGCTTTGGCCGCTTCCTGGTTGAGGCGTTGAATGCCTTCTTCGGAATCGGAGTGCACGATGGCGCAGCCGCCGGGAGCGGCATCCACGAATGCGATGTTCTCCGGAATACCGTCATAGGCTTCCATTTTGAAGCCCCACCAGTCCGCCCACATGGCTGCGCACACGCCATTCTCGGCAAGCAGGTCGGCGATCTTGTAGGCCTCGACGGCATGATGGAACGCCGCGACGTGATAGCCAAACTCGCGCGACATATCGAGCACGGTCGCCATCTCATCGGCTCGATAACAATGCATGTGAACGATGATGTCGCCCTTGAGCGCGGCGGCCAGCGTATCGAGCCGTAGATCGCGCTTCGGCGGCTTCGCGTCCTTCGCGCCGCTGGCGAGCTTTTGCTGGTATTCCTGCAGGTCACGCAGGTACTCCTGGGCTTCGACCCATTGGGCGCGGTAGCCGGCCATGTTGCCCATGCGCGTGGAGGGAAAGACGTGTTTGTCCCGGCCATACACCCGCTTCGGATTCTCACCGCAGGCCATTTTCAGCCCTTGTGGCGCGCCGGGAAATTTCATGCCCTGATAGGTGACGCTGGGGACGTTCTTCAGGATGACCGAGCGTCCGCCGACGAGGTTGGCCGAGCCGGGCAGGATCTGCAGTGAGGTGATTCCGCCGGCAAGCGCCGTCCGGAAGCCTGGGTCCTGAGGCCAGACGGAATGCTCCGCCCAGACATTGGCAGTGCTGGGCGAGGTAGCCTCGTTGCCGTCGTCGTTGCCCTCCACACCCGGACTCGGATAGACGCCCAGGTGTGAGTGCACATCGATCAGGCCAGGGGTCACCCACAGCCCCTTGCCATCGATGATCCTGCTGTTAGCTGGAGCCTCGAGGCTCGTGCCCACCGCCTGGATCTTACCGTCCACGAGCAGCACGTCCGCCCCGTCGAGCCGAGCTCCGGTCCCAGTGAGCACCGTCGCCCGCTTGATCAGGGTAGGGGGGCTGACGGGTACTTTGTAGGTGGATGGATAAAACGCCTGCGCGGAAATAAGCGCCGCATCCGTTGTGGCGGAGGGCGCGCTAGTCACGGCCGTGCTGCTCGTGCCTCCGGCGGTCACGGTGTCTTTCGCGCTTTTGTCGCTCTTATCGGGATGTGCCGCGCAGCCGGCCGCCAACGCGGCCAGCGCCAGCCAACAGATTTTTTTCAACATGCCGCGAGTTTACTTGGCAGGAGCCAGGAGCAGCGATCGTTTTCGCGCCGAAACGGTGGAAACGTACGGCGAGGCGGCGTCAAGGAAGCGCCACGGACGTTCCGCCCAATCCCCGGCGTAATCCACCCCGATGCGCGTTGTCCTCGTGATCCGCGGACGGGGGGGATGTCCGGCTGGACGTTCCAGCCACAGAACGTCTCCGAGCAGATCGATTCCATTCAGCCGCCGGTCGATATTCATCGCACGGCAGAGTAAGCCCGGACCCCACGTCTTGTCGGTGATGCCCGAGATGGGCTCGAGGGCTCGCAACAAGACTGCATGTGGTACACCGGCCGCCGCGGTCACCACGTTCAGGCAGTACCAGAATCCATAAATGAAATAGATGTAGGCGTGCCCCGGCTCGCCGAACATCACCTCGGTGCGTGCGGTTCGACCTCGGGAAGAGTGTGCGGCCAGATCCTCAGGCCCCATATAGGCCTCGGTCTCGACGATACGGCCTACACGCAGCGTGCCCTCGTCGTTGTGGACGAGGTGCATGCCGATGAGGTCACGAGCGATGACGAGCGTGTCTGGGGCGTAGAAATCGCGGGGAAGCTTGCGGGCTCGGTTCACGAGCCCGCATCGTACCCCAAGGAGCTACGTCGGATAAGGATCACGGGGTCGACCTACTTCGAAACCGCCGTATCGGCGACATGCACATCGTTCTTCACGCTCTTCACCCCGTCGATGGCGCGAATGTCCTCTTCCGCTTGCTTGGCTTCGGCCGGAGACTGGGCTACACCGGTCAGGGTGACATTCCCCTGGTAGACCTCGATGCTGAAGTCGCTCGACTTGACGTTGTTGTCCTTGATCAAGGCGGCTTTGGCCCGCGCGCTCAGCGTCGTATCGTCGACGTACTGCCCCGCGGACTCTTCGTGATGCATTACCCTGCATCCCGTAGTGGCGAGCAGAGCAACCGCTGCCGCCGCCGAAAACTTGCTGAAAGCGCGCATGAGTGACCTCTCGAGTTGATTGAAACAAGATTGAGATCGAGTTGAAGCTCGTTGAGAGGGTTACAGCAAGCCAAGTACCCGGATTGGCGAACGTTCGTCCCGCGGTTTTGTCTACAATAGGGGGTTAAACGGCTGCTGGAACTGCCGAGAGCTTAAAAATCAAGACGATGCACATCTTTGGTAGAAACTGCATGATGCGCGCACCGCTTCTTCCGCTGCTGTTCTTGACCCTGTTCGCCACCGCCAGTCAGGCGACGGTGTACGAGATCCCGGCCGATGGCTCCTCGGTAGTGGGCACCGATTCCCATATCAAGACGGTGTACAAGGACACCCTGCTGGACATCGCGCGCCGGAACAGCCTCGGGTACTACGAGATCATCCGCGCCAACCCCGGTGTCGATATGTGGCTGCCTGGTGAGGGCACCGACGTCATGCTGCCCGGGCGACGCATCCTGCCTCCGGGCCCGCGTGAAGGAATCGTCGTCAATCTTCCCGAGCACCGGTTGTATTACTACCCGAAGCCGAAAAGAGGTGAGAAACAGGTCGTCATTACATACCCGGTGAGCATCGGCAAGATGGACTGGAAGACGCCGATCGGGGAGACGCGCGTGATCCAGAAGGAAAAGCATCCGATCTGGTATCCGCCCGAGAGTGTGCGCAAGGAGCATCTGGCCAACCATGATCCGCTCCCGCCGATCGTCAAGCCCGGACCTGACAACCCCCTGGGCGACTATGCAATGCGACTGGCAGCCGGAAACGGCACCTACCTCATTCACGGGACGAACAATCCAATGGCCGTCGGGATGGCTATCACACACGGTTGCGTCCGCATGTACCCGGAAGATGTTGCCGCCTTGTTTCCCCTCATCCCGGTCGGGACGAAGGTCTGGCTCATCAACGAGCCGGTCAAAGTCGCTTTCGTGGATGGTGAGCTGTTGTTGGAAGCGCATCCGCCGGTGGACGATGAGGGTCAGAATACTGCCGAGCCCGATATGGAGTTGTTGTCACAAAAGCTCGATCAGGCTTTGGGGAATACGACAGCGGCCATACACTGGGACTTTGCGCGCCAGACGTTGCAAGCGGCCAACGGCATTCCAACCGTCGTAGGCTTGCAGGCCGACATGGACCCTGCCGCGGCAGCGGCAGCGATCGAAGCCGGGAGCTCGTCCGAAACGGCAACCCCCGCAGCAGCCCGCCAGGAATCGACACCCCGAGAGACCGCACCCGCACCCGACGTAGACGGATCGCAGAAGCCCACGCAATCAGCCGCCGGTGAGGAGACCTCGCGGCCCCAGGATCATCAGGCGCAGGATTCCAAGGACCCCGCCGAGCCAAAACCGGCGACCGCTCCCATACCAGCCGCCCGTGCTCTTCCTGTGGCACCCGCGCCTCAGCCGCCGACGGCGGCAGTCACCCCGCGCGACCGATAAGCTAACGGAAACCCGAGCGCAATGATCGCAGGGTCGTAAACAACTTCAACAGCGCGGTCGCGCGCGAGACGAGCGACATCGCGCCCGTGGCGAACGTCACCCACGACAGCAGTCTCTTCGGCCGCAATAAAACAATGAGTCCCACCAGGGCCGCTATCCACGCCAGGGGATTGTTCGCCGCCATGGCTGGCGCCTGCTGGGTCCACTGGGCAACCTGCGTGGAAGGCCGAAGCTGCTCCAGACGATAAGCCAGCTCACCCCGCTGCTCGTCGCAGCGGATGAGCAATGCGCGCCGACGCTCTTCCAACTCCGCTCTGCGGCTCATGGTATCCCCTTGGCGCTACGTTCATCCTGCTCGAGCTGCTGGAGCGTGCCGTCCAGCAAGGAGGAGCGGCTCCGCAGGGCGCGCGTACTGAGCGCCGCGAAGACGATAGCGAGAACGACAAACAGGCCGGTGCCGCTTAGCAACGCCAACATCCGATGTGTGTCCCACAACGCAACTACCATGCTCACGAGTCCGAAGACGAGCGCAAACAAGGCGCAGGCGACGGCAGCCGCGGCCCAGAGTAGCATCCGCACGACGCGCAGGAGGTAGAGCTCCACTTCGACCGCGGCCAGGTCCAACCGCGTTTTCAGAGCATCCAATCCGGCGGCGAGCAAGCCGCGGAGCGCACCAACGTGCGATCCGCCCTCCATCGCTTCGGTGTCTGTCGCTGGTGCGCGCTCGTCCACTATTGTTCTCGTCCGCTATTTGTTGTTACGGCCCATCAGAATGCCGACCAGCAGCGCAACGCCGCCGGCAATCGCCAGCGCCTGCCACGGATTGTCGCGTACGTAGCTGTCGAACTGCCTTGCGCCACCCTTCACCGCGCTCTGCATATCCGAGACGCGGTCGCGGAGGGCTTGCAGCGATTCCTCGGCCTTTTCGCGGGCCTCGCTGGCCTTTTCGCCGGCCTGGTTGGCGCTGGCCCGGAGTAGCGCTTCGGCATCGCTGACCAATGAGTGCAAATCGTCCGCCAGTTTCCCTAGATCGAAAAATTGTGTCATGCGATGCTCCTGAATTGTAATTCGACGGAATCTTACTGAAATCCCTAACAATTTTTGTGTACCCAGCGAAGGTCCGGCTCGAGTCCGACCGCCCTCGTGCACATGATGGTGGCAATCGGCGTGCCCGCAAGGGTCACGTCGGGGCTTCGTGCCGAGCTGGGCCACGACCCAGCCCTATCACCTCACGGCGCTGGCTGCTGCACAATCCGCATTAGCCACAAGGCTCGGCGCCGGCCGTGGTCTGGCGCCTCGATACACGCCCGCCGGCGATCCGAAGCAGTCAGATCAGGGCGTCGGCGGCGGCTCGCACCATGATCTGCTCCTCGTCTACGGGTACCACGTGTACTCGTACTTTGCTGCCGGCCGAATGGATGGCTGCCTCCGGTCCGCGAGCCGCCCGGTTGGCTGTTGTATCCAGCTCGATGCCCGCCCAGGTCATTGCGCTCAGCGCACGCTCGCGGATTTCCGGCAGATGCTCCCCAACTCCACCGCCGAAGACGATCCCGTCGCAGCCGCCCAGCACCGCGCAATACGCACCGATGTACTTTCGTACCCGGTAGCAATACAGCTCCACGGCGAACTGCGCTTGCGCGGCGGAGTTTGTCAGCAACTCGCCTGGATTGGGGCTCACGCCCGACACGCCCGCCAGGCCAGACTCACGATTCAGCAGCTCGATGAGCTGCTCGCTCGTGAGTGACAAGCGCTTTTCCAGATAAGGCAGGATGGAAGGGTCGACGTCGCCCGACCTCGTGGCCATCACCAAGCCCTCCAGGGGCGAGAAGCCCATCGAGTTATCGACAGGGTGGCCGTTCTCGTGAGCCGTGATCGAGCAACCACCACCGAGTTGCACGGTGATGAGCCGTCCTCCACCGGGGAGGTCGGGGTATAACTGACACCAACGGCGCCACATCGCCTCGTGCGCGAGACCATGGAACCCATAGCGCCGGACACCGTGCTCGGTTCCGATTCGTGCCGGCAAGGCATACTCAGCGGCTCGCCGAGGCAAGTGCGCAAAGAACGCAGTATCGAAGACCGCGACATGCGCGGTGTGGTCGTCGGTGCAGACCTGCCGTGCAACATCAATCCATTCGAGCGCGATCGGATTGTGAAGCGGTGCAAGCTCCGACAGCTTGCTGATCTCTGCGACGACCGTGTCATCTATGCGTGTCGCGCGAGTGAACTTCGTTCCTCCGTGGACCACACGGTGAGCCACGATCTCTGGTGGCGAGGCAAGCTTCCGCAAGAAGTCAGTCAGCAACGCACGCGTCGCCCGTGCGACGCCGGAGTGATGCTCGCTTGCGAGGCGTGCCGGCGCGTCCTTCATCGCAGTGTCATAAGCGGCGAGCTTGATCGAAGTACTGCCGCTGTTGAGTGTGAGTACGATCATAAGGTTGTCGCAATAGTTCCGTACAAGACCCGCTGCGGACACAGCAGAGTAGCCTGTTTCAGCGAGGAGTCGTATCGGAATGGTTCCTGCTACGTAAGGGTTCCCACCCTGCAGCCGTTTATATCAAGGACCGCCATGTCTGCCGAGCTGAAACCGATCGAGGGACCCCTGACCAATGTGGAGCTGCAGCGTGTGCACGCCTGGTGGCGTGCGGCCAATTATCTCGGTGTGGGCCAGATCTACCTGCTCGACAATCCACTCCTCACCGAGCCCCTCACGCTCGAGCATGTGAAGCCACGCCTCCTGGGACATTGGGGCACCACGCCCGGGCTGAACTTCGTCTATGCGCACTTGAACCGGGTGATCATCGCTCGCGACCTCAACATGATCCTGGTCATCGGGCCCGGTCATGGAGGTCCATCGCTGGTGGCCAATACCTGGCTGGAAGGTAGCTACAGCGAGCTCTATCCAGCGGTACCGCGAAACGGGAGCGGCATGCAGCGCCTCTTCAAGCAGTTCTCCTTTCCCGGCGGCATTCCCAGCCACTGCGCACCTGACGTCCCGGGCTCGATCAACGAGGGTGGAGAGCTCGGCTATTCGCTGTCACATGCTTTTGGTGCCGCCTTCGACAATCCGGACCTCATCGTGGCGTGTGTCATTGGCGATGGAGAAGCGGAGACTGGGCCGCTGGCAACATCGTGGCACTCGAACAAGTTCCTGAACCCGGTCAGCGATGGCACGGTGCTGCCCATCCTGCACCTCAACGGCTACAAGATTGCCAACCCCACGATTCTGGCCCGCATTCCCCGTGCGGAGCTCGAGAGTCTCCTGGTCGGGTATGGCTGGCAGCCTCACTTCGTGTCGGGCGACGACCCCTCGAAGATGCATCAACAGATGGCGGCGACGCTTGATCGGGTGCTCGATGACATCGCTGCCATCAAGCAGCGAGCGCGCGACTCGGAGAAGATCTTCCGCCCTCGATGGCCCATGATCGTTTTGCAGTCTCCCAAGGGATGGACCGGCCCTCGCGTCGTCGACGGCACGCAGATCGAGGGTACCTGGCGTGCGCACCAGGTACCCCTGGCGGGATTGGCCACGAATCCTGCGCACCTGCGCATGCTCGAGGAGTGGTTGCGCAGCTACCGCCCGGCGGAGCTTTTCGACGCCGAGGGCGCACCCCGCTCGCAGATACTGGAGCTGGTGCCCAAGGGCACGCGCCGTATGGGCTCGAATCCGCATACCAACGGCGGGTTGCTGCTGCGTGACCTGACACTGCCCCCCATTGCCGAGTACGCCGTGAGCGTCCCGAGGCCCGGCGAAAAAATGGCGGAGTCGACCCGCGTGCTCGGGCAGTGGCTGCGCGACATCTTCAAGACCAACTTCCAGCTGCATAACTTCCGCCTGTTCGGCCCGGACGAGACCAGCTCGAATCGCCTGGATGCGGTGTTCGAAGCCACCCAGCGCACCTGGCTCGGGCAGATCGTTCCGGGCGACTCGAACCTGCGGCCCGACGGCCGCGTCATGGAAGTGCTCTCCGAGCATCAGTGCGAGGGTTGGCTGGAAGGATATCTGCTCACCGGCCGGCACGGTGTGTTCGCGTGTTACGAAGCTTTCATCCACATCATCGACTCCATGTTCAACCAGCACGCCAAGTGGCTGGAGGCTACGCAGCATATTCCGTGGCGCCGGGCCATCGCCTCGCTCAACTACCTGCTCAGCTCGCACGTCTGGCGCCAGGACCACAACGGCTTCTCGCACCAGGACCCCGGCTTCATCGACGTCGTGGCCAACAAGAAGTCGAGCGTAGTGCGCGTCTATCTTCCGCCGGATGCAAACACGCTGTTGTGTGTTGCCCAGCAATGCCTGTGTAGCCGCAACGCCGTGAACGTGATCGTCGCGGGTAAACAGCCCGAGCTGCAGTGGCTCGATCTCGACGGCGCGATCAAACATTGCGCTGCCGGGATCGGCATTTTCGAGTTCGCAAGCAACGACACCGATGGCGACCCGGATGTGGTCATGGCTTGTGCTGGTGACGTTCCGACCATGGAAACCCTGGCCGCCGTCAGCATCCTGCGTCATCACCTGCCGGAGCTGAAGATCCGGGTCGTGAACGTCGTCGACCTGATGACCCTGCAGCCTGAGGAGGAACATCCCCATGGCCTGAAGGCGCGCGAGTTCGACGCTCTCTTTACGACCGACAAGCCGGTCCTGTTCGCGTTTCATGGCTATCCGTGGCTGATCCACCGGCTGACGTACCGCCGCCGCAACCATGACAACCTGCACGTTCGCGGCTATAAGGAGGAGGGAACGACGACCACTCCTTTCGACATGGTGGTACGCAACGATCTGGATCGGTTCCACCTGGTCATGGACGTGATCGACCGCGTGCCGAAGCTCGGTTACCGGGCTGCCCACCTGCGACAGCACATGAGGGATAAGCTCACGGAGCACGCCCACTACATCACCCGGCGCGGCGAGGACATGCCGGAAGTTCGCGACTGGGTATGGCAGGATAGGGAGCCTGGCTGACCCATGATCGCCTACTGCGGCCGCCCCCCAGCGGCATCTTTCGGCGATCGCTTCCCTTACATAGCTTCGACTATGCGCGGGAAGCGATCGCCGAAATCTGCTCGCTGGGGGTCGCCCTCGCTACGGCGATCATGGGTCAGCCAGGCTCCTTGGATGAAAGCCTCAATCCCTGATGGACGCGCGTCAGAGCGCGTAAGGACTGTGAATGAACGCTACCGCTGATAATCCGCTCCTGGCGCTCCGCAAGCTGGGCCAGAGCGTATGGCAAGACGATATCGGGCGAGCCATGCTCGATGACGGCAGCCTGGCACGGCTGATCGAAGTGGATGGCATCGCCGGTGTCACCTCCAACCCGGCTATCTTTGCGGCCTCCATTACCAAGGACCCGCAGTATCAGAAGGCCATCGCGGAGCTCCTTCCGAAGGAGTCCTCGAACCTCGCCCTCTACGAGACACTCACAATAGAGGACCTGCGCCGCGCGGCCGACCTGTTCCGCAAGCTCTACGACAGCACTTCCGGGGCTGACGGTTACGTCAGCATGGAAGTGTCTCCGCATCTCGCTTACGACACCGCCGGCACGATCGCCGAGGCCAGGCGACTCTGGGCGCGCCTCGAGCGGCCGAATGCCATGATCAAAATCCCCGGCACCGAAGCCGGCATTCCGGCAATCCGGGACAGCATCGCCGCCGGGATCAATGTGAACGTTACCCTGCTGTTCTCACCTGAGCGCTATCGAGCCGTAGCGAACGCCTATTTCGACGGGCTCGAAGCGCGCCTGGCGGCCGGCAAATCGATCGACAAGGTCGCCTCCGTGGCGAGCTTCTTCCTGAGCCGTATCGATAGCCTCGTCGACAAGCAGCTCGACGACCTGGCAACCAAGGGGAACGCCGACGCGAAAAAACTCCGCGGCACTTCGGCCGTCGCGAGCGCCTGCCGCGCGTATGCGATCTATGAAGAGCTCACCGCCTCATCCCGCTGGAAGACTCTTGCCAGCCGCGGTGCCAGCCCGCAGCGGCTGCTCTGGGCCTCGACCTCGACAAAAGACCCTACCTACAGCCCGGTGAAATACGTCGATGAGATCATCGCCCCGGACACGGTTAACACCATGCCCCGCGAGACCATTCAGGCGTACCGCACCATGGGCAAACCGGAGCCGCGCCTCCAGTCTCAGATCCCCGGCGCCGCTGAGATCTTCGCCCGCCTGCAAGCTCTCGGCATCAATATGATCGCCGTCGCCGACCAGCTCGAGCGCGAGGGTGTCAAGAAATTCATCGAGCCTTTCGACAAGCTCCAGGGCGCGATCGAGGACCGCCGCATCAAGCTCAAGGCCAGCTGAAGTGTTCGGGCGGAGGAGGTCAAGCGACCGAGCGAACCTCGTCCGCCACGAGCGGCGCCCAGTTGGTTGAAAGCAATGTCACCCGCCCGCCCGTCCGGACCGACTCGACTGGCGAGGCGGGCTGCCATCCCACCGAAGTCCCATCCGGGATCTCAAGGTCCGCGTCTACGATGACGCGCCGCAACTTACAGTTGGTCCCGATGCGCGCGCCCGGCAACACCACCGCCTCATCGAGCAACGATCCCTCATCCACACGCACACTCCCCGAAAGCACACTGTTGGTCACAGTCGCGCCTCGGACCACCACCCCGGCGGCCAGTAACGAGTTTGCAACAAACCCGTGCCGGCCGGAGGCATAAAGCAGCTTCGCCGGTGGCAACTGCTGCGCCAGCGTAATGATCGGCCAGGACTGATCGTACAACTCGAGCGGAGGCTCGGGCGAAAGCAGCTCCATGTGAGCGTGCCAGTAGGCATCCAGGGTACCGACGTCGCGCCAGTAGCGAGGCCGTCCGGCGTCATCGACAAACTCAAAGGCCGAAACATGATCCCCCTTGACGGCCCTGGGAAGAATGTCGCGCCCAAAGTCGTGCGTCGAGCTCTCATCGACCGCATCCTGACGCAACTGCCGTTCGAGATAATCGGTGTTGAAGACGTAGACACCCATAGATGCCAGGATCGTGCGTTGACCACCCGCGCCGAGACTCGCGGGCTGCGGCTTTTCGATGAAGCTGCATACTCGCTTGCGATCATCGACCCCCAGGACTCCGTAGGAGGCCGACTCCTCGACGGGCACCGGCACGCAGGCGACAGTCACATCCGCGCTGCTGCTAGCATGCTGCTCGAGCAACAAGCGGTAGTCCATTTTGTAAACATGATCACCCGCCAGCACCAACGTGTAACGGCTACTCTGTGCCCGTAGCAGATCCAGGTTCTGGTGAACGGCATCCGCGGTACCCACGTACCACGACGTGTGCAGTCGTTGTTGCGCGGGCCACACCTCGACGAACTCACCCAGCGGCCGGGCGAGGAAACTCCAACAGGCGCCGAGGTGATTGATGAGAGTTTGAGCCTTGTATTGGGTCAGCACGGCGATGCGCCGTACGCCGGAATTGACACAATTGGAGAGGGTGAAGTCGATATTGCGGAAGTGACCGGCGAAGGGAATGGCCGGCTTGCATTGCCAGCGTGTCAACTCTCCCAATCGGGTCCCGTTGCCGCCGGCGAGAACCAGAGCGACCGTATCGCGCGCCAGACCCATAGCGTCCTTCTTGAGTGTTGTGAATCGGATCAGGCGAAGCAAAAATTGTTCCAACCAGCCGCTCCGGGCAGGCGCGGCTGATGCGTCCCCGCGGCTGCTGGTAATGCGCTATTCTTCCCAGCCAAGAGCTACAGACCCAATGACGTTCGTCAGCAAGCCTTCCGGCGTCATCACCCTGATCACCGACTTCGGCCATCAGGGCCCCTTCGTCGGCGTGATGAAAGGGCGCATTCTCACCCGCTTCCCCGAAGCCAGGATGGTCGACCTCACGCATGAGATTGTCGTCCATTGGCCCGCCGAAGCCGGCTTCTGGCTGGCGCGCTCGTTCGAGTATTTCCCGGCCGGTACGGTACACGTAGCGGTGGTGGATCCGGGCGTCGGTACTTCGAGAGACATCATCGCCGTGACCGCGCAAGGCCATGTGTTCCTGGCGCCTGACAACGGACTGCTGGCGCCTGTCGTCGGTCGACACCGGGATGCGAAAGCCATCAGGTTCAACGCTTCGCAGCTGACGCGATTGGGGATCAGCCGGCCGAGCGCGACCTTTCACGGTCGGGATATTTTTGCTCCTATCGCCGCGGAGTTGGCCGCCGGCCGGTGCGTCCCGGAGAGCCTGGGGGAGAGCGTGCCGACGTCGGCGCTGGTCCCAGCGTGGGTCGATGAACCCAGCGTTGAGCCCTCGAGTGTGGCGGGCGTCGTCATCACCATCGATAACTTTGGAAATCTCATCAGCAACATCGACGCGACCCTCGTCGACCGCTTCCGTCTGCCACTGGTGCACGCTGGGAATCACTCCTTCCCGCTACTGCGCACCTACGGCGACGTTCGTCCCGGGGAGTACCTCGCGCTCATCAATTCCTTCGGGGTGGTGGAGATCGCGCGTGCCGAGCAGAGTGCCGCCGAGGGACTTGGCTTGAGTCGCGGGGCTCCCGTGGTGGTGCGCGACCGGACTGATCAGACCTGACTTGGCATTCCTGCCAGGCTTGAATCGAGGCCGCCCGTAAGGTAAGGGTTGATCGTTGGCGTGAATCCGCTATAGTTCGCAGCCTTGCCGCATACCCGATCGGTATGCGAGTCGTTGAATTACTTCAGGATTTGCACCGCTAGATGTCGGAACGAGACAACGAGAGCTTCGATCTCGACGATGAATTTTTGAGCGGACCCACCGAAGACGGCACCGATTATGACCGCCTGCTGGATCGGGTAGATAAGCGCGTACGCAACCAGGGCAAGCGCGGCAAAGCCGCGTGGAGCAAGCTCGAGGAAGTGCTCGCGGATAAAAAGCTCGAAAAGGCCCTGCGCGACTTCGACGAAGAGCTCTGATGCCGCCTATTGCCTGAAAGAGGGGCGGCGAAAACTCATTCCATGAGCTGACCCGCGCACCCGTTCGTCATATGAGCCTCAAGGGGGCTCTGGCAGGCTGCGCGCGTCTGATGTTGCACATCTGAAGCAGAGCAGTGCCGTCATCGGCTCCGCCCCCATCAGAGAGGCGTGAGACGTAAGCTGAAATCATATACCTGAGCACCAATTTTAAAGGAAATCCTGAAGTGACGCGCAACTCCTCTGCCTGGGTCGTCCTGAAGTTCGGCGGAACGAGCGTTTCCTCGCTCGCGAACTGGCGCAATATTGCCAAGGTGACGGCCGACCGGGCCGCTGGTGGAGCACGGGTGCTGATTGTGCACTCCGCGATTTCGGGCATTACCGACCGCCTCGAGCGACTGCTGGATTCCGCGCTCGTGCGATCTCATGACGAGGAGCTACGTTCCATCGAGGAGCGCCATCATCGGCTGGCGACGGAGCTTGGAATTTCTGTAGGCGACGTCGAGAAGCACCTGCAGGAGCTACGGCAAATTGCCGCTGGAGTCGCTCTCGTCGGAGAGGTGAGCGATCGTACGCGGGCGCGTGTGATGGCAACCGGCGAGCTCATGGCCACCGAGCTCGGTGCGCGCTTTCTCCGGACCCAGGGACTCAATGTCGCCTGGGCCGATGCGCGCACCATGCTGCGCGCGGAGGAGCGTCGGAGTGCGAGCGCCAAGGCGAGCGTCCTATCCGCAACATGCAACTTTGCGCCGGACGAGGCACTCGAGGAGCGCTTGGACGCACTTGCTCCCATCGTGATCACACAGGGCTTCATCGCTAGCGATGACGATGGCAACACCGTGCTCCTCGGCCGCGGTGGCTCCGATACATCGGCTGCGTATCTGGCGGCGAAAATACGGGCGCAGCGTCTGGAGATCTGGACTGACGTACCTGGTATGTTCAGCGCCAATCCTCGTTCGACCCCGACCGCCCGCCTGCTCCGCGCGCTTCACTACGATGAGGCCCAGGAAATCGCAACCAGCGGCGCAAAGGTACTGCACCCGCGCTGCATTCTCCCGGCCCGACAGTACCGCATTCCGTTGCATGTCTACGCAACGCAGGCTCCCGAGCTGGAAGGCACGATCCTGAGCGCGGAGGGTGGCGACGGCGGCGCGCAAGTAAAGGCGGTCTGCACGAAGAAGGGGATCACGCTGATCTCCATGGAAAGCCCGGGCATGTGGCACCAGGTGGGCTTTCTCGCCGACGCTTTCCAGATCTTCAAAGAGCACGGCATGTCGGTGGACCTCGTCTCGACTTCAGAGACGAATGTCACGGTCTCGCTCGATCCGGCCGCCAACACTCTCGACAACACGTTGTTGAGTGAGCTGGTGGCCAGCCTCTCACGACTTTGTCGCGTGCAGGTCATCGGACCCTGCGCGTCTGTGAGTCTCGTCGGGCGTAACATCCGTGCCATCCTCCACCAACTCGGCGATGCTTTCGAATTCTTCGAGGAACAGAAAATCTACCTGGTGAGCCAGGCGGCGAACGATCTCAACTTCACCTTCGTCGTCGACGAGAACCAGGGCGATCGACTCGTGGAGCAACTTCACGAGTTGCTGATCCGTCCTGTGCCGGGTGACCGCGTGCTCGGTCCGACGTGGGAGCAACTCTTCTCGCACCCGAAGGCCGTCGTGGCGCGCGCCGCGCCGTGGTGGGTGCACAAGCGCACGCCGCTCATTCACGCCCTTGGCGATCGGGATGCCGCGTTCGTCTACGATCTGAACGAAGTTCGCAGCTCCGCACGTGCACTGCGTGCGCTCACTTCCGTGGCGCGCGTTCATTACTCCATGAAGGCGAATCCGCACCCGCAAGTGTTGCAGGCGGTTCGCGCGGAAGGTGTCGAGTTCGAGTGTGTCTCACGTGGCGAGATCGAGCGCGTCCTGGAGCTTTTCCCAGACATCGATCCGATCCGAATCCTGTTCACACCGAACTTCGCTCCACGCAGTGAGTATGTATGGGCGTTCGAGCAAGGGGTGCGAGTCACCGTCGATAACACCTACTCCTTGTCGACGTGGCCGGACATTTTCCGTCACCGCGAGATCTTCGTCCGCATCGATACCGGTGTTGGCCGCGGCCATCACCATCATGTACGGACCGCTGGTGCCTATTCCAAGTTCGGCATACCGGTCACGGATCTCAAGTCGTTCGTGCGCCATGCACGCGAGATCGGCGTGAGTGTCGTTGGCCTTCAGGCCCACGTCGGCAGCGGAATTTTCGATGTGACAACGTGGGAACAGACGGCCAGATTGCTGGCCGATATTGCGCAACACTTCGACTCGGTTCGCGTGATCGACGTCGGTGGCGGATTGGGTGTGCCAGAGCGCTGCGACCAGATGAGTCTGGATCTGGCCAAGCTCGACACCTTGTTGACCGCTGTGCGCGCTGAGCATCCCAAGCTCGAGTTCTGGATCGAGCCCGGCCGCTATCTGGTCGCCACCTCCGGAGTGCTCCTGACCCGCGTCACCCAGCTGAAGTCCAAAGGCGAAGTCCGCTACGTGGGAGTCGCCACGGGAATGAACTCACTGATCCGTCCGGCACTCTATGGTGCATATCATGAGATCGCCAATCTCACGCGCGCCGAAGAGCCAGCCACGGAGGTGGTGAACGTAGTGGGTCCGATTTGCGAGAGCGCTGATGTGCTCGGACACGACCGCCTGCTGCCGCCGACTGCCGAGGGGGACGTTCTGCTCGTCGCGAACGTCGGCGCCTATGGGCATGCGATGAGCTCCCACTACAATCTTCGCGATCCGGCGGTGGAGTTGTTCCTCTGAAGGAGCCTGCTTTCCGGCGCGCCGCGCCACTATTTTTGTACCGCCTGGCCGATTGCTTCCACCCGCAGGAAAGCTGGGCGCTGCCCTGAACAAACATGGCGCGGTCCGGCTCCAGATTTCGCGGCATATTCTGGCTCAGCGGCCTGGCGCTCGTCCTTGGGGTGGGATTGGTCGCGACTTTCTATATCCTCTACCTCGACCACTTGGTCACCAAGCAGTTCGAAGGTCGACGCTGGACCCTTCCGGCCCAGGTCTACGCGGCTCCGCTCGAGCTCTATGCGGGGCTCACGCTCAGCGGCTCTGATCTCGAGCACGAGCTGCAACGGCTTCAATATCGGCGTGTCGATCGTCTGGAGCACCCTGGCAGTTACCGGATGCAGGGTGCGCGCATCGATGTAGCGTTACGTCCGGCGAGATTCGCGGACGAGACACGTCCGGCATCCATCGTGAGCATTGTCGCGACGGACAAAGCGATCGAAAGTATCCGGGATAGTGGCGGCAAGGACGTGCCGATCATAAGGCTCGAGCCGCTGCTGATCGGCAGCATCTTTCCGATCCATGGCGAGGATCGCATTGTCGTAACGCCGCAGGAGGTCCCTCCCTTGCTCCCGCAGGCGCTCACCACCGTCGAGGACCGCAAGTTCTATTCTCATCACGGGGTCGATCCAACGGCAATCATGCGCGCGCTGTGGCAGAACGTCCGCGCGGGCCAGATAGAGCAGGGCGGCAGTACGCTGACACAACAGCTCGTCAAGAGCTACTTCCTCGATCCGCGCAGGACGCTCGGGCGCAAGGTTCGCGAGGCCATCATGGCGGTATCGCTGGATGAGCACTTCAGCAAGGCCGATCTCATGAACGCCTATATCAATGAGATCTTCCTCGGCCAGGATGGCGATCGCGCCATTCATGGCTTTGGGCTGGCGAGTCAGTTTTATTTCGGCAAGCCTTTGTCCGAGCTCGACCTGTCAGAAGTTGCGTTGCTCGTCGCGATCGTGCGAGGGCCGACCTATTACGATCCCCGCCGTCATGCCGATCGCGTACGCCGGCGCCGGGACCTGGTGCTGAAGCTCATGGCCGAGCGCGGTATCGTGAAGCCGGAGGATGCCGCCGCAGCCGCAAGAAAGCCGCTCGGGGTCACCAGCCGTGCCTCTGGCGCTTATTTTCCCGCTTATCTGGACTTCGTGCGCCGCACTTTGCGGCGGGACTATCGGGATCAGGATCTTACGGAGGCAGGGCTGCGGGTCTATACGAGTCTCGAGCCGCGGGCGCAGGAGCAGGCCGAGCGCTCGCTGGAGCGTGAGTTGGCTCGCCTGGACCGGCAGAAGAAATATCCGGATGCCAGGCTCGAGGGTGCCGTGGTAGTGACATCACCGCAAAGCGGCGATGTGATTTCAATAGTGGGTAGTCGTAATGTGGGCTACGACGGCTTCAATCGCGCGTTGGATGCTCATCGCGCGATGGGCTCGCTCGTGAAGCCCTTCATCTACCTGACTGCCTTCGAAACCGGCCGCTACAACGCCGCCACGGTCATCCAGGATGCGCCTGTTGCGATCAAGCTCGCGAACGGCACGGTCTGGCGGCCCGAGAACTTCACCCGGCAAACCTATGGTCCGGTGCCGGTGGTGCACGCACTGGCCGAGTCTTTGAACCTCGCGACGGTGAGCGTGGGCATGGATGTTGGGTTGCCGAAGGTCATTGATACTCTCGGCCGTTTCGGGCTCGAGCGTCCGCCCGCGAAGGTTCCATCGATCTTGTTGGGGGCTATCGACGTTACTCCCATGGAAGTGGCACAGCTCTACAACGGCCTCGCCAATGGCGGCTTCCGAACGCCACTGCGGGCGGTGCGCGCTGTTATCAGCGCGGATGGTAAACCCCTCAAGGCATTTCCTTTGGAGGTCACGCCGGTAGCTACTCCCGAAGTGGTCTACGAAGTCGACCGGATGATGGAGCAAGTCATGGAGAAGGGCACTGGGCGCTCCGGGCGCGCGGTGCTTCCGTCGAATCTCGTCGTGGCGGGAAAGTCAGGCACGTCCTCCGACTACCGTGACAATTGGTTCGCCGGCTTCTCGGGGAGTCATCTAGCGGTTGTCTGGGTGGGTTACGACGACGGCCTTTCCACGGGTTTTACAGGTTCCTCCGGTGCGCTACCCATCTGGGCACGCCTGATGGCCGGGTTGGGCACCAGCTCCTGGGATGCGCCAATGCCTGACTCTCTGGCTGAGACCTGGATCGACTATGCGAGTGGACTTCGGGTCGACAAGAGCTGCCCGGACGACAATGCGGTGCCGATCGCCGTTCCCGTGGGCACCGAGCTACCGCTCAAACCCGGGTGCGGCGGGAGCTCGCTACAGTCCATTGTCGAACGTGCGGGCGAGTGGATCCGCGACCTCATACACTGATCCTGGCCGGCCTCTGCATTCCCTTGCTCGTGGCGCTTGTGGACGCGATATCATCGTGCGATGCGTCTCCATTTTTTTACCTCGCAGCTCATTGCCGCGAGTCTGTTGGCCGCGTGCTCGATTTTCCATCCGCCTGAATCGACAGCGCCTCCGCCGCCTTCAGGTATGCCTCCAGGGCCTGGTACTGCACAGCCTCAGCCAGCTCCGTCGCCCGAGGCAAGTCCCGTACCGGGGCCGGAACAACCCTCACGGCCCCCACCGAAGCAGTTCAGGTTGAGCCCCGCAACCAACGCGCTCGTACAGCAAGCCCATACCCAGGCGCATGCCGGCGCATTCGCGCCCGCCGCCGCGACCCTCGAGCGCGCCTTGCGCATCGAGCCGGAAAATCCGTTGCTATGGATCGAGCTCGGTCACGTCCGCCTGAGCGAAAACAACCCGTCGCAGGCGAACGCCATGGGTCACAAAGCGCTCGCGCTCGCAACCGGAGATCCTCAGGCACAGAGCTCCGCATGGCGCCTGATCGGCGAGTCCCTGCGCGCGCTCAACCGTAACGATGAGGCCGCGGAAGCGGACCGGAAGGCAGGCGCCCTGGGGACTCGCTGAAGCTCGTCATTGCTTGGCGGCGTGTCGGGCTTGAAGCTCGGCTACCACCCGCGTGAGGGGTACGCCTCGGCTTTTGAGCAGGACCAGCAGGTGAAAGAGCAGGTCGGCGGATTCACCGATAAGTTTCTCATCTGTCTCGGCGACCGCGGCCAACGCAACTTCCAGTCCTTCCTCGCCCACCTTCTGTGCGATTCGCTTCGGCCCTTGTGTGAACAGGCGCGCGGTGTAGCTGCCGTCGGGCCGGTCCGCGATCCGTTGCGCGATGATGCCCTCGAGGGCTCCGAGAAAGGCCAATTGCTCGGCTGTGGTGACCGCGTCGTTTCCAAAGCACGTGGCCGTGCCAAGGTGACAGGCGGGCCCTCGGGGCCACGCGGATATCAACAGTGTGTCACGGTCGCAATCCGTGCGGATCGAGACGAGCTCGAGAAAGTGGCCCGAGGTTTCACCCTTCTCCCACAACCGCTGCTTGCTGCGGCTGAAGAATACGACGTGCCCACGCACGAACGTCTCGCGTAGCGCTTCCTTGTTCATGTAGCCGAGCATCAAAACGGCGCCGCTCCCGGCGTGTTGAACGACTGCGGGCAGCAGTCCATCGCCTTTGGCGAAATCGAGCGATGCGACATCGGATGCGCTGACGATCGTCGCGATCCCATCTTCATTGCCATTGCGGGTCGTACTCTTGCCGGCATGTCCGGCACCCTCAGCGCTCACGGCCGCACCTCGATTCCCTCAGCGCGTAACTGGCGTTTCAAGTCCGGTATTGCGATAGCCCCTGTGTGAAACACGCTGGCGGCCAGGGCCGCATCCACTCCCGCGTGCTTGAAGACCGCGGCGAAATGCTCCACCGCTCCCGCGCCCCCGGAGGCGACCAGGGGAACCTGACAAATGCTCCTGACTGTGCGCAACTGCTCGACGTCGTAGCCACGCCGGACGCCATCGCTCCCCATGCAATTGAGCACGATTTCCCCGGCCCCCCGATCCTGCACTTCTCGTACCCAAGACAGCACCTCGCGTCCGGACTCGCGGGTCCGGCTCGGATCGCCGGTGAACTGGTAGGCATGATAGCCGTGCTCGGTGAGTTGACTATCGATGCCCACGACCACGCACTGGGAGCCAAACCGGGCGCTCAAAGCATCGATGAGGGCGGGATTGGCCAGGGCTGGAGAGTTGATCGATACCTTCTCCGCGCCGGCGTTCAGGACTTCCTCCGCATCGGCTACCGAGCGGATGCCGCCGGCGACACAGAAAGGGATATCCAACACGCGAGCGACGCGGCCTACCCATTCGCGGTCAACGGAGCGCCCCTCCGGACTCGCGGTGATGTCGTAGAAGACGAGCTCGTCCGCGCCTTCGTCGCGATAGCGCGCCGCGAGCTCCATGATGTCGCCCACGACCCGGTGATCGCGAAAGCGAACGCCTTTGACTACCTGGCCTTCGCGGACGTCGAGGCAGGGGATGATGCGTCGGGCAAGAATGGCAGCAGCTCCTCAGGGGTGATCCGTTCTTCCAACAGTGCCTTGCCGCTCACGGCGGCGCTTACTCCGATACCGGCAAGGGCGGCCAGATCACCTGCGTGTCGAACGCCGCCGGACGCTTGCCAGGACAGCCGCGGAAAGCGGGAGAGAGCGGTCCGGTAAAGGTCCAGGTTGGGACCTGACATCGCACCGTCACGCTCAATATCGGTGCAAAGAACATGTTTGACCATTCCGGAAGGGAAGCGGTTGAGGGCTTCCCACAGGCTTATCCCCGTCCCCTCACGCCAGCCACGTGTGCGAACCCTGGGCTCGCCGCCGGAATCCATCCTGACATCGAGCGCGAGGCAAATGCGTTCGGTGCCGAAGCGGGTAAACCATTCAGTGACTTCTTCAGGGCGCTCGACGGCGGCACTTCCGATGACGACCCTTTCGACGCCGTTACGGAGCAAGTCATCGATCACCGCGGCGGATCGGAGTCCGCCACCGACCTGCAGCTTCACGGCACGTTGGGATGCGAGTGCCACGATCACAGAACGGTTCGCAAGCACACCGTCCTTCGCGCCATCCAGGTCCACGACGTGCAGCCACGAAGCTCCGAAGTCGCGATACCGCCGCAGCAATTCGTGCGGCTCGTGCTCATATCGCGTCTCGGCGCCGAAATCTCCCTGAAACAGGCGTACACACCTTCCGTCGCGCAAGTCGATTGCGGGAATCAACAACATCAATCGAGCCTCAGAAAGTTCGCCAACAAACGTGAGCCCGTCGCGGCGGACCGCTCCGGATGAAACTGCGCTCCCCAGAAGTTTCCGCTGCGGACTACGGCCGAAAGGGCGCCCCCGTAATCGGTGGTCGCGAGTGTCGTCGTGGACACCGGCACAGCATAGCTGTGCACGAAGTAAACGTAATCGCTCGGAGTGATGCCTGCGAGAATGGGATCCTGGCGCAGGGCGCCGAGTTGATTCCAGCCCATGTGCGGCACCGGCAGTCCAGGGGCCGGCTTCAGGCGCCGTACGGTATCGGGAAGAATGCCGAGGCACTCGGTCGCGTCTTCCTCGGAGCGGCTGAAGAGGAGTTGCATTCCCAGGCAGATTCCCAACACCGGCTGCCGGAGTGTCGGCAGCAGGGCGGCCACTCCGGAGCTCCGCAGCCGTCGCATGGCATCCCCTGCGGCTCCAACTCCGGGGAGGACCACCCGGCGCGCGCTCGCGATCGTCTTCGTGTCGCCGCTGATCTGGGTACGTGCGCCGAGCCGCTCGAAGGCAAACTGCAGGGAGGCCAGATTGGCGCCTCCGCTATCGATGATGACAGCGTCCATCAGAGTGTTCCCTTGGTGCTCGGCAGTTCCTCGCTCTCGCGCCGGAATGCCTGGCGCAGAGCCCGGCCGACCGCCTTGAAGCAGCCCTCGATCATATGATGCGTGTTGTCTCCCGTGACACTGACGTGCACGGCGGCGCCGAGCGAATCTGCGAGCGAGCGGAAGAAGTGGGGTACGAGCTCGGTTGGAAGTCCTCCGACCGCTTCGCGCGTGAAGCGACCCGAGAACTGCGCGAACGCTCGCCCCGACAGATCGATCGCCACCTGCGCCTGGGCCTCATCCATCGGGAGCAGGAAGCCGTAGCGGGCGATCCCGATCTTTGTCCCCAGAGCTTTCCGGATCGCTTCACCGAGGGCGAGAGCACAATCTTCCACCGTGTGATGCTCGTCGATCTCCAGGTCGCCCTGACAGGTGAGCTGAAGCGAGAAGCCGCCGTGCTTGGCGAGTTGCTCGAGCATGTGATCGAAGAATCCGATGCCTGTGGCGATCTGGATTGGCGCGGTTGCATCGAGATTCACGGCGACCTCGATGTTGGTTTCCTTCGTCCGCCGCTGGACGCGCGCCCGGCGCGCCGTGAGCTCTCGTACGATCTCTGGCCAAGTCTCCTCAGGCCTTCCATTGCGGCGCACTCGCAATCCACGCACGCCCAGGTTGGCTGCGAACTGAAGGTCGGTATCGCGATCTCCGATGACCGCGCTGGCTGTGAGGTCCACGGTACCCGCACGCATGAATTCCTCCACCAGCCCCGTCCTGGGCTTGCGGCAAGAGCAAGCGTCGGTCTTGAAATGCGGACAGACGAAAATGGCGTCGAACTCGATTCCCTGGGACCGGAAGGCCTCGAGAATGAAATCCTGCGGCTTGCGAAAATGCTCGTGCGGTAATGAGGCGGTTCCGAGGCCGTCCTGATTCGTGACCATGACAAATCGATAGCCACGTGCTTTCAGCTCGCTCAAGGCCGCGAATACACCGGGTAGGAAGCGCACCTTCTCCAGCGAGTCAACTTGCTCATCGGGCGGCTCTTCCACCAGCGTTCCATCGCGGTCGATGAATAACGTTGGCCTGGCCTGAGGGGGGACGGCGGAGCCTCCTGACGCGAACGCGCTCGGCTGGCCGGGAAGTGTCGCACTCATCGCCATGCATCGAGAAGTCGGTTGTTTTGCTCTGGCGTCCCCACGCTGATGCGCAACGCCTGGCCCAGCCCTGGATAGCCCCTCGCGTCTCGCACCAACAGGCCGGTATCCCGCGCGAGCTGCAACGCCGTGCCCGCGTCGTTGAATTGCACGAGAAGGAAGTTGGAGTCGCTTGGCCGGACCCGAACGACTCGGGCGAGCTCGGGTAATGCCTTCATGAGACGTGCCCGTTCACTGCGGATGAGATCGATGTGCGCCCGGGACTCGGCTAGCGCCTGGGGTTCGAGCTGGCGCAGGACTGCCTCGACTGTCAGCTGGGCGATCGCGTACGGGGGAATGATTTTACGCAACAGGGCGATCACCTCCGGATCGGCGATCAGCGTACCGCATCGGGCGCCGGCAAGGCCGTGCGCTTTGGAGAGCGTCCTCAAAACCGCGAGATGCGGCAGGCGGGGCAGATGACGAGCCAGACTCTCGGCTGCGGCGAACTCGACATAGGCTTCATCGACCACAACGACCGCGCGGCCGGCAAGCCTCGTCGCGATCCGTACAACGGCTTGCTCGTCCAGAAGATTGCCGGTGGGGTTGTTGGGCGAGCACAGAAAGACGAGCTTGACTTCCGGCGTGCACTGCTCGAGCAACGCACGCTCATCGAGCGCGAAGCCGCAGTCGGAGCGCAATGGCACGTTGATGACTTCGGCCCCCTGGATTCGAGCGCTCACAGCATACATCCCGAACGTCGGCGGACACACCAACACGGCATCGCGACCGGCTCGACAGAACGCGCGGGTGAGGAGGTCAATAGCCTCATCGCTGCCGCGGCCGACCAGCACGCATTCAGGTGCAACTCCATACAGACGCGCGAGCCCCTCGACAAGCGCGTGCGGCTGCGGCTCCGGATAGCGGTTCAGTCCGGCAAGGGAGTCGTCTCCCTGCGCCCGCCAAGGCAGCTCATTCGCGTGCATACGTTCCAGCGAAGGCTCCCACGAGGCGTGCTGGTACGGTTTGAGCGCGACAATGTCCGGTCGCGCGAGCTCGGTTACCCAGCTCATCGCGACCCTCCGCTCGGGCTCGCCGGCACGCGAACGACTGATAGCTTTGCTCTCGAGCCCGTCATCATGGGGTAGCTCATACCCGGGGTGCCGATCCTGCTGTGCTGCCGTCTGCTTCCAGTACCGCGAGCCGCAGGGCGACAGCGTTGGCGTGTGCATCCAGACCTTCCAACTCGGCCAGCGTGACGGCTGTCGGCCCCAATGCGCGCAATCCTGCCGGCGACAGCTCTTGCACGGTGACTCCCTTGACGAAGTCGAGTACGGACAAGCCGCTGTACGCTCTTGCATAGCCGTACGTCGGCAGAACATGGTTCGTCCCGGAACAGTAGTCGCCCATCGGCTCCGGCGACCAATCGCCGAGGAAGATAGAGCCCGCGTTGTGGATCAGCGGCAACCAGCGACGCGGCTCGCTCACCTCCAGGATGAGGTGCTCGGCCGCATATTCATTCGCCACTCTTATCGCGGTGTGGAGATCCGACACGACGATACAGCGGCTCGAGGTCAGTGACTTTTCCAATATCGAGCGCCGTGACAGTCCGGCAAGTTGGGTCTGTATCGAGGCCGCGGTGCTTTCCGCGAGACTGCGGCTCGGAGTCACGAGGATGGCTTGCGCTTGGCCATCGTGCTCCGCCTGCGCCAGCAGGTCGGCCGCGACGAACTCGGGACGTGCGGTGTCGTCCGCAACCACGAGGACTTCCGATGGCCCGGCTGGCATGTCGCATGCGGCCCCCGCCGGATCGTTCGCTACGAGTTGCTTGGCAGCCGTTACCCACGCGTTGCCGGGACCAAAAATCTTGTCGACCTTTGGAACGCTATGTGTGCCGTACGCGAGCGCAGCGATGGCCTGCGCGCCGCCCACCTTGAAGACAGTCTCGATCCCACATAGCTCTGCTGCGACCAACACGGCCGCGTTTGCGTGTCCCTGGCGATTGGGTGGTGTGCAAAGTACGCGTCGGGGACAACCGGCTATCCGAGCCGGTATCGCCAACATCACCACGGCGGAGGGTAGTGGGGCCGAACCCGCAGGCACGTACAGACCGACCGCCTGTATCGGGCGGACAATGCGCTCACAACGAACACCTGGCATGGTGTCGGTCGCGAAAGCCTTCGGCATCTGCGCCTCGTGGAATCGACTCACATTGTCGATGGCCCGCTCGAGCGCCGCGATCTGCGGAGCCGCCAGCTCTTTGCGGGCCGCCGCGAATTCCTCGCGGGAGACCGTGAGCGACTCGATCTTCACACCGTCGAAACGTTCTGTAAATGCGCGCAAGGCGTCATCGCCCTGTTGACGTACAGTGTTGATGACTTCGAGCGCGACGTTCGCAATATCGGCACGCGCGTCCAGGGCGGGGCGCGCCAGCGCCGCGCGCCGCTCACGATCCGAGAGTGTGTTCCAGTCCAGAATACGCATGAGTCAGGCCAGCATCTTTTCCACCGGCAACACCAGCAACGCGCTCGCACCGGCCTTCTTCAGGCTTTCGAGCGTCTCCCAGAACACGTTTTCCCGGCAAACCGCGTGTATCGCGACCCGGTCCGGGAAGCCTTCGAGCGGAATGATCGTCGGAGACTCGCTGCCTGGAAGGAGCTTGCGAATCTCTGGCAGGGCCGCGCGGGGCGCATGCAACATGATGTACTTGCTTTCACGCACGCTCTGCACGCCTTCGATGCGCATCAGCAGCCGCTGCACCCATTCATCCTTGTCGGGCGGCAATTCGAGCGGAGTACGAATCAGCACGGCATGGCTTTCCAACACCGTCTCGACTTCGCGCAGGTGATTAGCCTGCAGGGTCGAGCCGGTCGAGACCAGGTCGCAGATCAGATCGGCCCGCCCGAGGCGGGGCGCTATCTCGACCGCGCCGGAGAGTGTCACGATGTCGGCCCTGATATCGCGCTCGCGCAGATAGCGCTCGAGCAGGAAAGGGTAGGTCGTCGCAATGCGCCGGCCGCGCAGCGAGCTTGGGCCCTCGAAAGCCACTCCTTCCGGAACCGCAAGCGAAAGGCGGCAGCGTCCGAAGTCCAGCGTCCGCACCTGTTGGAAACGGGCGGAATGGCCGCGGGAGGCAAGCTCGAGGCGGCTTTCCTCCAGCACGTTCAGACCCACGAGCCCGAGGTCGCATACGTCTTCCTGCACGAGATCCGGGATGTCGTCGTCGCGCACGAACAGCACGTCCAGCGGCATGTTCTCGCCGAAGCCCATCAACTGATCCTTGCCGCGCGAGAGCTTCAGTCCACAACGGGCCAACAGATCCAGCGAGGGATCGGTCAATCGTCCAGACTTCTGCACCGCGAGCTTCAATCGCAGCTCATCCATGGCGAGTCTCCTCCACAGCCTTCAGCCCCGGCTCGCGCTTGGCTTCCTCCACCCTCTGCGCCGCGACCTCATAACCGCCATTACCGTTACCGACAAAGCGCGCCACGCGTCCGATCGTGGTCACGCTCACTCCGGTGAGGCGGTGAATCTCCCGATACGGAAGTCCACGCTTGACGTACTCCACCACCGCCCACCGGTCCGCCATAGCCTGGATCTCGGCAGGAGTGCAGAGGTCGCGAAAAAACGCGCGCACCTCTTCCGGCGTACGCAAAGCCGCAACAGCGACGCACAGATTGCGTTCAGCCAACGCCTCCTGGCGCGGACTCAAACTACGATGAGACTTCATGCTGTTGCTGTTCCAATGTAATAGCGCGCTAGTATGTTATCACGTTATCACATTTTGAACCTTGACCACCAGTGAAACGCGCTGACGTACCAGCGAGGCCGTGTGGTTGCGCGTGAGGGTCGGTCTGGCTCCTTGGAAAAGGCTGAGTAATCGCACTGCGTCGCGCGTGACTCGCTCTCAGCTGGCACGGCCAACCGGGACGCGACGCTGTGCGATTGCGAAGGAATGCCGGAAAAAATCACGGTCCCTGTGATTTTTTCCGATGCACCTTTTCCCAGGAGCCAGACCGACCCTCACGCGCAGCCACGCGGGCGTCGGCCACGCGCGGGGGAGGATTCACGCGGGCTCGGACCACACCCGGTCGAACCTACTCATAGTACCGTCCCTGGAGCCGCAACCCGGCCGGCCATCCATGGCCGGCGCTCGGGGCGGGACGGCGCCCCTCGCCCGACGCTCTTGACGTGTTGCGCCGACACATCATAAGATCCCGCCCACTCATCGAGACCGGCTGAGGGATAGGCCCTTAGACGCCGGGGCAACCGCCAGATCCAACCACTCTGGAAAGGTGCCAACTCCTGCTGTTAGACCCTGTGGGCGCGAGCCGACGGGCCGTAACGGACAGATGAGCGGTCTGCGTAGCCTCGGCCTTGGGCGATTCCAAGCCCGTCGAGGATGGTCGCAACAACCTACCCGGATAGCGGGTGGGCGCTCTGCAAGCAGGACGGTGAGAACCGTGCGAGGACTTTGCGGAGCAGTCATGAACGCCTCAGCCGAAGCCGTGTCCACCCAGCGAGCGCAGCTCGCGGCCGTTCCTGTACCTGACATCTCTGTGCGGGAAGGATTTCTGGACGTGCCGGGTGACGTCCCCCTTCATCATGGTGGTCGACTTGCCGGGATTCGAATTGCCTGGAGGCTGGCGGGTCCGGCGAACGCTCCCGTGGTATGCGCCTTGGGCGGCATCTCCGCCAACAGAAACGTGTTCGATACTGAGGATCCGAAGCAGGGCTGGTGGTCCGAAGTCGTCGGTCCCGGCCGCGCGCTGGATGCCGGACGGTTCCGTATCCTGAGCTTCGACTACCTCGGTGGAAGCGCCGGGACGACGGGACCGGGCGACTCAACGTCTCCGTTTCCTAACATCTCCACCTACGATCAGGCGGAGTTGCTGGTTCGACTTCTCAACAATCTCGGCTTGAAATCTCTGCGTGGCATCGTGGGCGGTTCCTACGGCGGCATGGTCGCACTCGCTTTCGGCGAGCGCTATCCCGAGCGAGTGAGCCAACTCATCGTCATTGGAGCCGCCGACCGAGCGCATCCCATGGCCACGGCATGGCGCAGCGTGCAGCGTCGCATCCTGCGCTTCGGGGTCGAATGTGGCCGACCCAAAGACGGTCTGCAGCTTGCACGAGCGTTGGCCATGTCGACATATCGAAGCGCGGAGGAATTCGCGGCCCGATTCGACACTCCTCCGGTTCGCAGTGGCGAGCGCTTCGTATTCCCCGTGGAGCGCTACTTGTTCGCCCGGGGCAGTGATTTTGCCGACCGGCACAACGCCGAGGCGATTCTTTGCCTGTCGGAATCGATCGATCTGCATCAGGTGGATGCTGCCCGGATCTTCGTGCCTACGGCGATCGTGGCCATCCGCGAGGACCAACTGGTGCCGGTGTCGGACCTGCGCGGCCTGGCCGCGAGGCTTCCCTCCGCCAGGCTGCACGAAATCTCATCCATCTACGGCCATGACGCCTTTTTGAAGGAGTCGGATCAATTGCGCGGAA
>CAZBTV010000005.1:0-96957 GCA_964494895.1 uncultured Steroidobacteraceae bacterium | reverse complement strand
CGGCAGCCGCTCAGAGTACGTCCCCATAGGCACCCCTTTTGGTGAAACGCAGGTTCTCAACCAACGGGAGGATGGGACGCTGGCCCGTGGCGCCGAAATGGGGGAGCTGCTCATTGGAGGACCCTCTGTCGCCGCCGGTTACTTCAGAGATCCCAAAAGCACAGCGCAGAAGTTCCTGGATGGGCTGCCACCGTATCCCAAGCTGCGATTCTATCGATCGGGCGATCTCGTCGAGAGGGACTCGCATGGTCGAATCACATTCCTCGGCCGACGAGACCGACAGGTCAAGGTCCGTGGTTATCGTGTCGAGTTGGATCACGTGGAGACCCAGCTACGAAGCCTCCCAGGGATTCGTGATGCCCGCGTTGGGCTCGGGAAGGGTCCCCACGCCCATCAGCTTGCCGCCCTGGTTGCCCGCGACTCAGGTGGTTCCGACCGGGCATCTCCCGTTACTGACGCGAATGCTACACGTCCCGCCGCGTTCGCTTCCGAGGAGCGATCCAGAGTGCAGGCGGCGCTGCGGCTCGTTCTTCCTGAGTACATGATTCCGCAACACTACTACGCGCTCCCGCAATTTCCCCTGAACGCCAACGGCAAGGCCGATGCCAGGAGACTCGACGCACTGCTCGCAGAGACGCTCGAGACTCAGTGGAACCTCGCCACCGGCGCCAACACGGAGGCGGCAGGCGAGCTGCGATCTGCTGACTCGGTCCTGCAGGATGTCCGCGCGATCTGGCGAGAGCGGTTGCTAGTGGCCGACTTGTCCCCTGCCGATGATTTCTTCTCGCTCGGCGGTAATTCGATTGACGCCATCCTCATGATTTCGGACCTGCAACGCAGGGGCTATTCGATCTCGGCGGCGCGGTTTCTGAAGCAGCCGACTCTCGCGGCTCTGGTGGAGCTCCTGCAGTCTGGACACGGAACACCTATGGCCATTGCCGCTCCGCGTGAGCAGAGCGAGGTGTTGGGGCGTGCTCAGGAGTGGTTCTTCCGTCAACGCTTCCCGAACCCGGACTACTGGAACCAGGCGCTGGCTGTTGATTGCTCGATCGAGATCGACGCGAACATCCTCTCCTCGGCCCTCATGCGCTTGATCCAGATCCATCCATTGCTGGAGACCGGGTTCTTTCGAGACGGAGAGCGGTGGCGCGCGGAGCGTCTACACAATGCCGCGGCAGACTGTCTGACCGTCAGCACACTCGAGGATACCAACGGCTCAGCAAGCGCGGAGCTCGCCCGCACCGCTGAACGATTGCACCGCTCAATAGACCTTGGAGCTGGCCAAGTCTTCAAGGTCCATCTTTTCAAGGTTGGATCACAACCTGATCGACTGCTCTTCATCGCCCATCATCTGTGTGTCGATGCCGTTTCATGGCGGATTCTTCTCGAGGATCTGACGCGACTGTACAACGCCACGCTCGAGGGTAAGCACGCGGTGCTGCCCGCGCCTGCGCGGAGTTATTGGGACTGGGTTCATCACCTGCGGGAGCATCAAAGCGATCTGGCGTTGGCGAACCCACATTGGGAGAGCCTGTTGGCCACGGTGCCTGGCTTCCAGAATCGCGAGCCGGCTCACCACGCGAACGGCGCGAACCTGGAGGGCGACTCACAAGCAGCCTGGTTTGCATTGACCGCCAGTCAGCTTCAGCAATTCACCGCGGCGGTGGCTCGCAAGCCTGGCGCAACTCCTTCCGAAGCTCTCCTGGCGATCTTCCTGCACGAGTATTCCCGCCTCCATGGCCAATTCGTGCACTGGGTGGAAGTGGAGAGTCACGGACGCCTGACTTACGATGACTTCGACGTTTCCAGGACCGTCGGATGGTTTACCTCCGCATTCCCGGTGAGAGTCGACTGCGTGCCGGACGATGTTGGGTGCACGATCCAGGCGACACGGGCCGCATTGGCCGCGGTCCCGGATCTCGGCTGCGGATACGTGCCATGCCTCGAAGCGTTCGCGAAGCAACGGTCGGAGTCTGTGGAGGCTCTCGAAGCGCGCCTCCGCCCGCCCATTTGTTTCAACTACCTCGGAGATCTGACGTTTCCGGAAACAGGTGCCCTTACGCTCACTCCCAGCGAGCTCCCGATGGAGCCTGCGCGCGGAAAGACAAACAGCCGTGTGCACGAGCTGAAGCTCACAGCTCGGGGAATTCGCGGCGGCCTGGTCGTCGATCTTGGGTTCTCCCGGAATCAATACCCACTCGCGCTGATGGAAGACCTGCTGCTTCGGGTGCGCAACAGCGTGTTGTCTGTTGGCGAGTGCACGAGCACGGACGCGGCTCGAACCTGCACCTCCGACGGTTCGAGTACCGGTCTGTTGTGCTTTGTGCCCCCACAGCTCGGCGCCAGCGTGCGCGGCTCGTCGGCACGCAACAATTATCGTAAAGTGCTGGTTACGGGCGCGACCGGCTTTATCGGGTGTCATCTGTTGAACGCGCTGCTCACACAGTCCGAGGTCGAGCTCGTCTGCCTCGTCCGCAAGCGCTCCAACATAGACTCACGCGCCCGGCTTCGGAGGGTCTTCACGGACTATTTTGGGCCGGAGCACCTGCCCCTTCTCGAGGAGCGGTGTCAGATCATTGAGACTCACGCCGATTCGTTCGGCCTGCCACCGGCTCTCTATCGGAATCTCTCGTATTCGTGTGACGCAGTTGTCCACTGCGCCGCTGACACGAGGCTATTTGCCAATCCTGCCGAGGTAACACGGGCGAATATCGCGGGAACCCAGGCAGTCATCGACTTTACTGTTGCCGGTCGTCCGAAGCATCTGCATTACTGGTCTACGCTCGCCGTCGCCGGCGTCAATCCACGCGCCATACCAGCGCAGTTTTCCGAGCGCGACCTCGACATCGGTCAAGAGTTTCAGAATGCGTATGAGCACTCGAAGTACCTGTGCGAAAAGAAAGTGCGTGCCCTGATCGCCGAGGGCGTGGCTGGGTACATCTATCGCGCTGGGAACGTGTCTGGGCATTCACAGACGGGACAATTCAGTCGGTCGGGCGCGGACAACCGTTTTGTCCAGTTGTTGCGCGCCATCGTTGAGCTCAGGCGTGCCCCGTTGAGCACTCCGGAGCGGATTGGCCTGACGCCAGTGGACGATGTGGTGCAGGGATTCATGAAGATTTCTGCCGACCTGAATGCGGCTGGGGGGATTTACCATCTGGACAATGAGATCCTTACTCCCTGGACGGACATTTTCGACGCATTGTTGGAGGAGGGATTCCACCTCGCGCCAAGCTCGGCGGGCTCGCTTCGATCTTTTCTGAATGCCCCGTCGCTGGTGGAAACACCGGCGCTCGCGCTGGGACGTTTCTGGGCGAACAGGCCCGATCGGAATGTCCACTTCGACTGCCGACAGACACGGATTCTTTTGCATCGGCTCGGCTTCTCCTATCATGCAACCGATGCCCGTTGGCTCAGGCACTTGATCCGGGATCTCAAGACCGCAGGACTCCTTGGCCACGCCGACGTCAGGCGCGCTGAGCCGCACTCGGAGGCCGTTGCACGGACAGCGCCAGTCACCCCACACCTCATGGAGGAATGACATGAAAGTTCTGGTGGGAAACATTGATTGTGAGGCTCAGTGCGGTGAGCCCGGCAAGCGTACGCAGGAGATGCGTATCGACGACATCCCCTGCGCACACCGCCTGCTCTGGCTGGCGGACCCGGGCGATGTCCTGGTCATGCCGGTCGCGATTTCTGAGCAGATGATCCATTACGCGGCCCAGTTCGTCCCGGTTGAAGGAGTGACGCAGGTCGTCGCCTCCACGGAGGAGGAGCCCATTTGCCTGCTTACCGAAACGACCCTCCGGAGGCCGGATTTGATCGAGCGCATAGCGCAGTCGATCCGATCGCCCGGTCAACTGATCAGCTATTTCCCGGATGCGGGGGCTACCCGTTTGGCGCAACGCTTCGGGTTGCCTTGCGTGACCTCCTCGCCAGGTATCGTTGCGCTCAACAAGAAAAGCGAATTTCGGGCGTTCGCCAAGGATCACGGGGTGCCGATCGCACCCGGTGCGGTCTGCCGGACCGAACAGGAATTGATCGCTGCGATCACCGCCCTGTTGGATCACTCTGGCGAGGTCATCGTGAAGCAAGACCTCGCCGGTGGAGGTGAAGGCAATGTCGTTGTGACCCGATTTGGTGAGCGCCGGGAGCACACGGGCACTGCGCGATCGATGGCCGTGGCAGGAAACGGCGATGTGCGGGAGACGGCCCAACAGCTCTTTGAGCGCTTCACCGGGTCGGGAAACGAGCTGATCGTCGTGGAGGCCTACTTGAAGAATGAATCGGTAGTTTGCGCTGAGCTGACCGGATCCGCGCAAGTGCTGACCTGGGGAATGATGCGCATGGAGCCTGTGTTCAGAGGCTTCGAGCTGCCCTATGCGTTTGATCACGCCGCTGACTTTCTCGAGCACTCGAAGGTACTCGCCCGCAACTGCCGCGGTTACGACGGGCGGCTCAACATCGATGCGTTTACCGCTCCAGGTCACGGACTCTTCTTCTCGGAGGTGAACGTACGGCTCGGCGGCTGCACGCACATCGATGTTCTCGCCCGACGGCTGGTGGGGCCGGACTATCTCCAGACCCGCACTATCCATTCCCGCAACAAGGTCAGGTCCACATTGAGCTTCCCCGAGCTGATCGCGCGCCTGCCTTCATACGATCGCATCACGAATACGGGGGTCATCGTCCTGGTCGAGGACCTGGAGCGCAGTGGGAGTTTCGAGTACCTGGCAATGGGGAGGACTCGAGCGGAAGCGCTCGATCTGGAGGCGGGCATACAGAAAGCTCTTGGAACGCCGCGCCTGTGAAGATCCTGCCGGGCTCAGAAGCCGGGCGGCGGCTCCTCTGCAACGTTCAGACTACGTTCCAGTGCCAGGCCGACTCGCGCGATCGTGCCCTCATCGAAAAGTCTGCCGATGAGCGTTACCCCATGGGGCACGCGCCGCGGCGGCTCGAATCTCGGCAGCGGGCGTTGCGGATCAGGCGCCCAGTCGCTCCGCGCTTGTGTGACTTTCACGAATCCCGCACGCAACGTCAACGACGGGTGCCCGGTGAAATTGCCGATCGTCAGCATCTCATCACGCAGTGAAGGGACCAGGAGCACGTCCACCTCCGAGAATACTCGCTGCATCTGTTGGGCGACCGCGCGCCGGAAGCGATCCGCCTGGACGAAGTCGACCGCGGAGATGAAGCGCGACTGGCGAAAGGTGTTGGGCCAGGCGTCGGGCGTCTGCATCTTCAGTGAGTCGATCTGGCGGCTCAGGGTGAGCTCCTCGAAAGCGGCCGCGGATTCGGCGAACAGAATCGCGTTCAGGCAGCCGTAGGGCCAGTCGGGGATTGAGACCTCGACCGGTCGCAATCCGAGCTTCTTCAGCATCTCTAGCGCGGAGACGTCGACTTCAGTCGCAGGCGCCTCGCTCATCCACGCTGGGAAATACCCAACCCGCAACCCGGCGACGGGAGCCGTGGCATCAAACTCCAGATGACTCGGAACACTGGCGAGATCGCCGGAATCGGGCCCGGAGATTGCCTGCAGTACGAGCATGGTGTCCTCCACGCTTCGCGCCATCGGACCCAGCTTGTCGAGCGACCACGCGAGTGTCATGGCACCCGTGCGAGGAACCCGGCCGAACGTCGGCCGCAATCCCGTCACTCCACACCGCATGCTGGGATCTACGATACTGCCCTCGGTCTCGCTTCCAATGGCGAACCCAACCAGTCCCGCGGCGGTTGCCGCGCCAGGACCGGCGCTAGAGCCCCCCGCCCCTTCCTCGAGGAGCCACGGGTTCATTGTCTGTCCACCAAACCAGACGTCGTTGAGAGCCAGTGCACCGAGACTCAGCTTTGCGATAAGGACCGCACCCGCATCGTGCAAGCGGCGGACAACGGCCGCATCGCGATCGGGTACCCTGTTTCTGAAAGGCTCCGCCCCGTAGGTGGTTGGAATGGACGCGGTGTCGAGAAGATCTTTGCCCCCCCAAGGGATTCCGTGCAGGGGTCCACGATATCTACCCGAGGCGATCTCGCGGTCCGCCTGCCTTGCCTGACTGAGCGCAAGCTCGCGAGTCAGAGTGATGACACAACGCAGTTTTGGATCGTGCCTCGCGATGCGACTCAGATAGATGTTCGTCAGGCGTTCCGAGCTGAGCTGGCGCGTTTCAATCCAACGCGACAGCTTCCACAAAGGCGCGAGCGCAATACGCGCCTCCGAAGCCGGAAGCGCGCCAGGATCGCGCCCGCTGCGGATGAAATCATCCTTTTGGGCGCCGGAGCGATCCCCAGGGAGCACAGGATTCCAGCTCGAGAAAGGCGGCAGAGTCGGACTCAAATCGACTTTCCGCGGCCCCACGCGCCGCTCATAAAGGGTGGCCATACTGTTACGCCAGCTCGCGGCCGCCATGGCACGCTCCGGTTCTGTCAGGTCGACCTGTACGAGCTTTTCGGCGGCCACAAAGGTCCCGGAATCCACCTCTGGTCCAACCGCCGGTGCCGTCGCAAAAGCGGGCGGCGTTCCCACCGGGGGTTGCCGGGCCTCCTTCGCCATGGATTCGGTTGCGGGCGGCGTCTGTTGGGCTGCAGCGGCTGCCGAACCTACAAGAGCAGCAGATCTGATGAGAAATGCGCGGCGCGACTTTGACACGTCTGGACTCCGGAAAAGCGGATTGTTGTGCTTGGGAACAGTGCAGCTTTGGTCTCGGCAGCCGTAAGTGTGCGACACCGGCTGCCGTGTCTGCCAGTGTCTGTCCGGGCGCGCGTTGGTTGAAAATTTCTCGTTTATGAGCATCCGTGATCCGCGTTCCCGCCGCCGATCCACGGCCACCGGAGTTTGACAAACTACCCTCTCCGGCTGATATTCGACCCTCCGCGGGATCCATCAACAACAAGTCAGGGAGAAAACATCCATGTTGCTTCGTAGGATCGTGCTCGCCACCTTTTTCCTGGTGCCAACGCTGCTGGCCGCAAAGGAGCCGGTGCATACGCGCTCCGAAATCCAGTCATTTCCTGACCGGGCCGCCCTGACCGAGCACTTGCGGGCGCTTGGGTACAAAGTCCGGGGAGGCGTCGATCGCGCCGCGACGGATCGCGACGAGGCTCGCGGGGGATCTTTCCCGCATTTCTCGTCCTCTTTCTCAGTGAACGGAAGCACCTTTCCGTTCACCATGGTTGGCTTTCCACCGGCGTCGGGGCGTACGGCGGTCTTCAAGTCGGTGATCGTGCCTCTGCGAATGAACTTTGTCGGTTTTGGTGCGAATGGAGACGTGAACCACACCTTCGACCCGACTCCCGCGGTCGTCAACGTGACGCACTCCCCGTTATACAACGCGGCGCCGTTTCCGAACGGGGTAGGACAATTCGGTGACCAGATGCAGCGGGCCGCGTTCTGGAACCAGATGGACAAGGACCACAGGTGGCACGTTCTGATGGGGGCGCCGGAGGTTCTCGATCCCATCGACATCGAGGTGACTCCGGAGATCGGAACGCTTTCACAGGATGCCTCCGGAAATCTGTTCGGCGATGTGATTTTTGACTTCATGGATTCCCAGATCAGAACCATCCTGGAGTTCCTCGGGCTGGGCACCGACACGTTGCCGATCTTCGTCACCGACGGGGTCACCAACGGGGCGTTGGGCTATCACAACGCGTTTGCCGTCGACAGCAGTGGGAATCGCCTTCAGACCTACATCTTCACGAGCTGGCTCGATCCAGCGTTGGTGGAGCCGATCTTTGCCGACGTCAGCACGTTCAATCACGAGCTGCTGGAGTGGATGAACGATCCCTTCGTGAACAATCAGACACCCGACTGGTTTTTTCCGCCGCCGACGGACCCGGCGACGGTGTGCTCGCAGAACCCCTTCCTGGAAGTTGGGGACCCCCAGGGCAATGGCCCGACGTTCAGGGATTTCCCCGCCGCCGAGGTCACCCTCCACGGGGTTACCTATCATCTGCAGCAGCTCGTTCTCTGGCAGTGGTTTGCCGATCAGGTTCCTTCGAGCGCGTTCGGCGGGTGGTACACGTTTCCGATTCCTGACTCGCTCAAAGTTCCGGCCGTGTACTGTCCCTGACACGGGTCAAGTGAGCTGATTGCCGGTATCCGCGCGAAGGTTTGGGTGTAATCGATTCGGCAAACACGACCTCGGCAACGCTGCCACTCCGCGGAGGTGGCAGCTGAGGCGAGCTTCGACATTGCGACTGTGGTCAACGGGACGCTCGTGACTGGCTTGCGGCACGAGCGTCCACCGGCCGTTCTTTTGTGCGATCCAGGCTCAGCGCAGTGTTGCGCTGCGTTTCGTTGGGCCAGCTACGATCCCATGATCTGACGCGGCGTTACACTCAGGTGCTTTCCGATGTGAGTCTGGCGCTATCACTGCGGTAAGTACTGCTGCAACGGCCCTATGAGCACGCCACTGTAATGGTACGGTTGTAAAATGACCATTTCGCACCAGCGCGGGCCAGTCGGTCATGAAAGCGTTGCGCGGCATCCTCAGATGGCTCATCAGCGCAGTGATCCTGCCGCTGGCAGCGTTCTTCATCCAGCTCGTCTTCTGGCCGACTCTCTCTCCGTATGGCTGGATCCTGTTCTTCCCCACCGTGTTTATCGCGGCGTCGATCGGCGGATTCGCCCGTGGAGTCGGCGCCACACTCGCCCTGAGTAGCCTGGAGTGGTGGCGTTTCGCGCCGTTGCACGGCACCTTGGCCAAGGACAATCCGAGGTACCTGTTGGTGACGGGGATTTATGTCGCGCTCGGAATCGCGCTGAGTGGCTTGCAGGGTCGCTTGCGCCGTGCCGATCAAGGCCGCGCCACCGCACTGGCCGAATCCGAACGCAGCAATGCCCAGCTGAAGCAATTGCTGAACCAGCGGGCGATCTTTACCGCGCTCATCGAGAACTCCTCCGATTTCATCAGCATTGCTGATTCGCAAGGCACCCCGTTGTATCTCAACCCGGCGGGCCGTCGTATGGTTGGCCTCCCGTCGGACGCGCCTGTGACCAGCACGCACATTCTTGAGTACTACCCTCCGGAGCTGCGAGTGTTCGCTTCTGATGTCATCCTGAAGACCGTGCTCGATCAGGGTCGTTGGGAGGGGGAGAGCTACTTCCGCAACTGGCAGACGGAACAGCCCATTTCCGTCTCGGACACGCACTTCCTGATTCGCGCTCCTGACAGCGGCCGCGTTCTCGGCATGGGCACTGTGACAAGGGACATTTCCGAGGTCAGGCGAATACGCAACGAGCTCGAGACTGCAAACCGTGAGCTTCGGGGAGCCAGTCGGAAACAGCAGTTCCTGGCGGAAGCAGGGGCACTCCTGGTTTCGACGCTCGACTATGAGGAGATCCTGACAAGCCTGCTGCACCTGGCAGTGCGCGAGCTCGCCGACGTCTGCAGTGTCGATCTGTTCGACGATGGAAACGAGCTGCGCCGCCTCCGGATTGCGTGCCGCGACCCCTCCCTGGAATGGGCGTGTGAAATCCTCCGAGCCGCACCACCCGATCGCAACCGACCCCACCCTGCCTGGTCCATCTTCCAGACTCGCCGGCCGGTGTTGATGGAGAGGCTGTCGCCAGAGTTGGCTGCCTCCTTGGCTCAAGATGACCCGGAGCGGCTGCGAGCCCTCCGGGCTATCGACCCGAAATCCGCGATAACCGTCCCGCTGCTGGCTCATGGACGAATCATCGGCATGATGGGTTGGGTGTCTTCCGCACCGTTGCACCCGTATGGCGGAGATGACGTCCGTGTGGCCGAAGCACTCGCGTTACGCGCGGCGATGGCGATCGAGAACGCACGGCTATATAGAGCCGTTCAGCGTGCGCTGCACTCGCGCGACGAGGTGTTGGGAATCGTCGCGCATGACCTGCGCAATCTCTGACACCGGAACAGGCATTGCCGCCGACGACTTGCCGCACGTATTCGACCCAGCGCGCCAGGGCGAGCGCCGCGGCGCGGGCATCGGCCTGGCGATCGCCTCGCAAACTGTCACGGAGCAGTGAACGTCGGGGCGAGCCCTCGACCGAAGCGCTGCGTCAGGGACCGGAAGTTGGAAGCAGCCAGGACAAGAGGTCACGCCAAACCTCAAAGATGAAAAAATGTCCCGCGTCTGGAAATATTCTCACCGATGCGTGCGGCAAAAGCGCGGCCAGGGCTTGGGAAGCGCTCGGAGGAACGATCGTGTCCCGGGAGCCGTGCCAAAGAGAGACGGGACAAGAAATCCGGTGGAGAGGGATTCCCCAGGGCCGTGCTTCAAGTTGGAGGTCCTGGAGAAAGCCACCGGCGCCATTGCGAAATGCCTCGCGGAGGTCCCGCATGAGCATTGCGCGCACCTCCGGCCTGAGCAAGATTTCGCGATCGCACTGGGGCAAGTGCTTGCATAAGTGGTGGAGGAAGAAACCTGGCGCGTACGCGCCCGTCAAAGCGGCCAACGCCACGGGCGGCGTGATAAGCCATGGCATCGACGCGGCTGCTTTGAATCCGGCGCGCACCGCCCAGCTTTTGGAGCACCCCATGGACCCGGGAGGTCCGACGCCGCTGATGATTGCGACGCGCGTGACGCGGTCTTCCAACTGCGCGGCGCATGCACAAGCGAATGGACCACCGCCCGATACGCCAGCCACAGCGAAACGGTCTATCCGAAGATGGTCGGCGAGCGCACGGATGTCATTCGGCCAGTCGCCAAGGCGCCTCCTCAACAGCGGATCCGAAAGGCCAAAGCCCGGGCGGTCTACGTGAATGACTCTGGCTGCGGCTGCACGCGCGATTGCCTCATCGGGGTGTACCTGAAGCCGTGAGCCCGGCAGGCCATGGAAAGCGAAGATGGGCGAACCGTGCGGATCTCCTCGCTCGCACCACGCCAGCCGCCGGCCGTCAGACAGTGTGCAACTCCAGGGGGCGTGTCGGGCGGAGGGCTCCATGATTGACATCCGTATACACTACGTCCCGCGAGAATGGCTTGGGGCTGAATATATGCGTATGGTAATGGGCGTACGGTAAGGACTTACGAAGTCAATGAGTGATAATACGAGTCTCAGCACAGACACCCCGAAAGATGGCCTCGCGCGGCTCTACCTTCTCGCTGATAGCCAACTGTTGTTCTGGAAACGCGGTGACAAGGTTCTCATGAAGACAGTCAGGGAGACCCTCGCTTCCGACAGTCCGCTCGCAGTGTACATCGGCGCTTCCAATGGCGATCGCGAGGAATTCTATTCGATCTTCGAGGCGGCTATGGATGCAGCCGGATTTCACGAGCGGCGCATGATCAGCTCCGCTTTCAATGAAGAAGATCGCGAGTGTCTCGACCGCGCGCAACTCATACTTTTGGCTGGAGGCGATGTGCATCTCGGCTGGAGCACGTTCGAGAAGACCGGTATGAAAGAGCGCATCCTGGCGCGGTATTTAGACGGGGCCGTGCTGGTCGGTGTGTCCGCGGGAGCCGTTCAGATGGGCCGCCACGCCATCCTCGACAAGGGCGAGTCTTCGGGCCTCGAGCTTGTCGATATGCTCAATCTCGTGCCTGGAATCATCGATGTGCATGACGAGGAGCGCGATTGGACCAGGCTCAGCGATACCGTTCGCCTGCTCGAGGGGACGAGTACCGGGCTCGGAATTCCTGCAGGAGGTGGGATCGTGTTTCACGCCGACGGCACGGCGGAACCCCTCCGGCGTCCCGTCCATGAATTTTCGTGCTCGGGTGGACGAATCGAGCACACACTGTTGTTCCCCACCGAAGAAGACTGACCTTGGGATCAGGTCGCTCGGCCTGGACGCCAGTGACCGGCTGAGATCGTCTTGCACTTGAGCCAGTGGTGTGCTTGCCATCCCGCCCGGAGCCCGTGCGCAGCGCGTGCCGCCTGGCTGGCACGCGCCGCTGCGGAGCCTGCGTCGCGTCAGAGAGGCGCGGCGCTCAGGGCGTTCAGCGTGTTGGTGTTGTCGTCTATGTAGAAAATCAGCAGATTACCCTTCTTGTCCGCCGTCGCGGTGACACCAAACAACGCTGCGTTGTTTCCCTGGGCATCCACCACCAGCGGGTCGAGGGTCTTGATACCGACAACGCTGGCGTTGGCAGGGTTGATCTCCACCAGGTTGTTGTTGTTGAGATTGACGACGAGTATGTCGTTGTTGAAAGGGTTGATGGCAATGCCACCCGGGCCATTCAGTGGAGCGCCCTGGAAGATCGTCGTCCCCATGCCTGTCGATGTGTTCAGCGTGCTCGCATTCGCGATGGCGGCAATGCGGTTCTGGGCTGGATCCTGCAGGACGAGGACGTCGAACAGGAAGTGGTCGCCGACCTTGAGCATCGGTACCCATCTCATGTCGATCTTGGTCTCCGCGCCAACCACGGTGAGCTGAGCGATCTGGGTTACCTTGAAGGCGGGCGCGGCGCCAGCGGAGCCCTCCCGCACATCTACACGCAGTACCTTTGCATCGCCCTCATTGGCGACAAAAAACGTGGCAATCGGCGCGAACGAGTGGGGAAATCCGCTGGTCACTCCCCACGGGTTGTTGAACATCGGGCTGGTGATCGACGTGAAGAGCGTTCCGTTGAAATTCAACACCTGGACGCTGTTGCCGCCCTTGGAGTTGGCGACCAGAAGACGGTCGCGGCTGAATGACATTTCCGCCGGTCCCTGCAGTCCTGCCGTGGCTGCGTTGAATTGCATGCCAGTCGACGGGAATGGGTGAAACTTGACGATCGTCGTGCCGGTGGTGCCATCGTTGCCGATGTTCGACACCAGGACTGTGCCCCTGGGCAGCTTCGGCAGATTTTCCGGAACCACAATGACCTTGTAGGGGTTCGGATCGACGCTGATCGCGTTTCCGTTGACGTCGAGTATGTTCTGCGTGCTGCCGATCTGTTGAATGTGATTGAGGCCTGCGATCGTGGTGATTCGTGGAGCGTCATCATTGTCGGGCGCGGCCAGAGCCACTGTGGAAGCTGACGACAACAGGAATGCGGCAACCGACAGACCGAACCGTGTGTGTTTCACAAGTTTCCTCCCGGGGGGTCAAATCTCGTTGTGGCGGACCGTACGCGTTTTGCGCGACGTGCGCCATGTCGAGAAAAGGAAACAGCCGCGTTTTTGACCCGCGCGACCGACTATTCTCGTGTTCCTGTTGACCGCTGCTCTCGGGCCTTGCTCTGGTACGCGCGCTCAGGTAAATGCACGTACAGTAGAAGAAGGAGCACCCGCATGACCAAGAAAATCGACGTATCCGCGGCCGAGACCGTGGTCGGTTCCCGTTATCCGACTCCTTACGATGAGCCCTGCGTGGGCCGTATCCGCCATCGGGTAGGAGACGCCGCAGGCTTGACGCAGTTCGGCGTGAACCTGACGCGCTTGCCACCGGGGTGTTGGTCGAGCCAACGGCACTGGCATTCGGCGGAGGACGAATTCGTCTTCGTCGTCGAAGGTGAGGTGGTTCTGGTGACGAGCTCCGGAGAAGAGATTCTACGCGAGGGGCAGTGTGCAGGATTCAAAGCCGGCGCGGCGGACGGACATCAGCTGCAGAATCGCTCGGGCCGGGATGCAGTCATTCTGGAAGTCGGTACGCGACAGCCCGATCAGGACGAGGTGTTCTATCCTGACATCGACCTACGGCTTCTCAAAGGTCGGGCGGGATACGTGCATAACAATGGAGAGCCTTACGTCGGCACCCAACCGCGCAATCCCGCGAGCGGGAAATAGCTCCCCTGCCCTGTCGTCAGTGCCGCTGATATGTTAAGTTCACAGCATCCCCAGGGACGGTGACAAGCTTGAGGTTGCGCGAGACCGGACTTGGTCGTTGGCGCAGCCGTACTGTGACTATTTGACGGCGCAGAAGGCTGCGATCCCGACGCATTCGTCATCCGAGCTCCGCAATGCAGACGTCCCGCCAATCGGGCGGGACGAACTCAACCGAGGTCAGGAGCGGCACATGAGCGCACGACCCGTCGCCACACCCGATATCCCCAAGCCGCGTATTCTGTTCGTGGAGGATGAGAGCACACTGCGCGAGTATCTGGCGCAGAGACTGTCGGATCAGTATGTGGTCGATACGGCAGGGACTGGAACAGAAGCGCTCCTCGCAATTGTCCGCAAGCCCCCGGTACTGGTGGTGACCGACATCGTCATGCCGGACATGGATGGCCTCGAGCTGCTCAGGACCCTGCGCCAGACACCAGGCACTGGGCAGATTCCGGTGCTCCTGATTTCGGGCCGCGCGGCGGACGAGCAGCGTATCGCCGGGTTCCAGGAGGGCGCCGATGCTTTCCTGGCAAAGCCTTACACCGAACGCGAGCTGCGGGCCGTCATCGGATCGATGCTCAAGTCCGCGCGTGAGCGCGCCGAGGTCGCTCGAAAGGAAGCGCAGAAGCAAGCGGAACAGCGCGCCCTCGAGGAAAGAGCCCGCCTGCTCGAAAGCATCACCGATGCATTCTATGCGTTGGATGTGGAATGGCGTTTCACCTACGTAAATCAGCACGCGCTGGATTATTACGGCAGGGCGCGATCGGATCTCATCGGCGAATGTATCTGGGACGTATTCCCGATCGCGCAGGGGTCTGCTTTCGAAGCCCAGTATCGACGCGCTTTGCGGGACCAGCAGTCAGTGTCGTTCGAAGCGCTCTCCCCTCTGACCGGTCGATGGGTGGACGTGCGGGCTTACCCGAGTCCGCAAGGATTGGCCGTCAATTTCCGGGACATCACCGATCGTAAGCTCACCGAGCAGGAGCTCCAACGGGCGCTCGAGCAACTTCGCACGCGCGAAGACGACCTCAAACGCAGCGAGGAGCAGCTCGCCTCGGAAGTCGCGGCGATGACCCGGCTGGACGGCTTGGTGAACAGGCTCCTGGGGTGCAGCGATCTCTCGGCTGCTCTCGAGGAGGTACTGGACGCTTCGCTGGCGCTCCTCGATGCAGATATGGGAAACATTCAACTCTATGATCCGAACCGCGACGTCCTCCGGATGGTCTCCTATCGCGGGTTCAAGAAAGAATTCGTAGAGCAATTCAGCCACGGAGCGCCCGATCCTGCTGCAACCTGCGGTCGCTCCCTGCGCAGCCGCAGCCGAGTCATTGTCGAGGACGTGCAAACCGATCCGAGCTTTACAGTCCACCGCGCCGCGGCCGCGGCCGCTGGATTTCGCGCGGTTCAATCAACGCCTGTCATGAGCCGCGACGGACAGGTCCTGGGCATCCTGTCCACGCACTTTAGCGATCCCCATCGCCCATCGGATCGGGCGTTGCGGATGGTGGACCTCTATGCTCGGCAGGCCGCCGAATTCATCGAACGGATCAGGGCCGAGGAGCTCCTTAGAGAAGCCGATCGGCGCAAGAATGAATTTCTCGCCGTGCTGGCGCACGAGCTGCGCAACCCGCTGGCGCCTATTCGCAACGGCCTGCAGATCTTGCGCTTGCGCGCTTCTGGCGAGGAGCCCGCCCGACGAACGCTCGAAATGATGGATCGGCAAATGACGCACCTCGTCCATCTCATCGATGACCTGCTGGACATCAGCCGGATCACCCACGGACAACTCACTCTACAGCTCCAAAGACTTTCACTGAGTGATGTGCTGGCCAGCGCCGTGGAGGCATCGCGTGTGGCGGTCGAGGCGCAGGGTCACCATCTCGTGGTGGACATCAGAGCTCCCACTCCGGCAATGGTGAATGGCGACCCTCACCGTCTGACGCAGGTATTTTCCAACCTGATTTCCAATAGCGCCAAATACACTGACTCCGGTGGCCGCATCGAGCTGACCCTGGATTGCGATCACGACACGGCGGTGGTCAGCGTGCGTGACAACGGGATCGGCATCCCCGAACAGGCTCTCGAGCAGGTATTCGAGATGTTTTCCCAGATACGCCCGCAGGACAAGCGCTCCCTGGGCGGCTTGGGAATTGGCCTGTCGCTCGTGCGCAAGCTTGTCCAACTGCATCATGGCTCAGTCAGGGCCGCTAGTGATGGGCCGGGAAGAGGCAGCACATTCACAGTGCGCCTGCCGCTGATGGAGTCAGTAGTGCGAGCTAGGGAAATCCCTAGCTAGGAAGCTCCCTAGCGGGGGTCGCACGTCGGGGCAGCCAACCTGGGGTTCTTCCCGGTGGTGACCGGGGCCTGAGGCTGGAAAACTTACGAGCCGATCGCGAGCCCGGGGCACAAAGTCGCCGGGGCAAAAGGAGCAAGCCGTGGCCTACGTAAGTCCTGTTTCGGGCGCCGATCCGACGCGCTACATCCATCCTGCCGACCCGCAGGATCCGACCAACTCCTCGAGCTCGACGAACAGCTCCAGCAGCACGGCCGGCACCAGCAGCACTTCCAACAGCGGCTCCGCGGCGAGCCCCCAGCAGGCGACCGATACGGCGGTCAAAAAAGTCCAGGCCGCGCAAACGGCCGTGGACCACGCCCAGGCCGCGGCGAGCAATCCGCAGGGCACACCGGCATCGACCTCGCAGGCGCGCGCGAGCCTGCCCAGCCTGCAGAAAAGCCTGACGGATGCTCAGGCACAGCTCAAAACCGCCGTAACGAATGAGATCACCTCCACGGCCGGCGCGAACGCGACGCCAGCCCAGATCTCCCACGCGGCCCAGCAGATCACCGCCCGTTTCGCGAGCGACCCGGCCCGCCAGAAGCTGGTCAATCCCGTGGTAACCCAGGTCAGTACCGACCTCCAGGTGCATTCGATCGTCGCGAGCGCGCAGACACAGAGCAATCCCGTGAAAGCCGTGCAGGCCGTCAACAATGGCTACACGCACGCCTCGCAGGCCGTCCAGGCTGCAATGCTCAAAGATCCGGGCGTCCAGCAGATCCTGCATCAGGCGGCGCAGTGGGCAACCCAACCGCTTGGCCAGCAGATCAACGCCGGCGTGGGCTTCCAGGCACCGGGACTGCAGACCATGCAACGCCTCAACCAACTCACGACAGGCGTGGATGCAAACCTCGGCGCGCAGTTGGTCGGCGACGCATTACCCCGCATCGAGCAGGTCAACAAGTCTTTCCAGGGACAATACGGCCAATCGATCCTCGGGTACGAGGGTGTACAACAGATGATGAAGGTGGCCGACAACATTGCCGCCAGCTCCGCGGGCAAGGCGGATATCAATCGCCTCGCCGCACAGGGTTTCTGGAGCCAGGACGGTGTCACCAATGCCATCGCCAACGGCGCGACACCCGCCTACGCCATCGCCCTCGCCCAACAGCCTGGCGTCGACCGTCAGATGGTGCTGCAGGCGGCAACCAACGGCATCGCCGAGTATCAGCAAAAGGTCGACGGCGATGTGGCGAACTACTCGAAGCAAACCCAGGAGCTCAACTGGCTGATCAACAACGGCGGCACCTCGATGACGCCGGCACAACTGAGCCAGGCTATCTCCAATTACGTGAAGTCCAAGGGCAGCGCCTGGCAACAGCAGTACGCGCACGACACGCAACAGCTCGCCAACGATGGCCAGACACTGCTGCGGCAGCTCGAGACGCTGCACAGCCTGCCAACTTCGCTGTCGGGCTATCAGAGTCAGGTGGACTCCAGCATCAATCAGGTGCTGGACGACAAGCAGGCGAATGCGGCGATCAGCATGGCACTGCAGAAGACGCCCAGCCTGACTTCCGGCGGTGGAGCGAAGCCGACGCTGGATTTCTTCGCGACCATGAAGCTTACGGACAGCGGCCTCAAGCTCGCTCAGGAGGCTGTGTCCGCCTTCGTCAAGGACCAGATCCTGCCGGATATCACGCAGCTCAACAACAAGAGCGACCCGGGTGCCTTCACCAAGTTGCAGACCGATCTCGAGGACCTGCGCGGCTCGAGCGTGGCCAAGCTCCTCGGCGTCGCACCGAAGGATTTCAACAAAGCCATCGACTATCTCGAAAAGGCCATCCCGGCTGCCGGAGATGACGCGGCCGCCATCGACGCCAAGCTTGCGCAGCTGGATAGCAATCTCGGCAAGCTCACGGGGCCGACCGGCATCAAGGCGTTTGACAAGAGCACTGTTGCCGGGCAGCTCATCCGTGGCCTGGGACTGGCCGCCGCAGGGGCCAGTTTCCTCAATGATTTCAACAAGGCCACAAACGATCCAACCACGAAGAACATCCTGAAGACCTTCGTCGACGCGGCGGGCGTGTCCCAGAAGGGCTCCGAGCTGGCGCTTGGGCTGGGAGCCGTCGACGAAGGGTCGCTCCTGGGCCAGTTCGGTGGCGCGGCGAAACTCGCGGGACGTTACGGCGCGGGTGAGTTCATCGCCGGGGTGGGTGCGCTGTTTGATGCGTGGAGCGCACTTGATGCCGTCAACAAGGGCGACAATGTGTCAGCCGGACTCTATGCTGCGGGTGCCTTGGGCGGCGTGCTCACCGCCGTGGGAGCCGGGAGTTGGCTCGGCCCCGTGGGGATCGGTATCGCCGTGGCCTCGGTGATAGGACTGGCGCTTTGGAATCATCACGAGGCCGCCACCCAATACCAGACGCCCACCACGGGCAAGTTCCTCGAAGCCGCAGGTTTTACTTCGCGAGCTGCGCAAGCGCTGACTCAGCAAAGCGACAACGGATTCAGCCCGGTGCCGCTGCTGGCGCGTTACGCGCAATTGCACGGGTTGAACTTGCAAAACGCGGCTGACCAGAAGAAATTCGTTGGATGGATCAACAGTCTGACGCCGGATCAGCTCCAGACGATCGTATCCGCCGCCAACAGCGAGCAGGATCGGATCAATGGCAATGTGAGCCAGTTCAAGGCTACGAGCGGGCAGGACAATGTGCCATTCGAGACCAAAAGCTATACTCGATTCGGCGCCATCACCCGGCCCAACATCCACACGGAGAGCGCAACCCTGATGGACAAGCTGCTGCAATCGCTACACGCCGCACAGCTGCACTGAAGGTGCGCGAGCGGTGAACACGTGTCCGCATTGCGGGCACCCGGCGCTGTCGTTCTGGCGCAAGATGGTCCTGGGACCGGCCCGGGATGTGTATTGCGTGAGTTGCATGAACCGTATCGGGGTGAACGCCCTCAGGGCTTATCTCTCCTTCCTGCCGGCCCTGGTGATCGTCGCTCTGATCCCGGGGATGCATCGCGCGGATCCAATGATCGCGGCAGGAATCGGGGCAGTCGTAGTGACGGGTGCGTTATATTGGTGGTGGGTGCCGCTGGAGCGGCGGGGCCTGACATTGAACCGTGAGGGTGCGGCGGTGAAGCCCAACCCGCCACCGAGCACCCCCCAACCGTCTGAAGCGCAGTCGGTCCATCCCTCATAGCCGCGGCGCCGTTTGTGCGGACAACCCGGCATGAGCCACCGCGATGAGGAGATTCCGCCAATGGCGCGCGCGCCGGCCCAAGATCGCGATCGCCTTCGCGATATCAGTAGATTTCTCAGCCTGGTGCTTCGACATCGCCCCGAGTCCATCGGATTGACCCTCGATGCGCAGGGATGGGCTTCGGTCGATGCACTGATTGCCTCCGCCACCGCGCATGGCCACCCGCTCGATGTCGAGCTGTTGCACGAGGTCGTATTCGGGAGCGACAAGCAGCGCTTTGCGCTCAGTCCGGACGGCTCGAGGATTCGCGCGAATCAAGGCCATTCCGTGGATGTGGATCTGGGCCTACCCGATACGGAGCCTCCCGAGCTCCTCTATCATGGCACGGCGACTCGCTTCGCAGCGTCCATTCGTGCGCAGGGGTTGCTCCCGGGCGAGCGGCAATACGTACATCTTTCGCCGACGCCACTCATCGCGCGCGAGGTCGGCATACGGCACGGCAAACCGCTGGTGTTGACTGTGCGGGCGCGCGAGCTCCATGCCACGGGGCGGCCGTTTTATCACTCACCCAACGGCGTCTGGCTCACCCGATCGGTCCCGTCGCGTTTTCTGGTGTTTCCTGAAGGGCTCGTCTAACGCGGATAGCGGGGCGACTCGGGCCGACTCGTGAGTAGCCCGATCCCTTCGAGGACGGCGGTGCGAAAGCCGATTTCCGCTGACCAATCGTTGCAGCCGTATAGCATGCGGCGAGCGGATGGAGGCGTTCGCCCCGATTCACGCTCCTCGTAGGGATCTGCATCGAGAGTTTGCGGGGACAAGGCGGTGGCCTCATCTTCGTCCGGTTCCGGGTAGCCGAACCATTCCTTTACACCCGTGCCCCATATCCGATGAAATGAGTCCTCCCCCATGGTTCGACGCGCTGCTTCCCACAAGACCTGAGAGGGGAGTTGCTTGCCCATCCAGTTCGCGAAGCTGTACGCCTCAGTGCCGGTGACACGGGTGACGGGTGCTGTTTCGTCAACATCGCGCAGGATGCGCGCAACATCGTAGCGTTTGAATTTGGGTGAGGTGGCAACGGACTCAGATGGATTCGCTACCGTGAGATACGCGTGATATTGCCACACGGCTACTGGATGCAGCGCCAACCAGCCGACGATGGGCGTCCATCGCCTGATAGCGTCCGGGTGCCAGTCAGCCCCGGGCGGCTGACGAGCGACCGACACCATGACAGTGATCTCAACCGTATCCAGCCAAAGGTGACCGGCTTCCAACACCTTCGGTAGTTGCGGTCCGACCCACGCCGTCCGCCCACGCCAATTCCCCTCGCCCACCGTGTTCGAGCCGGCGCCCTCGCGCGCGAATCGATCGAGGAGTTGTGCCTCGAGCGGGCGGTACGCGCGGAGCGCCTCGGCGAGAGCCGCGGCACGGCTCGCATCACGAGTGCGAAGCAGATCGGTGTAAAGCTCGGTCAGGCTCATGCAAGGTCGTCGGAAGCGCTCCTGCTTGTGCCTATCTTAAACCTTGCTGGTCAGAAACCAAAGAAATGTGCCACACCGCTGGCTGCATTGGAGATAGTGCTCCCAACGCTTTTGGCTGCATCCTTGATACCGTCGACCCCGTGAGCAACGCCGTTGGCAATCGCATCGCGCACGCCCGAGATCTGAGCGCCATAGGTAATACCAACGCCGACGGCCAAACCGACGACGGCACCGACCGCGGTTCCTGCAACCGGAACGACGCTGCCTATGGCGGCTCCGGCTGCGGTGGCCGCCGCAATCGACCCCACCGCCACGGTGGTATCGGCTACGACATTACCGATCGCCTTCGAATCGCCATGTGCGAGTCCGACGCGATTATCCCAGGCTGAAATTCCCGCACTGATCGCAGCGCCGACGATCGTGCCGCCTGCCACCTTGGTGGCCATCGTTCGGGCGACGACACCCGCTGTATCCGCGGCTCCTTCGCCTCCCAAGGTCGTGGCAATCTGTGTCACGCCTTTCTGCACGGCAGTGCCGACTGTCCGGTCGATCACCGGAGTAAGCAGCTGTTCTGCCTTGGTCGCAACGGCGCCGATTACACCACCTTCGACCGATCCCTTCCCCACTTCTTTCAGATTCTGGACATTCAACTTGCCGGCGAGAGCCAGCTGAGCCGCTGTAACAGTTGTACCGATCGCGACTCCCGCGATCGTCCCCTGCTTCACAGTGAAAGAGCCGGACTCCGGATCGAATGACGGCGTTGTTTTCGGGTTGGATGTCCCCTCCTCGGTACTGGTCGTCAGGAGCGCGGACGGGGATCCCTGGTTACTGGATGGTGTTCCTGGCTTGGCCCCGGGTGCTCCCTCTTCGACACTCGGTATCCGGGTCGTGGCTGGGGGCTCCTGATTGACGGGCGGTGTATTCGGCGTCTGTTCCCCAACAGCGGGGGTGGACTGGGCTCCGCGATCAGGCCGGACGGCGGGCTTGTCGTAGGTGCCACCCAACGGGAATCGACCCGCGCCCCTCACATTGCCCTGATCCGCCGTACGGAACAGGGTAGCCTCCCCCCACGTCTGGGGGATTGAGCCCTTTGGATACAGGATCTGCCCTCTCGTTCCGCCGACCACGAGCTGTCCGTCTTCGAGTTGGCGGATGTTGCTCTTCAAAGTGAATCGGCCTGCATCTTCCCCCGATATGGGCTCGTTCGCATCGTGGACCCGGACGGGGATCTCCTTGAGCCCGGCATTCTGCGCCGACAGCAACCGACGGTTATCCACACTCGTCAAGCTGCCGTCGGCCGATTCAACCGCGTCTATGGGACCGCCCTTCCAGCCGTCCGTTTTCATGCTCTGCTCGACATCCTTGAGCGGGATGCCATCGCCGGTCCTCGGAGCCACGTCTTTCTGACTGAACTTGATCGAGGTGGGCGGGAGGTTTTCTATTCTTGGAGGTCTGTACGAGGTCGTGCCCTCCACGGTCGAAGCCGGAGTGGGCACCTGGATGCCTTTGCTTTCGAGAAGCTGCGTCAGTCCTGGAGGCGTCGACTGGTTGCTGACATCGGACGCTGAAGCCCCACTTGCCGTTCCTTGTCCGGACCCAGCGGCGCTGTTGCGAGTTGCAAAAGCATCCGCCACATCGCGGCTGAATTGTGCCGCGAGCTTCGGATCCTGCCGCGAGAGCTCCGCCTCGATTTGCTCGTAAGCCTGCGACGCCGCGTGAAAATCCTTTGCTCCGGCCACGTCGGAGGCAAGCTGCCGTGTGTCGACCGCGCCGGTTTTCGCATCGGTAACCGATCGAATCAGATTGGCAGGGTCGCTCTGAACGGAGCGGTCATTGATAGGATTGTTGTTGTTGTTTGCAGAATTCACGTTGTCGATGTCTGCCACGAGAGGTCCTCCTTGAGCGACCGGCATCGGTCCGATGCGGGACTGGACATGCGGATTTGTGTCTGCGCTGCGCAATTGATTCTGCGCAAAAGCAGACAGAGCGCTAGATAGGAGAGACCCTAGGTGGATGAGCCGGTGGAGCCAGGGTCGACCCCAGCGAGCTGGGGTTATCCCTGGTGCGCCTCACAGATGGCTATCCGGCCGGAATGTTTGAAAGGCTCTTGCTGTGAGGAGCTTGCAACTGGATGCTGATCAGTTTTTGACGCTGAAGCCTTGCTCCGTCAGGCGCAGGTTCCGCAGATCGAATCCCTGCTGTCGCATTACCGAAGCAGCGACGTCCCGCAGATGCGCGAGCTGTGCCTGATCACCATTGCGCACGTACTCACGTTTCGCGGCCGACCCGAGGATCACCTGGTAGGCTATCAGCTCGGCCATTTGCTGGCGCTGCCCGTTGCTCAATGTCAGCAACCGCGGTGAATGGGAAAATGCCGTGCGTATCTGATGATCCGCGCCGGATATCTGACTCGTCGTTGCGGTGGCTCCAGTGGCGATCTCCCACGATACGAGTAGCAGGATCGCCATGTCATCCGCGATGTTGTGGCTGGAGTACCCAAGAGAGGACATGAACTGGTCGAACGTCTTCAGTACGGCGTTACCCGCGAATGCCTGCTGGACTTGCGCGCGCAGCGCAGGATTGCTCTGACTGACCGACTCGATCATGGCAGCGCGGGTTCGCTCGCTCAGACTCGGGTCCGGCGTATAGGTCAGAGCAGGATCCGCTTGGGGTAGCACAGGCCGATTTGGCGGCGCCCCGCGGACTCCTGGTGGCGTGGGGTCATTGCCCACCATCTGCCGCGTGCCACTCAGAATCGATTGACTGAGGGCGAGCTGGCCATAACCCATCCCCAGGTTCATGGTCGCGCTTGCGTTCCATTGCGCGAGGACGGTATTCGCGCACAAGCTGCTCAAGCACACGTAAACCGCTGTGCGGGCGGCGGATATACCCATGTTGGCACTCCTTCCCTTTCCGAGCGAAACCCATTCAAACAGGAAACGAGGGACAGCCGCCGGAGCCAAGCGCCCCAGCGGCCGTCCGAGGGAGTACCCGAAGGCTACAACATCAACCCTTCTGCGCCAATGTGCTCATGCCGTCGCCGATGGACTTGATCGCGGTCGCGAAGGCGTTCGACAGGATGCCAAACAGCTGGGAATCGGCCTGGAATTCTGACTCGGCTACCTGGAACTGCTGAGCGGAGCTCTGGCTGTTCGAGGCATTGCCGGACAAGCTTTGCAGCTGATTGCTGTCGGCGACCAGCTTGCTGGCCATATTGCCGAGAGCTTCGCCCATGGCCTGGGCCAGCGCTTCCAGCCAGTTCCCAGACCGGCCGCCGCCTTTGTGGCCGCCGCTGGGCCCGGAGGCCTCGGTCTGCTGGGAAAGCGAGCCGTTGCTATTGATCTGAGAGGCGAAGTCGTTGGATCCGGAGGCGGACTGGTTGGACTGCGCGTTCTGCAGGATCTGAGCGATCGCGTCCTTGGCATCGTTCATGGCCGTGGCAGCGCCGAGGCCGAAAGCCGCGTCCATGACCTGCTGAGAGAGCGCGGAGGGGCCACTGCCAGCGCCCATGAAGTTCGCCGCGGCATTGAAGCCCGCGGTGAAGGCATTCATGAGGGGGCTCAGGTTGCCGGAGAGGTTCATTTGCGAGAGCGCGCCGCTGAACATCTGACCGGCCATCTGAGAGATCGCGGAGCCGGCGGCCTGTTCCAACAAGCTCGCCGCGGCCAACTCGGGCATCGCGATGCTGGCCGCGAGCTCTACTCCACTCAGCATATTGGATATTCCACCGAATATAGACATGATTGTGTTACCTCTTGATGTAGATCCATCTCACTGTGGCTCGAGTCCACAGGATCTGAGGCACGCACGCTCAGACTCTCCCTGAGGACTACCGGCCCGGCAAAAATGAGTGACCTGGCTCAGGCTCGAATCTCCCGTTTACAACCGGGTCACTCATTCTCGCGGCGGGTCTAGCATCCGCATTCGCGGCCCACTTGCGTAGCTGGTGCGTACCCTAGCTAGGGTTTTCCCGTGTACGCCAGGCCCTAGGTAGGGTGTGCCCCGATAGTCCCTTCGGCGCGGCTTGACGTTAGATGCCGCCCCAGCATCGAAACGACGACCGCCGATCTGGCGCCGACGAGATTCTCAACAAGGCTCAACAGCTCGAGAAGGACAACTACTATGGACGCTACGTTTACAGGCTCTTTTTCATCCGGGGCAATGACATCCCCCGACGCGTCTCGCGCCGCAGCGCTGAGCGCGGCAGGTGCAACGTTCGGTAGCTCCGACGCCGCTGGACTACTGTCAACCCTCTCGACGTTCGAGCGCGGAACCCTGCGTACGCTCGCTCGCGCATTCGTAGGCGATGGTTCCTTGGGTGTGACGGCTGGCGCGGAGTTGCAGCCTGGTCCGTTCGCCGCATCGACCCTGGCCCGGTATCCAGGAAGTGGCGCGTTTGCGAGCCTGACGGGGTCGCTTGTGGGGAACATCGCCGAGCGCTTCAACGACGCTCTCTTCCGGGATACCGTCAACAATCTCCTCGATATGGCGGGTACCAACAACCCGTACACGGCTCTCTTGCGCGGCGCATTCGATTCCGCCGATCTGTCCGCCATGAGCTCCGGGGAACGCAGCCACTTTCTGGCGATGTTGTCGTTCGCGGTCGCTTCCGGCGGCCCCAACCTGCAGCAGGCCCAGGCGCTGCTCGGCACCCTGGCTGCCAGTCAAAGCAGCGCGTTTGGGTTGGGAAGCGCTCTGCAGGCCGGAGGGCAGATGTCGTACCAGAGGACCGGTGCCGGTACCGCCAATATCGACCTCGGGGATGGCTATTCCTTGCGCATCAACCAGGCCAATTCCCAGCTCGATCTGGTCGACAACAATACTGGACATACCACCACCATCTGGGGCGACCCCCACATGGGAATGGATGGAAACAACAATGAATTCCAGTTCAAGGGCAACATAACGCTCAATCTGCCCGACGGTACCAGGATCACGGTACAGACTACCCCGTGGCAGAACAATCCGAACGCCTATCTGACACAGAACCTCGTGATCACGCGCGGCTCGCAGGCCATCGTCGTGCAGAACATGGACCAGAACAGCGCCGATCTGGGCAAGATGACCATCGAGCAGTCCAACAACGCTGGCCAGCTCGAGCGGCTCCTCAATCCCGACGGCACGGAGTTGTACCTTAACCAGCAGGGCAACGGCTGGGACGTACTGCAAAACGGGCTGTTCCTGCGTCCGATGACAGAACAGGATCTGGTTGACGGCGATAAGGCACAGGCAAACGGCACTGCCCAGTCCGCCTGGGATCTGGGCGTCATGATGGCTTTGTTTACAGCCTCATTGTCTCTGACGGACCTCGAAGTCGGAGGCGGGATCGGGGGCCGGCGCTAAAGGCTGCGGACCCATGGCTGCGGCGGTAGAGCGTGCTCTGCCGCCGCGGTCGCGATCGCGCTCACGGGCTGACTCTGTTTCCAAGCCTCCGCGATGATGGCCAGACGCTGGCGGGTCTGCCGGGTAAATGCCCCTTCGATGCCGGCCAGGTCAGCTTCGATCTTGAGTGGATAACATAAGCGCGCTGCCGAGCTGCTGTCGAACAGGCTGATGAGGCTCGCCAGGCTCTCGCGATAGGTGCGCTCTCCCAGATAGGGCCGGTGCGTACGCTGGCTGAACCAGACCGTCAGATACTCCAACGGGTCCAATTGCCGGCGTGGGGCAATACCCAGGACGTTGCCCGGAAGCATTGCCGAGTGCAACGGCTTCTGCATCGACCAGAAGCGCGTCGCGCCCCACGACGTGAGCACACCGCTCGGCGCGTCACCCCGGTGCAGTCCGAGGGCGATACAGTCCGCCAGCCGTTGTTTGGCACGAGAGTGGTTGCTTTCCGCCACGACCAGCAGCAACTTGAGAAAGCCTGGATAACCATGCTCCCCGAAACGGCGATTCAACTGGTTCAAGACGGCCAGGCAGAGCTCCGTGTCGGTCGTGCCTTCGAATAGCTGCACGAGCCGGGCGGCGGACTCGCGCCAGGGCATCACCAGCCTGTCTTCTGAATCGGGCATCACGGTCGACCCTGAATCTGACGCCAGGGATGAAACACTATTGCAGTGGGCGGAAGACGTGCTCGCTCCACATCTGTGCAAAATGATCCGCCGGCTGTGGAGCCGCCGCCGTCGTAAGCAGGGTACGCCGCTCCGCGGGGCTGCCGTTCCAGACGTCCAGGTCCAAAAGGCCTTCAGCGGAGTCGCGGGACTGAGCCGTGCTCGAGACACCTTCCGTCGTTCCCGGGTGGACGGCAGCGGCTGGTAAGGCGGTCTCGGCACCCTGTAGCCAGGTATCCAGCGCCGAGACCTGGGCTGGAGTGGAAGAGACTTTCATCGTCGCGACTCGCGCTCAATTGGGCAAGCATGGATCATACGGTCTCTTGCACCCGACAAAACTCAGGGAAAACCCCAGGCTGCGGATGCCGTCCGTTCCACCCATACTTCATGGCGTTCCTGGTCGGTATGACGATCCATGGGAAAGCGAGAAAAGAGCGGCGACCAGACCGAAAAACCGACGCCAAGGCGGCTGAAGGACGCGCGCAAGGACGGAGATGTCCCAAAGAGCAAGGAGCTCACCAGCACCGTGGTCGTACTGGCCTGGCTCGGCCTCGCTTGGCTCACTGTGCCGCTGATCCGCCGCCAGCTGGTCGTCCTCTTTGACGAGACTCTCGAGAAAGCGGTGCACGTGGACAGCGGACCCATGCCCGAGCTTTGGATCAGTGCGTTCAAAACATTGATGCTGATCACCGTGCCCCTGCTCCTGGCAGGCACGGCGATCGGGCTGTTGACCGAGTTCCTGCAGGTCGGCGCACTATTCGTGCCCAAGCGCGTGGTTCCCAATACCGGGCGGCTCAATCCCGCGGAGGGCGTGAAACGCATATTTTCGCAGGACAGTTTTATCGAAGTGCTGAAGTCGCTGTTCAAAACCGCCGCTCTGGTGCTGATCGTCGTGTTGGTGTTGTTGCGTATGATGCCGGAAGTACTGCGCTTGCCGCTTGGGTCGCCGGCGGATATGGAGGCGGCGCATTGGCATGCGCTACAGTGGATCGGCATCTGGACCGTCTGTGTGTTCTTCCTTCTGGCTGTCCTGGATATCAGCTACCAGCGATTCTCCTTCGCGAAAAAGCTGCGCATGAGCCGGCGTGAGATCAAGCAGGAGCTGCGTGACAACGAAGGCGACCCCTATATGAAGGGGCGGCGACGGCAGCTACACCAGGAATGGGCACAACAGAACATGCTGGCAGCAGTGCGTAAATCGAGCGCGGTCGTGGTCAATCCGGAGCACATCGCCGTAGCCATTCTTTACGATCCGCAGACGACGACGCTGCCGATCGTCAGCGCCAAGGGTGAGGACTACGAGGCGCAGCTGATTCGCGAGGCGGCGGAGGAAGCGGGAGTTCCGATCATGCGCAATGTCGAGCTCGCGCGGAGCCTGCACGCGAGCATCGGCGTCGACGAGCACATCTCCTCCGAGTTCTTCCAGGCAATAGCCGAGCTGTTACGTTGGGCCGAGTCGGTTCGCCACCAGCGCTGACGCGTTTCGCGCCTCCCGGGATGACGAGTCATAGCAGACGTTGCAGAGCATGTACGAGCCCGCGGTTTTGAAACAGCCGGTGCACGATCACCTCGACGTAGGCGCCCATGGACAGCAATACGATCCAGATGGCCACCCAAGCCTTGATCGGCATGGCGAGGGAGAACACATTGAGCTGTTGCGCGTAACGATTGATCAACCCTAGCGCGAGGTCGATGAGCGACATGACTACGAGCGCAGGCGCCGAGAGCAGCAGCGCGGTGGTGAGCAGGGAGGCGAACTCATCGATGACGAGCTTCTCTCCGCCTGCGGCCAGCGGCGGCAGCATGCGGGCAACGGGCCAGACCGTATAGCTCGTCAGCAGCAGATTCAGAAAAAGCGTGAATGCCCCGCTCGCCATGAACAGCCAGGCCGTGAATTGTGTGAGCAACTGGCCCGTCAGCGAGGTGTCATGACCCTGGAGCGGATCGACGACACTGGCGAAGTTGGTGCCGACCTTGGTGTCGATCAGGTTGCCGGCGGCGCTGACCGCCCAAAAAACAGAACCGAACACGAAGCCGAAGAACACTCCGATAAACAGCTCCTTCAGCACGATCAGCGGCCACACGGCCGCCGCTACGCTGTGCGCTGCCGGCGCGGCGGTAGCCACCGGATAGGCCATCACGGCCAGGCTGACAAAGAAGCTGTTGCGCACCAGGGCCGGCATGTTCTGCTCGCTGACCAGCGGCAGCACGAGAAAAGCTGCGCTAATGCGTGGCAAGGTCAGCGCGACCGAGCCGAGTGCCGTGCCGATCTCCTCGACGGCAGTCAAGGGTGCGCCATCATGGGAAAGTCGGTGAACAGCCGGTCGGCGAAGTGATACAGCGTGCCGCCGGCAAGGGAAGCCGTCAGCAAAAGAGTCAGCGCGATCGTCAGAAACTTCAGCGCGTAGGTCAGTGTCTGCTCCTGCAGCTGGGTAGACGCTTGCAGAAAAGCCACTATCAGGCCGACCGCCGAAGCTGCGATGATCGGTGGCGCGGACAGGGCCAACACGAGCCATAATGCCTCGCGGACGAGCTGCACGATGTCTTGTGTCACGGCGCGCCTACCGGTATGTCAACACCAGACCGTGGACCAGCTTGGCCCAGCCGTCCACCGACACGAACAGCATCAGCTTGAATGGCAGAGACACCGTCGTGGGCGACAGCATCATCATCCCGAGCGAGAGCAGGATGTTGGATACTATCAGATCGATCACGAGGAACGGCAGAAATACCAGAAAGCCGATCTGGAATGCAGCACTCAGCTCGGTCACAGTGAATGCCGGGACCACGACGACGAAGTCCTCCGCCCCGGTCTGCTCGCGGTTGGGCGGCAGCAGCTTTCGCGCGGTCTGCAGGAAGAACGCTCGCTCGGTCGCGCTCGCATGCTTGATCAGAAATTTCCGCAGGGGCTCACGGCCGCTCTCCGTCAGGTCCAGCAGCCGGCGAACATCGAACTTCTGCATCGGCTCGCTCGCTGCGCGCTGATCGACTGCCGCATAACTGTCCAGAATGACCGGATACATCACGTAGATCGACAGGATGATCGCGAGCCCATTGACGACCACGTTGGGTGGCACCTGCTGGAGGCCGAGCGCGTTGCGCAACAAGCTCAACACGACCACGATCTTGGTGAACGAGGTCACCATCACCGCCACGAACGGGGCCAGGGCGAGCCCTACGACGGTGACGAGGATGAGCGCCGGACTGAGGTTAGACAGATCCATCAGGGTCGATCGACAACACTTGTACGCCCAGGACATCGTCCACCGCGACCAGCTCTCCGGATCCGACGCGTACGCCGTTCGCACGGATGACCACGCGTGCATCCTCGAGCCGGCCGGGTAGTTGGAAAACGTAGCCGGGCTTGACGGCCGCGAGGGTTCGCAGCGGGACCGACAGCGCCCCCAGCTCGAATTCGAGTGTTACCGGGACGCTCTCCAGAGCGCTCGCCGGAGCTTCAGTGCTGGCGTTTTCCGCCGTTTCCTGCGACATCGGTGTCTCCCCGCATCCAACCCAACCGATCGCGGAGACCTCGATCCGGTCTCCGTCATAAGACGCACTCCAGTTCCTGACGTTCACGCCGCCGCTGCAATAAACCAGCTCGAGACCCTGCCAGCAGCGGCCCCGGCGGCCGAGGATCAGCACGTCGCCAACTTCGGCACCGAGCACTTCGCCGCGAGGGAATGGGACGGCTCGCAGTATGATCCGCAAGCTCGCTCGCAACCGCTCTCCCCAGGTCTCGAGTGCGAGCAATGGCTTCTGCCATCCAGCATGGCTGGACAGCAGCGGCACCAAGGTAGCGGGGAGACATAACAGTCCGCTCGTTGCTCTGCCGTCCGCGGCGCATGCCGAGAACTCCAGGCAGACCTCTCCGGACGGCGTGGCCTGGGGCGCAATCTCGCTCCAGCCACACGGTAGAAACGAGTCATGCAGCACCCCGCCGAGCGACTCGATCAGGGACGAATGGGTGAGCATCCACGCCAGCAGGCGCGATTCTCCAGTGTAGTCCCACCACTCGCGCGCTCCGACAGGCTCACGCAGAGAGTCTTCCGTGAGACTCACAGTTATTTTTCCGAGACGACCCTGCAGCACGACGGCGGCCCGCGCCGTAGTGCGGCCCGGAGCAAACCTCCACATCAACGGTGGCGTCCCTGACACAAGGACATCACGGGCTCGGAACAGTTCACTGAACGCGGCAGCATCCTCGGCGCTGAGCCGACGCAAGCGCAACCCATGGGCGCGGCTCACCACGTCATCCTGGGTGATCCACACTTCGGCCATTGAAACGGATTCGTCGCTGAGCAAAGGGACGATCCCGCTACTGATAACCGAGAAACACCTTGACCAGATCGGGCAAGGTGCGCACTCCCAGCTTCGCCATCAGGCTCGCCCGATGCAATTCGACGGTCTTGGTGCTGATCCCGAGCACATCGGCAATTGTTTTGTTGAATTTGCCAGCAACCACCAGCTCGAGCACCTGCCGCTCCCTGCGCGTCAACGACGCCAGCTTCGGGCTCGGCTGTCCTGCCGGCACCGGCACACTCGCTGAAGTCGACTGTCGCTCTTGTGACGCGGCGAGGCGGATTGCCTGCAGGAGCACTTCACTGGTGAATGGCTTTTCGATGAAGTTCACCGCGCCCCGGCGCATCGCCTCCACAGCCAACGGGACGTCCGCGTGAGCTGTGATGAAGATTACAGGGATATCGTAGCCACGCCGCTTCATCTCCTCCAGAAGCTCGAGACCGCTCATCTTCGGCATCCGCATGTCACTGACGGTGCAGACATCGCCGCTTGGCGTACCCTGCTCTGCTATCGCAGCGAGCAACGCTGATGCCGCGTCGAAGTCGCGCACGCCGATTCCAGCACTCTCGAGCAGCAGCGCTGTCGAGCGCCGAAATGGCTCGTTGTCATCCACCAGATAGACCATCGGCTCTCCCGCGGCTCTCATCAGGCAGGCTCGCGCGGCAAAGTGAATACGAACGTAGTGCCGCCGCCAGCGGCTCGCTCGAAATAGAGATGGCCCTGATGAAATTCGATGATCGAGCGGCAGATCGCCAGACCAATGCCCATTCCGTTCGGCTTGGTCGTGAAGAACGGCGTGAACAACTGCGCCTCGTCAGTCGCGGAAATCCCGGCCCCGCGGTCGGCAACACGCACCTCCACACGTCCGTCGCTGTCGGACCGCGCACTGATAGTCAACATGCGCTCCGCGGGATGGGTGGCATGCATCGCCTCGATCCCATTGCGCACCAGATTGGCGAGCACCTGCTCGATCATCACACGATCGATGCGTACCTTCGGGAGGTCGGGCTCCAGCTCGATCCGCACGCGGACACGGCTCTTTTGCGCATCCATTTGTTGCAGATCGATGACTCTGTCGATGACAGTGCGCAGCTCCAGACACTCGCACTTTGGCTCACGGGTACGCACGAACTCACGGATCCGTGCTACCACCGCCGCGGCCTGGCCGGCCTGTTCGCGAGCGAGATCGAGCGCCTCCCGCAGCCTCTGTAGATTCCCGCCGCGTCTCTCGAGAAGAGTCTGTGCCGCCGTCAGGCAGTTCACTATCGTAGCCAACGGCTGGTTGATCTCGTGAGCCAGAGTCGTAGCCATCTCACCGACCGACATCAGGCGCGAGCTGCTCAGCAATTGCTCCTGCAGCGCTCGATGCTGGCGAATGTCGTTGACTCGCTCGGTAAGGTTCTGGACGCTCAGCAGTAGCAAGCTCGTGCTATCGGGTGTCGCGAGGTGTACCCATCGGAATACATACCAGCGGCCCGTGGCCCGGCAGAATACCTCGCGACGCTCACCATCCGGAGTGCGGCCGCTTTCCGCGCGCGGCGAATCGATGCCGGTGGCCTGAACCGGCTCGAACCGCTCCTCGAAGCTCGAACGAGAGGCCGGCAGCGTACCGAACTCTGCCAGGAAAGCAGGATTGGCGAGAATCAACGTCTTCTGGACAGCATCGAAGACCGCATGCGGGACGGCAATAGCACCCAACACCTGCTCCAGTGCCGCGTCGAACGCAGGCCGCGCCAATGCCTCGCGCTCCACTGTTCCCATGTGGCGGGAGCCGGAATGCGTGTCGCGCGCGATTTCCCAACCGACTTTCAAGGTCAGCTACCTGTCTGCGCGTTATTTAACATTATTTTTGCGCCTCCCTGCGTGCCGCCCGCATATGCGGACTGCTGCCAACTGCAGCACTTCGGCAGGCCCATAATATAAACAAGGAATCATGACGCACATAACCACATAGTTCTGACAGTGCGTTCCCATGTCGCGCATGGGAGACATGAAAGGTGGTAGTCTAGCTTGAGCTGCGCCCTGCCGATTGGATCCCGAGGCATGTTGAAACCTCAACATGTTGCTTTGGCGCGCGTGGACGCAGGGGCTTTGATGTTGCTACGCTGACAGCCGAAGTGGAGCGACGCTCCGCTGCATACTTCGCATGACCCACGCATGACATACGAACGACGCGCGGCGGTGAGCGACCCGAAGCTCGGGGCGACCTTCCTCGGAGTTGTCGCGATACTCGAACAGTGTTCTGCATTTGCCTCCGCCGACACTGATACGGCGGGCAATTCAGCGTTGTTTTCATTGATAGCGCCCCTGCTCCTGGTTGCCGGCGCTATTGTGGTGGGTGGACTACTGCTCAAGCGCTGGCGTGGAGCTTTCGGCAGCTCAACCGGGCCACTGCACCTGGTCCACGTGATCGCTCTTGGCCCGAGAGAGCGCCTCGCGCTCGTGAAAGTTGGGGCGAGATACCTCGTAGTGGGTGTAACCCCTACGACGATAAGCCGTGTAGCGGAGCTGTACGACATACAGGAATCCGCGCCAGGCTCTCCCGCGCCGCCCGATGCGGGCGCCGCTGGAAGCGATGTCAGTAGAGATTAGGAGCACTTGCGGAGCACCGATCGCGTGCGGCGGTCGATGGTTCTGGCCCACTCGCGCGACGCATGCGTCGTACCCCCAAATCGTCGCTCTCAGCGTTCATCAGTCAGACAGGCTCCTGCCGCGACCACCGCTGAGTTGGTTGTGTCGTCGCCGCCGACACACACCCTGGGGTTATTACTAGGTGGGCACGCTCGAAGCGTAGTGCTACGTTCAACCCTAGGCGCGCTCGGGGAAGGGCGCGACCTCGCGTTGTTTGGAAGATCATACTGCAGCAAGCGTTGGGACTTATGGGGAACGGATCAACAACCGTCCGGCGCGCCTGGCCCGTGCTACAAGCACCACGCAGCATCAGCGACGTCCTTTTGGCGGTCGGAGTCGTGGCGATCGTCGCTTTGATGATCCTGCCAATGCCGCTGCTGGTGATCGACTCCCTGGTCGCCGTGAACGTACTGTTCGGCGTCGGCCTGTTGCTGCTGGCCATCTATATTCCCGGTCCGACCGCGTTCTCCAGCTTCCCCAGTGTGCTTCTGCTTACAACGTTGTTTCGCCTGGCGTTGTCCATCGCGATCACTCGCCTGATTCTCCTCGACGCGGACGCTGGCCGCATCATTGAGACATTTGGGCAACTCGTCGTCGGTGGCAATCTGGTCGTCGGAATCGTTGTCTTCCTCATCATCACTGTCGTGCAATTCATAGTCATCGCGAAAGGCGCTGAGCGTGTGGCTGAGGTGGCCGCGCGCTTTACCCTGGATGCGATGCCCGGCAAACAGCTTTCGATCGATTCGGATCTGCGGTCGGGTCTCATCGACAAGGACGAGGCTCGCCGCCGCCGCCGCCACCTGGAGCTCGAAAGCCAATTGCATGGCTCGCTGGATGGCGCCATGAAATTCGTGCGCGGCGATTCGATCGCCGGCATCGTCATCATCATCATCAACATTCTAGGTGGACTGGCCATCGGCGTGTTGCAACAGGGCCTGCCGCTGGCCGAGGCGGTCCGTACCTACAGTATCCTCACCATCGGCGACGGGTTGGTGGGACAAATACCCGCCTTGCTATCTGCAATCGCAGCGGGACTGATCGTGACTCGGACGGCGGGTGAGGACCGCGAATCGCACCTGGGCGCGTCCATCTCTCGAGAGCTCCGCGGACATCCGCGCGTGCTCCTCATCGGTGGAGTGCTAGCGATACTGCTCGCGCTCATCCCCGGCTTCCCGTGGCCGGTGTTCGTTACGTTGGGCGGGCTGATGCTCGGAGCGGTCCTATGGCGATATCGACGAGAGTGGGCTCCCGCGCAAGCGATGCTGCAGAAGCTGGGTGCCCCTCAAGCTTCCAGCCCACAGGAAGTGGAACGAGCTGCTGCGCAGGACTCGCAGCTCAGGCCATTACCGGATGTCATTCTCGAGATCGGATCGGAGCTTTCTGACGTCCGCGAGCGTATTGCGTACAGCGCGACACAAACGGTCGCCAGATTGCGGGACGAATATGGAGCGCCCATAGCTTATCCGGTGGTGCGAGCCGCTGGGGATTTGCCCGGGCGCGACTATCGGCTCGCCGTCTTTGGGGTGCGCATCCTGGAGGGGCAACTTCCTGCCACAGCCTCCACAGGAGATTTTGCTGTGGCGCTAGACCTTCAGCTGAGCGCAGCTCTGCGCCGTCAGCTCGGGCAGTTTGCCGGCATCCAGGAGACATCCAACCTGCTCAACGCATGGTCACGTGACTATCCTGACTTGATAAAGGAGATGTTGCGAGCCGCTGCCCCACAACGGGTCTCCGAAGTCCTGCGCCGGCTGCTGGACGAAGGGATTCCAATTCGACACCTGCGCGATGTCTTCGAGGCCATCACCGAGGTCAGCGCACGAGAGCGGGATATCGTGCTGGTTACAGAGTACGTGCGCATCGCGTTACGCCGGCATATCACGCAGCGTTACGTCGGGAAAGATGTGTCCATCACCGCACTGATAGCTCATCCAGAGCTGGAAGACACCCTGCGCCAGGCGGCGCGTGGAGCCGCGCAATCCGGGCAACTGGCGGTGGACCCACAGCTACCGCTGCGGCTGAGCGCCGAAATCCGCGCTCTACGCGATGGTCTCGGGACTGTATTCGAGCGGGCGGTGCTGCTGTGCTCGATGGACGTCCGGCGGCATCTGCGCAAGTTGACCGAAGGCGACTTTTTCGAGCTGCCGGTGTTGTCGTTTCAGGAGCTCAGCGGCGACGCACGTGTCATACCCGTTGGTCAGGTACGCGGTTAGGGTAAGGAGGGAGGAGCCGCTATGGAAACCAGCGCAAGAGTGAAGAGGAAAGGCACCGAAACCGCGAGCGGCCAGTCACTGGCATTGCACGTCGTGAAGGGTGTCCACGCCGGCGCTCTGATACCGCTCACGTCGAACGCTATGCTGCTGATAGGCGCCGGCGACGATTGTGACGTCATTCTTTCCGATTCCGGTGTGGCCAAACATCATTGCATCCTGAGTGCGCACAGCGATGGAATCGTGGTGCGCCCGCTGGGTGCCAGTCTGACATTGCGAGGCGAGCTCCATGAGCCTGGCAATGGCGTGCCGCTTCCGGAGGGCGTCAGTGTAGAGCTGGGCGACGCCGCGCTCGAGGTGATTGCGCATGCTTCCGAATTGGAGGGCACTGCCGGCACTCTCAACGAGTCTCCGCCGTCACATGAAGGTGGGATGAGACATCCGTTCTATCGTTCGCGTTGGGTAATCGGGCTGCTCCTCGTGGCGGCCACCGCCTTCGAGCTGCAGCCGATGATACTGACTGCCCGATCCCACTCCATCGAATCCGAAGGGGAAGCGGGCAAAGGCGCTCAGCTGGCTGGAAAACAGAGGAGCGGCACTGCAATCGCCCAGGATGTCGCCGAAGTTTTGCGGCTGTCAGGCATTTCCGGCGAGGCAGTCTATGATGGGTCCGGTACGGTGAAGGTTCGCGGTCATCTCGGTGACCCGGCAAACGTCGCTGCCATCGTGCAATCCCGGGCGATGCACGAGATCGCAGGCCTACAGCGAGTCGTGGTGTTCAATCTGGACGAAACGCCACCCCCTGCGCCCTCACCCTCGCCTGCTCCCGCGCCGGTTCGCGACCCGACCCGCATCATCCTGGCGCTCGGCGGCAACAATCCCTGTGTCGTGACTGCAGACGGCTCACGCTACCATGTGGGTGCGATCCTTCCACAAGGCGGCCGCCTCCGTGGAGTTCAGGGCGGCGCCGTTTTGATAGAGCGTTCGGGGCACATCGTGCGCTTGAACGTCCTGGATCAGGGAGTCGGAGGCTGAGCTCGCCTCGGATCGAAGCTGCTCCCCCGTCAGATACGAATTCAATGGCAATGCAAAAGGAGACCTGCACATGACTACCATCCATACCAGCCCGGCTTATGCGCCTGTTCTGCCGACCACTTCGAGCGCGCCCGTACTGACTCCGTCACTGTCGCAAAGTCTCGCGCAGGCCTCGGCCCTGAGTGGTTTGACGAGCGTCAACCCGACCAGCAACGGTAACTCACAGACATCGTGGTATGAGGCTTTGGCCGCAGCCTGGGGCAGCGTACTCAACAACCAGGCGAACGACATTGCCACCTTGTCCAATACGATCGGTACCGGCACCAACGATCCCGCAAGCATCACGAACCTCACGGCCAAGACGCTGGAGTTTTCCTTCAGTGCGACCAGCGCTTCCACCTCCATCACCGAAAGCGGTGACGGGCTGAAGCAGCTCGGCCAGAAATAGCCGGGCGACACAGGGACAACCATGGACACGATCACCGCAGTTGCCTTCGACATGTCCCCGGTGGCGGCACGGCCGGCGGCGGACATGGGTGCACACGCGGCGCTGCCGACCGTTTACGATGTTGCTCATTTCGATGCCGCGTATGCGGCGGCACGCGCGCCGCAACCCCAGCAGGCAAATCAAGTTCCCACCGTCTCGCGCAGCGAGAACGAGGGACTCCGGTCTGTCCTGATGGTGTTGCAAGGCTTGAACGGCCGGGCCGAGTCGATCGGCGCAGCCGCTGTGCAAATGAAGGCGCAACACACGGCCCTGCAACCCAGCGACATACTGATGCTGACCGTGAAAGCACACGAGTTCATGTTTCACTGCGAACTGACTGCGAACGTAGCCAATCGTACTTCCGACGGCGTGCAACAGCTGTTCAGAGAGCAGACATGAAGACCAGCGGCCAGTTGCCAAATACCGCACGGCCCCGATGCGTGGGAGGGGCCGTGCTCCTGTTGGCTGTCGGGCTGGCAGGCTGCGCTCGCACCCCGCTGTACACCGAGTTGACCGAAACACAGGCGAACCAGGTACAGGCTGCACTCCTGTCGGCGGGCATTGATGCGCAAAAGACGGCGATGGCCAAAGCCAAAGGCTGGTCGATCAGTGTGAACCGCGCAGACATCCCACTGTCGATGAGCGTATTGACTGCCGCTGGTCTGCCGCGGCATCCCTCGAGCACGCTCGGCGAGCTATTCCCAAAGGAAGGCTTCGTATCTTCGCCACTGGAGGAGCGGGCGCGCTATGTCTTCGCGCTGTCACAAGAGGTGGAACATACGCTGATGCAGCTGGATGGCGTAGTGGAAGCTCGTGTCCATATCGCCATGCCGGAGCGAACGGTTCTGGATGACAAGCCGCCGTCAGCGTCGGCCTCGGTGGTAATCATCGAACGTCCCGACGCGGCACTCGAAGCGCGTGAAACCGACATCAAGGCCATCGTCACCGATGGTATAGAGGGCCTGAACGACATCAACCGTGTGACGGTGAAGTTCTTCATACGCCATCCCTCCAATCCGCGCACAGCCGTCGTGCACGCTTCGAATGGGGTGCTACGAGGCGACAACTGGGGAGTGGCAGCGGAATGGGGACTGCCGATCGCGGGGGCGGGTGGCTTGCTGTTTTGGGTGTTTAGCGGCGGTACCGGGCGCCGGCCGGCGGCCAGGACACCGGGCGATGTCGCCCCAGGGCGGAATCCGCGCAGATGAGTCAGTGAGATGAGTGACACTCCGACACGGGCACGCGTCATCACTCCCGCACCAGAAGACCTTCGGACCTGGCTCGCTCTGCAGCGCGAAACCACCGAGCGCGTACATCCCAGCTGGTTTCCCGATTTTCCGGCAGAGTTGGTCGTCCACGCCCGGAAATCGTCCCTGGGCCGTCGGTGGCTCGCGAATCGACTCGCCCAGGCAAGTCCTCTGCTGTTTGGGATACTCCCGTACGAGACGGAGGCGTGGCCGGCACGGAATCTGCGTAACGCCGAATGGCTGCGCGTCTGCCTCCGCGAAGTGTTGGAATGCGCCCTTGATCTGGGCTCGCTCACACTGGCCGTCACTGTGCGAACCATGGTCACTCGTTCCGAGGTCGTACGCTTGCGCGCGGTGCTGGGTGTGGAGCGGTACGAGCGCCTCCTGTCAATGCCGGGATCACGTTCCGGATCTCCCGGCGCGCTCGGCGCCGGAGCGGATACCGGAATAGATTGTCAGCGAGATGATTTGCTCGAACGTCTGCTGCAGCGTGGAGCTCGCGAATTGGCCGCCTACGCGGCTACGCTACATCCGGCGCTGGGTGAGAGTGTGCGGCTGAGCTTTGAGCTCACTTGGTGGGATATCGAAGGTACTCCGTTACTCACCACGGAGGTCATCGAAGCGTGCCTGCGCCTGCGCAACGAGCACCGAAAGGACGCAGCCAGCTCGGGCACCGAGGGCTCCAAATGAGGACTAGCATCGGCCTGACACGTCGTGCGTCCGTGCTGACAGCCGTTGAGGGGACGCGAATTCCCAGAGATGCCTGGTCGAGCGTGAAAGATCTGGCGGACGTCTTGCATGAAGCGAACCGTGTGTTGGAGTCCGCTCACGCAGAAGCGCAGTCAGTCCTGAAGAATGCCTATGAGGAAGGGTATACAGCCGGCAAAACGGCGGCGCAGGCGGAAATCATCAGACACTTGTTGGGAGCGCAGCATACAGCGCGTGAATTTGTCGCTGCTTCGGAAGAACGGCTGGTTTCTCTGGCCGTTGCTATCCTGTTGCGGATTGCTCCGAAGCTCGGCAAAGGGGATCTCGTCGCCGCCCTCGCACACGAGGCTGTGAGCACACTTCACGCCGAGCGCCACCTGCGTGTTTGCGTCGCTCCGCAGGCGTTCGAAGCCACGCGGGAAATGCTCGAGCAGTGGCAGCGCGCACACCCGGAGGTCGAGACCGTTGCAGTTGAGTCACATGCCGAGTTGGACGCGTTTGCCTGCGTCGTGGAGTCGGAGCTGGGTCGTCTCGAGGCAAGTTTACCTATGCAACTGGCTGCCATACACGATGCGCTCGTAGGCAAGTCAGCGGAAGTCTCCAGGTGAGAGCAGAAGGCGTCAACTCTTCCGATCCGCTGATCGAGAGGTTGAGATCGGTCGATCCGTTGCTGCGTGTCGGGCGAGTAGCGGAAGCGAGCGGGACTCTGATTCGTGCGACGGGGGTTGCCGCGCGCGTGGGTGAGGTTTGCGAGCTCCGCGATCCCGCGGACGGGCATCGGTTGATGGCTGAAGTGGTCGGAATCGGCCGTGGGCTGACCCTTCTTACGCCTCTCGGCACCCTTGAAGGAGTCTCTGCGGCTACCGAAGTGATTGCCAAGGGGCGGCAGGCGACCGTTGGTGCAGGCACCAGCCTGCTTGGACGGGTGGTCGATGCGCTTGGAAACCTCATCGACGGCGGCGGGCCCGCGAGCAATCTGACTCAGATCCCTATCTATCGGGATGCACCGAACCCGCTGACGCGGATGCTCATTACACGACCTTTCCACAGTGGTGTCCGCGCTATCGATGCCGTACTCACTGTCGGAGAAGGCCAAAGGATTGGCGTCTTCGCGGCGGCGGGCGGTGGCAAGAGCACCCTGCTGGGTATGCTTGCTCGTAGCGCTGCCGAGGTCAATGTCATTGTCCTCGTGGGCGAGCGAGGCCGAGAAGTTCGCGAGTTCATCGAGGACAACCTCGGTCCCGAAGGCATGCTCAAGAGTGTACTGGTCGTTGCTACATCCGACAGGCCGGCTCTGGAGCGAGCACGAGCCGCTTATGTTGGAACGGCAATCGCCGAGTACTTCAGAGATCGTGGACATCGGGTGTTGTTGTTGCTCGACTCGGTGACGCGGTTTGCACGTGCGTTGCGCGACGTCGGTCTGGCGGTCGGTGAGCCTCCTGCGCGGCGCGGCTACCCTCCCTCCGTATTCTCAGCCTTACCCCGACTCTTCGAGCGAAGTGGTAACGATCAGCACGGGTCGATCACGGCGTTCTACACGGTTCTGCTGGAAGAGGAAGAAGGTGATCCGATAGGCGACGAAGTACGCTCCATCCTGGACGGCCACATCTACTTGTCGCGCAAGCTTGCCGCCGCACATCACTTCCCAGCAATCGACATTCTGACCAGTGCGAGCCGGGTGATGCCGCGAGTCGTGGAACAGAGGCACCTTCAGGCGGCAGCGACTTTGCGCAAGCAACTTGCCAAGTACCAGGAAATCGAGCTGTTGGTGAGAATCGGAGAATACAAGGCGGGAACAGACCCTGAAGCTGACGAGGCGCTTCGGAATATTGGACGGATACGTCAGCTGTTGCAGCAATCGGCGCGTGACAAGAGTGACTTCGATGAATCCGTCCTCGCTCTGGAGCGACTGGTCGCATCATGAAAGAGTGCCGGTCGTGAGTAATCCGTCACCTGTCGAGCCGCTGCTGCTCGTGCAAGAGCGACGCGTCGATCAAGCCATGGCTGCAGTTACCGCTTGCAATCTGCGGCTCCGGGAAGCGCAGCGCAAGCACGATGAGGCTCATGCGAGTTGGGTGGAGGCCGAGACTCAGGCACGTGCGGCTTTGGACAGAAGAGCACGAGTTGTCGCCGGTCATCTGGGGCAAGCGTTGTCGCCCGCGGACCTGCTGGGCGCGGTGCGTAGTCTCGAGTGGTCGCGCGCCTGTGCCGCGCAGAGGGCCGTGCAGCTCGAAGCCGCCCGCGCCGCCATGATCCAAGCGGAGGAAAACGCTAACCAGGCACGGCGCGTCTATCGTCAAGCCGACGCCCGCCGTCAGGCGCTGCTGAATCTTGCTGAGGAGCAACGGAAAGCGGACCTGCAAAAGAGCCTTCGAATTCAGGAGAACGAGATAGAGGACCGTGCGTCCGCCGAGCTGGCAGTGCGTCTCATGGAGATTGCTTGAAAGATGACCCTCTCGATCGACCAGAATGCGTCGCCGCAGCCCTTCCCCGAGCCGCAGGGTGCAGGAAGACAGCAGCAGGGAGCGGACCTGGAAGACGCTGCGCGTCAGTTCCGTAGGTTTTTGGCCGCACCCGACTCTTCACTTGAGCCGGCGGGTGGTGCCATCCCCACACGTGACTCAACGGGAGAAGAACGACCGGTCGCGCATCCTCCGGGAAGCCTGTCAGCTCGCGATCTCGCCATGGCGGCTCTCTGGTCCAACGGCGCCAATCGCGCAGCCGGCCCGGACGCCGACCCGCATGGAGCTCCGGAAGATCGAGTATTCCGATCGCGCCGCCTCGACGCTCCGGGTGAGTCGGCCATCGGCAGTGCCGTAGTCTGGTCGCAGGCAGCGCAACCTATCCCACAGGGACCGCAGACGGCCACTCCGGTCGCGGATCCCAGTCTCTCGCTGGCGGCGCTGATCGAAATCCACGTCCGCCGGACCCTGCTCTCGATGAGCGCGGATGGCACGGGCACCGAGGAGGTCCGGATCGATCTTTCGGATGCGGTGCTGCCGGGAATGTCTCTCGCGCTTCGCCGTCGCGCTGGTGGTTGGCAACTGTCCGCCGTCGCGGATAACAGTCAGTCGCTGGAGCGGCTGACTCGGTTTGCTCCCGCGCTCGTGAAGCGTTTTGCGGCAGCTTCACTTGGATCACTGGAGATTCTGACCGCACTCGAGCCGAACTGAGGCCGATGCGCCTGCTGCGCCTTGACCCTGCCCGCCGCTGCGGCAATTTGCAAGGAGCTTCGGACCGCTCGAGCATGCGCGCGAGCCGCGTATGTGAAACGGTGTATCCGGCCGAGAGCCGTTCTGTTGAAAAGATGTAGCCGATACACGTAGCTGAGGCACTCGGGCTTCCAGTCCCGAAACCAGTGCGGACTGCCGACCTGGTTGATCTTACGGAGTGTCTGGTGTGAAAAGCACCAGTGTATGACCTGCTGAAGGAGCGCATTCCCCGGTGCAAACGCCGCCAGACTCTCGTCGTAACCCTGCTTGAGCACGTAGAGCGTATCCGAGTCGGAAAGGCAGAACTGGCTCGCGACCACGCGATCCTTGAAACGCATCACATTGATGTAGACACGGCGCGAGAGAGCGAAACCGTCGATCAGGGATTGATAGAACCCAATCAGGCGCGGGTCCAGCGCGACCGCGGTGCCTGCCGTCCCCTTCCAACCCGAAGCCTCGACCCGCAGGAACTCTGGATACGAGGCTCGCACGCGCGCCGGGTCGTTCGTGACCTCGTAGGTTGCTCCACCGGCGCGCTCGAGCTTGTGGCGCGCCTTGTTGAGATTGGAGCGGAAGTTCGCTGAGAGTCGCTTGGCGAAGCTCTCCCATGGCAGATTGCAGGTCAGCTGCTCGCAGGTTTTCATGACATCGCGATACACCGGACTGCCGTCGGCGATGTCAGGACACTTCAGGCACGACCCGTCGTCGAATCCGGTGAACTGTACCCGGTCCCATCGCACTCTCCCGCTCTGCATGCCGGCGAGCAACGCTGTCACGAGCTCCCGTCCTGTCACCCCGTCCGCCGCAATGACATCCGCAAGCGGCATGTGTGCGTGCTCAGGCAGCCGCCACAACTTCGATGTGACCCCGTGGTACGAAACAGACATACTCTGCAACGGCACGATCGCCCTGGGTGTTGTGGAGTCTGTCAGCAACGCGAAGCAGACCCTCTCCGGCTCAGGCTCGAGGTGCAGCAGATACGCTCGATACCACTCCCACTCCTGGAAGAAGCGGGGCCGTCTGATGTTGCCGAGAATGGCAGCCCAGCTTTCGCGCACGGCGCACAATCCGTCGTACCCGGCATAGAACCTGACACTCAGGCCCGTGTGAGACACACGCACGAGCCGAGCCGTAACCAGTGCGTTACCCACGACACCCTCCCTAGAGAGAACGCTGGGGTGGATCATTTCAGGTGTGCGGCGCGAGAGGCAACCGTGGAGGTGTGCTGAGCGGGCGCGCAGCCCCCCCCCGCCATGGTGTTGTGTTTGTTGTTATGTCACTCTGCGGCTGCAGGATTTACGACATGGCGATCTGGAAAGTCATCCGTAGCCGAAGCAAGCCTCGAGATCCATCCGTTCGCGGCAATGGAGCAGCGCTCGCAGCACGTATTTACGCACCATGCTGTCGGTGATGCCGAGCTCGGCGGCGATCGTGGTCGCATCCATGCCGTCGATCTGGCTCATGACGAAAGCCGCCCTGCACTTGGCTGGCATGGACTCGAGCAGCCTGCCGAGGTGACGCAGTGTCTGCTCGCCGGAAACCAGCCGTTCCGGCGTGCGGTTCTCGGTAAAGTCCATGAAAGGCTGGCAGCCCATGACCCTGCCGTAACTCTGGTGCCGCCGACGCCGGTCGATCGCCAGATTGGCGGCGGTCTTGAACAGGAACGCGCGAAAGTAGCTCACTGCGCCCAGCTGATCCAGGCTCAGAAGCCGCACATACGCTTCCTGGGCTACCTCCAGAGCCTCGTTGCGCGAGCCGAGCCGCCCCTGGAGGAAGCGCACGAGCGCTTCGTTGTGTTCCCGAAACAGCCGTTCGATGACCTCGGCATGCGATATCCGGTTGGAGGGCGAAACCGCGCTCAAGGCGGGTACCCCGGATGACCACACTCGCTTCTTTCGATTCCGATCTTCCGTCCGCGTTCTGCCCGATGCCAGTGCGCACCCGAGGCGCCGCCGCACCGTGACAGGGCGGTTGTCAAAAAACAACGGCGCCGCATTCCTGTATTCAACATTCCATTCGTCTAACATACAACCTTACAACTACAATCGGCATAAGGGAACGAGCATGCGCTCAGGCAGGACTATCGATTGGGTGGGTCGCGGGCTGCCGCCCGTGGTGTTTGTCCTTGGAGTATTGCTGGCGGCCGGCCTCCGGCCGGCGGCAGCGGCAAGCGACTTTGGTCCGCGGACGTCCTTTGACATAGCTCCGCAAAAGGACCCTGCCGCAGCCGATTCCGCCAGCCAGACGCTGCGACTTGCGCAAGCCATCGCCGAGCCCGCCGCTGCCACCCCCGACCTCCCGAAAGGCGAGGCTGCGCCGAGCACCAACGCAGCGGGCGCGGCCCAGACCCAACTCGAGGAAGTCGTGGTCACCGGCTCCTCCATCAAGCGGATCAACGCCGAGACCGCCCTTCCCGTGCAGATATTGAAGCGAGAGGATATCGAGCGCACCGGGGCGACATCCGTGACGGAGCTGTTCCAGAAGCTCACGGTAGCCACCAGCACCGGCAGCACGGTGGCGGCGCAGGCGACGGGCAACGGGACAGGAGCGATCTCCACGATCTCGTTGCGCGGCCTCGGTAGCGACCGCACGCTCGTCCTGATCAACGGCAAGCGCGCGGCCGTTTACGGGGGTGGCTCCGCCGGCAATGCCGGCTCCTCAGTGGATATCAGCTCTATTCCCATAGCGGCGATCGAGCGTGTCGAGGTATTGAAGGACGGCGCCTCCGCCGTATACGGCAGCGATGCTATCGCTGGCGTGGTCAACTTCATCCTCCGGTCGAACTTCCAGGGCTTCGAGGCGAGTGCAACCGGAGGCACTCCAACCGAGCACGGAGGTGGGCAGCAGGAGATTGCGTGGGTCTACGCCGGGCACGGGGATATGGTTCAGAACGGCTACAATGCCGAGATCGGCGCCAACTTCGAGCACGACACGCCTATCATGGGAGCGAGCCGGCCGTTTGCCGTTCGGTACAGCCCGGGGTACGGGAACGACGTGACGTCCGGGTTCGCTTTTCCTGCGAACGTTGCGATTCCCGCGATTCCCAAAACCAGCACCCAACCTGGGCGACCTGGCAGCACCCGCAATCCACTGGTCCCGAACTGCGCTCCGTCGCTGGCTGATCCCGACTTTCCGACCCAGTGCCGCTTCGACAACTCGCCCTATGACTCCCTCCAGCCGGAGCAGAAGAAGTTCAATCTGAGCTTCAACGGCGCGCTGCGGGTAATCGATGGCGCCCAGCTCTACACAGAAGACAGCTTCGCCCGGGTCAAAACGTTGACGACCGTGCAGCCGGTGCCCCTGTCCTTTCAGAACCCGCTGCTAGCGGCGGATCCCTACAACGCCTTCCTGGCCAACCTGCTCGCGACCCAATACCCGAACTATCACAATCCGGCCGCCGTGCCGGGCACCGGAGCATTCCTGTTGCCGCCCACGAGCCCTTACTACCCAACGGCCTTTGCCACCAAAAATGGTATCAACGGGCAGCCTCTGAACCTCATTTATCGTGACTTCGCGAATGGCGTGCGCAATACGCTGGACACTGCCGATACGCTACGGTTCGTGGCGGGATTCAAAGGAGACTCCGCCGGATGGGACTATGACACCTGGCTGCTGTACAACCAGGTGAAGGTGTCGGAGGACCTTCTGTCAGGCTATGCGCTCTATTCGAAGATGATGCCGTTGTTGGATAGCGGGGTCATCAACCCCTTTGGCCCCACCGCCGATCCGGCCGCTCTCGCCCAGGCGCAGGCCGACATCTTCCGCGGCCAGGACTTCCAGTCAAAGACTTCGATTGCGAGCTGGAACGGCCGCGCCAGCCGTGAGCTTTACGCTCTGCCCTATGGCCCGCTCAGTGCAGCCGCCGGTGCGGAGTTCCGTCACGAGACTTTCGCGTACGATCCGGCCGTGGCCATGCAGATTGGCGATATCGCCGGCCAGGGCGGCAACGTGTTGCCGGAAACCGCTTCGCGCAATGTGGAGTCCGCATTCCTCGAATTCAACGCGGCGCTTGCCAAGGGATTGGAGCTCGATGTGGCGGGCCGCTTCGACCACTATCAGGGAGTCGGCAGTACAGGCAATCCAAAAGCCTCCGTGCGTTGGCAGCCCGTCCAGTCGCTGCTGTTGCGTGGCTCCGCCGGAACCGGCTTCCGGGCTCCATCCCTGACGGACCTGTTTGCTCCACAGGCGAGCAGCGTCACCGGCAACGGTACCCGCGATCCGATCCAATGCCCGGTATTCAATCCCAACAATCCGGCCTGCTCGTTTCAGTTCACGACCATCACCGGAGGCAACCCGAATCTCTCTCCCGAGAAGTCGCAATCCTACACCCTCGGAATGGTCGTCGAGCCGATCAAGGATCTGAGCGTGGACCTGGACTCCTTCTGGATCTTCCTCAAGAACCAGATCGTGGTCGGCGGCCTGAGCTATACCACCATCCTGCAGAATGCGCAGACCGCCCAGCAGTTCGCCAATCTCGTCAACCGTGACGCAAACGGGCAGATCATCTCCATCAGCCAGACGAATGCCAACCTGTTCAAGTCGGCGGTGAGCGGCCTGGATGCTGACGTGAAATACGGGTTCAACCTGGGCACTGCGGGGCGGCTTACCCTGCTCGGCAACGGCACCTATTTTTATCGATATGTGACACAAAACCCGGATGGAAGCTGGACGAGTCAGCTCGACAAGGGTGCGACGGCAGTTGGGGGAGTGGTAACGCGCTGGCGGCACACGGTGAGCGCCATCTACGACACGGCTTCCTGGGAGGCCTCCTTGACCGAGAACTACCAGAAGCGCTACCGCGATGTGGCCTCGAACATCACCGACGTCTTCAGATACGTTTCGGCCTACGAGACCGTTGATGCACAACTGATCTATCGTGGGCTGAAGTCGTTCGACTTCACACTTGGGGCCAAGAATCTCTTCAACAGGGAGCCCCCGTACGCGAACTACGCCTCGTCCGCCAACAACTTCGTGGGCGGCTATGACCTGAGCTATGGTGACCCGCGCGGCCGATTTCTGTATCTGACCACCCACTACACCCTCCATTGACCCCCGACGGCGCCCCGCTCCGCCGGGGCGCCCGGTTGCCTCGGAAGCGGCCGAAACGCGACGAATATCACGCCGGACAAGGGTTTATGGCCACGGTCTGAGAGCTACTTCCAGCCGACCTGGGGGTCTTCAGGAGTACTCTTGCTCCTGAACTCGGAACGTCCGACCCATGACCCACGAGCTTCTGGACAGCGTCGCAGCGACCACCGCACACCGCGATCGGGACGATCTGGATCGCGCGGTGGCGCTGCTCTTGTTGCGCTTTCTGGAGACGGAGTCGGTCACTGTGCTGCGCCTGATGGAGGACGGGAAGGTGAAGCGCGTGGCCTGCCGGGTCAGAGTGTGCAAGGACTCCGGCCTCACCGGTCCAGACTCCCTGGACAATCTGATGGAGCTGCCACTGCTGTCGGACTTCCCTGCCGGGCAGGAATGCGCCGCTTCGGATCGAGTCGTGGAGTGCAACGCTCCCAACGGCGGCCTGATGACCATTTTTCCGATCCACGGCAGCAGTGACGTGGTCGGGTTGCTCGTGATCGAGACCTCGAAAGCCCTGACTCCACGCGAGGCGGACCTCGTCCAGGGTATTCTGGCCATCCTCAGAAACCATCTCGCGCTGTTGGATTATGGTGAGTTGGACACCCTCACCGGCTTGCTCAATCGAAAGACGTTCGAGGCGCACTTTCAGAAGCACTGTGAGCGGCTGGCGCAGGTCGACGGCAGCACCGGCGCACGCAGCCTTCCGGAAAGGAGGAGCGCTACGCGCGATCCGAGCTGGCTCGCGCTCATCGACATCGACCGGTTCAAGTCGATCAATGACGGCTTCGGCCACCTGTTCGGCGACGAGGTACTGCTGCTCGTGAGCCGGATCATGCGACGCTCACTGCGCGGCGCGGACCACCTCTTCCGTTTCGGCGGCGAGGAATTCGTGGTCGTGTTGGACCGTGCCAGCGAGTCTGGGGCCCAGATCGTGTTCGAGCGCCTGCGGGAGGCGATCGAAGAGCACGCGTTTCCCCAGGTCGGCCGCGTCACTATCAGCGTCGGTTACACCCGGATCAATCCTCGCGACATCTCGACGATCTGCGTCGAGCGCGCGGATGCCGCTCTCTACTACGCAAAAACCAACGGGCGCAACAACGTGCGCAGTTGGGAAGCACTGATCGCCGCCGGCGAGCTCAAAAAGCAACCAGGCGCCGGAGACATCGAGTTGTTTTGATACCGCCCGCGGGCAGGCCACGATGTCTTCAGGGATATGGAGTGCCCAAAGGAGACACGCTGCTGCATCCGCATCGCATGATGTCGGGCCGGTCTGTCGGGCCGTAGCAGACCTTGCCGAACAGTGGGGGGCATTCAGCCGATTCGCTGCTCGCAGCCCTCGAGTACGTCCGCGGATGCGCGGGCAACGAGGTACAGCCTTGCATCAAACCCAGGCACAGCAATCCAATGGCGAGTCTGAGCGATGTCATCGTGCGGCTCCTTCCGCTTCCCATCCAAGTGCATGCCCGCAGCTTTGCGTACCAACATCGGCTGTACTATTGGCCTTTGGTCCACGAAGCGCTCACCGCGGCCGCGCGCGATGTGCCGTTGGCTCGTTGATGCTGCGATGCGGTGCCAGACCAGGATCCAACATTGGCTTCCTGACCTCCATGTCTGGAATAGGCCAAGTCTGACGTTGGATTGACCACAGCAAGCGTGTGCTGTACGCCGGGCCAGTGTGGCGAGACCCGCGACGGGTTCAGATGAGCCTAGGAGCCTGTCCGAGTAATGATCGCCCGCGTGACGGCGAGCCATTATTCGGAAAGGCTCCTAGGCACCACCACGGGCAGCGGATTTACGGCGAATCCTGGAGACCGCAGCCACACGAGCGGCTTGCAAAACGGCTTCGTAAGCCGCGTCGCGCTCCGCCTTGTTCGAGTAGCGGCCCAGAAGCTTTGCGGCGCCGGCGGTGACTTCCGCGACACGGGCCGGATCGGTGAGCGCTCTCACGAGCCCCGCCGCAAGTCCCCGCGGGTCGGGAGGAGTCAGAATGGCGGACTTGTCAGTCAGAAACTGATTGTGGACCATCGTGTCGGTCGCCACCACTGGCCGCCCCGAGGCCAGATAATCCAGGAGCTTGCCTGGGGAGTTGATACCCTGGACACGGGGTGATACGAGCACATCGGCGGCAGCGAGATAAGCCGGGATAGCGGTTTGCGGCACACTGCGCTCGAGGATGACATGGTCGGTGACACCCAACCGTGCCGCTTGCGCCCGCAGCGTTGAAATCTCCGGGTCGCTGCCCCCCACGAGCAGGAATGTTGTGTTTGGAATGCTGGCGACCACGCCCGGAATCGCATCGAGCAGCAGATCCAACGCCTGCAGAGCGACGAACGACCCCGCATAGACCACGAGCTTGCGTTCGAGCGCGATTCCATGCCGGGTACGGACCGCGGCCACTTCCTCAGGTGCCGCTGCTCTTGCGACCTCGAAATGGTTTGCGAGCAGCACACAGGGAGTCTCCGGTCCAGCGCTGCGTGCGGCCCGTTCGATGGCCGGCGAGATCGCTACCACCGCACAAGCGCCGCGCACACTCAATCGCTCCACCCAGCGAAACGCCGCGATGACGGAGCGTCGGCTGCTGAACTTCCAGTCTGTGATCTGCAGCGGCAGGCTGGAATGCATGTCGTATATATAGGGGACTCGGAAGATCGCCCCTGCCAGACGGGCAAGCAGCGCACCTTCTTCATGCGCATACAGTACGTCGTACCGGCGCCGGGACAGGTGCAGGAGCAGATTCACGAACAGCAGCAGATCGAACCAGATCTTCAGTCGGGACGGACCGGGCCGGATGGAGCGCGTGAAATGGGGGCCGCGAGCGCGGAATACCCGAGCGGAGCAATCGGGAGGATCGCTCCCAACTCCGTAGGTCAGGATGTCTACCTCGTGCCCGCGTGCAATGAGCTCGCGAGCCCGATGATAAGCGCTCAACGGCGTTCCCCTTGCCGTGTAGAACGCTTGCGGCACGATTTTCAGGATACGCATCACCCCACCTCCCAGTAGGACACGAGACGCGCCTGAGCTGCGACAAGCAGCTCACGGAAGTGAGGCGAAAGCAGATACTCGAGCTCCTGCGAGCGATGGTGGCTGCTCGGCTTGCTCCCCGCGTCGGAGCGCAATTCGGGGTGGCAACATAACTCCACCACCCCGCGGGCATCCACCAGTGAGCGCGGTCCGCCGCGGCCGAAGCCTCTGTTGAGAATCTCTCCCAGATCCACGGTGCGCACGGGGGACTGCAGACCCGCGCGGCGGAAGATCCATGCGGCCCGCCATGCGGCCAGCTCCCTGAGCAGAGTGCCGCCCTTCCTTAGCGCGGCCCACGTTTGCAGCCGTGTGACGCGTATCCGGCCGATACCGAATCTCGGCAACACGTTGGCCACCGCCGTGCTGACTATCGGTAGCTGGTGAAGATGTTTGTGTCCGTCTACATGCGAGATGGGCACACCAGCGTCCCGGATCAGTGCGATCTGTGCGGAGATCTCCCGCTCGAGCTCTCGAACGGACAGCGCGCCTGAAAGGGCACGCCGGATAAGCATCCGTTTGGGATAAAACTCACCCTGCTGGTCCACCAAGGTCCTTCCGCCGGTCAGGGGGCGACCTTCGCAGACATTCAGATGAACACCGAAACTCGCATGGCCTGCCAGAAGCCGAACTTGCTCTAGCGCATACGTCGTCGCCGGCATGTTCGCCATGATGGAGGTGCTGGTAATCGTCCCTGCCTCGATCCCGCGCTGGATGCCGTCGGTGATCGCGACGGTTTCGCCGAAGTCATCCGCGTGAATGACAAGCGGAAACCCACTCTGCGAGCGAGCTTTGGCTCGAGGCCCGCTGATGTCATTCACCTGATGCAAGCGCGCGTAACCTACGGGTGTGTGGCGACTCAATCCGTTGTGCAAGTACTTGCCCCCTTTTGCACAGCACCGAAGCGTGACAGCACGAAGTGTGCCGCATGTAAAAAAGTGTCAAGGTCTCTTGGACTTCACCTGGGCAATGAGTCTGCCGGCCTGCAACTTGCAACGGGTCGCTACCCGTGCTGCGGGGATGGCGCTTCGGGCGTGGGGCTTGACGAGGGTTGCAGCATGAAGACGAGCACAGGCTACACGAAGAGTGGGGAAAGCTCCTTCGCAGCCGCCCAACGTGCGATCCGCGGTGCGAGGAATGTGTTGCGAACACGCTACCCTCTGTTTTTGTTGGGATTGCCCATTTCCCGGGGCGAAATCCCAGTTTTCATCTATCACGATGTCGAGCCGAGAGGTTTCGCGCGCGATCTCGAGTTCCTGCGCACTAATGGCTATCGCACCATAACTCTGGATGAGTTTCTGGTTGCGGGACGCCGCAAGAGCACCGGGCGCGAGAAGCGCGTTCTACTTACGTTCGATGATGCAAGGAGAAGTTTTTACGAGGTGGCATTACCGACGCTGCGTACTTTTGACGCGCGCGCCACGCTCTTCGTGCCATCATTTTGGATGAGCCCGCCAGCCGTGACCGGGTGCTCTCTGTTCATGAGTTGGGAGCAGGTGCGGTCATGTGCGATGTCGGGCTACGTGGATGTTCAATCCCACGCTCATCGCCACTCGTTGGTCGCAACGTCCGATCAACTCATCGGCTTTGCAAGCCCGGCGCTGCTTGCACGCCGTGACATCTACGATTGGCCGATGCGCCACACAGCCGCAGGGGAGCAGCTCGGGCGGCCGCCGCTGGGCGCCCCCATTTATCGGTCCACACCGCTGCTGTCAGCGGAGTGTCGTTTCCTTGAAAGCCCGGGTCTTACCGCAGCGTGTATCCAACTGGTATCGGAGTCGGGAGGCGAAGCTTTCTTCCACCTTTCAGATTGGGCTGACAGGCTTTATACGTTATACAACACCCGCGCGCGAGTGCTTCGCGGAGAGCTCATGACAACGCCTGAATTCGCCGGGTTGATGAGCTCGGAGCTGGAATTGGCTCGCGACGAATTCCAGGCTCACCTGGGATACGCGCCGACTTCTCTGGCTTATCCGTGGATGCTGGGCTCCCAGCGGTCTCTGGACCTGGCCAGGAAATACGGATTTCGGAACGCATTTGGCGTGGCCTTGGATTATCGGCGCGCTCGCCGTGAGCGCCTTCCGCTGCCGGTGTTCGGACGTCTCCGGTCCGATTGGCTGCCGCTGCTTCCGGGCCGCGGCCGGGCGAGCTTTCTCTCGATCGCCGCTCGCAAGCTCGTCCGCTTCTCCGGGAGTCAGCCGCTTGCGCATTAGTCTACAACGCTGGATCCGGGCATTCCCGCCCCGCCCAGCTGTGACCCAACAACGTACGATCGCGGTCATGGCACGGGGGGTCGATCAGCCAGACGGGCTCGGGCGCTATTGCCAGGAGGTGCTCCGGCATCTTCTACGGCTCGACCCGCATACGCACTACGTCGTTTTTCTGAGCAGCGATGCCACCGCACATCGCTGGAACGAATTCGACAACGCGCAGCCGGTGGTGATTCCGTCGGCCAGCAAGTTGGTATGGGATCAGGTGCTCGTACCTCTGGCGGCGCGTCGCCTGGGGGCGGAGTTGCTGTTCAATCCCAAGTTTTCTCTGCCGCTCTTCAGCCGTATCCCCGGCGTGTTCGTGCTTCAGAGCTGCGACTGGTATGTCAACCCGGGGAACTATCCATGGTGGGACAACATTTACATCAGGTTGATGTTACCGCTCTACTGTCGCAAGGCGAGCGGCCTGCTCACGATCTCGAAGGTCACGCTCGATGTGCTTGCGCGGCATATGAAAGTGCAACTTCCGGTCACCGGAGTGACGTACGCGGGAGTTGGATCCGGGTTCACCGGGAAGGGTGATCCGCTGGCCCAGCGGCGTTTCCGCCAGGAATACGCCTTACCCGAGCGATTCATACTGACCGTCGCTCGCGTGCTGCACACCGGGCATCGAGGGCTTCCCGACTATCCGGGTGGCAACAACGAGCGGCTGCTGCGGGCCTATCGCCTCTATCGGGAACGAGCCACCCAGCCGCTGCCATTGGTCGTTGCCGGCCGGGATGTCGAGCGGTACCTGCGGGCCCGGGGATTTTCCGACGCCGAGCTGGAGGGCGTGCATTTCATGGGCTTCGTGCCCAACGAGCGCCTCGCCCTCGCCTACCAACTTGCCGACTGCTTCGTGCTCGCCACTCTGTTCGAAAGCTTTGGCCTGCCGATTCTGGAAGCCTTGGCGAGCGGATGTCCGGCTATTGTGCCGGCAACCGGTGCCGGACCGGAGGTGGCGGGTTCGGCGGCCCGCCTGATCGACCCGTACGACGAGCAGGATATTGTCGCGGCACTGCTGGAGGTTACCGGATCACCCCAACTGCGCGCGCGGATGGCGCGTGATGGAATTCTGCGCGCCCGGAACTTTTCCTGGCAGCAGGCAGCTGAGCGCATTCTCGCGGTCTTCGACGAACTGGTTCCCAACTCCGCGGTAGCGGTCACGACACGCTCCTCCTGATTCGAGGGTCGGCGAATCCATGTGTGGAATTTGCGGTTTCAACTGGACGGACAGCCCCCTGCTCGAGCAGATGAAGGGGTTGCTGGTGCACCGGGGCCCGGATGACCATGGCTCCTATGTCGCCGAAGGAATCTCGCTCGGACATCGGCGCCTGAGCATCGTGGACCTGAGCGAGCACGGCAGACAGCCACTCGCGAACGAGGATGGCTCGGTCTGGGTCGCTTTCAACGGCGAGATCTACAACCATCGCGAGCTGCGTACGCGGCTCGAGCGCCGGGGACACGCATTCCGCAGCCAGACCGACACCGAGTCGATCGTGCACGCCTACGAGGAGTATGGCCTCGAATTCGTGCAACACCTGACCGGGATGTTCGCGCTGGCGATCTGGGACACACGGCGCCGGCGGCTCGTTCTGGCACGGGACCGGTTAGGCCTCAAGCCGCTCTATTATACCGTGGAGGACAGTGGGCTGGAGGGACCTCGGGTCCGTTTCGCCTCCGAGATCAAGGCGCTGTTGGTCGATCCTCGCGTGCCGCGCAAGCTGCGGCCGCAAGGTCTGTTCGACTTCATGGGCTACGAATTCGTACCCGCGCCCGACACTCTGTTCGAAGGCATCCAAAAGCTGCTCCCCGGATGCCTGCTCGTGGTCGACTCCGAGGGCGCGCGCCTATCGCGTTATTGGACACTGCAGCAGCAGGAGGTCGAGCCGACCGGACGCCGCCTTTTGGAAATTCTCGAGCGCTCCTGTACGGAACACATGATGAGTGATGTTCCGGTCGGAGCTTTCCTGTCCGGAGGAATCGATTCGAGCACGGTAGTCAGCTTTCTCAGCTCGTCGTCCGCAACCCCGCTGCAAACGTTCGCGCTCGGATATCGGGAGCGGTCGTTCAGTGAGCTCGAATACGCGCGCCAGGTGGCCGAGCATTTCCATACGCGGCACACGGAGTTGTTGATTCCGCCGGTGGATGCCGCCGCCATAGAGCGTTCGGTGTGGCACCTGGACGAGCCGACTACCGACCCCTCCAATCTGCCCTTCATGCTCATCTGCGAGGAAGCGCGCCGCCACGTGAAGGTTTGCTTGAGCGGCGATGGGGGGGACGAGATCCTCATGGGCTACGACCGCTTCAGAGCGAGCAAAGCGGCGGCCGCCCTCGAGTGGCTGCCGCTGCCATTGCGAGAGCGGCTCTATCGAAACATCATCCGTCACATACCGGATGACGAGCGCAAGAAAGGCCCGCGCAATGTTCTGAAGCGATTTCTGCAAGGCGCCGTGCTTCCCGCCGCGGGGGAGCATATCCGCTGGCAATATTTCATGGATCCCCAGGCAGTTTCGCAGCTCTTTGCGACCGACTGGCTGCGGACCATAGAGACCGACCCGTTCATGCCGGTCAAACGCTGGTCACGAATGGCTCCGCACGAGCGCGGCGCGCGCGAGCAGTTCGTCGAGCTCAACACTGTGCTGCCGGATAGCGTGCTGATGAAGGTAGACAAGATGTCGATGTCCTGCGGTCTCGAGGTGCGCCCACCGTTCCTGGATCACCGCGTGGTCGAGTTCTGTTACTCGCTGCCGACGCAACTGAAGCTGCGCGGACTTACGACGAAGTGGCTGCTGAAGCAATCCATGCGCAAGCGCCTCCCGCCAGGCATCGCCTTCCGCGGCAAACAGGGCTTCAGCATCCCGATGAAGAACTGGATTCGCGGCGAGCTGCTGGAGCTTACGCGCGATGAGGTGTTCTCCTCACCGCTCATCGCCGAGCATTTCCGCAAAGATACCCTCGAGCGCTGCTGGCGGGAGCATCAAGAGCGGCGACACAATCACAGCCATCTGTTCTGGGGGCTGTTGAACCTTAGCCTGTGGGAGCGCAAGCTGTTGTCCGGCCCACGTCCCCTGCCCACGGTCCGACACTCTTCGGCGACTGCGCCAGTTGCGCCGGCAACCGTGCACACCACAGCAGCGGCTTGATGCTGCGCATTGTCCGCAAGTCGGCTTCACTGCGCGCGGCAGCGATCCTGGGCCTGGGTGGATTGGCCTTCACAGTGAGCAATCTCATCCTGGCGAGGACACTGCCGTCGCGGGAATACGGCATCGTCTCGCTGGTCATCGGCATCGTGGCGGTCGCGGGACTGACTGCACCGCTGGGGCTGGACCAGGTGATCGGCCGCAGAGGATTGCCCCTGCAGAGGCCATTGCGACATGCAATCGTATGGATTTCGACTGGAGTGGGTTTACTCACGGCGGCCGTGAGCGCACTCGTCTATCACCTCGAGCTGCCGCTGGTGGCCTGTATCCTGATCATCACTGTTGCCTCGGGGCTCATGCAGACGAGCGCAGCCTACTTCCAGGGGCGGCAGCGTTTCGTGCCCGCCACCTGGATCGTGCAGCTCTCCAACTGGACTTTGTTGGCCGCTGCTTTGCTGACCTCTCTGCTCGGGTTGGATACCGCCGTCGAGTCCTGCATCGTGTTGACGGTGGCCACGGGAATCGGTGGGGCTTTCGCGTGGACACTGGCCAGGCGCGCGAACGCGGATATCGACACTCTCGCCTCCGCGGGCGAGGAATCATCGCCTGCGTCATCCCGTGTGCAGCAAGCGTCGAGCGCCACGAGCCCAGGCTACCCCCGAAGCCTCATGGGAGAGGCCTTGTCACTGGTGACGATCCACACTTCCAACTCCATCTTTTTGCAACTCGAGCGGTTGCTGCTGGCGCCTGTGGCGGGAGTACAGGCGCTCGCCCTCTTTGGAGTGGTCGCGGCGCTGGTGGCCTCACCTTTTCGCATGTTGCAGATGGCCGTCCTCTTCACGCTGATTCCAAACCTGCGCCGCGCTGAATCTCTGCGGGAGCAGCGCAAGCTTTTGGGGCGGGAGATCGTGCTCGTCACGAGCTTGACGTGTGCGGGGTCCGTGGTGATCTGGTTCGTGGCGCCGCCGCTGGCGCACTGGCTTCTGTCGGGACGCTATGACTTGAGTGCAGCGTTGCTGTGCGCGGCGTTGGTCTCGGGGGCGCTCAAGCTCAGTAGCGCATTCGCTACCGGGACGGTGATCGCGTTGGCGGAAGACAAAGGATTGCGGATACTGAGCGTCGTCTCCTGGGCCAGTATCGCGCTAGGTGTCGTCGGCGCGTGGATCGCCGCACCCTGGGGCCTGGTGGGCGTGCTGTACGGAATTGCGGCAGGATGGCTGGCTCGCAGCCTGATCGCAGGATGCATGGCTATATGCCAGTTGCGATCGTCCGCCCCACTCCTCCGGCAAGCTCGGTTCTAGGATCGAAGCCAAATGACTCACGCGCGGCGCTGATGTCGAATGCGTTGTCATTTTCGAAAAAGGCCAGCGTGCGCCTGGAGATCGGAGGCTCGGCTCCAACAGCCGCACTCACCTTCTCCGCGGCCCAGCCGACCGTCACTCCGACCCAGCGAGGTGCATGGAGTGTGGGCGGCCGGACACCGAGCGCGCGAGCAAACTGCGAGACCATTTCCCTGACGGTCATCCAATGGGGACCTGCGAGGTTGAATGTCCTGCCCGCAACCGCGGCGGGTCCAAGGGCGGCCAACTCCACACCTTGCAGGAAATCATCGATATAGATGGGGTGGCGCAGGTTGTCGCCCCGGCCGATGTAGAAGAATCGTCCCTTGCGCAGAGAGCGCAGCAACTTCGCGGTTCGCGGGCAGCCGGAGCCATAGACCCACGATGGCCTGACGATCACGAGGTCGACTCCGAAGCGGCCAGCAGCCCACCGTGCAACCTCCTCGCCAGCTGCTTTGGTACGCTCATATTCGTTTTCCGGATTTAACGGTGCGTCTTCTTTCGCCGGCGGTGAAGCTACATGGCCGTAGACCCCTACGCTGCTGACCTGGACGAGACGCCGGACCCGGGCGGCCGCACTCAGCTCGACGACTCGTTCCAGAGCACGTACGTTCACGGACTGGAACTGCTCGGAGCTGGCGTGTACGTCCAGATGAACGCTGGCGAGATTGAAGACGTAGTCGGCGCCATCGACTGCTGCTGAAAAAGCTGCCTGGTCGCGGATATCGCAGATTCGATACTCGATGTTGCCGTCGAGTGGCCCAGCCGCGGGGTGCACGTCGATCGCGCGAACGGCCCAGCCGCGGCCTGCCAGATACCGGATGAGATGCGAGCCGATGAAACCGCCGGCGCCGGTGACGAGCGCGCGTGGGGCGGTGCTCATTGAGGCTTTCTGGCCGCGACCGCGACGGCATAGCCACCGCGGCCAGGAATGAGCTTGTCGAGGAGCGAGAACGTATACATGATGGGATAGATCAGGGAGTACATGCGATATTCCTTGCGCACCGCTTCCAACTCACGCTTCGAAGTGGGCGCGATGGTCCCCTCCATCGCCGGTGGATGCGCTTTCTTCTTTGCGAGAAATTTCACGTACGCGAAGTTGATGACGAGCTCGGCGAGCTCGGTGAAGAATCGAGAATAGCCTCCACGGCCGACCGGCTTCATGCCCACTGCAGTCAGCATTCCTTCGAGCTCGGCGATTCGGTAGCCTTGCACTACGTGTCCGTAAGCTTCCGGGCCCATGCCGATCACACGCTTCAACGCCGCTACCGGAAGGCGTGTGTCGCCGTTCGGTGTAGTGATGATGGCCACACCACCGGGTGACAGCACCCGGGCGATCTCGCGATTCAAGCCGTCGATCTTGCGGAAGTGCTCGTGTACGTCGATTACGATCACCACGTCGAAAGCGCCATCCGCAAACGGAAAGCGCTCGATGTCGATGTGCGCCACCGGATCGCCCAGAAACTCGGCCATCTCGGGGATGCCCTGAGGGTAGACCTGGCCCCAGCTCCAGTGCCCCCCCGCGGCACGAAAATGGTAATTCATCGCGCCGTTGTTGTCGTGACCGGAAATCAACAGACAACGCTCATCGCGCACCCGGCCCATGAGCCGCATGAGCAGCTCGACCTTCTGGCGCTTCTTCAGTGACTTCTGATACATCTGCAGTTGCCACGGCAGCGCGTCGCCAGGACTCTGCCGAGGCCGCGGAGTGTCGGGAATGTTTTGTGCCAGGTCACGAGCTTGCATCGTTATCTCCAGGAATTACGCCGCCGCTGTCCGGGGATCCGCTTCGAGAGGTCCTCTGAAGGCTCTGAGCTCGGCCTCCGTCGCGTCGATCTCGGCGGTTATCTCGCGCCGGCTCCATCGCAACTCGCGTGCCATGACAAAGGCGCAGGCCGCGAGCACGGATCGATCGAGAACCCTGCTTAGATAAAGCGGCGTGCGCCGCCTGATCACATCCCATAGATGTACCGCCATCTCTTCACGCGCGGCATGAGCGACTTGCCCGAATACCACCGGCAAATCCGGAACGACCCGCGCCGTGAGCGCTGGGTCGGCGCCCCGTAATCGTGTGCCGAACGGGTTCAACACCCGCTGCCGAAGTGGCTGTTCGGACCTTCCTAACCTCCGGCACGCCAGATTCGCCGCACGCTCGCCAACTGAGCGGGCCGTCGTCCACTTCACGCCGACGATTGAAAACAGACCGTCCAACCCTTGCTCATCGTGATGCACCGTCTTCGGAAGCCGCGCGAGCTCGACTTCCCGACCGCGCACATCTGCCGATTCTTCCGGCAGCAGTCCGCTGAATACTCCACAAACGTCGTCCGCGGCCAACCGGTGCTCACCCAGTGCAGGGTTGAGGTCCGCGAGAAATTCCAACACTTCTTCACGGCTTACCTCGGTCGCGGTCGTGCGGTGATCACAACGCAAGTGTCGCGTGCCCACCAGAGAGTAACCGTTCCAAGGCATGATGAAGTAGGTGCCTCCACCGCTTTCGCCTGGCTGTCGCGGCGGTATGGTCAGACCCAGGGCATCGTTGAATGGCCGCTTGCGGACGAGGAGATTGAACGCCTTGGAGGCTTTGAAAAGCGGCGACCAGAGGCTCGGTGGCTTGTCCAGCCATTTCTCGACGAAAGGCCCCGCCGCGTTGATGACCACCGGCGCCAGGAGATCCATGCCGGTGCCGGTCAGCTCGTCACGCGCACGCACACCCCGGATTTTGCCCTTCTCCCGCAACGGACACAGGGCTCTGACGTAGTTGGCCACTTGAGCGCCGCAGTCGACCGCCGCGGCAACGACCGCGAGTTGCAAGCGCTCCGTGTCGAGGCAAAGCCCGTCGTACCATGCGGCTGCGGTGTTGTAGTCAGCCAGCGGCACTCCGGGGAAAAGTGCCTCGAGCTCACTGCCGCGGAGAATCGAGCCCGCGGGAAGATGGTGGTCCGGTTGTAGCGCCTCGTTGCGATCCGCGCTGAGCAGGTCGTTGATCCAAAGGGCCATCCGCAGAACGCTGGGACGCCTTGTGCCACGCCCGCTCAGCGGAAGAATGAAACGCAGTGGGCGGGTCAGCTCGGGCGCGATGCGCATCCACTCGCGGCGCTCGCGAACCAACATCCGCATCAGGCCGAAATCCAGGCGTTGCAGATGCCTCAAGCCGCCATGCAAGGTGCGCAGACTGTTACCTGATGTGCCTCCGTTGAAGTCACCGGCCTCGATCAGAGCCACTTTCAAGCCACGCCGCGCCGCCTCCCACGCCGCGCACGCTCCGTGGATTCCAGCTCCCACGACGAGGACGTCGTGCGGCTCCGCGCTCAGGCGTGTCAGGTCACGCCGCATTCAACGCCCCTGGGCGACTCAGGTCCGCCGCGAATCGGTCACGCCAAAGCTGAAAGACCATCAGCGCCCACAGCAGATGACTATGGTTATGGGCTCGTGACTCGTGCTCACGCATCAGGCGATCGACATACCGCGGATCGAAGAGCCGGTCGCGCGCCAGATTACCGGCGCACAGCAGCTCATGCATGAGCGGGTTCCACTCCTTGTTCAGCCAGTTCTTCATAGGCATGCTGAAGCCCTCCTTGCCCCGCTGGAGGATCTCCCGAGGAAGGCGCTCTGCGAACGCCTCGCGCAGGATCCACTTGCGAACCCCCCGCCGCAGCTTCAGCGCTGAAGGAATGGCCAGCGCAAGATCAATCACCTCATTGTCCAGATAGGGCACGCGCGCTTCCAACGAGCTCGCCATACTCATGGCGTCGACCTTGGGCAGGATGTTCTCGGCGAGATAGAAACGCAGATCGCAACGCATCTGGCTCGCGAGCCGGTCTGCTGCCAAAGCGTCGGCGAACCCGGCCTGGATGAGATCGCCCGCTTGTTCTGGGATATGCGCGCGGAATTCCGGCGCATACAGGCGGGCACGACTCTGGTCCCCAAGGAAGATCATCCAGCGCATATGCTGCCAACGCGATGGCAAAGCGGCGCCTTCGAGAAAGCGGCGCACCTGGTTCCCCATGCCTCGCTTGCCGGTGCCCAGCGGCACCAGGCGTGCCACGCGCTCGATGTTGGCTCGCAGACGGCGCGGCATCCAGTCGAGCAACCGTGAGCTGTATCGATCCGCCTGATAGGCATCGTATCCAGCGAAGAGCTCATCGCCCCCGTCTCCACCGAGCGCGACCGTTACGTGCTTTCGCGCCATGCGCGCCACGAGGAGCGTCGGGAAGACGGAGAAGTCGGCGATCGGCTGGTCGAGTTGCGAAACGACTTCTGGAAGCAGGGCCAGATAGTCGGGAGTGAGCAGCTCTTCGTGATGCCGCGTGCCGCAGTGCTTTGCCACTACCCTGGCGAAGCTCAGCTCGCTGTAGGAAGCGTCGCCAAAGCCCACGGAGAACGTCAAGGGAGGTGTCGCCGACACCTCGCTCATCGCAGCGACCAGGATGGAGGAATCGATGCCTCCGCTCAGGAAGGCACCGAGCGGCACATCACTCACCAGTTGTCGCCGCACCGCGCTTGTAAGCACATTCCGCAGGCGTTCCGCAATCTCGGGAATGGGTGCGACGAGCTGGGGCGCTGTGGCTTCTGGCAAGCTCCAGAAAACACCCTGCTGGAGATTGCCCTCGCGCCATGAGAGCCAGGATCCGGGCGCCAGCTTTTTGACATCCTTGAAAAGTGTGGTCGGGGTTGCGGTGTACTCGAATGTCAGTAGCTGGTCGACGCCGAGCGGATCGAGCTGGCGGGTGGAAGCGCCCGCCGCCAACAGGCACTTCACCTCTGAGGCGAAGTAGAGACAGCCGCGATGCTGACTGAAGAACAGCGGCTTGATTCCAACGCGATCGCGGGCGAGGAGTAGCCGCCGCTCCACGCTATCCCATAGCGCAATCGCGAACATGCCATTCAGGCGCCGCAGAAATCCAACTCCGTGCTCGTCATAGAGATGCGGGATGACCTCCGTATCGCTGTGTCCCCGGAAGACGTGTCCCTTGGCGATCAGCTCGGCGCGCAGCTCGCGATAGTTGTAGATCTCGCCATTGAATACAACGTGTACGGTACCGGACTGATTCGTTACCGGCTGCTCGCCGGTGTCCAGATCGATCACAGCCAAGCGACGCATGCCGAGTCCAATGCCGGGTGCCACCAGGATGCCCTCCGCGTCGGGACCTCGATGCCGCATGGCCTCGCACATCGCACGGAGCAGCTCGCGCCCTGGCGTCGAGCCTCTGGTTACAACCCCAGCAATGCCGCACATGCAAGCGCCTCAGGCCAGCCGGCGCTTGCGAAGCTGCATCCCGATCTGGTTGCGCACGAAGCGCAAGGGCGATTCGAGCACAGCGAAACGCTGGAGCGTGGTGTCTGGCTGGCGCAAGGCGCTCAGAAGGCTTGCGGCCGGACGCGCGCGGTCGAGATGAATCCGAGCGCGAAAGCCCATTCGTCCAACCTTTGTGACGTCATGAGGGAATGGAAGGGGATCGGTGCCCGGCAGGTCTCGCACACCGAGCCTGGCGGCATGCCCGAAATGCTGTGGGTAGCCCCAAAAAACGGGACGCCCGCCTTCATCGCCCAGAAACAGTGTCGGGCTGCGAAACTCTGCCACCAACTCATTCAACAGGCGGCCGCGCCGGAACAGCCATTTTCCGGGGCCCCACGGGATCACACGCGGCACGCCCCACGAGGCGGTCTCGGTCAACACCTCACGGATCGCCAGCCCATCCGGCAGACGGCGGGTGGTTCCAAGGACCAGTACTTCCAGTCCTTCGCGGCAGGCGACCTGGCGGCCCGCAACGACGAATAGTTGTTGCTCGCCACACTGCGCCAGGACACTGCATTCTTCTTCAGTCGGCGTGGCCACCCATTGCCGCAGAGGCAGGCTCCGGCTGCCTTTCGGTCCATGCGCGGCTGCATACAATGCGGCGAAGTAGTCGTCTCCGAAGCATTCCGTCAGCAGCAGGAACAACGCACTCCTTTCCGGAAAAGGCTGGCTACCCTGCGCAGCCGTAAGATTCTTGTGGGCATGATCGAGTAGCTCATCCGGCTCGTAGCAAGGATGGAAATGCACGTGGGCGTCGACGACCGCAGTGACGGTGCTCATGGTTGGCGGACAGAAGTTGAGACCCGGTAGGGGTACGCCAGACCTGCCAAGAGCAAGTTCCGATCCCGAGCTGCTGCCCGAAGGAACCGAGCCTCACCCTTGTATGTAACGCTGGATCCGGGCATCCATGCCCGCCACCTTCGGCGGCGGGGCACATCCCTGTGCCTGGACCGCCGCCCTCGGGCTCAATTCGCCTTGTCGAGATCCGCCTGCAGCTGTTGCAATGACGCGACGAATTGCTCGGGGACGAAGGCCTCGTCGTTTTGTGTGAGCTTGTAAAGCTCGTCCACTCTCTTGCGGAACCGGTTGGCCAGGCCAAGCTCGATCAGAAGCCCGTCGATGCCCATCACCGCCTGCTCGGCACCCACATAGTCGCGGAACTCGCCGCTCGTCCCGACCGCCACCAGTGTTCTCAACAGCTGCCGCTCGTCCGCAGGTTTCCACGAGCGCACAGCCGCCTCGTCACACAGCCGACGCAACGTACCGGCGACTTCCCCGCTGCGGGCGGCGATCTGTGATCGTTGCGAGGCACTGGCAGCGAGCAGAGCCCGGCTCATTCTCAGCAAAGCCGGTGCCATCTGCGGGTCCAGCGCGCGGGCAATGATCCAGGCCATGACCAGATGCCCATCGCTGATGGGCACACTCCCCGGCTCCGCCCCGCCTTCCAACAGTCGATGACTCCAGTCGGTGCGGCGCATCGAGCTCATGTGACAGCCGTAGCAGTTGAACAGCGCCAGCTCGGGGAAGGCGGTACCGTTGTTGAGCCGAGGCCCCTGCAAGGTGTCCATCTCACGCAAAGCCGCGGCGAGCTGCCCATAACTCCAATTCTGTGTGGAGCTGTAGGCTGGCTTGCGCCGCTTGTAGTCCTCGTCGATGCGATAGTGAGGTGGCTGGAGCGCCATGAAGGTGTCCATCTCGAAGCTCAGGCGCGGGTGTCCAGCAGCCATCATCCGATGGGTTGCGAATTTCTCGGCCGTCCCGTAATGACAGGACAGGCACAGCTCGGCCCGTTGCCGCAGGTCGGCTGTTGGAAACATGCCGCGCGCCACGTTATCCCGATAGCTCGTCCGCTTGGAGGTGTGTGTCGCCAGCCAGAATTCGGCGCCACCATGACAGGCTTCGCAACCGACGCCGTCAGCGAGCGAAAACTTCTCGCCGCGCTGTTTCGCGGGCACATTGTCGGTATGGCAGTCGAGGCACTCTTTCGCCTGCGCAGGGTCGCCTATTCCCAGCTTCGAGGCAATCTGGCGCGACTTGATCGAGCGCAGAGATGCGAAGGCCTTCGAGTGAGCGTCTTCGTGCGACCATGTCACATACTCATTCAGAAGCACGTCGTAGGTGTTGCTCGGAGTGACCGCGCCGTGACAAACGGACGATGAGCACGACGACACGCCCATGTGCTTGTTGACGGCCTGCATGGGAGGCGATAGTGGGCCAGTCAGCGATGCCGAGAGGGGCGCCGCTGCATGGGCCATGCTCGTTGAGCTTGCTACCCACGCTGCTACCAGCGCCAGCCGCAACATCAGTTCGGATGCGCGAACCATGGCTTTCCCTCCGTGTCGAGGTAGAGTCTTTCAGCCTCTTTCAACGTCAAGGGCCGTGAGCCGATACGTCCGAACACCGCGATCTGGTGCCCGGTCTCATCCACTCCGCGATCCCGATCGAGTCCCTTCGACAGTGCCAGGGCCGGTGCCGCGGTGTGATAGCGAGCGATCACCTGGGGTTTTGGCTCCGGGCTGAACCCGTAATACTTCGGCTGACTGTCCGGAGAAGTCAGTTGCAGGACAGTCAGCCCGTTACGTCCATCGGCGACGTATGCGAAGAGCGAGGCGTTGGTGGATCCGACAACGACATCGCGAACGTCACTCACGGCCCCCGGCTCCTCGAGCATTTGATATAGCCGCATGTCCTCGGGCTTTTCGATGTCCACGATCGCCAGACCCTGCTTGCCGGCAGCGACGTACGCATAGGTACGTGCCAGATAGACCCTGTGCGCGTCTTGCAAGGCGATCGCGCTGTTGACCAGACGCGGATGGCGCTTGTCGGTGATCTCGAGCACCTTCAGTCCCTCGGCGTCCGTCACGAACAAGTACCGGAATTGCAGGGCGGATGCCCTCACATCCTTCAATGGGACCACGCTCTCGACCTGCGGATGGAGCGGATCGTCGAGGTCCAGGATGACGAGCCCCGCGTCCGCGGCGACATAGACAAAATGCCCCCCGATCGTCAGGTGCCGCGCACCTTTCAGAATGCCATTTGGATTCCATGTCAGGGCACGCCGCAGGTGGTTGTTGCGTGGATTGCCATCGGCCAGTGTGTTGACATCGGTCAGGATCAGTCCTTCACGGCTATCCGTGATCAAAGCGTAGTCGTAGATGCGATGGAACGGCTGCTCCTCGTTTTCATCCCGCATCAGGTGGCCCCTGTTGCGCGCGGGATGGATCGGCTGGTTGGTCGGCAATGCGACGCAGGTTGCGTCTTTGGAAGCGATCTGGGTGTCGTGGCCCAGCGGGCTGGACGGTCCGGTCAGAATCGGCTGGCTGACCCCTTTGTTGGCAATGCTCGCGACGTCATAGACCTGCATTCCATGATGCCCTTCCGCGGCATACACGTACTCGCCGCGCATCTGCAGGCAGCGAATGGGATCACCCGCGTGATCGTGAGCGGTCTGAAGCTGCTTCCGCAGCTCCAGATGGCGCCGGTAGTTGTCCGGATAGGCGTACTTCTGGAGATAGCTGCCGATGACGGCCTGGGGCTCGTCCCACTCGGTCACCTGCACGCCGGTGATCCCGCCCGCCGTGCCAAGCCACGCATAGTAGCCGATGAAGTTGACGAAGTTGGTTCCTTGCAACAGGAGCTGCGCCATGATCGCATTGTTGTCGTTCGCGGCCGATAGGTGGCAGTCGTCGCACGTCTTGGTCTCGGTGAGCCGCTCGGTGTGCGGGTAGTGGGGATTGAACGCCTGGGAGCTGTAGCCGCTCGAGGCGATGGGTGGCTGTTGGATGTAGATGTGCTCGCGGTTGATATTGGTCGAGGACACCACCAGCGCGGAGCTCGAGCGCACCGGCGCGATCCGGCCTCCATCGGTGGGGCCGCGCTTGCCGAGCATGAACATGTCTTCGCGCGCCACCTGTGGATTGTAGGTGGCGTAGACACGCGCTTCGGTGCCTTCATAGTGATGAGACGCTGTCTTCCAATTGGCCTCGGCAGGCAAGTGGCAACCCGCGCAACTGGTGGTCCAGGACGTGTGGCACGAGTAGCATTCCATTTTGTTGAAATCGTGCGCGCGCTGGTCCGCGGGGACACCCAGGCCCCAGGTCTGGGAGGCAGTGTCGTTGCTCATGAGCTTCGCGCGTGCGGCTTTCTCGTTGTAATCGCGCGATCCCGGTGTCACGCTGTCCTTGACGAGGTGGACCCGCCATTCGAGTCCGGGCGTCACCAGAGAACGCTGATAGAGCTTGCCGTCGCGCCACTCAAACCGCTTGGACCCGTCGGGGTTGCGGAGCAGAGCCAGGTCCGTGCCGGTCGGCGGGGCCGCCGGTCCCGACGTGCGCAAGTTGGGATAGGCGTCGACCGTCCCGTGGCAGTCTACACACGCGATCTCGATCGCCTGCGCAACTTCGCCGTAGATGTAGCCGTTGCTATGGCTGTCTTGCGCGAAGTGGCAATCGACGCAGTGCATCCCCTTCTCCATGTGGATCGAGGCCATGTGCACGGCTTTCTGGAATTTGTGTGGATCATCGTCCTGAACGATCTGGCCTTTGGCATCCAGAAGATTGCCATGGCGGTCGCGCTTGAAGATCGCGCGGAAATTCCAGCCGTGACCGTGATAGTCGGCGAACTGCGTATCGTGCAACTTCGGATTGAGCTCGCTGACGTGAGTGAGGAACTCCACGTCGGCCCATTTTCCCCTGGGAGCCGCTCCCTCGGGGTTGCGGTCGTTGACGGCTCTGATTTCCTCCGCGGTTGGATACTTCTGCTTCTCGGGCCACATGGCCGGTGCGTCGGCCTCGTAATCCCACATGGTGTAACCCATGAAGGTGTTCATGAACACGTTGGGCTGATGCATGTGGCAGGTCATGCACTGACTGGTCGGGATGGAGCGGGTGAAACGATGGGCCAGCGGATGTCCGGACTCGTGCTTGGGAATGACCGGATCGATGGAGCGGCTCTCACCTGTATTGCCTGCGGAAGCATACGGACCGGAATGCAGGGGATTGCGGTCGTTCGCATACACCACATGGCAGCCGGCGCACCCGGAGCTGCGATAATCTCCGGGTTGGTCGTTCGTGCCCATGAACCACATGTGCGGATCGTTGAGCCGGGTTTTATGGACGTTCAACACAGGAATGGAGATGCGTCCTCCGGTGCCGTTGCCCCGATTCGAGACGTGCAGATCCGGCCGGCCGGGCTCGTTCAGTGCCTGCAGGCCGCCGGTGAGATTGGGCAAGGCAATCTCGGGAAAGCGGTTGCCCGTGACTCTTCCGCCCGGCTCGAACACCCGAAAGATGTCCGGTGTGGGAGCGCTCTCCCAGTGAGGCAGCGGCTGCAGGCCGGGAAGCACACCATGCAGCGACAGGGCGCTGGCAGGATCAGGGAGCTGCGGGCCCTGGATAGAGGCCGCCTCACCGGCGCTGGTGTATGACTCACCAATGATGTAGCGCTTGTACGGAAGGATGCCGTTGTTGTAGGAGGCGCCCCCGAAAAACATGGCGGCCGTCGACATCAAGCTGCGTTCGGCGGCGGCGATGATCGCGCCGTGACACGCTCCGCAAGCCTTGTCGGCCACGCGGTAGTCAGCAGGATTGACGAATCGAATGAACTCCGGCGCCTCGCGATTGAGCAGCGTATAGCTGCGTTGGGGCTTGGCGCTGTGGGGATACCTCCATTCAGCCGGGTAGCGAGGCAACACGTGGGCCAGATCGCGCAGCCGGATGTATTCGAATTCGCCGCGAGCCAGTCCTCTCTCGGGAATCTGGCTTGCATCGCCCCCGTGGCAGTCTGTGCAGCCGAGCTTGACCGCCGGGTTATCGTGCATGGACAGCCGGTCCGTTTCTTTGTGGCAGCCGAGACAACCCAGGCTCTTGCGGTCGACCTCGCTGAGCGGCTGATCCGCGGGCGCCGGCGGCGCCATGGAAGGCGACGTGGCACTCGCCGCGTCATTGGCGGCCAACGTCGAGAGCAACATCAAGAGACACGCGATTGCGCTACGCATTCCGGAAATCGCTCAATAGGTCAGGATGAGGTTGAAGAAAGCCGAGAAAGGCGCAGTGCCTCCCGTCAGCTCGCGGGTCGCCGCGGCGGCCAGCAGCCGCGCTGCGGTCAGGCGCAGGATGATGTTCTGAGAGTCCAGCGGGCGGTAAAACAGGTCGAAGGAGACGTCCGTACCGATGTCGTTGCCGGGAATCGGGCGGCCGAGCACAGCGGCGAGCGTTCCAGTCTTGTCGAACCACAGATGGTTGGCGTCGAGCGACAGCCGCAGCGCGGGGGTGAAATCCAGGTCCGTGCCGAGGCCGATCAGGCGTAGCCCCGGATTATCATAGTTGGATTGCCCCGGCGCGGCGGTGGAGCGCAGGTCCGGAAAGAGTGAGTCGCGGACCTTCAAGTTGAGCTGGTTGAGCACCGTCGGCAACTGCTGGTGGATGAAGAAGCTCGAGTCCGCTCCCGCGAACAGCGCACTCTGGCTGATCGCGTCGAAGCCGTGCGCGGTTTTGTCGAACGGATCAGAGTCGCCGGAAGCGTAGAGCCCGGAGAGCCTGAGGCGGATCCAGTCGAAATCGCGTGACAACTCCGCCGCGCCGAAGCTCGCCTGCACTCGCTCGTTGCGGACACCGAAGGCGCTCTGCTGCTCTACCCCGAGAATCTCGTAGAGAGAGCCCGTCAGGTTGAAGGAGCCGAGATGGCCATCGACGCTATAACCTAGATAGGCAACGTCGTAGTCGTGTTGGCCGTGGTCGTTGAACGTGGCGGGGGTGAGCGGCGTGGGTGCGGCTACGACTTGAGTGCCGCGTGTGTGGTTGCGGTCGTAGATCAACAGGAACTCGGAGGTCAGTCCGGGCCTGCCGAGATCCTGCACGTAAAGGTTGGCGAGCAGGATGTCATTGGCAGGGATGCCCGCGCCGAATTGATTCTGCCGCGCGGCGTTCTTCGGCAAGGGACGGAACCAGCCGATGTTATATTGGTAGACATCGCTGTCACGCGTGCCGAAAAAGCGCACTCCGGCCGGTTGGTCGGCGAGCACGAAGCCGCGGAAATCACTATTCACCGCCTGGACTCCGATGCGCACGCTGTCGAAATCGTAATTGGCGGACACGTCGCGCAGGTGCGTCTCCACGAACAGCGCCTGCGCGCCGAAGGTGTTCGTGGCGACCGACTGGCCATTGGTACGTGTGGCGCTGTAGTTCAGGATCGGCGTGAAACGCAGCTGCCAGTCCGGAGGCTGGAAGACCGTATCGCCACGATAGAGCACGGTATCGAAGCTGACCGTCTGGCTCTCGAAGAGCTGCTGTCGAGGGTCGAGAAACGGCGGATTTGGCCCTGCCGCGGAGGGAATGCGCCGTGATTCGAGCAATGTGTTGGACGTAGCGGTGCCGGCGAAGAACCAATTGCCACCGAAGATCGGCCGGTCCAGCAACGGCCGGTCGCCCTTCAGCGGATTGTTGGTGGCGTAAGGGTTGGTCAGGTTGTTGCCGAAGCCGAGCTGGTCGATGATTCGCCAGCGATCCTGGGCGGTGGGAGACGCGACACCGCTCAGGTTGGGCGTGGGTAGCCGGTCAGGATCACATTCCACCACGCCGCTGCCGCGCTCGATCACTGGTTGACCGGGGCGGCGACGTAACGGCTTGCTGGAGTCGCGGGGGCAACCCGAGTTGGCGTTCCACGCCCTTTCCGGCCCAACGGCGGCCGGCTCGGACGTTGGGACCGGAGCTGGCCCAGCCGCTCCCGGCAGCTCCCGCTGCGACGACTGAGCATATGCGGACGCAAGCAATGCATCCGGCAATATCAGGACCGAGAGCACGTAGAGCGCGACTCTTGGCCTCATTATCGTGAGGCCTCGATCAATGGGGCCGGGACACGCCTGCCCTCGCTCCGCAACCACGCTCCGCGGCTCGGGTTGTGAAATGGATGGCACATCAGGCAATCAGAGGCCACCTTGGCCGAAGTGTCCGCTCCGCCGTGACACTCCCGACACCGGGCGATATCGGGCAGCAGAATGTCGGTGGCGTGTTTGGATTTGGGCGCGGCGGCATGGCACGACACGCACGTCTCGGAAATGTGGGCGGCGTGGTCGAATCGCGCGCGGGGCATCCAGCTCGAGGTGAGTCGCACCGGCTCCACGTGCCACTGCTCCAATCCAGTCTTGCCCGCAACACGGGTTACCTCGTGACAGTCGGCGCAGACTCGTTTTTCCAGCAGCTCCCGGGCGATCTTCAGCGACTGCGCATCGACCCAGTCGCGAGCCCGCCGCTGCTCCAGCTCAGTGAGCACTCGTTGCTCGTCGCCCGGCCTTTTGAGGCGGTTCCCTCTTGGACTCGGTGGAGTGCTGCTTTGGACGAGGTACGCGCGACTGAAGTGCTCTCGCAGGGTCTTGTAAAGGCCCGCCAGGTCGCCGTGGGGTACCCCACTGGTCGGGTCGTGCTCATCGAATCTCAGGCTGTGGCAGCCGCTGCAATGGGTCTCCATGCGGATGGGCAGCATGTCGCGTCCACTGGCATTGGGTTTGTGACAGTCCTGACAGCTCAGAACCCGCTCGCCTGTCGGTGACTTCACGCCCTTGGGGTCGAGATGCTGTGCATGAGAGAAGCGCAGATGGGAGTGCTCGACGAAACTGTCCGGGTCGTTGCGGTCGAGTCGCACGGGTTGCCAGGATAGCGATCCCTCCGCGTCGTCCCCGAGAGCCGTGCTTGCGAGCACCGTGACACGGAATTCCGGATGATTGGACCCGAAGTCGGTTGCGTCCTCAACAGTCGTGTTCGGTTTACGGCGTTTCAGGTCTGAATGACAGTCTGTGCAAACTCTCGGGTCGCGCTGGACGAGCGCGGCAGGCTGCTTGTGCTCGAGATGACACGATGTGCATTGTACGCCGTGAAACAACGACACATCCTTGCTGCGTATGTCGACGTGATGGGCGACTACCGCGTGGCAGGCGAAACACTCCTGATCGCGAACCGGCTCGAAGGGCTTGACGTGACAGGCATCGCATCGCGCGCCGATCGATTGATGTGCGGTGTGCAAAGGACCCGGCGACCATAGGGCGTCACTGGGGAGCAGTGGAATTTCACGCAATGGCTCCCGCAGCCCCGGCATGAACAACCCGATCAACGGTATCAACAAAAACAGGCCCGCGAAGCCGAGCGACAACGACCAGGACCACGGGCTCATCCGCGGCGTGGCGGCTGTCGGCTCGGAATTACCCTCTTCAGCATCCGTGTCTTCGGCGGCGGGCTCGTCAACTCCCAGAATGACCGTTCGCCGTGAGCGTGTAGGATGAACGGTAAGCCTCGCGGCGCCGATTTCTATTACGTCACCGGGGCCGAGGCGCCGCGCGCGGATCTCACGCCGCCCGTTGACGATGACTGCCTTACCGCTCAGCGGCGCAATCCGCAATCCCGCGAACGTGCTGGTGGTCACCACCGCGTGCTCTTCTTCCACGCCCGGCGAAGACAGTTGCAGGTGTTGATTCGGTGCACATCCGATCGTCAGCCTGCGGGTGTGAATGAGAATTCCGCGGGCAGCCGCAGCGCCCTTTGGAGTACCGCCGGCAGAGGCCCTGCGCAATAAGCAGAACCGCACGTTTCACCAATACAGGAATACGGTGAGCACGTGAGTGCACAGGGCTGCCAGAAGTGCACAACACACCGGCACGTGTATCAGCAACCAGATGCGCAGCCTTGCCGCCAGCGTGGTCTCGCGACGCAAGCGTTGCAACAGTGCCGCTTTCCCACCTGCGCACTCGAGAAGACTCTGCAGCGTGGCCCGGGTGGTCTCATCGGTGGCTGCGAGGCGCAGCTCCGCAAGCTGTTCGATGAGCGCATGATTTTCGAAATTCGGCACGAGATGGGCGGGCTGCGTGGCCGATTCCGCGCCAATCATGAGATAAGACCGGTCGCGGCCGCGCAATTGTGCCCAGAAGCCCGCTTCGCCCAGGTCGGTGCGCCGGATCGAGTCGGCAATCAGCGCTTCGACGCGGTGGACCGTCTTGACCAAGGCGAGCGAGCGCTGGTCCAGCTCCTGGATTTGCTCCAGCAGCTCCTTACGGCGCAGATTGCCTCGCTGCCGGGTCATGAGCCCCGGGTAGCGTACGTAGGCGTACACCCCCCAACAGCCGCTCAAAGTCACGATCCACATCAACACGTAAGCCGCGGTATGTACGTTCATGCCGAAATGCATACCGCTGTGCAACGTGGCGATGATGATCGCCGCGATTCCGAGATAAACATGCGCCGAAAGCCATCCGATGGCAGTACCCATACGTGAGTGAAACGCTCGCTTGCGGATTCCAAACAGGGAAAGAAACAGTACCAGCAGGCCCGCGATCGTGCCGAGAGTGTAGCCGAGCCAGGTGCCACCGTTGGGTGGAACACGCGGTTTGTCCAACACATAGGCGGCGAAGGTCGCGGCCGTCGTGACGGTGGCAACCGTCGCGAAACGGTAGTTGCGGTAGTTGACGAATGACTGATGCACTGGACTGGGATGCTGTCGAGGTCATTGTTGAGTCGCGGCCGCCCGGCGTTTGGCGAGCTTCAGGACATCCTCGGCATGAATGCGGATCGCCGCTCCAGTGGGGCAGGCACGCACACAGGCCGGTCCTCCTTTCAGGCTTGCGCAGGAATCGCACTTCACAGCGATCTTGGCGGCCGACGCCTCCTTCTGCGGCCGGCGCCCGATACGGCTGAGGAAGCTTGCTTTCGGCTCGACCTGGGCCAGCTGGATCACGCCGTAGGGACAGTTCTCGACACAATTTCCACAGCCGATGCAGGTGTCGGCAATCGAGACCTCGCCGTCGGGAAGACGGTGGATCGCATTCGGTGGACAGTCCTGCATGCAATGTGGATGCTCGCAGTGCCTGCAGGAGGTCGGCAGGTGCAGTGAGAACAGCGACGGTCCGGCGCTGCGGTCGAGCCGGGAGACGCCATCGTGAGTCGCCGCGCAAGCCTTCTCACATTGATCACAACCGACGCACAGGTCTTCGTCGATCACCAACACACTGGTGGCCTCGCCCAGCCCGTGGGACATGAGATACGAGAACACCTTGCCCGCCTGCGGTTGCGCCTGCATCTGGGCTTGTTGGGCCAGCTGTTGGGCGGATTCGGCTTGCAGCTTGTTTCTGATCAGCGGATCGGCAGCGATCAGGCGCCGGAACTGCGCCTGGTCGATGCTGAGCGCCTCCGTGGTAACCGTCGCGTATGCGCTCATGGAGCGAACGGACTCGCCAGCAAGGCAGCCGGCCGCGTCCAGGTAAGCACCAGCGGCTCCGTAGGCGATCACAGCCTCACGGTCCTCACTCTTGCGTGACAGGGAGACCGAGCCGCTTCGGATCAGGTAAAAGCGCTCGACGGCTTCGCCCTGCCTGAATAGCGCCTCACCCGCTTTGATACGGTGGAGGCGTACTCCTTCCGATAGCGCCGCGATGGTTTGAGGACCGGCGTGGGGCATCAGAAAAACACGCAACGCGCGAAGCGCGTAGACCTTATCCACGTAGTCGCGCACGGCCTGCTCGGAGCGGACCAGCTTACGCATTGCCGCGTGTGGCGTTTCGAGCACCACGCAATCGGCGCCCGCGATAGCGGTAGTCTCGTGCGGGCGTCCGGAGATCAGAGCCATCTCGCCAAGAAGTTGTCCTGCGCGCAAGGTCATCGGCGGCCCGTTGCCAGCGCTCAGCAGGACCTCGCCCTTGAGGATGTTGAACACACTGGAGGAATACACGCCGCGCGTGAAGAGCTCGGTCCCCTTCGCGGGAGTGTGGATCGTGCTCGACAACATGAGCTCGCGCAAGGCGAGCTCCTTCACGTCTCGGAACACTCGCACAGTGGCGTGAATCTTCCGGAGCGTTCCGTCCACGTCTTTGCCATTCCGCAAGCGACGGAATACCGAGGCCAGGATCTCATGGTCGGCGGGCCTGACCTCGCGTCCGAGGAGGTGCTCGACCACCTCATAGCCCTGATTCATAGCCTGCTTGATGAGCGGGAAGCCAGCCAATGCGCCAATGACGAACAGTCCGGGCACGGTTGACTCATAGCGGGCCGAAAGCTCCGGCGCGGCATCTGGTGCGTCCGAGAGAAACTTCGCGCCCGCGCCCTCCAACAACTGTTTCGTCGGGATTGCGCCCAGGCGCGCGATGATCCGGTTGCAAGGGATGCTCTGCTCGCCGTCAGGCGTTTCCACTTTCAGGAGGTAGGGCGCCGCCGCGCTGCCGCCGACAGCGCGCGCGAGGCTCTTGGGCTTTGATTCCGAGACACAGGTAACCTGCCCCGCGGCAATGGCGCGCATGATCCGCGCGGCGTTGCCCTCTTTGGCGCGCGGAAAGCCGCTGCCGCGATTGACTAGCGTGACCCGGTTGTTTTTGGCCAGGGAGATGGCGTTCTCGATTGCCGCATCTCCGGCGCCGATTACCACGATCCGCTCCCCTCTGAGGGCCTCTGCGGACTCGAGGGAGTACTGAACGCACGGCAGATCGCCTCCGGGGACTCCCAGTTGCCGCGGATTGCCCTGCACGCCGAGCGCCAGAATCACATTGCGCGCACGCAGAACGCCACCGCCCTTCAGGCGCAGCCTGAAATTGCCCTTCGTGCCCTCGATCCCAGTCACCTCGGAGCGATACCGGACATTGATCCGGCTCGTCTCGATGGCGCGTTGCCAGGCATCGAGAATCTCCTCGCGGCGTCCCGCCGAGAATGCGACGTCACTGCGCAGTGGCAGGACGCTCGGCTCGGCCATCACGTGTTTGTGATGTTGATACTGCTGGACCGTGTTGGCATGTTTTTCCGCCGATTCCAGGAGAACATGCGACATGCGTTGCTCCGCCGCGCGGGCTGCGGCGCTGAGCCCTCCAGGCCCGGCTCCTACGACGGCCAATTCAAACTGCTCTTCACTCATCCGCGGCACGCCCTTGTTCCCCGAAACACGTACACAGCTCAGCCTGGCATCCGCATTCATCCATACGGCTGCCTCTTTACACCCCCTTTCCGTCAGCAGGCTGATGTGGTGGCAGCCCTGTTCGGCGTGCCCCGTGGGAACAAGTCTGACGCAATGCGCAGCGGATAAGTAGATGTGTCAGATCGGAGACAGACCTTCTGTTCTTTTCGGAAGCCAACATCCGTTGGTGAGATAGGGTCGCCCACTGTCATCGTGTCGTCGTGAGCCAACAGTGGGTGACGGAGGATGGCGACGCCGTGAGCGGCTTTGGTCGGAATGAGCCGGGTCGGATGGCTTGCGTGGGGGTGATCCAGCACGCTCCTGCGGACCAGAGCACGTCTATGCCGCGTTCCGTCGCGCCCCGAGCTCTGCTGGAGCGTGCTGGCCGCCGCGGACGAGGTCGGAGATGTAGTCGACCGGCGTCATGTCAGAGCGTCGTAGAGCATCCGGACGTCGACAAGATCGCCTTTACCGGATCCACTCGAGTCGGTAAGTCGATCCTCAGGCCCGCAGATTCCTGGTGTTTGAGAGAGGCATTCATGTCGGTCTACTCCACGCAGAGAGCTGCAGACCGTTTCTCAAGCCTTCGGGGACAGCGCGCCCTTGTTGGCCAGAAACACGTCTCGCAATGACCGGGCCGGCCGTCCTGTGACCAGCTTGACGTGGCCAGAGCACAACTCGAAGTACCCTTCGCCGAGGGCGCGCTCGTAGGACATCATCTCGTCGCTGGCCCATGGGCCGCTGTATTCGTGCAACGCCCCTTCTACATAGCGGCGCGGAATGCCTGCGGCATCGAAGCTCGCCTGTTTCTCCTCGTGGCTCACGACGACGTACTCAATAGGACGGCCACTGACCTCCGCGGCCAAAGCGGCGGCGTCACGGAAGGAAAGCAGCTCCGGGCCCGTTACCTCGTAAACTGCGCCCTCATGTCCGGGGGAAGTCAACACCGCGGCGGCCACGGCCACGCAGTCCTTCTTCGACACGAAGGCCATGCGGCCCTCACCTGCGCTGGAGAGCCACTTACCCGTCGCGATCGCCGGCGGTGCGATCATGGTAACGACCACCTCGGCGTACTGACTGTCACGCAGGATGGTGAAGGCCACGCCGGAACGTCGCAAAAGCTCCTCGGTGTGCAGGTGGTCGGCGATCACGAAGGCCGGACTGTATGGATGGATTCCGGTACTGGACGTGTAGGCGATATGTTGTACACCGGCGGCCACAGCGGCTTCGATGGCAGTGGTGTGCTGGCGGCGGCGGCGTTCGCCAACATCCAGCGTACTGATCAGCAGCATGCGCCGGGCACCGGCAAACGCAGTGGCGAGCGACTGACGATCGTCGAAATCTCCGTATCTGACCTCGACTCCTCGAGCCGCCAGAGCCGATAGCGCATCCGGCTTGCGTGTGACCAGAATCAACTCGGAAGGAGGCAGCTGCCCGAGCAACTGCTCGGCCACCATCTTGCCGAAAGCGCCTGAGGCTCCGGTCACGACGGTGCTCATGGACGATGGCTCCCGGCCTGGGTCGGGACCCCGTTACAGTGTACGCCCGAGCGAAGCCGCAATGGCACGAGAATACGTATCGTCATGTCAATATCCAGGATACGAGCCGACCCGCGTTGTCGTGATGACTGGGATGGAGCCCCTTGTCGCGCGCAAGGGTCTCGAGGATCAAGAAATCCGTGTGGGTGGTCATGCCAGCAATACGGCGCGCTCCGGCCTCCACCAGCGTGCGCAGAGCTCTATACCAGAGAGCTCCGGCGTCGCCCTGCACGGCGAGCGCACGAATTGCCTGTGTGTCAAAGGTGGATGCAAACGCGCACGCTTGGGGATACCAGTTGTTGTAGACAATGACATCGAAGGTAGGTTGCCGCAGCCGCGGCAAATCGGCGCCCCAGGCGACTGTCCCCGCTGCGACGAGCGCGACGGACCCGGCTCCTTTCACGAACTCTCTTTTACTGAGTTTCATCGAGCCTGCCTGGTCAGATATGCCGCGATGGCTTGCACATCGGAATCCGCGAGCTCCGTCTTACGCAGCGGTGGCATGCTGCCAATGCCATTGCGGACAACCGACTGGATCTGCGCAGGCGAAAGGTCGGTGCGGTTCTCGAGCAACGCGTGCTCCTTGTCCGATCTCTTCGCGAGCCGGTTGGTTCCCCACACGCCGGGGCTATGGCAATAGACGCAGGCATGCTCGAACAGGCGTTTGCCGTTGGCCTGTTGCGGTGAGAGGGTGGCCTCACCGGCCATCGCTCCCGCAGAACCCAGAAGCAGTGTTGCGACGGCAAGCGCGTCAATGGGCCTCATGAGCGCACCCTCTTCCCACGCAATGCAATGGGCCAGATTCCCTGTTTGCCGGGTGCCAGAATGCCCTGAGGATCCAGGGCATCCTTGACGCGTTCGCTCAAGGCCCGCAAAGCGTGTCCATTGAAGTTATACATATCCGCTGCGTCATCCATGAACGAGATATGCGCCCGATAGTCGCCGAAGCCCGCCGCGCTCGCCTCCCTGGCCAGCACCCGATACAGCTCGCGGCCACGCCGGATCAGATCCTCGTCAGTCCTGTTGAAGAACATCACGGCGTTGACCAGCAGGGCGCGTGGGCCGACATTCAACAGCCCGCAGTAGTAGTCGATTCCGTACTCCACGAAGCGCTTGTAGATCGATTCATAGAGATCCGCCACGCGCTGCCCGATCGGAGCGACCACCGGCGCGAAGTTCATATGGCCACCGGGTCCGCCGTACCAATCCACGATGCCGAGGGCGAACAGGCCCGGCTGCACGCGCATCCACTGCTCCAGCGGTTGTCCTCTTTGCCAGCGACGTGTCTGGATCTTCGCGCCCGGGACTTTCGCGAACGCGTCTTGAATGGCGGCGAGCCTCAGATCCAGTCCCTTGTCGCGGTCGAACAGGTTGAAAGTGGCGTTCCACATGCCCTTGCCCTGGGCAGCGAGCTCTTCGCTCACCCGCTCCAGCGGAATGCTCTCTTTCCCCTGATAAATGTCCGCTCGGCTCTTACCCTGTGCTGAGAAGCCGTCCACGATCGAGCGGACCGGATTCATGATGGTATACGTCGCGTTGATGGTGTCGTTGAGACGCAAAGGCCGTAAGGTATCGACCATGACCGGGAGGTCACCGAGGTTCGGCAAGCTCACCAGAACGTAAGCTACGGCTTCGGGCTGTGGCATCAGCCATACACCCATTTTGGTAACGATGCCGAAGTTGGACTGAGTGAACATGCCATCCCAGACCGGGCCGTAACCGTACTTGAATATCTGCCATTCCTTGCTGCCTTGTACGGCCCCCATGCCAGTACGAACCACTTCACCGTTCGCTAGCACGACCTCCATGCCACAGATGGTGTCCGCGTGGACGCCGTAGGGGGTATATCCAAGGCCGTGCTCGAGCGCGTTGCCGATCACACTTCCCCAGCCGGGTGCGGGCGTCGAGATCCACAGCTTGCCTCCGGCGGCCTCCAGTGCCTCGAACAGATCGAAGAAACTGACGCCGGGCTCGACCAGAGCGAATCCGAGTTGCTCATCGATCTCGAGCACCCGATTCATACGCTTCAGGTCCAATACCACGCTGCCGCGCAGCACTGGCGCTGACCCGCCGTAGGCAAGGTTCCTGCCGGTCGACACTGGCCATAGCGGAATGCAGTAGCGATTGGCGATCCTGACAATCGCCTGCACCTCGGCCGTCGACCTGGGAGCGACGGCAGCCGATGCGGCGTGCTCTTCCGGATTACCCGGCGCGAACGCATCGAGGTAGCCGCGCCGGTCCTCCTCCGATATCAACACCCACTCGGGTCCGACTACGGTGCCGAAGGCCTTCAGAGCTTCGTTGAAATCCGCCGCGGACACTCCGGGAGGGCGTACCGATGACTGCGACATGCTTCCTCTAGACACCTCTGGCTATAGGACTTTGTAATAGCGAACCAGATTGCCGTCCGCCTTGCGCTCACCCACACCTACGAACACGTGGCGCATGAGCCAAATGGGACCGCCTTGCCGTGAATGTCTGGGCCGCTGAGCTCACCACTGTCGACATATACGGCGCCCCTTCCGGCGCCCGTCGGCATGGAGTTGATGTTTTGCACACGCGTGAAGCGCAACCGGATCTCGAACGCAAACTCGAGGTGAGGCGGTTCGATGTCAGGAGAGGACACAGCCGACTTCTCTTTTCTCGCTAAGGGGTACGCAACCTGGATTTGACGACCAGCTCCGGAGGCCGTTTGCGCGGTACACGCTGCCCGCGACCGGGGAAGCGAGCCAACACAGGCCCGTCCCAGAGCCGGATGGTCCGCTCGCGAAACAGCCATCGGTCATCGATCTTGACGACCCGATCGTCGTAATATCCGGTGAACCGCAGGGTATAAGGCGGCTCGCCGCGGCACTCTGTGACGAAAGCGAACGATTTCACCGAGCAGCGGACACCCTCTCCCTCGACGATCGACTGGCTGACATGGTGTTGGCGGCCAGGAAATCCGGGCGAGCTCCAATAGTGCTCAGCGAGGCCACGCACTCCCGCGTGTCCCTCCCAGCGGTCCGGGTCCTCGAATACTTCCTCGATGAGAACACAATCGGTGGTGAAACAGCTCACCAGCGAGTCGAGATCGCCCGTATCGAGCGCCCACGCGTAGCGGGCGATGAGATCCTGAATGGCGATCCGGTCCGATACCGACAGTGCTGCGGAATCTGACATGACATCCCCTCTTGCGTCAAAAACGCGCGGCGCCTCCGTCAGCCAGCGCGCTATCGCCCCGGACCCTGCGCGGCACGGTGAAAGATCAGCGCGTCCAAGCGTGTTCACCTGACCGTTGCCGCGAGCATTATGGAGAGGGCACTCCAATAGTTGCAGAGCTAGGGATTCTGCTAGTATTGGTGATACCAGTTAGCCGGTGCCCTGGTCGGCGGCATCAATTGGAACTCCATGAGCAGCACGCTACAGCGCGTCCAACTGTCTGACTTCCTCAAGAGCTGCCGCGCCCGCCGCAGTCCGGACGCCGCCGGCCTACCGCCCGCGCAGCGCCGCCGTTCCAAGGGCTTACGCCGTGAGGACGTTGCCGCGCTCGCTGGACTGAGCGCGACCTGGTACACCTGGCTCGAGCAGGGGCGCGACGTACACCCGTCCGAGCAGGTGCTGGAGCGCCTGAGTCGCGCACTTGGACTGTCGTCCGCGGAGCGCGACTACCTGTTCATGTTGGCCCAACACCGCCCGCCTCCACTGGCACTGTCTACCGGTACAGATCTCCGCCCCGCGACCCGCCGCATGTTGGACGCACTCAATATTCCGGCGTTGGTGCACACTCGCCGCTGGGATGTCGTAGCCTGGAACAAGGTGTGGCCGCGGTGTTTCCCGGACTTCGCGGATCGCCCAACACATGAGCGCAATCTACTGAAAATACTGCTGACCGAGTCGGACTTTCACCGCGATCCGACTGAGCACGACCAGATTGCGCGCCGCGTACTGGCCACGGCGCGCCTGGATTACAGCCAGTCGGCCGACGACCCGGCGTTCGACAGACTGCTCGAGGAGTTGAGCGCCCTCTGCCCGGACTTCCAGCAGTACTGGCGCAGCCCGGAGATCCTGAGTTGCTCGGAAGGTGTGTACAAACAAGAATACCCCCAGCTTGGCGAGATCGCGTTCGAGCATACCTCCTACACGATTGAGGCCGCGCCTCAATTGCGGCTGTTGATGTTCTCCCCGGCTGACGAGCAGAGTGCCCGCAATCTGGTGAGTCTCGTGGGCGGATAGCCCGGTTTGCTCGCTCGGTCGGCCCAAGGCAGCCCTGGCAGGTCCGTAGGTCCGACCGATGCGCCGACCCGTATCGTGAGTGCCTTCGCCATGCGCGCGCAACGCTCACATCGTGTGCTTGATCTCCACCGCAACCTCCCGTGGTGCTGCCGGGGTGCCGGTGACCGAACCGCCTCCGGCGCCGGTCAAGTCGAATTTGTTGAGCCAGTAGAATCTTCCGGTGAGATTCAGCGCCTCCAGCGCGACCTGCCAGTTGTCCTTTTTCGGCTGCCAGGTGATGCGCGCGTTGGCAACGGTATAACCGCTCACCTCGTTGAGCGGGCCGTTCACCGCGTTGGTAAAAATCCGACTGCGCGAATTGACATCCAGACGCGGTGTCAGCGAGCCGGCATCGCCGATCGGCAAGCGGTACTGGATCCCAGCACTCCCCTGCCATTTCGCGGTGAATGGCGACGTCATCCCCAATGTGACGCCAGTCGGATAAGGGCTGAGGCTCGTATAGTTGAAGTCGAGATAGCTGCCCGAGGCGTTGATGTCCAATCCAGGCAAGGGATGCGCCTCCAGCTCGAGCTCGACTCCCTTGATGTGCGCGTTGCCCGCGTTGAAGGGTAGCGCGCAAGGCAGCGGGATTCCCGCCAACGGCGGAGGATTGAGGAACGGACAGCTGGAGAGGGTGAGCTGGATGTCGCGGTAGTTCGCGAAGTAAGCGTCCACGTTGACTCTCAGGGTGCGGTCGAGCCATGAGCTCTTGATCCCGACTTCGTAGTTCGTGACCGTCTCAGGGTTGAACTTCACTGCCTGGAAGACAAAGAAGGGACGCGGATTGACACCGCCGCCCTTGAAGCCGGTGGACACCTGCGCATAGCCGAGCAGCTCGTCCGTGAAGTGATAGTCGATGTCAGCCCGGTAGTCGACCTTGTTCTTGGAGTAGTGTCCGGTGTAGCCATTGAGGGGACTCACCAGGGCCGCGCTGCCTCCGGTGCCACCTTGTGGATTGAGCCGGATATAGGTGTAGTCCTTGTCCTGGCTCGTATAGCGCACGGCGGCCGTGAGGTCGAGCCTGCTCACCGGGTGCCAGACCGTGTGAATGAATCCGGCTTTGTCATGCGCCGGAATCGGATCCTGGCCGAGGAAGTTGAGCCGGTCGGGACCCGCCGCGTACCACAGGTCCTGATGGGTGCCATAGACACTGTTCTCACTGAAGTAGAAGCCACCCAGCGTGTAGTCCATGAGGCGATCCCAGCTCCCATTCAGCCGCAGCTCCTGGCTGAACTGGTGGTGCTGCAGGTTCTCCCCGCCCAGGCCGACAGGCCACGGCGAGGCATCGTTGTCCTCGAACCAGCTCGTGGAAAAGCCACGGAGCGCGGTAATCGACTTCAGGGAGAGCAGATCGGTGATCCTCCAGTCGACGGTTGCCGAGCCACCCCAGCTGAGAAGTCGCGATGTGTCCGAGCCGCTGTAGGCCGGTGAAGTGGGCGTGGCTGGAATGGAGAACGAGGCGTAGTTGGTGTAAGGATTTCCAGGAATTATCGCGGGGACGGCCGTCCGGCTGTAAGGCAGGAGCGCGCCGCTGGTCGTCTGGATCGAGATCTGGTTGTAGAAAGCGGTGTTGTTCTGCGTGCGCGGAAGCTCTGCATACAACAACGTCGTGGCGGGATTCTCCTGGTTCTGTTGCGTTACGTCGCCCGCTAGATTGACTTCCACCCGGTCATTGGGTGTCCATCGCAGCGACAGGCGGATCGCTCCGTAGTTGGTACCGCCTTCCTGGCCAATCAGGCAGGTCCCCGCGCGGGTGAGAAAGGCGTTCGGCGTGAGCGAATAGGTCGCGGTTACGCCGCTGGTCGCCGTAGCCGTGATGCTCGGGTTGGCACAGCCGAAATCGAAAACATTCAGGTAGCCATCCTGGTGGTTATACACGCCCGAGATGCGGACGAAGAACTGGTCGGGCTGCACCGTGAAATCACTGCTCGCGCGCACCTCCGTGTGATTGCGGCTGCCGTACAATACGCTGACCGAGCTTTCCTCGTTGCCATCGGGCTTTTTCGAGAACAACTTCACCGAGCCGCCGATGGAGTTCGTACCCGCGAGGGTCCCTTGCGGTCCCCGCAGCACTTCCACGCGGTCGAGATCCAACAGGTCGAGCAGGGAGCCTGTGACGGTCCCGAAGTATACGTCGTCTATGTAGATACCGACACCGGGCTCCAACGCCGGATCCAGGTCAAACTGCCCGATGCCGCGGATGTAAGCGGTCATCGTGGGACCGAATGCCGCGCCGCCGGGCAATAATGTCGTGCTCGGGACTTGCGCGGCCACCTCTGTGAGGTTGGTCTGGCTCCGGTTTTCGAGCGTCTGTGCGTTGATGGCCGTAATCGCTAGCGGCGTCTGCTGCAGGTTCTCTCTGCGGAACTGAGCCGTTACCACGACCTCCTGGAGTTGATCTCCCGCCGGGCCCGATGACGCGGTCTGCGCCGACGTAGTCTGTGCCACTGCCCCAGTGGCGAACAGTATCGGAAGGGCAGCTCCGCAAATCCGACCCGAAATGGAATGGACACGCAAATACGACATAGCTTTCCCCCTCAAGATTGCGAAGCCGAATGCGTAGGTATGCGGTGCGGCACACGCGCGATTGGCGAACTAGTCCAAACGCCCGATCCCTCGCGCTGCAGATGACATCTGGAGCATGTTTCTAGTATGCGAATAGCGCTGCGCCCTGTGCAGGGCAAGCGAGGATACTATCAGCGATACTACCTGACTAACGCAGGTATTTGATGTTGCGAGGCAGCAGGACGCGCCCGCATTCCGACATTCAGCGCGATGCGTGAGAAGCGCGCATCACCGGCTCTCTAACTGCACCGCCCGGACGGACCTCGTGGAATGAGCAGGTATACCCGGCTCACCGAGGGTGAGTTGACATTGAATCCGTTGGCGACAATCCAGCCCTGGCAATTGATCCCCACCGCTTCGGTCAATCGCACGTTCGGGTCGCGGTTGAGCACCGAGAACTGCAGGTTGAACATTCGCCCGCCGACGTAGACAAAGGCGCGGTGGGTAGCCGTGCCGCTCACGTTCGAGTCGGACCAGCCGACGATCTCTCCCTGGTCGTTGATTGCGTTCGCCTTGCTATCCCAGCCCGCAATGCCGGCGAGAGTGCCGAGGTCGATCATTTTTCCGGCACGCCAGAGAAACGCGTGGCTTGCAACGCCGCAGCTCGCGCAATCCTGGCCCGTGCTGTTCCTCGCCGCGATGGCCGTCGTGGAGATCCCGACAACCTCGTCCAGACCGTTGACTCCGTACGCCTCGCTATCATCCGAGCCGTCCTTCGAGCGTGCCAGCGCACCCAGATCCAGCATCTTGCCGCCGCGATACAGGAATGCGTGTTGGCCAAAGGATTGCGCGGTGTTGGGATCCGTGCCCTCTCCCGCATCCGAAACGCCGGCTACGTGGCCCATGGCGTTGATGGCGTTGGCCGTGCTGCTGGCATAATCGGGTAGTGCCGGGTTCGCCCACAACACGCCCAGCGGGGTCACTTTGTGAGTCGGGCCGCTCCACATCACCGCGAGATTGCTCACATGGCCGTTATCGACGTTACCGGCGACGTCGCCCTTGTCATTGATGGCTGTGGCTTCTGCGAGGGCTTCGGCAGGCAGTAGAGTCATGCCGCCGTTCTTCGACCATTCCACCGGCTCCACTCCGATCGCAGGACCAGAACGAGAGCCCACCACCTGATCCTGAACGTTGATTCCGAACACCGACAAGGCTCCGGGCATTCCGGAGCCGGGTAGGACGATCTCCGAGCCGTTGCGGTAGGCGTAGACGAACCCTCCACCGATTGCCGGAGAGCTTCCCGGGGCGGACGAATAGGCCGCGACGACGTCCCCATCGCGATTGATGCCGGTCGCCACGGCGTTGCCGTTCGGACCCGCCGGAGAGTGGATCTCGATGCTGGTGTAGCTCGGGGCGGCCCGCAGGTCCGCCGCGGCCAGCAGCGCCGTCGTCGCAAGGAAATAGCCACTCCATATCGACATTGTCTTCCCTCTCCTCCCGGCGGATGTTGTGCGCGTGCTCGCCGTCGTCATGTTGTTTGATTCGACGCAAAAGAGCTTACTCGCGCCAATCTCCTGACTCAATGTCAAGATCTGTCGAGGTCACGCTTGGGAGCTCGGGACGCTCTGGCGCGGAATTTGCACCGCGCCACGAGAATGTTGCCAAGCTTTGGTTGGGAATTACGGGGCGAGTGCGTGCGCCGCCGCCCCCATCACGGGACCCTGGCCGGGCGCCTGTACGAGCACTGCGACGTCGCTGGTATCCTGCGGGAGTGAAGCGAGCTCGAGATGGAAGTCCTGTGCCGTTCCATTCCAACGGCCCAACTCTCTTACCGCGCGCACGATGTTGTATTCCTCGAGTGTGCGCCCCGCGTTCTCTCCCCGGCCTATTGCCGAGACGGCCTTGCGCCGATAACCGATCAGAAGCACGTCACCGGGCTGGCCCGTGTTCCAGGCTCCCAGCGTTACGACTATCTCTCCGTTGCTGACTTTGATCGCAACGGGTATGCCGTCCCGGGTTCCCCCGAGTGCTCGGCCGATGCCGCTCCGGTTGGAGCCTACATAATCGTAGCGGCCGTCCACCACGATCTGAGGCGTGTACACCGTCGAAAGATGCAAGGCGTGCGCGTAGGCACGCTGCCTCTCTACAGCCTGGGCTAGGCCAAACCGGTCGCGCCAGCCCAGATCGTCCCAGTAGTCGACATGGAATGCGAGAGCGAGCACATCGCCGCGCTTCGCCAGCTCCCCCACATACGCCTCGGCGGGAGGGCACGAGTTGCACCCCTCTGAGGTAAAGAGCTCCACGACCGCCGGACGGGGAGCCGCATGCGCCGAACCGAGAAAACCAGCGCTGAATGCAGCAAGCGCGGGTCCAAAGAGCCAACGTAGCCGCACCAGGGATGTCATGGCAGGTGACCTCGCAATGAAACGTTGTGAAGTAGACCGGCCCGGGGGACCGGAAATTTCACACGCCCTCACGCCGGTCGGGTGCTCCGGCCCATTCGATCGAGCGCCGAGATCAGGTGGTAGAAGTTGTCCAGAAGCGGGAGTGCCAGCCGGCTTTGCGCCGCCTTCTCCAAGGCATAGCCCAGCGTCTCGCGAACCTCGAGCGCTCGGCCGCTTTCCAGATCCTGTAGCGACGACATCCGGTGTCGCGGGGCCTTCAACTCGAACTCATGCCCCACGTTCATCACGGCGGATACAGCGTCGCCTTCACTTCCGTTGCATATTGTCGATACGGGCAGCACCGATTGCGGGGCAATCGGGATGCTCATTGCTCGCATCAACTGCCCTATCTCGCGGACCAACCGTACCAGGACAAGCGCGGATCCTGCATCGCTCAGGTAGCGCCAGGTGTCGCATCGGGTAGTCACCGATAGCGCCATCAGTCCTACCCACGCAGCGAATTTCGTCCATTCAAGGCTGCGAATCTCCGTAACAGCAACGGCTCGGACGCCGGAAGAGTCGATGTCGGCCGCAATCCGCCGCGCCCGCGGACTCGCCTCTCCCGTCAGCTCTCCCAACATGATGTTCACGTTGCGAGTGAAAACAACTTCACCGCCCGGTAATAACTCGCCGCTGGTATCCGCCAGAGCACCCAGCACGTGCTCCTCCGCGAACGCTTCCGCCAGCAGCTCATTCTTCATCGGTCCATTCTGGATCGACAGAGCCGCTTCAACGGTGATATGCCGCAGACTAGCCAGGGCCTCGGCGGTGCCGGGAGTTTTCGTCGCCACGATGAGCACCCGCGCGCTCCGCAACTGCGACATGTCGGAGAGTGTCTCGACTGGAACGGAAAACTGCGTCAAGCCGGTGAGGCGCAATCCTTCCGTGCGGACCTGTTCCGCACGCCTCCCACGCGCTAGCATCGCAACCGAGTGCCCTGCACGGGTAAGGTGCGCGCCGAGAATCGAGCCAAGAGCTCCCGCGCCAAGGATCGCGAATTCGTAGTTGCCTTTCATCGACCGAGTATGCCTCATAGCTCCGAGTATCTGCAGTACGTACTCGAACAACTCGCGGGTCTGCCGGGCGTGGTCTCGCGCCGCATGTTCGGTGGGGCTGGCCTCTATCACGATGGGCTGTTCTTCGGCTTGATCACCTCGGATACGCTTTACTTCAGAGTCGATGATGCCACCCGGCCCGACTACGAAGCGCTCGGCATGAGCCGTTTCCGACCCTACAAGGACAAGCCCCATCTCAGTTTCAACTACTACGAAGTACCTCCCGACGTGCTCGAGGACGCCGAGCAACTCGCTGTCTGGGCTCGCCGAGCCTTGCAAGCGGCGCTTGCCGCGAGCAAGGAAGTGAAGAAGAGCCCAAAGCGCTCAAGCGAGCGCTCCGCGCACGTGCGAGCTAAACGGAAACGCCGCTAGCTCCCAACTTCAGCCTCCGCCGGCCTTGAATATGGCGGCGACCTTCTGGCCGTCCGGGCTGCCCAGGCCGGTGCAGGCGTCCCATCCCGCTGAAGCGCTGAAGTCTCCGTTGTTGCCTTGTGTGATGTCCCGCAATGCCTGCACGTTCTGGTATAGCTGGGGTTGTATGAGGCCGGAAGACTTTCCGGCAAGCTGATTGATCCGCGCCAGCAAGCCCGCCCACAGTGGGGCAACCGCGCTGGTTCCACCTATCACCGTATTGGTGCCATCGATAAGAACTTCATAGCCCGTCACGGGGTCGGCATCGCCGGCAACGTCGGGGACACCTCGACTCCTCAGCGCCGCGGTCACTCCGTTCGAGGTAGCGACCTGGAGATTGGCCTGCCAGCTCGGGACCGGAAAGAAGCAGCTCACTCCGCCGCCGCCCGCGCCACCGTTGGCGCCGTCGTTCCAGACCACTTCACTGGTTATGTTGGTTTTGTTTGCATGGACACTCGTGCCGCCGCACGCCAGTGCGAAGGGACTGGACGCGGGGAAATCGACGTGATCCGCCCCATCGGCCACTCCGTCGCTCGAGCCGTTGTCCCCGGATGCGACACAGATGGTGACCCCGAGCGCAGCTGCAGCCTGGAACGCAGCGTCCATCGCCGTCATGGCCTGCTGCGTCCAATTGGACTCAGGACCACCCCAGCTGATGGAGATAACGGACGGCTTGTTGGTCGTGTCGTGGATCGCCGTAGTCACCGCATCCAGGAAGCCGGCATCGGTGTTCGGCGCGAAGTAGACCGCGATAGTGGCTTCCGGTGCGACGGCGCCCACCACCTCGATGTCCAGCATGACCTCCCCGTCGGGGCCGTTGGCATCTCCGGTCGGGGAGTTTGTACCGCCGTCGACGGATACCGCCTTGACGGTTGGCATGCCGACACCCAGGTTGCTGAAATAGGTTTGCAAGTCCCCCTGAGTGAAACCACCACCCAGCTCGATGATACCGACACACTGTCCCGCGCCCGTTGCGGCCGGATAATCGTACAGCGATGCAAGTTGGGTCGGAGTGAAAGCAGCAGGAGTCGCGTGCGGCCTCCGGGTGGCCGTGTGGTGAGCGTCGCGTAGTTTGAAATGAGGCTTGGCCTGCGGACGATTGTCGAGACCCAGGACAGCCAGCACGATGCCGTCCAACTCGACAGGCAGCTGGACATAACCCTGTCTACCCCGGAAGTTCCCGGACGGATGCTCGTATTCCTGCAACTTGACACCGAACGCAGCCTCCATCTGCGCCACGGTACCGGCGAGGACTACAGTGCAGCGGCCCGCGGACTCTTCCACCACGCTCAATCCATGCTGGCCAGCGAACGTTTTCACCGCGCTCATGTCAGCCGGCTCAGCGCCAAATTGCCGTTCAAAGTCTTCGCGCCGAAGGTGCCCACAGGAGGGATCCCCACTGATCACGCGATTGACTCTATCCCGCAAACCTTGCTGATCGCGGCGGCGAAGAAACAGAGTGACTTGCACGCGCTCCGAGGGAACACACGGTCCCAGCAGTTTCGATCCGGGCAGTGGTGCTCTGTCGCTACCTTTGAGTGGAATCCTGGCCATGATGTCTCCTTTTTACGCGGCCGTTGGCGTTCGCCGTCGATCCTGGGACGTCCTGTGCGGCTATCCCGCGTGACGCTGCGTCGCACGCTATGGCGGCCAATGGCCGCTCTCCGTCGATGCCGCGACGTTCCGGCCGCAGCAAGCGCCAATCGAGTTTACCGCCAACGACTCCTGATTGCATGGTGCGGCAGGACGCGTCGCCAGCCAAACGCAAACCTCCAGTGCGAGTGGAACAACGAGCAACTCCGCATTCGCGTTCGCCTATAATGGAGGCTTTACCCTCCCGCAAGGTAGATTCCCGCTCCATGAATCGCCGTTATCTTCCGTCCGTCCTGGCTGTGTGTGCGACATTGGCGAGCGCCAGCGGCCAGCTGTATGCCAGGGAAGAGACCAAAGACGAGGTCAAAGACAACGCCGAGCATGCGGCCGCCAAGTCCGAAGCCGCGGCCGAGGACAAAGAGTCTCCACGACATCTGGCGGATGAAAGCCAGACCACGCATGGCTCGATCACCGTTGCAGGCCGCAAGATCGTGTATCAGGCCGAAGCTGGGGTCCTGGTCGTGCACCAGAAGGACCCGCTCGACGACGACCCGCCGCCGCCGGGCGACCACGGCGATTCGCCGCACCCGCAGCTCCCTGAAGCCACGATGTCCTACGTCGCCTATTTTCAGGGTGACCATGAGAACCCGCAGCGCGCGCTCACGTTTCTGTTCAATGGCGGCCCGGGATCTTCCAGCGTGTGGCTCCACATGGGAGCATTCGGCCCGAAGCGCGTCCTGACCTTGGACGATTCCCACAGCCCCGCGGCTCCCTACAAGCTCGTCGACAACGAGTACAGCCTGCTCGATGTAAGCGACATTGTCTTTGTGGATGCTCCGGGTACCGGCTTCAGCCACCTGCGTGGGACTGACAAGGAGAAAGCTTTCTTCGGTGTGGATGAGGATGCGCACGCCTTCGCAAACTTCATCCTCGAGTTCCTGTCGCGGCACGGGCGCTGGAACTCGCCGAAATACCTGTTTGGTGAAAGCTACGGGACTACGCGCGCCTCAGTGCTCGCGTACATCCTGGAGAACGAGAAGAGTCTCGACCTGAACGGTGTCATTCTGCTGTCGGCCTTCCTTGCGGCGGACGATAGTGTCGACAGCCCCCAGTTCAATCCCGGAATCGACCAACCCTATGTCCTGGCTCTCCCGACGTACGCCGCTACGGCCTGGTACCATCACAAGCTTCCCAACCAGCCACAGGCACTCGAGCCCTTTCTCACGGAAGTCGAGCAGTTCGCGCTAGGGGATTACTCGCGAGCGCTCGCGGAGGGTAACGGAATCTCGGCCGAGCGGAAGTCCGCGATTGCCACCAGGCTGCACGAGTACACTGGCCTTCCAGCGCAATATTTCGAGCAGGCCGACCTGCGCGTGAACGGCGGCGAATTCGAAAAAAACCTGCTCGGCCACGAGATCACGACCGGCCGCCTGGACAGCCGCTTCTCAGGACCTACACTGGACCCGATGAGCAAGGAAGCCGAGTACGATCCACAGTCCGCCGCCATCTCCTCTGCATACGTCTCCGCATTCAACGACTATGTGCGCCGAACGCTCAAGTTCGGCGCGCGCAAGACCTACAAGGCGGAAGTCGACCTCGAGAAGCAATGGGACTCGTTGCATCAGCCACCCGGCTCGAGCGGGAAGGTTCCGCAGAGCATGAATGTCATTCCCGACCTGGCGGTCGCGATGAAGGAGAACCCCAATCTGAAGGTGCAGCTCAACGGCGGTTACTTCGATCTCGCAACACCGTTCTTCGCCGCTCTATGGGAGCTGGAGCATCTCCCGATCCAGCCATCTCTGTTGAAGAACACCGAGACGCACTTCTATACCTCGGGCCACATGGTCTATGCGCATGAGCCCGACCTGAAGTCCCTGCACGACAACGTGGCCGCCTTCATCGCCAAGACCCATCAATAGCGTTCGGCCACCAACAGTCGAGGGAGGGCGCCCAGCGCACGTGCAGGCGCCTCCCTAATTCCTCCAGATCGCCGCCGTGTTCAACGGCACCGTAGTCAGCAACCTGCTGTCCACGTTGGTTCCCTCCATGCCGTACACCTCGTACAACGCTTCGAAGTCCCGGTGTGTGCCGGACTGATCTGCCAGGCGTTCGATGGATTCCGGATGCGCAACCGCTTCCGCCGTATTCGCCAGCGCGACGTCGCGCGTCCCGGCGACCACGACGATCCGATTGCCATTCGGACCTGTGAACATAGAGAAATAACCATAGTCGCGATAGCTCGGATCGCCGCGCCAGAGGCTGCTGCTCTGACTGACATAGTGCTGACCGGTCTTGCGATCGATCAGCTCATCATAAGTGTCGCCAATGGCGAACCGTGATCCCGCGAACACTATCCGGTGCAGCATCCCCAGCCCACTCAGATACCCCACATACACGACATCGGCTCGTGTTAGAAGATCGGAAGTCATCTCGGAAGCCAAAACCACGCGTACGCGCCTTCCCGCCGCACCCAGAACCGGCATCAGCTCGCGCAAGGCCGGCGCCACAGAGGTGGGCAGATAGGTGAGCCCGAGATCCATATAGCGCTCGGCGACTTCGGGATGATCCTGCGTGTATTGCTCGAGATCACGGCGGGAGTTGATTGCGAACTCGCGCAGCATGCGCTTCACGTTCATCGAGTCGTCGGTCTCGCCGAAGATGTAGTAGTCACCGACTACGACGACGATAGGCAGATCGTCGCTGAGCAACTGCGACCAGATCGGGCTGGCGCGCACCCGTGCCAAAGCTGTCTCTGCCGGCGCCTGGCGGAAACGCCCAAAGCTGATCATCAGGATGTTGAGGCCGACGGAAACCGCAAGCGCCCCGATAAGCCAGCTTCTCACCGCCGTGCGCGACTTTCCGATCGGCGACGATTTCGTCGTAGCGGGCGAGGTTCCCGGGGCGGCCTCCCCCGCGGCCGGTCCGTTCGGTTCGAGCGAAAGCCGGTATTCGCCCCGTGAGATCACAATCCGCTGCGAGTCGGAGCGCCCTGGGCCACTATAGAACTCGTCCAGCCGCCGTCGCAGCTTGTGGACGTAGACGCGAACGATGGCATCTTGCGTCACGTCGAATCCGGCCCCTCTCCCGAGCGCCTCGACGGCGATATCGATCTCCTTGGGCGATTTCCCCAACACGGAGCACTCGACCAGATAGTCGAACAGTTTGATGAGCTGCCCGGAACGGCCCAATACGCCACTGGCGCGGATTCGGTCGGCGCGCGCCGCGAGTTGTTCTGGGTCGAGCATGCGCGTACGTTAAACGACGAGGCGCGCCTCCCGAAAGAGACGCGCCTCGGAAATAGCAGAACGGTTGGGCCTGACGGCCTGGATTAGCCTGGTGCCCCAGCGAAGCTGAATCGCTCGGATGGGTGCCTGTCATCAGGTCCAGTCATCACCGCCGCCTCCGCCGCTGTCCCCGCCGAAAGAGCTCCCGCCGTCGTCCCAGGAGCTGCTGTCGGAAACACCGAAGTCGTTGCCCCCCATGTTGGCGTTATCGTCCGGCGGAACATAATCCGCAGGCGGCGGACCCTCGACCCGGTTACCGTCCTTGTCGATCCAGTGCCGCACCAGCTCTTCGCCAGCCGCCACACCTGCCCCGACGGCGAGGCCGCTGGCTAGTCCGCCAACGATTCCGGAGCCAAGGCCACCGCCCGCGGGCGGACCGTAGCCTGCAGGACCATAGCCCGCCGGACCGTAGCCGCCTGCCGGCCCACTATAACCACCACCGCCGGGGAAGCCCCCACCGGCCTGTGGATAACCGCCGTATCGCGGAGAGTTACGTCTGCTGAGCAGCGCCCACGCGATCACGACGCCTGCAACCACCAGGAGCACTATTCCCCAAGGGAACGAGGAGCGACGCTCTACCGGGCGCACGTATGTTCCCGGGGGAGAGCCGTAGCCGCGATAATTGCCGTTGCCTCGCGCTAGCTCCCGCTGCAGGGCTGCCAGAGCCTCCGGCTTGGCGAAGCCACCGCTCGGATCGAGCTGCTGTGCTCGGGCCAGTTCGGCTCGGGCGCGGCCGAAGTTTCCTGCCCGGGCGGAAATCTCGGCTTCGACGTAATGGGCTTTGGCGCTATTGGGCTTATCACGCAGAACCTCGTACATCAGCTGCTGCGCTTGGTCGAGGTGTCCCGATCTTTCCGCCTGATAGACCTGGTCGACCGTGGGAACCGCGGCCAGCACCGGACCGGCGCAGACCAGGGCCGTAACCAGGACCAAAGGAGCTGCAATCCGCTTGAGCATTGCCATTCTGAGAGCCTCGGTATGAAGCTGGGAATTTCCGGTTAGATGCGGGCAAAACCCCGTTCCACAAGGGGCACCTCGAGCGCGCCCGTCCGGTAGACGACATGGAGGGCTGCCGCGCGGGGGGCGGTAAGAGGAGGGTTATTTTGCCGGCGCGTAGAAGTAGTAATCGGCAGTGTAGGTGCTGCGAGTCTCGGTGTTCGCCGTGGAGGCGTCGCACGTCGCGTCCGGGGAAGGCTGTCCACCCTTCGTGTACAGCCGCTGGATGCTGGTCACGGTAGCCAGCTTACCCTTGCCGGAGTGACCCGTTGCGGTCAGCAGCAGCCATGGAATCGAGCCCGCATCGGGAGAATCGGTATGCGCAACCGCTTTTCCCGTTACCTCGCTGCCGTCGGTCGCTTTCCACGTCGGCCCGGCAGAATGGTGGCCGATCACCTTTCCGCGGGCGTCATGGAGGTCCGCATCGGGCGCCTTCAGCGTCCACTTCGGCTTGCCGTCGGCGTCCGGGCGGCAGGTGTAGATCTGCCAGCCCGAGGCATGGGCTCGCAGAACCAGCTTTTCGCCTGCGGGAGGTTGCAGGCTGGCAGGAATCTCCGCTGACCGTGCCTGTGCCAGCGCGGTAAGCCCGATCGCAGCCATCATCACCGGGAATATTCGTAGCCTCATGTGGCGAGTTTACCACCCCCGGGATGACGATGCGGAGTCATGCAACTCGTGGTCGCATGACTCCGCTCTCATCCATCAGCCGCCAGGCATCGTCGTTCCGGTGTAATAGACGAGCAAGTATGCCTTCAGAGTGCCATCGGCTTGCGGAACTCCGTACACCTTCACCGGGGCACCGGCCGTCAACCCGTTTGTCATGGTGTTGAGACCCGCGCTGGTCGTGATGTCAACCGGGCTCAGCGTGAGGACTTCGTTCGTCCGATCTATCTGATAGACGAGGGTTGCCGAGCCCGAAGTCGTGCTCACGTCCACCGTAGCGGGCATCGTGCCGCCCGCCACCGTCATGGTGAACGAGTTGTTCGCGAAACCGGTCGCGACAACCCCCAGCGGAACCGGTGTCGGCATGAGGATCGTCCATGGAACCGACCATCCGGTGCTATTGGCAGGATCACCCCAGATCGCGCTCGAGATGCCCCAGGCGGAGATCGATCCTACCGTGCCGCCGAAATTCACTCCGCCGTTCGTGACCGCGACGAAGTCCGCAACCGCATTGGCGCCCGTCGTTGCCAATGTTGGATAGGCGAAGTTCCAGTATTTGAAGCCGCTCACCGCGTTGCCGCTGGAGTCTTTCCCGTTGGCAGTGGTGTTGCTGATGTAATCGAGCGAAACGGCATAGTCGTCGGAGGCCGTGGCGAACTGACGGGTTGCCGTGAAACCCGTGCTGTTGGCTGCCGAAATCGCGCCAGAATAGACCGCGCTCTCGATGTCGATTGTCTGAGCCACCAGCGTGGTGGCGAGCGGATCGACGACGCTCACGTGCACTTTGAAGCCGCGCACGAGGTTTTTGCTCGTCAGGAAGCCTGTGCCCGTGGCGATCGGCGTGGCATCCGCAACCGCGCTCTGAGGTGTGCGGAAGAAGAACTGGGTGTTGGCATCTACCGTAACCGGAACGGCTTTCCCCGACTCATTCAGGATCGTCAGCACATCGGTCGAGGCGTTGGCATGCAGAACATGGCCCTCGGGGCTTACCCAGACATTGTTGAAGCTGCTGCTCGCCCAGATGCGGACGGCAACCAGCGTGCCGTCCTCCTGATATCGGGCGGCGATGCGCACATACTTGCCCACGAGGGCGGAGCCTTCGGTGGCAAAGCTCTTGATGGTTGTGGAGGTTTTCGCATCGAGGTCGTAGAAGATCGTGCCATTCGTGGCGTCCGCAAGAATCTTCAGCGACTGCGAGGTCGGCACCGCCGTCTCGGGAGTCACGACAGGCAACGTCGGCAGATCCTTCGTAAGGGTGATCGCGCTGTTGTCCGACGACACCGCGGTCACATTACCGTAGGTGTGCCGCAGGACGAGGTGCGCGATGTCGGCGATCGGGTGATGGCGCAATGGCCCTTTGAAATTCACAGCCCACAGGGTCGTACCCGATCCCGGAGGCTTGTGGCCGACGATGAACGCCGGATGCGATAGATCGAATTCGAGGTCGAGAGCGTTGTTCGTGCTGGCAGTCACTACCAGCGGTGAGGCGAATGTCACCGTTACAGGGACCGTCAGGCTTCCCGAAGCGCCTTGCGTACCCTGGATCTGGATCTGACTGCTCGGAATGCTCGTCCCCGCGGTACCCGCGAATCCAGTCTCCGGGTCGGCGGACACCACCAGCGAGACATCACCCGGATTGCCGCTGATGGTGATCGTCGCGCCCGTGTAGGTGCCCACGGGTACGCTGACATTGCCGAGAATCTCGCCGATCTGATCGAGTTGCTCGAGGTTGACCATCGGGGCCGGTGTCGGCGCCGTAAATACCGTCACAGGGCTGCCGCCGCCTTGCGGGACGAGCGCGATGCTCAGGATCTTGACACCGATGGTGGCCCAGTCGTCGGAGGTGGCATCGCTGATGACAAGCGGCACATTTCCCGTCTGCGCGCTCGGGCTGACGTTGGACATAGAGCCCGAGCCGCCTCCACACGCCGCCAGCATTATTGTCAACCCGCTCGCCAGTGCATTGCACACAGCGCGCTTCACGAGATCGACCTGCATAACCTACCCTCCGGTGTTGTTGCTTGAGAGCCTTGGATCGGCTGTCCAGACAGCGCGGGTGGAGTGAGTTGGTTGACTTGGTTATGGAAGATGCCGGTGTTATTTGCGCTGTTTCACGTGCGGGGCTCGCTGTCGGCGATCGACGACAGCTGGTGCATGCTCTCACGCAGCACCTGTAAACCGAATCGGGAAAGGAGCGTTAGCCTTGCTCCAGCATGCCCAGGACGTAACTCTTGGCTTCCCTGCAAGCCTCGTTCAATGAGGCCGCGTTCGCCAGCCCAGCCGCGATTGCCGAGGCCAGCGCGCAACCCGTCCCTCGACTCGAGCCGGGCAGACGTTTGGACGATATCCGCTCGACGCATGAGTCCGCATCCCGTATCAAGAGATCGACGGCACACTCTCCCGTGCTGTGCCCTCCCTTGAGCAGAATCGCCCGGCTCCCGAATTCCAACAGCCGCCGTCCTTGCCGTAGCAAGCCAACCTCATCGATGGCTGGCGACTCACCCAGCAGGGCGGCCGCCTCAGGCACGTTTGGTGTCAGGAGCGTCGTTCGGGGGAGCAAATCCCGGACGAGCGCCGTACGGCCTTGCGCATCGAGCACCACTC